>JANNOG010000049.1:0-2168 GCA_031398915.1 Micrococcales bacterium | reverse complement strand
GGTCCGCGATCGGCACTGTGGTCGAACGCAGCAGCCGCTTCACGCTGTTGGTCCACCTGCCGCGGCTGCCCGGGCACGGCACCATCTCGCCGGTGAAGAACGGGCCTGCCCTGGGTGGCTACGGGGCCGTCGCGATGAAGGACGCCCTGACCACGACGATGACGACGATGCCCGCCGAGCTGCTTCGGTCGCTGACCTGGGACCGCGGCAAAGAGCTCTCCGCCCACGCCCAGTTCAAGATCGACACGGGGATCGCCGTCTACTTCGCCGACCCTCACTCGCCCTGGCAGCGCGGCACGAACGAGAACACCAACGGCCTGCTGCGCCAGTACTTCCCCAAGGGCACCGACCTGTCCCGATGGCCCAGCGAGGACCTGCTCGCCGTCCAGGCCGCCATCAACAGCAGACCCCGCAAAGTCCTCGGCTGGAAGACCCCCGCCGAAGCCCTCGACGAGCACCTACGGTCACTGCAGGCAGCAGGTGTTGCAACGACCCCTTGAACCCGGTCAGTTCACGTCCATCCGCTACGGCGAGCGCCTCGCCGAGATCGGCGCCGTCCCCTCGATCGGGACCGTCGGTGACTCCTACGACAACGCCCTGGCCGAGACCGTCAACGGCTACTACAAGGCCGAGCTCATCCGCGGACCCGCCCGGACCGCGCCCTGGAAGACCGTCGAGGACGTCGAGCTCGCGACCCTGGGATGGGTGCACTGGCACAACACCAGCCGCCTGCACGGCTACCTCGGTGACGTCCCACCCGCAGAGTTCGAAGCCGCCCACTACCGTCCGAAACAGGCCGACCCAGAACGGGTCGGAATCCAATAGCCCGAGTCTCCACCGAACCCAGGGCGGTTCACACAGAGGGGAGCCGTTCTGCTCGTTCGCCCTGGTCGGGCCGTCCGACGGGCCTGAGGCAGGGCGGTGCGAGCCTGTGTCAGGCGGCCGGCGGGAACCGCTGATCGAGGAACGCCGCGACAGCCTGGCGATCGCTGGTGTCGACGTCGCCTGGCTGGAGCAGCAGCTTGGCGAGCCCGCGACGCCCCACGAGCGGTACGTCCGTGATGCTGCTGCTGCCGAACCACGGCAGCTCGGTTCCGACGAAGCAGAGGGCCCCCCGCACGGCGATGCTCGCCTGGACTGATGACAGCTCGTGGCGGACGGCGTCGACCTGCTTGAGGAGGCCGTGGACCAGGCGCGTCTGGTCTCGGCCGTTGATGTAGAGCGCTTCCACCCGGGGGCTGAACAAGCCTCCGCTCCTGCGGACCTCGAGCGAGCCCTGGTGTGTTTTGGCGTCGATCACCCAGACGCCGGACGGCGTCACGGCGATGTGGTCGATGTTCGCCCTGGACAGCGTCCCGTCGGGACGACGCAGCAGCCTGTCGTGGAGGGCGGCGACGTGGTCCCCGACAAGTTCGTCCAGTTTGGCCGCGACGGCGCGTTCCCCTGCCGCGCCCTGAGCCCACACGCGCGTGGACGCCGGCTCCTTGCTGAGAGCGAGGAGGAGCCCGCCGAGGCGCGGGTGCTGCTGGCGGATCTGCTGCTCTCGGCGTGCAGAGCGCTTGTCGTACTCACGCTGCGCGGAGACCCCGCCACCACCCTGCCGCTCGATGGCTACGTCCTCGGCGGCTGTGGGGTCGGCGCGCGCGGCTCCGTCGGGTCCGTACAACACGTCAGGCAGTAGGTCCGTCGCTCCACCGCGTCCCAGGCAGCCTTCGTGCCAGCGGTCAGAGGCTTGGCACAGCTCGAGCAGGCGTCAGGTCGTCGCAGAGCCAGCACCTTCATGCACGACGCATCGACCGACTCCCCCTGTCACTGCAGCGCTTCGTCACACCAGACCGGTGGCCGCGCCCCGCCGGGCGAACCTGCGGGAAGGCGAGCAAGTTGATGGTCAGGTGACCTGACCGTCCGCTGCGCGGCCGGTCAGCCCACCTGCCCAGGGCCGCGCCGGTGGTCGCGGGCAAGGGGTCTGGCCGGCCCGGGCGCGGGCCGGCAACAGGTGCTGCGAGCACCGAAAGTCGAAGATCGTTTGTCACAGCACCCCCTGTGAGAGCACCTACCTAGGGGTGTGGGGACGAGTCTGCGTTCCGCGCACCGAGGGAGCTGCGTCATGGGCGGGGTGGACCAGACAACAGGGCAGGTGCCGACGGAGCGGCTGGCCGACAAGCCGG
>JANNOG010000024.1:0-56460 GCA_031398915.1 Micrococcales bacterium | reverse complement strand
CCCCCGTCGCGCCGTCCCGGGCGCTGGCGGCGCCCGTGGCCCCGCCGTCCCGCGTGGCGTCCCTCATGTTGTTGGTTTCCTGCCGGGGCGCCCGGGGCCCCCGCGACCCCGTCAGGCGCCGATTTGCAGCTCACCGGTCTGACCAAGGCATTCGGCGCCGCGGTGGCTGTGGACGATCTCGACCTGTCCGTTCCTGCCGGGTCGTTCTTCGCGCTGCTCGGCCCGTCCGGGTGCGGCAAGACCACCACGCTGCGGATGGTCGCCGGCCTGGAACGTCCGACGGCCGGCACCATCCGGATCGGCGGGGTCGACGTCACGGGTACCCAACCTCACCAGCGGCCGGTCAACACGGTGTTCCAGAGTTACGCCCTGTTTCCGCACCTGTCAGTCCTCGACAACGTGGCCTTCGGACTGCGGCGCCGGCGCACTCCCGATCCGCTGGGCAAGGCGCGGGCGGCGCTCGAGCTGGTCGAGTTGGCCCATGCGGCGGATCGTCGTCCTGGACAGCTGTCCGGTGGCCAGCAGCAGCGGGTGGCCCTGGCGCGCGCCGTCGTCAACCGCCCGGCCCTGCTGTTGCTGGACGAGCCGTTGGGCGCGCTCGACCTCAAGCTGCGACGGCAGATGCAGGTCGAGCTCAAGCGGATCCAGACCGAGGTCGGGCTGACGTTCATCCACGTCACCCACGACCAGGAGGAGGCCATGACGATGGCCGACACCGTGGCCGTGATGAACGCGGGCCGGATCGACCAGCTGGGTCCGCCGGAAGAACTGTACGACCGGCCCCGGACGGCCTTCGTGGCCAACTTCCTGGGTCAGTCGAACCTGCTGGCGGGCACTGCGGGAGCGAGCGCCGGCGGTGACCGCGTCGCGGTGGACGTGCCCGGTGCGCCAGGCCCGGTCTGGGTGCCGCGGGATCGCAGCGAGGTGTCGAGCGGTCCCATGATCGTCGGCATCCGCCCCGAGAAGGTTGTGCTGCTGGCCGGAAGCGGCGAGGGCGACGCCGACCCCGTGGTGGGCGAGGACATGAACGTGGTGGGGCCCGGAACCGTCGTGGACGTCTCGTTCTCGGGCGTGAGCACTCAGTACCTGGTCGAGGTCGCCGGCCTGGCCCCGGTGACGGTGTTCAGTCAGAACCTCGTCGCCGGCGCGGTGTATCGACCGGGCGACGTGGTCCGGGTGACGTGGGCCGTCGGCCACACGTTCGGCCTGCCCGGTGGCGAGGACCTGACCGCCGGGCGAGAGGCGGCCTGAACGATGCCCACGGCACGTCGGGGCGGGCGGTGGACGCCGTACCTGCTTCTGGGTCCGGGTCTGCTGTGGCTGGCGGTGTTCTTCGTGGCGCCCATTGCCGTGCTGGTCGTCACGTCGCTGCAGGTTCCGGTCCCCGGGGGCGACATCGGCCAGTTCCAGCCCGGGTTCGAAGTGGCCAACTACGGCGAGGCGCTTCGCGAGTACTGGCCGATCTTCCTTCGCTCGTTCGGCTTCGGTCTGATCGCGACCGTACTGGCGCTGCTCATCGGGTACCCGCTGGCCTACGTCATCGCCGTGCGCGCCCGCAATCGACCGACCATCGCGCAATTCATGCTGGTCCTGGTGATCGCGCCCTTCTTCACCAGCTTCATCCTGCGCACCATCGCCTGGCGTCAGATCCTGGCCGACGAGGGTCCGGTGGTCGCCACGTTGCAGACGCTGGCGATCCTGCCGTCGGACGGTCGATTGACGGCCACGGCCTTCGCGGTGGTCGCCGGACTGACCTACAACTTCCTGCCGTTCATGACGCTGCCCATCTACGCCAGCCTGGAGCGTCTCGACCTGCGCCTGGTGGAGGCCGGTCAGGATCTGTACGCCGGACCGCTGACCACGTTCGCCCGTGTCACCTGGCCGCTGTCCATCCCGGGTGTGGTGGCGGGGACGCTGTTGACGTTCATCCCGGCGTCGGGGGACTACGTCAACGCGGCGCTGCTGGGCGATCCGGGCAGCCGGATGATCGGCAGCGTCATCGAGTCGCAGTTCTTCCAGGTGGTCGACTACCCGACCGCAGCAGCACTGTCGTTCATCCTCATGGCGGCGATCCTGCTCATGGTGGCCGCCTACGTCCGTCGCTCCGGCACCGAGGATCTGGTGTGATCACCGGGTTCCGGCGTGGCGGCTGGGTGCTGCCCGCCGTTGCGGTGGCGGCCCTGGGGTACCTGTTCGTTCCGGTCGCCTACACGATCGCGTTCTCGTTCAACGACGCGGGTCGCTCGAATCTCGTGTGGCAGGGGTTCACGCTGGACAACTGGCGCGATCCGTGTGGCGCCCCCGAGGTGTGCTCGTCGGTCGTCACCAGCATCGAGATCGGCGTCGTCGCCACGCTGATCGCGTGCGCCCTGGGCACCGCGATTGCGATGGCGCTGGTGCGGTACCGGTTCCGGTTCCGATCGGCGACCAACCTCTTGATCTTCCTGCCCATGGCGACGCCCGAGGTCGTGTTGGGAGCCTCGCTGCTCGCCCAGTTCCTCAACATCGGCGCCATGCTCGGCTTCTGGACCGTGGTCGTGGCCCATGTGATGTTCTGCCTCAGCTTCGTCGTGGTCACGGTCAAGGCCCGAGTCGCCACCCTGGACCCGGCACTCGAAGAGGCGGCGGCCGACCTGTACGCCTCCGGGATCGCCACCTTCTGGCGGGTGACCTTTCCGCTGCTGCTGCCCGGGATCGGTGCCGCCGCCCTGCTGTCCTTCTCGCTGAGCTTCGACGACTTCATCATCACCAACTTCAACTCCGGCGCCGTCGACACCTTCCCCAAGTTCGTCTACGTGTCCGCGACCCGGGGCATCCCTGCCCAGGCCAACGTCATCGGCACCATCATGTTCGTCGCGTCCCTGGCGATCGTCGTCGTCGCCAGGGTCGTCGCCGCCCGGCGTTCGCGATCATGATCGTGGCCCGCACCGCCACGAGAGGGTCTGCCCTGTGACGCGCTACGGCTCGCAGTTCGGGCCCGATATCACCTTCCTCGGTGTCCCGGCGTGTGATCTGGGTGACCAGAGCAGCCTGACCGGCGCCGACGTCGTGATCATCGGTGCGCCGTTCGACGGCGGTACGTCTCATCGCCCGGGCACCCGGTTCGGTCCGCAGGCGATTCGCGCCACCGACTACCTCGCCCACGACGGGTCGCGGCCTCACCTCGCCTTGCGAACGGACGCGCTTCGCGACCTCGACGTCCGTGACGCCGGTGACGTCGAGATGCCGCCGGGCGACATCGTCGCCGCCCTGACGGCACTGCAGCACGCCGTCACCACGGCCGCCGCGGCCGGCGCGATACCGCTGATCCTCGGCGGCGACCACTCCATCACCTACGCCGACGGCATGGGTGTGGCCGCACATCACGGGGCCGGCCGGATATCGATGATCCACTTCGATGCCCACGCCGACACCGGAGACATCGAATTCGGCTCCCTGTGGGGCCACGGCCAGCCGATGCGCCGCCTCATCGAATCCGGTGCGCTGCGTGGTGACCGGTTCTTGCAGGTGGGCCTGCGCGGGTACTGGCCCGGCCCGGACGTCCTGGACTGGATGGCCGGCCAACGGATGCGCTCGTTCGAGATGACCGAGATCGTCGCCAGGGGCCTCGACGACTGCCTCGACGAGGCGAGCAGGATCGCGCTGGACGACTGCGACGGCGTGTTCCTGTCGGTGGACATCGACGTGGCCGATCCCGCGCACGCCCCCGGTACGGGCACCCCCGAACCCGGCGGCTTGTCCGCGCGACAGCTGCTGGACGCGGTCCGTCGGCTGGCCCGCGACCTTCCTATCGTCGGCATCGACGTCGTCGAGGTGTCGCCGCCCTACGACCACGCCGACATCACCGCTGCCCTTGCCAATCGTGTCGTCCTCGAAGTGCTGAGCGCCATCGCCCGGCGGCGCATCGACCTGGCCGGTGGGCCCAGATGGGACCCGGCCCGGCCGCTGCTCGCCGATCGCCCGTCGCCGCCCCTCACCCGTCCGACCAGCCCCCCTGATTGAGGAGAGTCACGTGCGCATCCTTCTTGTCGGATCCGGAGGAGTCGGCGACGCCTTCGCCCGGATCATCGCTCGCCGGGACTTCTTCGACGTCTGCGTCGTCGCCGACTACGACGCGGCCAAGGCCGAGCGGACCGTTGCCGAGGTCCGTCGCCGTCACCCTGGCGAGTCCCGCTTCGTCGCCGCGCGGGTGGACGCCGCCGAGGCCGAGTCGGTCACCGCCCTCGCCCGCGCCCACGGGGCCACCCACGTGATGAACGCCGTCGACCCCAGATTCGTCATGCCGATCTTCACCGGTGCCCTGGCTGCGGGCGCCGACTACCTGGATATGGCGATGTCGCTGTCACGTCCTCATCCCGAGCGACCGTACGACCTGGTCGGCGTCAAGCTGGGCGACGAGCAGTTCGCCCAGGAGCCGTCGTGGGTCGATGCCGGTCGTCTGGCTGTCGTGGGGATGGGGGTCGAGCCCGGCCTGTCCGACGTGTTCGCCCGCTACGCGGCCGATCACCTGTTCAGCTCCGTGGACAGCCTGGGGGTACGTGACGGTGCCAACCTGGTCGTCGAGGGGTACGACTTCGCGCCGTCATTCTCGATCTGGACCACGATCGAGGAGTGTCTGAATCCGCCGGTGATCTGGGAGAAGGAGCGGGGGTGGTTCACGACCGAGCCGTTCAGCGAGCCCGAGGTGTTCGACTTCCCCGGCGGGATCGGGCCCGTCGAATGTGTCAACGTCGAGCACGAGGAGGTACTCCTCATGCCCCGGTGGGTGGACGCCCAGCGGGTGACCTTCAAATACGGCCTGGGAGCCGAGTTCATCGACGTCCTGCAGACACTGCACAAGCTCGGGCTGGACCGGACCGACCCGGTGAACGTCCGGGGGATGTCGGTCAGCCCCAGAGACCTGGTCGCCGCGTGCCTGCCCGACCCTTCGACACTCGGGGATCGGATGAGTGGGGCGACGTGTGCCGGGCTGTACGTCACGGGCACCGGCCCAGACGGAGCCCCTCGCGCCGTCTACCTCTCGCACGTCGTCGACAACGCATGGTCGATGGCCGAGTACGGCAGCCAGTGCGTGGTGTGGCAGACGGCGGTCAACCCCGCAGTGGCGCTGGAGTTGCTGGCCGGTGGGGCGTGGTCCGGTCAGGGCGTGCTGGGACCCGAGGCCTTCGACGCGGTCCCGTTCCTGGAACTGTTGGCCGGTGCCTACGCGTCGCCGTGGGAGTTGTCCGACCGCACGCCCGTGACCAGCGCCTGATCACTACCCGCTGGTGGCCGCAGCTGAACCGAACAGCGCAATGAGGACGACGAAGTAGCCGATGAGGAACAGCCCTGTCAGCGCCAGAAGCGCGGTGCCGATGATTCCCAGCACCATCCCGGCCAACGAGTAGCCGCGATTCGTCGGGTCGCGGCGCCCGGCATCGACGGCCTGCTTGTCCTTGAGACCGAACCACCAGGCGAACGGGGCGCACAGCGAGAAGAGCGTGACACCGAGGATTCCCAGAATCAGTGCGAGGGTCGCGCGGCTCTCCTCGGGATACGCAGCCGCGTAACCCGGGTGGACGGCCGGATACCCGCCCGGCGGTCCCAGCGGCGGGACGTTCGAGGGGGCCTGATACGGAACGGGGTACTGCTGACTCGGGTACTGGGCAGGGTATTGCTGGGTGGCATAAGGGTCGGGGGGCGGGACGCTCATGGCTCTCCTCGGTCAGGTGCGGACGAGTTCATCCACGGTGGCGCGGAACGACTGCGTGTGACGGTCGACGTCGGCTGACGTCGTCGCTGGACTCATCAGGGCCATGTTGTGGAACGGGGTGAGTAGCAAGCCGTCGTTGAGGGCGACGAGGTGAAGATACTGCTGGAGCGCGAAGTCGTCGGACGCCGCGGCTTCGCCACCATGCCTGGGCGCGTGGGCACTGAAGCCGTACTCGGCACGACAGCCCAGTCGGGTGACGTGCCACCCGACTCCGGCTCCGGTGATGGTCTGCTGTACGCCCGCCGCCCACTCGATCGCCCGAGCGGTCATGTCGGCGAAGGCCGTGTCGGTCAGCACCTGGGTCAAGGTCGCCCGGACCGCTGCCATCGACAGGGCATTTCCTGCCAGGGTTCCGCCGACCCCCCCGACGTCGATGTCCTCGAGGTGCACCGAATCGGCCACCCGTCGGGCCCATTCGGTGGTCATGCCGAACGCCGCTGCGGGGACGCCGCCACCGATGGTCTTGCCGACGACGACCGCATCGGGTCGCAGCGACCACTCCCGGGTGCAGCCACCGGGACCCGCGCACAGGGTGTGCGTCTCGTCGATCACCAGCAGCGTCTCGTACCGGTCGCAGGCGGCGCGCAGTGCGTCGTGATACCCGGATTCGGGCAGCACGATGCCGATGTTGGTCATGGCCGGTTCGACCAGGACGCATGCCACGTCACCGACGGCCAAGGCGGCTTCGAGTGCGGCCACGTCGTTGAACTGGACGACGACGGTCGTCACGTCCAGATCGACGGGTGGACCGATGTTGCCGCGGCGAGCCACCACGCGTCCCGAATCGTCCACCGTGGCGAAGGCCTCGTCGACGCTGCCGTGATAGCAGTAGTCCACGACCAGCACCCTGGGTCGCCCGGTGACGTGCCGGGCGTAGCGGATGAGGTGCCGATTGGCGTCGGTCGCGGTCAGCGTGAACTGCCACTGCGGCAGCCCGAAGCGGCGAGTCAGGTCTTCGGCGGCGACCACCGCGTCGACGGTGGGCAGCATGGCGGTGATCCCGCGTCCTGCCTGCTCGCGGATCGCCGCCACCGTGGCGGGCGGTGAGTGCCCGGTCATCGCGCCGGTGTCACCCAGGCAGAGGTCGACGTGATCGATCCCGTCGACGCAGGTGAAGTGGGCGCCCTCGGCGTGCGCGACATACGTGGGCCACGACCCAGGCCACTTGGCCATCCACGACATGGGTACCCCACCAGGCATGACGTCGACGGCCCGGCGGTGCAGGTCCGAAGACCGGGGTCGGGCCGCCTCGAACCGCGTGATCGCGTCCCGGTGCAGCCCCGCGAGCCGGTGGGGGTCGATCATGCCGGTCGGATCGTGTTGGGCCGGATCACGAGGTGATGGCGTCGACGAGGACGCCGATGCCCTCGTCCAGGAGGGCGGGCTCGATGACCAGCGGCGGCAGGAGCCGCACGACGTTGCCGTACGTTCCGCAGGTCAACGTCACGACCCCGGCCGCATGGCATGCCCGGGACACCCGCGAGGCCTCGGTGGGGTCGGCGAGGGACGTGCCACGACTGACGAACTCGATGGCCAACATGGCGCCGCGGCCGCGGATGTCTCCGATGGTTCCGGCGATCGCGGCGGCCTCACGCAACCGGGGCAGGACGACCGCCTCGATGGCGCGCGCCTTGGCCGGCAGGTCCTCGTCGACCATGACGTCCATGGAGGCCAGCGCGGCCGCACAGGACACGGGGTTGCCGCCATAGGTCCCACCCAGACCACCCGGGTGGACCGCGTCCATCAGGTCTGCGCGGCCCACGACGCCCGCCAGTGGCATCCCGTCGGCCAGGCCCTTGGCGACCGTCACCAAATCTGCTCGGACCCCCTCGTACTCGAAGGCGAACATCGTGCCGGTCCGCGCGAAACCGGTCTGGATCTCGTCGGCGACCAGGACGATGCCGTGGGTGTCGCACCAGGCCCGTAGCGCGGGGAGGAAACCGTCGGCGGGCACGACGAAGCCACCCTCACCCTGGATCGGTTCGACCACGACGCAGGCGACGTGTTCGGGAGGTATCTGGGTGCTGATGTGGGCGATGGCGCGTGCCGCCGCCTCGTCGCCTTTCATTCCCTGCGGGTCGCGGTAGGGGTAGGACATGGGGGCCCGGTAGACCTCGCCGGCGAACGGCCCGAATCCCTTCTTGTACGGGTTGGCCTTGGCCGTCATCGCCATGGTCAGGTTGGTACGTCCGTGGTAGGCGTGGTCGAACACGACGACGGCGTCGCGACCGGTGGCGACCCGGGCGATCTTGACGGCGTTCTCCACGGCCTCGGCGCCCGAGTTGAACAGCGCCGCCTTGGCCGGGCCTGCGACGGGTGCGATCTCGGCCAGGCGCTCGGCGACCGCGACGTACCCCTCGTAGCCGGTCACCATGAAGCAGGTGTGCAGAAACGCCGCCGCCTGGCGCTGGATGGCGGCCGTCACGGCGGGATGCGCATGCCCGGCGTTGACCACCGCGATCCCGGCCCCGAGGTCCAGCAGGTGGTTGCCGTCCACGTCGACCAGCACAGCTCCGCCGGCCCGCTCCACGAACAACGGCAACATGCCGCTGACCGCGTGGGATACCGCGGCCTCGCGTCGCTGCTGCAGGGCGCGGGACCTCGGCCCTGGCAACTCGGTGACGAGTCGCCGGACCTGCTCGACGGCGAGGACGGTCTCGGTGGCGGGCAACGTCGCGGTCATGGCCGAATGATACGGACGACCTCGACACAGGTGACGAGCTGAAGCACCGACTGCCCCGGACAGCGCGAGTATCGCCCTCCGCGGCGGCCTGGGGGGAGGCCAGCCAGCGGAGGGCGACCCTCGACGCTACCGCGTCCGGATGCACAGCGCCCGGCAGCCGATGGCGTTCTGCCGCTGTGGCGGTCACGCTCGTCGGCCTCCCGCGCCTCGAGACGACCTGACACACTCGCTGCGTGCGGCATGTGACGATCCTCGGCTCGACCGGCTCGATCGGTACCCAGGCACTCGACATCGTCTCGCGCAATCGTGACGCCTTCCAGGTCACCGGTCTGGCTGCGAACGGCGGCGACCCGCAGGCCCTCGCCCGCCAGGTTCTCGATCACCAGGTTCCGGTCGTCGCGGTGGCCGACCCGGGCGCAGTGGCTGCCGTCCGGGCTGCGCTGGCAACCGTCCCGCACCCGGTCGAGGTCCTGGTCGGAGGCGATGCCACGACCGAACTCGCGACGCGACCCACCGACGTCGTGCTCAACGGCCTGGCCGGGGCAGCCGGGTTACGCCCCACCCTGGCCGCGCTGCAGGCGGGTCACACCGTCGCGCTGGCCAACAAGGAATCGTTGATCATCGGTGGCGAGTTGGTGTTGGCCGCCCAGACCCGGCCCGAGCAGATCGTTCCGGTCGATTCCGAGCACTCGGCGCTGGCGCAGTGCCTGCGCGGCGGTCGCGCGGACGAGGTGCGGCGGCTGGTCCTCACCGCCAGCGGAGGCCCGTTCCGTGGCTGGAGTGCCGAGCAGTTGCGGGCCGTCACACCCCAGCAGGCGCTGGCCCACCCGACCTGGGTGATGGGCCCTCTGGTGACGACCAACAGCGCGACGCTCGTGAACAAGGGCCTCGAGGTCATCGAGGCGCACCTGCTGTTCGGGGTGCCCTATGACCGGATCGACGTCGTCGTCCATCCGCAGTCGGTCGTGCACTCGATGGTCGAGTTCGCCGACGGGTCGACGTTGGCGCAGTGTTCGCCGCCGGACATGCGCCTGCCCATCGCATTGGCGCTGGGATGGCCGAGCCGGCTCGCCGACGCGGCCCCGGGTTGCGACTGGACCCAGTCGGCCACGTGGACGTTCGACCCGTTGGACACCGCCGTGTTCGGCGCCGTCGCGCTCGCGGTCGCTGTCGGACGCGCGGGTGGTGTCATGCCCGCCGTGTTCAATGCGGCGAACGAGGTTGCTGTCGCGGCATTCCTCAATGGGAACCTCTCGTTCGCCGACATCGTCAGTGTCATCGACGGCGTGGTGTCGGCAGCGGCTGATGCCGGGCTGGCCGCACCCCGGTCGATCGACGACGTTCTCGCGGCTGATGCGTGGGCGCGTGGACAAGCCTCCCTCACAGTGAGTGCAGGCACACTGGACAGTCTGGCGGGAGTCTGATCCGGCCACAGATGGGAGTCGATACGTGACGGACAGCCTGTGGTACGTGGTCGGCGTCTTGGTGTTCGTCGTCGGTCTGGCCGCCTCGATCGCCCTCCACGAATTGGGCCACATGATCCCGGCCAAGCGGTTCGGGGTTCGGGTCACCCAGTACATGATCGGCTTCGGGCCGACGGTGTGGTCGCGCCACCGGGGAGAGACCGAGTACGGAGTCAAGGCGATCCCGCTGGGTGGCTACATCCGGATGATCGGGATGTTCCCGCCGCGCCGCGGCGACACGAACACCGGCGACACGAACACCGGCGACACCAACACCGCTGACACGAACACCGCTGACATGAGCAGTGCGGTGGGCAGGGCCGGATCGAGCGGGATGTTCGCCGGCCTCATCGAGGGGGCGCGCCAGCAATCGCTGGACGAGATCCGCCCGGGCGACGAACGCCGAACCTTCTACGGCCTCAAGGTCTGGCAGAAACTGGTCGTCATGCTGGGCGGTCCCGTGATGAACCTCGTCCTGGGCACCGTGCTGCTGGGAATCGTCATGACGACACTCGGCCTGGGGCAGGAGACGGCACGGATAGCCACCGTGTCCGAGTGCGTCCTGCCGTTGACGGCTCCCGCGGACACCGAATGCTCGTCCGAGGATCCGCCGGCGCCGTCCGCCGCAGCCGGAATCCGGCCGGGCGACGTGGTCCTGTCGATCGACGGGGTGCCCACCGCGACCGGCAGTGACCTCCGCTCGGCGATCGCCCGAACCGGCGGGGACCCGGTCACCGTCGTGGTCGAGCGCAACGGTGAGCAGTTGCGGCTGACGGCGACCCCCATCGTCACCGACACGGCAGTGCGTGACGAGGACGGTCAGGTGGTCACCGACAGCGACGGCGAGATCGTCACGGCACCCGCGGGATTCCTCGGTGTCTCTCCGGCCTTCGAGCTGGTCCGGCAACCTCTCACCGCTGTTCCCGGACGTGCCGGTGACACCGTCGTCCAGGTGGCCGGCGTCCTGTTACGCCTGCCGCAGTACCTGGTCGGCGTCGCCCAGGCGGCATTCGGCTCCGGTGAGCGAGACCCTGAGGGGCCGGTCAGTGTCGTGGGTGTCGGACGCTTCGCGGGTGAGATCGCGTCCGCCGACTCGGCCGACGGGTCCTACGGCCTACCCGAGCGAACCGCCGACATCCTGGGCATCCTGGCCGGTCTGAACATGGCGTTGTTCGTCTTCAACCTCATCCCGCTCCTGCCGCTGGACGGCGGGCACGCCGCGGGCGCCCTGTTGGAGGGCGCGCGCAAGGTGTGGGCTCGGCTGAGGTCGCTGCCTGACCCCGGGCCGGTCGACGTGGCCAAGGCGCTGCCACTCGCCTACGGCGTCGCGGTCATTCTGCTGGGCATGTCCGCGCTGTTGATCTATGCCGACATCGTTCGTCCGATTCGGCTGACCGGCTGATCGACACGCTCTCAGGCACGCCCGGTCACCGAGCGGGGTGCGGCGGGCGGATAATCACCGACGTGACCGGAATCAGTCTCGGACTGCCCGAAGCCCCGCCCCCCGTGCTCGCCCCCCGTCGTCGTACCCGCCAGATCCAGGTGGGCGCGGTCGGAGTGGGCAGCGACCATCCCGTCAGCGTCCAGTCGATGACGACGACGCCGACCACCGACATCAACGCCACCCTGCAGCAGATCGCCGAGCTGACGGCCACCGGCTGTGACATCGTCCGAGTCGCCGTGCCGAGCCAGGACGACGCCGACGCCCTCCCGGTGATCGCCAAGAAGTCGCAGATCCCCGTCATCGCGGACATCCACTTTCAGCCCAAGTACGTCTTCGCCGCCATCGACGCCGGGTGCGCTGCAGTTCGCGTCAACCCCGGCAACATCAAGAAGTTCGACGACAAGATCGCTGAGATCGCTGCTGCCGCCAAGGCGGCCAAGGTCAGCATCCGGATCGGCGTCAACGCCGGATCGTTGGACCCGCGCCTACTCGAGAAGTTCGGCAAGCCCACCGCCGAGGCACTCGTCGAGTCGGCGGTGTGGGAGGCGTCGCTGTTCGAAGAGCACGACTTCCACGACTTCAAGATCTCGGTCAAGCATCACGATCCCGTCGTCATGGTCAAGGCGTACGAGCTGCTGGCCGAGCGTGGCGACTGGCCGTTGCACCTCGGCGTCACCGAGGCCGGGCCCGCGTTCCAGGGCACCATCAAGTCCGCCACCGCGTTCGGCGCGCTGCTCAGCCGGGGGATCGGTGACACGATTCGGGTGTCCCTGTCGGCCCCGCCGGTCGAGGAGGTCAAGGTCGGCAACCAGATCCTGCAGTCGCTCAACCTGCGCCCGCGCAAGTTGGAGATCGTGTCGTGCCCGTCGTGTGGTCGCGCGCAGGTCGACGTCTACACCTTGGCCGACCAGGTCACGGCCGGCCTCGAGGGGATGACTGTGCCGCTGCGGGTGGCGGTGATGGGGTGTGTCGTCAACGGCCCCGGCGAGGCTCGCGAGGCCGACCTGGGTGTCGCGTCAGGCAACGGCAAGGGCCAGATCTTCGTCCGCGGCGAGGTGATCAAGACCGTCCCCGAGTCGCAGATCGTCGAGACCCTCATCGAGGAGGCGATGCGCCTGGCCGACGAGATGGGTGTCGACGCCGACGCCGACACCGCCGACGCGGGCTCTCGGGTGACGGTGAGCGTCGGATGACCACCGCCGTCGCGGTGCGGCCCACGGGCCGGCTGGGACGCGGACTCTCCGTCGTGGGCCTCGGCTGCTGGCAGATCGGCGCGGGCTGGGGTGACGTCAGCGACGACGACGCCAGGGCCACGCTCCGGGCTGCCATGGACGCCGGGACCACGTTCCTGGACACCGCCGACGTGTACGGCGACGGCCGGTCGGAGCGGTTCATCGCCGACGTCCTGGCTGACGTCCCGGCCGGGGCACGCCCGTTCGTCGCGACCAAGGTGGGGCGTCGCGCCGCACCCCACGTCCCCGAGTCGTTCACCGCCGAGGCGATCCGTGGCTGGGTCGACCGATCACGGCACAACCTGGGCGTCGACACCCTGGGCCTGGTGCAGTTGCACTGTCCGCCCACGCCGGTGTACGGCGACGACCGGGTGTTCGGCATCCTCGACGGCCTGGTCGGTGAGGGCGCGATCGGTGCGTACGGCGTCAGTGTCGAGACCTGCGACGAGGCCCTGACGGCCATCGCCCGCCCGGGTGTGGCCAGCGTGCAGATCATCCTCAACGCCTTCCGGCTGAAGCCGCTCGAACGGGTCCTGCCCACCGCCGAGGCGGCCGGGGTCGCCGTCATCGCCCGGGTGCCGTTGGCCTCGGGGATGCTGACCGGTCGCTACACCGCCGACACCACGTTCGGTCCCGAGGACCACCGCACCTTCAATCGCAACGGTGAGGCTTTCGACGTCGGTGAGACGTTCGCGGGCGTGCCGTACGACGTGGGGCTGCGAGCCGTCGAGGAGTTGCGCGAGATCGCCGGTGAGCGCTCCCTCGCCGAGTTCGCGTTGCGTTGGGTCATCGACACGCCAGGTGTGACGACGGTGATTCCGGGGGCACGCAACCCGGCGCAGGCGCGCGCGAACATGGCCGTGGCCACGAGCCCGGCGCTGACCGCTTCGCAGCGCGCCGACGTGGCGAGCGTGTACGACCGGTCCGTCCGCGCCCACGTCCACCACCGCTGGTAGGGCCGACGGTAGGCAAAGATGCACCGCGTGGCCCGATCGACAGTTCGCGTGCTGGGCCTGGCCGACCTGGCTGAGGCCGCCGAGCTGTGCGCAGTCGAGCCGTACCTGAACGCGTTCGTTGCGTCCCGGCTGTCCTCGGGGGTGGTGGGGCCCGGGCGACCCTCCGAGGTGTGGGGGTTCTACGACGGTGGCGCGTTGACTGCGCTGTGCTGGAACGGCGGCAACCTGGTGCCGGTCGGGGCCGTCGACGACGACATCGCGGACGCCTTCGCGTCACGGGCGGCCCGGATCGGCCGCCGATGCTCGTCCATCTTCGGGCCCGCGCCCGGCGTGCTCGCCCTGTGGCAACGGCTCCGTCCTGCGTGGGGTGCCGCCCGAGAGGTGCGGGCGGATCAGCCCCTCATGGTCTGCGGAAACCCGCTGGTCAGTCCCGATCCGAGGGTGCGCCCGGCCACCCGCGACGACTTCGCCCTGCTGCTGCCGGCGTCCGTGGCCATGTTCACCGAGGAGATCGGCTTCTCGCCGGTGGCGGGCGACGGTGCCCGGGTCTATCGAAGCGGGGTCGAAGAACTCATCGACAACGGCCGATCGTTCGTCCGCATCGACGTCGACCTCGGCGGTCCCGAGCTGGTGTTCAAGGCCGACCTGGGTGCGGTCACGTCGGCGGTGGCACAGATTCAGGGCGTGTGGGTGGCGCCACATCGGCGCGGCCACGGAATCTCCGCGCCTGCCGTCGCCGGCGTGGTGACCACGGTGCTGCGTGAGATCGCGCCCGCCGCGTCGCTGTACGTCAACGCGTACAACACCCGGGCGATCCGCACCTACGAACGCGTGGGGTTCCGGCGGGTGGCGCGCTATGCCACGGTCTTGTTCTGACACCGCCAGGACTCGACGTCGGACTCGGCCACCGCCCCGGCGGCTACGCTCCGGGGCGTGCTCATGAAGATGTCGCAGCTGTTCGTCCGCACCCTTCGTGACGATCCGGCGGACGCCGAGGTGGCCAGCCACCGGCTGCTGGTGCGGGCCGGATACATCCGGCGAGCCGCGCCGGGCATCTATTCGTGGCTGCCGTTGGGTTATCGGGTGTACCGCAAGGTGGAACAGCTGATCCGCGACGAGATGGATGCCATCGGGGCCCAAGAGGTGCACTTTCCGGCGCTGTTGCCGCGCGAGCCGTACGAGGCGACCGGCCGTTGGACGGAGTACGGCGACAACCTGTTCCGGTTGCAGGATCGGCGCGGGGTGGACCATCTGCTCGGCCCGACTCACGAGGAAATGTTCACGTTGCTGGTCAAGGACCTGTATTCGTCCTACAAGGACCTGCCGTTGTCGCTCTATCAAATCCAATCGAAGTATCGAGACGAGGCCCGGCCCCGAGCCGGTCTGTTGCGCGGCCGCGAATTCGTCATGAAGGACTCGTATTCGTTCGACATCGACGACGCCGGATTGGCTGAGTCATATGAGCGTCATCGCGCGGCTTACGTCCGCATCTTCGACCGATTGGGTATCGACTACGTCATTGTCGCCGCGATGTCCGGGGCGATGGGTGGCAGTCGCAGCGAGGAGTTCCTCCATCCCAACGCGGTCGGCGAGGACGTGTTCGTCCGCTGTTCGACGGGTGACTACGCCGCCAACGTCGAAGCCGTGACCACCCCGCCCCCGCCCGCCGCTGACCCCACGACGGCACCCGTCGCCCACGTCGAGGTGACGCCCGCGACCCCGACGATCGCCACCCTGGTCGATCACGCCAACGACAAGCACCCTCGCGACCCGGGCGCCTGGACGGCCGCCGACACGTTGAAGAACGTCCTCGTCGTCCTGCGTCACCCTGACGGCACCCGGGAACCGGTGGCGATCGGTCTGCCGGGCGATCGTGAGGTCGACGTCAAGCGACTCGCCGCAGCCGTCGAACCCGCCGAGGTCGAGGAGTTCACTGGCGCGGACTTCGCCGCGTACCCTCGCCTGGTCAAGGGCTATATCGGTCCGGGTGTCCTGGGGCTCGCCAACGGTGGTCCCCGCTACCTGTTGGATCCACGGGTGGTGCGGGGCAGCCGGTGGATCACCGGTGCGAACGAACCCGACCGTCACGTCTTCGAACTGACGGCCGGGCGTGATTTTCCCGCGGTCGGCGATCCGGGTTGCGACGGAGTCGTCGAGGCAGCCGACGTCCGTGACGGTGATCCGTGCCCGCTGTGCGGGTCGGGCCTGCAGGCCGAACGCGGCATCGAGATCGGCCACATCTTCCAACTGGGCCGCAAGTACGCCGCCGCGCTCGGGCTGAGTGTGCTGGACGAGAACGGCAAGCAGGTCGTCGTCACGATGGGCTCGTACGGCATCGGCGTCTCGCGTGCCGTGGCCGTCATCGCCGAGTCGACCCACGACGACACCGGTCTGGCGTGGCCGGCCACGGTCGCGCCCGCGGATGTCCACGTCGTCCTGGCAGGCAAGGACCCGTTGGCCGCCGAGGTGGCGTCTCAGATCGCGGCGGCGGCGGACGGCGCCGGGTTCGACGTCATCCTGGACGATCGCAGCGTCAGCGCGGGGGTCAAGTTCGCCGACGCCGAACTCATCGGGGTGCCCGTCACCGTCGTCGTCGGCAAGCGAATCGCCGACGGGGTCGTCGAGGTTCGCCACCGCGTCAGCGGCGAACGGGCCGAGGCCCGCCCGGAGGAGATCGTGGGACTGCTCGGGTGATCGGCTAGATGGACTGGGGCGTCCTGCCCGAGCCGGAGGTCCTGCTCCTCCTCATCATGGCTGCGGCGGTCGCCGGGAGGGTCGACGCCGTGGTCGGCGGTGGCGGACTGATCCAGATCCCGGCGCTCCTGCTGGCCTTTCCCGGGGCGTCGCCGCTGGTCATCCTGGCCACCAACAAGGTGTCCTCAGTCTGGGGCACCACCACCGCTGCCATCCTGTACGCCCGGCAGCGCCCCCTCGATCGGATGGCCCTGGTGACGTTGTGCACGGCGGCCGGTGGTGGCGCTGTGGTCGGCGCCGCGTTGGCGGGGGGTATTCCCACGGGCCTGTTCTCTCCGCTGGTCATCGCCCTCATGGTCGCCGTGACGGTGCTGGTCGTGGTGCAGCCGGGTCGGGGCCTGCAGGAGCGCACGGCCGCCGTCACGTCCGGCGTGACCGTGTCGGTGCTGGTCATCGGCAGTGTCGTCGGGTTCTGGGACGGAGTCTTCGGCCCCGGAACGGGCACGCTGTTCACCCTCGGCCTGGTTGCCTGGACCGGGTACTCGTTCCTGCAGGCGACCGGCCTGTCACGTGCCGCGAACGTGGTCACCAACCTGGTGGCGATCATCGTATTCACGATCACCTTCTCCCGGACGGGTCCGGCCTTTCCCCCCGAGGTGTGGGCGATCGGGTTGCCCATGGGCGCAGCCAACGTGCTGGGTGGCTGGATCGGTGCCCGGACGGCCATCGCGCGCGGCTCGCGCTTCGTCCGGATTGTGTTCGTCGCCGTCGTGGCAGCTCTGGTGGTCCGGCTGACCTGGGACCTGATCCGCTGACCTGGCGGCCGTACCCCGGCTGCTCAGCTGCCGGGCAAGGCCTGTGGCGGCGCGCCCCACCGCTGCCGTGCGGCCTCACTCTCCCAGGCGAGGGCCAACGAGGCCCGGGCGAGCGGCCACCCCGCCGCGCGTGTGGTGGGCTCGGCCGCCAACAACCCGGTGACGACGCCGAGGACGGTCCGCAACACGCCCGTCTCGAGATCCAGGGCGAGCGCGACGGCACGCCCGTCGGGGTCGCCCGCCGCCGCCCCGCCCGCCACCACGGCCGGCGGCAACCCGTAACCAGGGGCTGCCGGGACCGGGGACACCCCCACCGCCGTCAGGACGCCCACCAGGGCGTCGCGGGTGCTCTGGTGGGCGCGACGGCGCGCCTGCAGATCCGCCCGCCGAGTCCGGGCGAAGGCCGTTGCCGTGACGTATCCGTCCACCGCAGCGTGCTCAGCACTCAGCAGTGCCTGCACCGCCTCCACCGGCGAGTCGGCCGGCCAGGCGGGAACGGTCACGGCCAGTCCTGCGGCAGAGCGCACCAGCAGGTCCTGGGCGCCGCGAGCGATCGCGATCTGGGCGAACAGAGCCCCTGCCGCCGGTGCCGTCGGCGCCAGGACAGACGCCTGAGCCGTCATCGAACGGAGCAACCCGGCCACCCCGGACAGCGGCGCGGTCACCGCCAGGGCAGCCGGCGGCGCTCCGGTCGCGACAGACTCCGGCAACCCGGGAGCAGGCGCCGCGACAGGCTCGGCCAGGGCGACGAGGTGCGACAGATGGACCTCGATCCAGCCGGCCAGCCGGGCGCTCACGTCCCCGGGAGCCTGCCCCGGATCGAACCCCGTCAATGCGTCCACCAGCGCCTGTGCGCCGCCCGCGACCCTGGCCCGGGCCACCTCGGCCGGTGACGGCGGTGGCGGCAACGGCACGCCCACGTCCCCGTCCAGGCGCACCCCGGCGACTGCGGTGCACGCGCCCAGAGACCAGGCCGCCGATACCCCCAGAGCCGCCAGCCAACCGCCACGCAGCAGCGAGCGACGAGTTCGCTCGTTCTCCTCCACCGTTGTCGTGTCAGCCACGAGCGCGATCGTGGCACGACCATCACCGACCATGCGCCGGCGCAGCAGTCGAGAGTCGCGTGACGCCATCCAGGCGCGCACTAGTCTCGGGCCATGTCCACTGTCGGCGACCGGGTTCAGGCGATCATCGAGCCGGCCGTCGCGGGGGTGGGCCTCGTCGTCGATTCCGTCGCGGTCGCTGCCGCCGGCCGGCGTCACGTCATTCGCGTCTGCGTCGATCTGCCCGACGACCAGATCGGGGCCGTGGATCTGGACACTGTTGCCGCCGCGTCACGGGCGGTCAGCGACGCCTTGGACGCATCCGTCGAAACCGACGACGCCATCGGCGGCGGTGCATATGCGCTGGAGGTGTCCAGCCCCGGCGTCGATCGCCCGCTCCGCGAACCTCGCCACTGGAAGCGCGCCCGGACCCGGCTGGTCGCGATCACCCTGGTCGGTGGGCTCACCGTGACCGGACGCGTGATCGAGGTCGACGACAGTGGCGTCCGCGTCGAGGTGGACGGCTCGCAGCGGGTCCTGGCCTGGACGGATCTGGTGTCCGGCCTGGTGCAGGTGGAGTTCCGGCGGGTGACGGCGGCCGAGCCGATTCCGGACACCGACGACATCCTCAATGACGACGACACCGACGACACCGACGACACCGACGACACCGACGACACCGACGACACCGACGACACCGACGACACCGACGACACCGACGACGAAGTGGAGGGTGAGACATGGACATCGACCTGAGCGCCCTGCGCGTGATCGAGCGTGAGCGCGAGATCCCGTTCGACGTCCTGCTGACCACGATCGAACAGGCGCTGCTGCTGGCCTACCAGCGAACCGAGGGTGCCCAACCCCGCGTGAGGATCGACCTCGACCGGCGCAGTGGCCGGGTCGCTGTCATGGCTCAGGAAACCGACGACAGCGGAGCCGTCCTGCGTGAGTGGGACGACACGCCGACCGGATTCGGCCGGATCGCCGCGGCGACCGCCCGGCAGGTGATCTTCCAGCGCATCCGTGATGCCGAAGACGAGCGCGTGCTGGGCGAATTCGCCGGCAAAGAGGGTGAACTGGTCGCCGGGGTGGTGCAGCAGGGCCGCGACCCGCGCCTGGTCCGCGTACTGCTCGGCGACGTCGAGGGGATCATGCCGCCGACCGAACAGGTACCGGGTGAGGCGTTGGTCCACGGCGAGCGGCTGCGCTGTTACGTGGTCTCGGTGCAGCGCGGCCCCAAGGGTCCGCTGATCACCCTCTCTCGGAGTCACCCGATGTTCGTCCGGCGACTCTTCGCCCTCGAGGTTCCCGAGATCGGTGACGGATCGGTCGAGATCATGGCGCTGGCCCGTGAGGCGGGTCATCGGTCCAAGATGGCCGTCCGCTCGACGGTCACCGGCGTCAACGCCAAGGGGGCCTGCATCGGTCCGATGGGTCAACGCGTGAGATCGGTCATGACCGAATTGCGGGGCGAGAAGATCGACATCGTCGACTACTACGAAGATCCCGCCCGTTTCGTCGGTGAGGCCCTGTCGCCGTCGCGGGTCAACTCGGTCGAGGTGGTCGACCTGGCCGCCCGGCAGGCCCGGGTCGTCGTTCCGGACTACCAGCTCTCCCTGGCGATCGGGCGCGACGGGCAGAACGCTCGATTGGCGGCCCGCCTGACGGGGTGGCGGATCGATATCCACTCCGACGGCGAGGCCCCGCGCTCGATCGACCAACCCACCGAGTCCGTCTGATCGACCCCGTCGGGGTTACACTCACCGATGGTCACGACCGGGGCAACGGTTCCCCGACGTTCGTCACTCACGGCGCCGCCGATGAGGACGTGCATCGGATGCCGGGGCCGGGATCGTCGATCGACCCTCCTCAGGGTCGTCGTCGTCGTCGATCCGCTCGCGGGAAGCCTCGCGGTACCGGATCCCGATCGTGTCCGACCGGGACGCGGTGCATCCCTGCACTACGACCAGCAGTGTCTGGCGATGGCCGTCAAGCGACGGGCATTCGGCCGGGCGCTACGGGTGCCCGGGTCGCTCGACTTCACGTCGATCGAAGCAGTCCTGAACCATCAGCTCTGATCCACACGATGCGTCCCAGTCGAGAACGAGAGCAGGTCGACGAGTGATGAGCACCCCATGAGTGCGCAGCGATGATCAGCCCGCAGTAACGACGGTCCGCGCTCGCGCCCGGACCAAGACAGGAGAGATGTGGCCAAGGTCCGGGTCTACGAACTCGCGAAAGAGTTCGGGGTCGAGAGCAAAGCACTACTAGGAACCCTCCAGGAGATGGGGGAGTTCGTCCGTTCGGCGTCCTCCACCGTCGAAGCGCCCGTCGTCAGGCGGCTGCGCGAACAGCACACCACCAGCACGCCTGCCCCGGCTCCCGCGCCTGCCGCGGCGCCGGTGTCTGCCGCATCGCCCGCAACTGCAGCGGCACCCGTGCCTGCCGCGCCGGCCCAGACCTCACCGGCGGGTGCCCCAGGTCCGCGCCCGGGCGCCGGCGGCACCGTCACGCCTGCCCGCTCGCCCGGTGACAGCGCCCCAGGCCACACCCCGGTCGCGCCGCAGTCCACCGCCACCGCGCCTGCTGCGGGGGCCGAGACGCGCAGTCCCGCGCGCCCCGGCACGGTGGGACCCCGCCCAGCGGTACCCGGACGGCCCGCTCCCGGTCCTGGCCCTGCCCGGCCCACACCCGGAGCCCGACCTGCACCACGGGTCGACCCCTCGACGCGGCCCGCAGGTGCGCCAGGGGCTGTCGACCCCACGACTCCCGGCCTGCCGACCACCGCACAGTCGGCCTCGTCCCGCCCAGCGGCACCCACGTCGGCCCCCGCTCGCCCGGCGCTCGGGCGCCCGGCCGGGCCCGTCGCCGCGACCCCTGCGGTCGCCGAACCCACGGTCCGGGTACCCGCCGAGGCCCCCACGTCGACCGTGCGCCCGGACGTCCAGCCCGATTCCGGTGGACGGACCGACACCCCGGGTGCGCCCGAATCCCGCGCGACTCCGGGCCCCCGACCTCCGGCACCCCGGCCCGGTCCGCGTGCCGCCCCGACCAACCCGGGTCGCCCGGGCAACAACCCCTACGCGACCAGCCAGGGCATGCCCCGACCCGGGGGAGCCCCTCGCCCGGGCAACAACCCGTTCGCGCCCAGTCAGGGGATGCCCCGCTCGGGGGCTCCTCGTCCCGGCGTGCCTCGCCCACCAGGTGACTCCGGTGGCGGCGTTGGTTCCGACGCCGGTGTCGGTACCGGGTCGCGGCCCAACCCGGGCATGATGCCGCCGCGCCCGCCGGCACGGACGTCTCCCGGTGGCCCTGGTGCAGGTGGGCCCGGCCGTGGTCGCCCCGGTGGCCCTCCTGGCGCCGCAGCTCCGGGACGCGGCCGTCCCGGCGGCGCTCCTGGTGCCGGTGGCGCTCCCGGGCGTCCCGGCGGCGGTGGCCCCGGTGGTGGCGGCGGCGGCATGCCCAACTCGGGCGGCTTCGGCAAGGGCCGCGGTGGCCGCGGTGGCACCCAGGGTGCCTTCGGGCGCGCCGGTGGTCGCCCGGTCCGTGGTCGCAAGTCCAAGAAGCAGCGTCGGCAGGAGTTCGACAACATGGCCGCGCCAACGTTGGGCGGCGTCAGCGTTCCCCACGGTGACGGCAGCACGGTCGTCCGACTGCGGCGCGGTTCCAGCCTGACCGACTTCGCCGAGAAGATCGACGCGAACCCCGGCTCACTGGTGACCGTGCTGTTCCACCTCGGCGAGATGGCGACTGCGACCCAGAGCCTCGACGAGGACACCTTCCTCACGCTGGGTAACGAACTGGGGTACGACATCCGGATCGTCAGCCCCGAGGACGAGGATCGTGAGCTGCTCGAAGGGTTCTCGATCGACCTCGGTGCCGAGGCGGCCGATGACGAGGAGTTCCTGCAGGCCCGACCGCCTGTGGTCACCGTCATGGGTCACGTCGACCACGGCAAGACCAAGCTGTTGGACGCCATCCGCAAGACCGACGTGGTCGCCGGCGAGGCCGGCGGCATCACCCAGCACATCGGCGCTTACCAGGTCCACACCACGCACGAGGAGGTCGAGCGGGCGATCACCTTCATCGACACCCCCGGCCACGAGGCGTTCACGGCCATGCGTGCCAGAGGCGCTCGCGTCACCGACATCGCCATCCTGGTGGTGGCCGCCGACGACGGCGTCATGCCGCAGACCATCGAGGCGCTCAACCACGCACACGCCGCCGGAATCCCGGTCGTGGTCGCCGTCAACAAGGTCGACAAGCCGGACGCCAACCCGGCCAAGATCCGCCAGCAGTTGACCGAGTACAACCTGGTCGCCGAGGAGTACGGCGGCGACACCATGTTCGTCGACGTCTCCGCCACCCAACGGACCGGCCTGGAGGATCTCCTCGAAGCAGTTCTGTTGACCGCGGACGCGGCGCTGGAGATGACGGCCAACCCGACCAAGGACGCCCGTGGCGTGGCGATCGAGGCCAACCTGGACAAGGGTCGCGGCCCCGTCGCCACGGTCCTCATCCAGAGCGGCACCCTGAAGGTCGGCGACGCCATCGTCGCGGGTACCGCCTACGGCCGGGTCCGCGCCATGCTGGACGAGAACGGCAACAGCCTGAGCGAGGCCACCCCGGCTCGCCCGGTCCAGGTGCTCGGTCTGACCAGCGTGCCAGGGGCCGGCGACAGCTTCCTGGTCGCTCCCGACGACCGCACCGCCCGCCAGATCGCCGAGAAGCGCGAAGCCGTCGAGCGCAACGCCATGCTGGCCAAGGCCCGCAAGCGGATCAGCCTCGAAGACTTCACCAAGGCACTGGAGGCCGGCAAGGTCGAGACCCTCAACCTCATCCTCAAGGGTGACGGGGCCGGGTCGGTCGAGGCGCTGGAGGAGGCGCTGCTCAAGATCGACGTCGGTGAGGAGGTCGAACTGCGGGTCATCGACCGCGGCGTGGGTGCCATCACCCGCACCAACGTCATGCTGGCGTCGGCGTCCAACGCCGTCGTCATCGGATTCAACGTGCGCCCCGATGGACCGGCCACCGAACTGGCCGACCGCGAGGGCGTCGACATCCGGTACTACCCGGTGATCTACGCGGCCCTCGACGACATCGAGAGCGCGCTCAAGGGCATGCTCAAGCCCGAGTTCGAAGAGGCCCAACTGGGCACCGCCGAGGTGCGCGAGGTGTTCCGATCCAGCAAGTTCGGCAACATCGCCGGGTGTCTGGTCCGGTCGGGCACCATCCGGCGCAATACCAAGGCCCGCCTGGTCCGTGACGGTGTCGTGGTCGGTGACAACCTCACCATCGAGTCGCTGCGGCGGTTCAAGGACGAGGCCACCGAGGTCCGTGACGGGTTCGAGTGCGGTATCGGGTTGGGGTCGTTCAACGACATCAAGCCCGAGGACATCATCGAGACCTTCGAGATGCGCGAGAAGCCCCGAAGCTAGCCGAGGAGTCGGAAGTGTTCGTCGCTGCCCTCACGGCCGACGTCCTCGTACCGACCAGCCGGTCGCGCAAGGACAAGCGGTCGGTTGTGAAGCCGATCGTGGCCGAACTGGCCCGCCTCGGCGTGAGTGCCGCCGAAACCGGCCACCTCGACCTGCTGCGGCGGGCCGAGGTGGCCGTGGCGGTCGTCTCGGTGTCGGCGCGTCACGCAGGTGAGGTGCTCGACTCGTGCGAGCGGATCGTCCGGGCTCGTCCCGAGATCGAGGTCGTGTCGATCGAGCGGCACCTGTGGAAGGGCAGCGACGACGACCGGCTCGATGCTTCTGTCGACGGTAGGGATCCAGACGAGTGGGAGGACGGCGAACGTGGCTGACGCGGCGCGGGCTCGAAAGCTGGCCGATCGGATCAAGGTCGTGGTCTCCGAGACCCTGCGGACCAAGGTCAAGGACCCTCGTCTGGGGTTCGTCACGATCACCGACGTGAGGGTGACCAACGATCTGCAGCACGCCACGGTGTTCTACACGGTCCTCGACGGTGATCAGGGTGAGGAGTCCGCGGCGGCTTTGACCAGTGCCCGCGGCCTGGTGCGCAGCGAGGTCGGGCGACAGACCGGGATCCGGCTCACGCCCAGTGTCGAGTTCGTCGCCGACGGCGTACCGGAGGCGGCGTCACGACTCGACGGACTGTTGGAGGAGGTACGACGCCGCGACGCGGCCATCGCGGCGGCTGCCATCGGTGCCACTCCGGCGGGCGAGGCTGATCCGTATCGCAAGCCCCGCGAGGACAGCGACGACGAGGACAGCGACGACGAGGACGGTGCCTGAGTCTCGACCGGTCGGCGGGTTGGTCATCGTCGACAAGCCGTCGGGAATGACCAGTCACGATGTGGTGGCCAGGGTTCGACGCCTGGCAGGCACCCGTCGGGTCGGTCACGCGGGCACCCTTGATCCGTCGGCGACGGGAGTGCTGATAATCGGCGTCGATTGGTCGACCCGACTGCTGACATTCCTGACCGGGCACGACAAGTCCTACACAGCCACGATCCGATTCGGTGTGTCGACCATCACCGATGACGCGGACGGCGAGGCCCTGATCCACACCGACACCAGCCTGCTGACCGACGCCGACATCGCCGCCGCCGTGCCCCGCCTGAGTGGGGACATTCTGCAGACCCCCTCCACTGTCAGCGCGATCCGGGTCGGCGGTGAACGCGCCTACACCCGGGTGCGGGCCGGTGAACACGTCGTCCTCGAACCCCGCCCGGTCACGGTGACCCGATTCGACGTCGGTCCCTTGCATCGCGGGGTGGATACGCAGGCAGTGGCCTGGTGTGAGGCCGAGGCAATCGTCGACGTGTCCAGTGGAACCTACGTCCGTGCCCTGGCCCGCGATCTGGGTGACCTGGTCGGCGTGGGTGCGCACCTGCGGTCCCTGCGCCGCACCCGTTCCGGTCCGTTCACGGTGGCCGACTCCGTGCCCCTGTCGTTGCTGGAGTCGATGGGCGGGTTGGGGGGGCGATTGGTCCCACCAGGGGCGGCCGTGCGGCGCTTCCTGCCGATCCTGCAGGTCGACGACGACGCTGCCGAGCGCATCAGGCACGGTCAACGGATCGAGGCTGGTGAGACGACCGAGCCTGTCGTCGCCATCGTGGATCCACGTGGTGGCCTGGTCGCCGTCGCCGACGCATCGGAACCGCGCCTGCGGCTGTTGGCTGTCGTTCCCACTGCCTGACGGGCACCAGGCCGGATGGCATGAGTGGGGCCTGGTCCTCGGTGCCGGGTCAGGATCAGGCGCGCAGCTGCTCGGCGGCGGCGGCGAGCACTGCGGCGGCGGCCCTGTCCAAGGCGCCCGACCGTAACCGCCACTGCTGCCAGTGGAGGACCCGATCCACAGGATCTGCGGGGGCGATATCGACGAGATGGGGGGCCAGGCCAGCGGTGACACCCGGTAGGTCGGGCACCATGCCCCACCCCATGCCGAGCGAGACAGCTCGCACATGATCCGCTGTCGCGGGGACGTAATGCGTGGGCGGGTGGACATCGACCCCTCGACGGCGCAGCCACTCGTGTTGCAGGTCATCGTCGCGGTCGAAGAGCACGACCGGAGCGCGTCGTAATGCCGGCACGGTCGTTCCGTCCACGAACCACCGAGCCGCGAAGGCCTTCGACGCCATCGCTCGATATCGCATGACGCCGAGACGAACCGAGCGGCAGCCGGCGACCGGATGTGCCTCGGTTGTGATCGCGGCCATCACGGCGCCATGGCGCAGTAGGTCGCGCGTGCGGTCTTCGTCCTCCCGTCGAATGTCCACCAACAACTGGTCCGTGAGTGGAGCCAAGGCCGTGAGCACCCACGTCCCCAGTGAATCTGCGTTGACGGCGATCGACAGGGAGGTGAGTGATGGCACGGAGCCCGCCGCTTCGAGTCCTCGATCGACGGGTGCGCGAAGCCCCAACTCGTCGGTGGTGTCGGATGCCAGCAGGGCCACCTGACGTGCCAGCCGCAGCACGGTCTGTCCGGCCGACGTCGTTCGTACTGGTCGGGCGCGAATCAGAAGTACCTGACCGACCGCGGACTCCAGAGCACGAACCCGTTGGCTGATCGCAGACGGCGTGACGTGCAACAGGCGAGCGGCGCCCTCCAAGCTTCCCTCGGTGACCGCGGCGTCGAACGCGCGGAGCTGACCTGTCTCGAAGTTCATGAAGGAACGCTAATGCGTGTACAGAAAATGAAGCTGGTCTACTGCACGTGCGCGCCGTAGCGTCCCTATGTGTCATCGGTAGACGTCGTCGCCGGGCTGTCGGGGCTGGGTCTCGGCCTGTCCCTCATCGTGGCCATCGGGGCCCAGAACGCCTTCGTGCTCCGTCAGGGTCTGCGACGTGAGCACGTCCTACCGGTCGTGGTGGTCTGTGCGCTGTCGGACGCGGTCCTCATCGTTGCCGGGGTGTTGGGGGCCGGTGCCCTGCTGGAACGGGTCCCGTGGCTGCTCGTGGTGTTCCGCTTCGGTGGGGCGGCCTTCCTGGTCGGGTACGCGGTCGTCGCGGCCCGGCGGGCGATCCGCCCCGGCGCGCTGCGCGCCGACGACACGGGTCCGGGGACGCCGCTGATGGTCAGTGTCACCACCGCGGTGGCTCTGACCTGGCTGAACCCACACGTGTACCTGGACACCGTGATCCTGCTGGGCTCGATCGCACAGTCGCACGACGAGGCGCGGGGGTGGTTCGCCACGGGCGCTGTGCTCGGCAGCGTGGCGTGGTTCACCGCCCTGGGCTTCGGCGCCAGACTGCTGCGGCCACTGTTCGCTCGGCCGCTGGCGTGGCGGGTGCTCGATGCCGTGATCGCCCTGGTCATGGTCGTCGTCGCGGTGTCGCTGGTCCTGGGATAGCGCCGCCGAGCTGGGTCCCTGTCCCTGACGCTGTCTCACCCGCCAGGACTCAGAGGGTCTGCCGCCGGAGGACCGCACCGGGCAGCCGACCCGGGCAGCGCTCGGTCAGCCGCGCCAGACCTCGGCCACCGGTGGGGCGACCCCCGTTCCCCGACAGATCGCATCGACCATGGTGCGGACCTCTGCCCGCTGCTCGCCCGACCGCCAGGCCATGGCGCGCAGCGACGGGCTCAGGTCGCTCACCGGAACCGGCAGACCGACGCTGGTGTCGCGAAAGTCGTACTGGCGCACCTCGACCTCCACGCTTGGATGGGCGTCGTGGAAGGCGCAGACCAGTCGAGGGATGAACCCGTCCGCCGAGGTGATCATGAAACTGGGCGACCCTATACCGCTGCTGCCTCTCGTTGCGGCGGGCCGAGCGCAGGAAGTCCTCGGACGCCTCGACTGCTCGGCGGGCGGGTCGAGTAGTTGCGTGCCGCTGTGGGTCAGTGTCAACGGACGTGTGAGGGCTGCGGGGGAGTCGGGCTCGGGTGAGACCCACGGGCTGGCACCCTTGGCCCGTGCAGCGGTGGTTCGGTCTGGGCGAGGTGCCTGCCTCGATTCGTAGCGTTGTCACCCTCGGCAACTTCGATGGTGTCCATCAGGGTCATGCCGCGGTGCTCGCGACCCTGGTGGCCGAGGCCCGCCGCCGTGATGCCCTGGCCGTCGCAGTGACCTTCGACCCCCATCCGATCGCCGTGCTGTACCCGGAGCGGGCGCCGGAGTCCCTGACCGGCCTGTCACGGCGACTGGACCTGCTGGCGGATATCGGACTCGACGCGGTCCTCGTCCAGACCTTCACCCACGAGTTGGCGAAGCAGACCCCGCGTGAGTACGTGGAGTCGGTGTTCGTTCGGGCCCTGAGGGCTCGCGCGGTCGTCATCGGTCACGACGTTCGCTTCGGGGTGCGCAACTCCGGCGACTTCGACACGCTGGTCGAGCTCGGCCGGGACTTCGAGTTCGACGTGGTCCCGCTGCACGACCTCAGGGCTCCCCACGATCCGAGCGGCGTTCGTGACCAATCGGCGCGACGGTGGTCGTCGACCTGGGTACGCGAGCTGCTCGCCGACGGTGACGTCGCCCAGGCCGCTCATGTCCTCGGTCGGCATCACGTGGTCGAGGGAGCGGTGGTGCACGGCGACGCCCGGGGCCGGGAGCTGGGCTATCCGACCGCCAACCTCGGAGACCTGGGGGACGTGCTTCGCCAGGGGATGGTCCCCGCCGACGGGGTCTACGCGGGGTGGCTGACCGGGGCCGACGGCACGAGGTGGCCCGCGGCGGTGTCGGTCGGGACCAACCCGCAGTTCGGCGGGGTGCACCGTCGGGTCGAGGCATATGTGCTGGACCGGACCGACCTCGACCTGTACGACCAGCACGTCGTGGTCGAGTTCGTCGACAGATTGCGAGGTCAGGCGGTCTTCACCGACGTCGACGCTCTGATCGAGCAGATGCAGCGCGACGTCGCCCGCGCCAGGCGACTCCTCTCACTGCCAACCATCACGGCCGGCGAGGCGCACGGCTGAGGACGCTGCAGCGGGTCAGGGCGTCGCGGACTGCCGCCTGTTGCTGGTCTCAGGACGCCGTATAACGGTCGCGGTTCCCGTAGGTCGACATCGGCCGGTACCGCTCACTGATCGAGCGGCTCGGCCTGCGTCGTTAGCACCACCCCTCACCCCCGTACCAGCAGCACCCTCGTACCAGCAGCACCACCGTTCCAGCAGAACCATCCGATATCGAGCCTGCGGCACGCCGCCGGCTCCGCGGTCGTCTATTTGGACGGCGAGACCATGCTGTTGGCGGCGACGACTGCCAGCAAGCAGCCCAAGGCTCAGTTCGACTTCTTCCCGCTCACGATCGACGTCGAGAAGCGGATGTACGCGGCGGGTCGCATTCCCGGCTCGTTCTTCCGCCGGGAGGGCCGCCCCAGCACGGAGGCCATCCTGGCGTGCCGCCTCATCGACCGGCCGCTGCGCCCCAGCTTCGTCTCGGGTCTGCGCAACGAGATCCAGGTCGTGGTCACGGTGATGGCGCAGCACCCGGACGATAACTACGAGGTCGTCGCGATCAATGCCGCGTCCATGTCCACGCAGCTTGCTGGGCTGCCGTTCTCGGGTCCCATCGGTGGCGTGCGGATCGCCCTCATCGAGGGGGAGTGGGTGGCCTTCCCGACGTACACCCAACTGGGTGACGCCGTGTTCGACATGGTCGTCGCGGGGCGTGTCGTGACTGCCCCGGACGGGTCGACCGATGTCGCCATCATGATGGCCGAGGCCGAGGCCGAGGCCACCGACACCGCGTGGGACAAGATCGCGGCCGGAGCGCAGGCGCCCAACGAAGAGGTGGTGGCGCAGGGCTGCGTGAGCATCGCCGTCAACGGCCTACCTGCCGGCCGCTCGTAGGTCTCACGGTGGTCGTTCCAGTAGGACTTGGAGTTGTCCGCCGGGAGCCCGTCCAAGAAGTCCAGGGCGTCCAGGCGGAAACCCGCGAACTCCGTCGAGGCCGTCGGCTGTTCCACTGCCATCACCTGGTGACGGCAGCTGATGCTTGCGTTGGGCGGATCACGTAACCGACGCATCACCCTCAATGAGAACCCGGACATCAGCAACTGCCCAGCGTATACTGTTTGGACACGTTTCATTAGCCCGTTCGTCGCCATTGGATATGGAGGATGAGCCGGGCGCAGGTTTGGCTGGTGCTTCACCTGTTGCTCCTCCTGTCACTTCAACGATGTCGCCAGCTTTCAGGGTCTGGACTGCCCCATTGGGCCGATCGAAAAGCACCTCATCCAAGGTCTCTTCCCATTCAGTCACTTCAGCCGGCCAAATCAGTAGGAAAGCTCCTCCTGTCGTGGACAGCCACACACACATTTTCGGTGATCACAAGTTCTCCCACAGCAAGTGCCTCCATGGAGGCGTTACCCTGCGGCCCAACGACCAACGGTCCCTCCCGACTCAGAGTCTCCGTTGGGGGGGTGGGTGGCCACGACGATTCCGTCGGTGTCTCGCCGTCTCCGCATGCGACGACAAGGAGCGCTGCGGCCGCAGCAATGAGGAGCAACAGAGGAGGCGATGAAGCGGGATACAATCTTACTCGTTTGGTCTTCAACTCAAGACGCTGACGCCGATGGCTTCGTCAAAAAGGTCCGCCGCACTAAAGGCATCCCCTCCTCCGCAGTTGCCATAATGCGCGCCGAATGCGACTGTGCCGCGGCCCGACCAGGGCCCGCCCACTGTCTCCTCCGATCAGCCCATCGGCTCGCACTAAAACGATCCGATCAGCGGTGGCTCCGTTTGGTGGAGTGCACCGTTCATTGGTATCCGTGACGACGGTGCAGACGCGAGTGTTGGAAGAACGGCCATAACCGCACACATCTTCGCTTACGGAGATTCCTGCATAGGGCTCTACCCCCGTCACATCTCTGATGGTGCCTGCGTCAGCCCAGAAATCATCTGGCTCGGTCACAGTACTCGTGTACCACTCGACGTCACCCCACGAGCCTTGATGACCGGAGACATAAGTAAGGACATGCACAAGGCTTCCGTGAACAAGGCCATTAATTCCGGTGCAATGCCCCGCCCCTGTTACCCCCGTTACGCCCGCTGAATTTCGAACAGACCAACCACTCGTACATGTATTGGTGCCACCAGATCGCAGTGTCATACCACCGAAAGACGTCTCAGGGCGTACGGGAGGTTCAGAGAAAAACTGTACTCGACTGCGCCGCGGAAATCCTGCGGTAAATTTTCGAGCAGTCTTGAGGAATCGCTGGGGAGCCCCATGATGTTAGTGGCTTTCATTTCGATTACACCTTCTCGTTGAATATCGAATCCTGTCGCAACGCCTCTGTAACCCAGAGACAGCATGGTTTCGTGAACCAGACGCGACCGTTCACGAAGTTCAGCTAGTGAAAACGACTGAAAACCTACCACGGAAACCGTCGTCGACGACTCGTCCGCCATCGCCAACAGTTCTTGGGACGGTTGACCCTTGACGTACAACGTCGGCGCCTCCTCGGGAACCGACCCAAGGGCGCTGCCGACAAAATACTCCGGTTCGTTCTTGCTGACGAAGAGTGCAATTTCGTCGATGGCTTCCGCATTTCCGAATTGACGACGCACCTGCTCGGTAGTCCAATTCTTCGACTTCGCAATCAACGTTATGTCCTGTTCCAGGGCTTCAGTGTCGGTCTGGATTATCGCTGGCTCCTCAGTTGTGGCGACTGGCCTGGGTTCGGCTGGCTCTACCACCGCCGTTTGAACTCCGTCACTTGTTGAAGCTGTCAGCATGATTGGGGACAAGATGGCTATCAGAACACCAATACGCCGAAGGGTCGTGACCAATCTCCTCGTTGAGTGACCGTTACCACGCCAATGCTCAATGATCTATACCATGTGGTCAATGGCATCGTTGAACTCGCTTCCAGCGCCCGTTCCGTGGTGCTGAGTAGCTCGTGGCCTGCGGCTTGCGATTTCGTCCCTATCGTCGATAATGTGCGCGGTACGTGTATTCAGGACTTAGAGATGCTGGCAGCCGGAGATGTGACTGGCGCGGCCGTCGTGCTTGGCGGCCGGCACACGGTGGCGGGGACGGTAGTGCAAATCAAGTACGCGGCCGCCGACACCGGTGAGCAGGGCCGCATCGGCCTCATCCCTGCCACCAGCATGCGACTGGGCGACTGGGCGACGCCGGTGACACGCGGTGGCTCGTCGCGAGCTCGTTCCGCACCAACCCGCAGTTCGGCGGAGGGCAGCGGCAGGTCGAGTCGTACGTGATCGACTTCCACGGCCTCGACCTCTACGGCTGGATGGTGACCGTGGAGTTCAGCCGGCGGCTGCGGCCGATGGCTGTCTTCCGCCGCTCCGAGGCCAATCGCTTAGACGGGCCGTGACGTGACTCAGGCGCGGGAGTCGCTGCGCGGCGACGTCTAATGCGTTGCTAGGATCGGCAAGCCGTGTAACGGCCGCGGTTTCCGTGTGCCCGGGTGGAACAGCCCCCGTGGCTCCGCGCAACGACCTCCCGGAGGACCTCTTGCCACTCGACTCTGCCGTCAAGCAACAGATCATCACCGAGTACGGCGCCAACGACGCTGACACCGGGTCCCCCGAGGTCCAGGTCGCCATGCTGACCCGTCGTATCAAGGACCTCACCGAACACCTGAAGGTTCACCAGCACGATCACCACAGCAGGCGCGGTCTGCTGCTGCTGGTCGGCCAGCGCCGGCGCCTCCTCGGCTACCTGCAGAAGGTCGACATCAGCCGCTACCGCTCGCTCATCGAATGACTCGGCCTGCGCCGCTAGCACCATCCCGTAGTTCCACCAGAACCATCCGACATCGAGCCTGCGGCATGCCGCCGGTCCTCGGTGGTGGCCCCCGGGCGGTCGACCCACCCGAGGACCTCGATCGAAGGCCGGCAACCCCCCCGCGGCGGGCTCGTGCAGACGCTGAAGGAGTACCCCTCTGTGGAGGACACCACATTCGCCGAGGCCGTGATCGACAACGGTCGGTTCGGCACTCGTACGGTTCGTTTCGAAACTGGCCGCCTCGCGCGCCAGGCCGCCGGTTCGGCCGTCGTCTACCTCGACGGCGAGACCATGCTGTTGGCCGCGACGACCGCCAGCAAGCAACCCAAGGCCCAGTTCGACTTCTTCCCGCTGACCATCGACGTCGAGGAGCGGATGTATGCCGCCGGGCGCATCCCCGGCTCGTTCTTCCGCCGTGAGGGCCGCCCCAGCACCGAGGCCATCCTTGCCTGCCGCCTCATCGACCGGCCGCTGCGCCCCAGCTTCGTCTCGGGCCTGCGCAACGAGATCCAGGTCGTCGTGACGGTCATGGCGCAGCACCCGGACGACAACTACGACGTGGTCGCGATCAACGCGGCATCGATGTCGACGCAACTCGCGGGACTGCCGTTCTCGGGGCCCATCGGCGGCGTCCGGGTCGCCCTCATCGAGGGTCAGTGGGTCGCCTTCCCGACGTACAGCCAACTGGGTGACGCCGTGTTCGACATGGTGGTCGCCGGTCGCGTGGTCACCGCCGCCGACGGCAGCACCGACGTCGCGATCATGATGGTCGAGGCCGAAGCAACCGAGACCGCGTGGGAGAAGATCGCCGGGGGAGCCCAGGCACCCAACGAAGAGGTCGTCTCCCAGGGCCTCGATGCATCGAAGCCGTTCATCTCGGCGCTGTGTGCGGCCCAGGCCCAGGTCGCCGCGCAGGCGGCCAAGGAAACCGGCGACTTCCCGACCTTCCCCGACTACGCACCCGATGCCTACGAGGCCGTCGCCGCACTGATCACCGACGACCTGTCGGCAGCACTGACGATCCACGGCAAGGCCAAGCGCGAGACCCGCCAGTCCGAGATCAAGGACCGCGCCCTCACCGAGTTGGGCGACGCGTTCGCCGAGCGGAACGGCGAACTGTCCGCCGCGGTGCGCTTGCTGACCAAGCACCTGGTCCGCCAGCGGATCCTCACCGACAAGGTCCGCATCGACGGCCGCGGGCTGGCGGACATCCGGCAGCTGTCGGCCGAGGTCGACGTCCTGCCCCGAGTCCACGGCTCGGCGTTGTTCGAGCGTGGCGAGACGCAGATCCTCGGTGTCACCACGCTCAACATGCTCAAGATGGAGCAGCAGATCGATTCGCTGGGGCCCGAGACGAAGAAGCGGTACCTGCACCACTACAACTTCCCGCCGTACTCCACCGGTGAGACGGGCCGGGTCGGCTCGCCCAAGCGGCGCGAGATCGGCCACGGCGCACTCGCCGAGCGGGCCCTCGTCCCGGTCCTCCCGGGCCGCGAGGAGTTCCCGTACGCGATCCGCCAGGTGTCCGAAGCTCTCGGTTCGAACGGCTCGACCTCGATGGGTTCGGTCTGTGCCTCGACCCTGTCACTGCTGAACGCCGGCGTTCCGCTGCGCGCTCCGGTGGCGGGCATCGCCATGGGTCTGGTGTCGGACACCGTCGACGGAGTCACCGAGTACGCCGCGCTCACCGACATCCTGGGCGCCGAAGACGCCTACGGCGACATGGACTTCAAGGTGGCCGGGACGTCGACCTTCGTGACCGCCATCCAACTGGACACCAAGCTGGACGGGATCCCGGCATCGGTACTCGCCGGTGCGCTCACCCAGGCGCGTGACGCTCGACTGCACATCCTCGGCGTCATGGCTCAGGCCATCGAGGCACCGGACGAGATGAGCCCGACGGCGCCACGGATCATCACCATCAAGGTCCCGATCGACAAGATCGGTGAGGTGATCGGGCCGAAGGGCAAGATCATCAATCAGATCCAGGAGGAGACCGGCGCCGACATCTCGATCGAGGACGACGGCACGGTCTTCATCGGCGCCACGGACGGCCCCTCCGCCGAGGCCGCCCGCCAGGCGATCAACCAGATCGCCAACCCGACCATGCCCGAGGTCGGTGAGCGCTACATGGGCACCGTCGTCAAGACCACGACCTTCGGTGCCTTCGTGTCCCTGATGCCCGGTAAGGACGGGCTGCTGCACATCTCGCAGATCCGCAAGATGGTCGGCGGCAAGCGGGTCGAGAACGTCGAGGACGTCCTCGGTGTCGGGCAGAAGGTGCAGGTCGAGATCTCCGAGATCGACCCGCGCGGCAAGCTGTCACTGATTCCGGTGACAACCGAGGGCAGCGACACGGCAGCGGACTCCGCAGATGACGCAGTCGTCGGTGCAGGTGGTGACGAGGTGGGCCTCGTTCCCGATGCCGAGCCTGCGGGCGTCTGATCCGGGCGGGATCCCACTCCCGCTCGACGCGCCAGCAGGTCACACCCAGGTCGTCGTCGCCGACGGCGGCAACCGCGTCGAGCGGACCATCCTGGCGTCCGGGGTGCGGGTCCTGACCGAGTCCATGCCCGGTCTGCGATCGGCCACGCTGGGCGCCTGGGTGGCGGTCGGGTCGCGCGACGAGATCCCCGCCCACCTGGGCTCGACCCACTTCCTCGAACACATGCTGTTCAAGGGCACCGGCCGTCGCTCGGCCATGGACATCGCGACGGCATTCGACCGCATCGGTGGCGAGTCCAATGCCATGACCGGCAAAGAGCACACCGTGTACTACGCCAAGGTCATCGCAGACGATCTGCCGACGGCGGTGGACGTCATCACCGACATGGTGACGGCCGCCACGGTGGACCCCGACGAGTTCGCCAGTGAGCGCGGGGTCATCCTCGAAGAGTTGGCGATGTACGAGGACGAGCCCTCGGACGTGGTGCACGAACGGTTCGCCGAGACACTGCTGGGTGATCACCCACTCGGGCGTGCCGTCGGTGGCAGCCCCGCCACCATCAACGCGGTGGGTCGCGACGACGTGTTCGCGCACTATCGCGAGCACTACGTGGCGCCCACCCTGGTGATCACCGCGGCCGGCGGTGTCGAGCACCGCGACCTCGTCGAGGCCGTCACCTCGCATCTGGACACCGTCGGCTGGACCGAACCGGCCTCGCCGACCGATCGGCGCGCAGCCACCGTCTCGGCGGCTGCGCCCGAGGCGTCGGGACAGTCCCTCGTGATCACCCGCGAGATCGAGCAGGCACACGTGATCGTCGGCACCACGGGACTGACGTCCGGTGACGACGACCGCTACACCCTGTCGGTGATGAGTGCGATCCTCGGCGGCGGGATGAGCAGTCGGCTGTTCCAAGAGGTCCGCGAGAAGCGTGGCTTGGCCTACAGCGTCTACTCGTTCTCGCAGAGCTACTCCGACGGCGGCTTCCTGGGGATGTACGCGGCCTGCAACCCCACCAACATCGACACCGTCGTCTCGTTGCTGGTGGGTGAATGGGAACGCCTGGCCGCCGACGGCGTGACCGACGACGAGTTGAGCCGCGGTATCGGGCAGCTGACCGGCGGCATGGTCCTCGGTCTGGAGGATTCGAGCTCGCGGATGAGCCGGTTGGGTCGGGCCGAGATCGTCCACGGCACGTTCGTCGACCTCGACGAGTCTGTCGCCCGGGTCCGTGCCGTGACCGCGGCCGGCATCCGCGACCTCGCGGTGAATCTGGTGGCACGACCACGAACCACGACGGTCGTCGGACCCTTCGAAGCAGACCGCGTCTTCGGTCACACGACCAGCTGATCGCGGTGTCCGATCCGATCCGGGTCTGCGTCGTCGGGGCCGATGGGCGGATGGGCCGCATGGCCTGCGCAGCCGTCGAGGCGGCCGAGGGTCTGGTGCTGTCGTCGACGGTGGTCCGCGGGGACGACCTGGACGCGGCCTTGTCCGCGGTCGACGTGCTGGTCGACCTGTCAGTGCCCGATGCTGCGCCCCACCATGTGGCGACCGCGATCCGCCGGGGTGTTCATGCCGTCGTCGGGACCACCGGGTGGGACACCGCGCGGCTCGCGGCGGTCACCGCCGAACTCGTCGCCGCCCCGACGGTAGGCGTCCTCGTCGCGCCCAACTTCTCGATCGGGGCGGCGCTGGTGCAGCGGTTCGCGGCACAGGCGGCCCGGTTCTACGAGTCCGTCGAGATCGTCGAACTCCACCACCCCGACAAGGCTGATGCGCCCAGTGGCACGGCCACGCGAACCGCCGAGGTGATCGCAGCGGCACGCGCTGTGGCAGGCATGGCCGCTCCACCGGATGCCACCCGACACGCACTGCCTGGTGCGCGCGGCGCCGACGTTGCCGGCGTGGCCGTCCACAGCGTCCGTCTACGGGGGCTACTGGCCCACGAAGAGGTCATGCTGGGCGGGCCCGGTGAGGTGCTGACCCTGCGCCACGACAGCCTCGACCGGTCATCGTTCATGCCCGGGTTGGTGCTGGCCGTGAGGTCGGTGACGACCCGTCCCGGCCTCACCGTCGGGCTCGAGAACTGGCTGGACCTGTGAGCTGTCCTGGCCGGAGGTGGCGCGGATGAATCCCCGACTTCGCATCACCCTCGTCGTCCTGGTCCTCCTCCTCGCGTTCTACATCGTCACCCTGGGCTGGCGTGCCGTGCTGCTGATCGGCGAGGGCTCGGCGATCGGCATCAGCTTGGGCGTGGCGCTGCTGGTGATCGGGGCGGTCGGCGCGTGGGCCGTGATTCGCGAGATCCGGTTCGGGATGGCGACCGGTGCCCTGGCCCGCCGGCTGGCGGACGAGGGCGGCCTGCCGGTCGACGACCTCCCTCGGTTGCCGTCGGGGCGGGTGGATCGGGCAGCTGCCGACGAGGCGTTCGCGCGCTATCGCGGTGAGGTGGACGCCCAGCCCGAGCAGTGGCGGGCGTGGTTCCGCCTGTCGCTGGCCTACGACGTGGCGGGTGATCGAACCCGGGCTCGCGCGAGTGCGCGCCATGCGGTACGCCTGGCCAGGGACGTCGCGCACTAGGCTGCGGCAATGCCCGAGCACGTCACGTCCGAGAAGGCCACGTCCGAGCACACGACGACCGTCACGAGCGGGTACACGTTCGACGGTCCCGCCATAGAGCTGGGGGCGTTGGTCGTCGATGATGCCGGGGTGCCCGAGGCGGGCGTGCGGCTGCCGCTGGCGATGCTGAACCGACACGGTCTGATCGCCGGTGCGACGGGCACGGGCAAGACCAAGACGCTGCAGTTGATGGCCGAACAACTGTCGGCGCAGGGCGTGCCGTGCTTCGTCGCCGACATGAAGGGGGACTTGTCGGGGTTGTCGCACCCAGGAGAGCCCGGCGAGAGGGTGTCGGCCCGAGCACAGGACGTCGGACAGCAGTGGACGCCGACGGCCCACCCGGTCGAGTACTTCAGCCTGGGCGGTCGGGGCACGGGGATCCCGATCAGGGCCACGGTGACAGGCTTCGGGCCGACTCTGCTCGCGAAGGTTCTCGATCTCAACGACACCCAGACGTCCAGCCTGGGACTGGTCTTCCACTTCGCCGACAAGGCCGGACTCCCGCTGCTGGACCTGAAGGATCTGCGCGCCGTCATCCAGTTCCTCATCTCCGACGAGGGCAAGGTCGAATTGGAGGGTCTGGGCGGGCTGAGCAAGGCCACCGCCGGAGTCATCCTGCGTGACCTGATCGGGTTCGCCGACGACGGGGCCGAGGCGTTCTTCGGCGAGCCCGAGTTCGACACCGCCGACCTCATCCGGACCGCCGGTGACGGGCTGGGCGTCATTTCATGCCTCGAACTGCCAGGCGTCGCGGATAAGCCGCGCCTGTTCTCGACGTTCCTCCTGTGGTTGTTGGCCGATCTGTTCCAAGATCTTCCAGAGGTCGGTGACGTCGACCGGCCCAAGCTGGTGTTCTTCTTCGACGAGGCCCACCTGCTGTTCGCCGACGCCAGCGATGCCTTCCTCGAGCAGATCGGCCAAACGGTGCGCCTGATCCGGTCCAAGGGAGTGGGGATCTTCTTCGTCACCCAGTCACCGAAGGACGTCCACCGCGATGTGCTTGCGCAGTTGGGCAATCGGGTGCAGCACGCCCTACGCGCCTATACCCCCGACGACGCGAAGGCGCTGCGGGCCGCCGCCTCGACCTTCCCGACATCGCCCTACGACCTCGAAGAGGTGCTGACGGTGCTCGGCACGGGTGAGGCCATCGTGACGGTGCTGTCCGAACGAGGTGCCCCGACGCCAGTCGCGTGGACCCGGCTGCGCGCCCCGCAATCGTTGATGGGACCGGTACCGGAGGGCGCGATGACGGCCGCGGTCGCCTCGTCGGTCCTGGCGGGCCGCTACGACGAGGTGCTCGATCGCGAGTCCGCGTACGAACGCCTCGCTTCGCGCCTGGCCCCCGCCCCGCAGGTGGCGCCGACAGCTGAGCAGGGCACCGACGCCGGCGACGATCGGCCAGGCGAGCGACCGGCCCGCGATCGCACCGAACCCGGCGCGGTCGAGAAGGTGCTGGGGTCGTCAGCGTTCAAGAGCTTCCTCCGCAGCGCCGCGACCGTGCTGGGCCGCGAGATCACGCGGTCGGTGTTGGGGACAGCCAAGAGGTCGCGTCGCCGGTAGCCGTCCGCATGTGTGACTATATGCGCATGAACGTGAATACAGAGGCGGATCGAGGTCCGTCGGATTCGGATGTCGACGTCGTCGTCGAGGTGTTCCGGATGTTGGCCGACCCGACCCGGGTGCGACTGCTGGTGGTCCTGCGAGACGGCGAGCTGCCCGTGGGCGAGTTGGCGGAGCGGGTGGACAAGCCCCAGACGGTGGTGTCGCGGCACCTGGCCAAGTTGCGACTCGTGCGATTGGTGCACGCCCGACGCCAGGGCACCCACATCTTCTATTCCACGGCCAACGATCACGTGTTGCAGTTGGTCACCGATGCCCTGCACCACGCCGATCACCTGGGCCCCGACACCCCAGCCCACCACCAGGACACCGTGGACGTGACGGCATGAGCCAGCCACACGCCGGTCATGACCACCCCGGGCAGCCGCTTGCCGGTGACGGGCACGAACACCCACACCTCAGCCATGGGCCTGCACCCCGCCGACGCCTCGCTGGCCTACGGCACCTCGTCACTCCTCACAGTCACGACCACGCCGATTCGATCGACGACGCGATGGAGGCCGACCGTCAGGGGATCCGGGCGATCGCGATCAGCCTGGTGGTGTTGTCCATCACGGCTGTGCTGCAACTGGTCGTCGTCGGGATCAGCGGGTCGGTGGCCCTGCTCGCCGACACCGTCCACAACGCCTCGGACGCGTTGACCGCGCTCCCGCTGTGGATCGCATTCACACTGGCACGCCGGGGCCGTCGACGTGGCTACACGTACGGCTACGGTCGCGCAGAGGATCTTGCCGGGCTGTTCATCGTCGCGATGATCGCCCTGTCCGCCGTCGTCGCCGGCGTCGAGTCCGTTCGCCGCCTCATCGACCCTCAGCCGGTGACCAATATCGGCTGGGTCATCGCGGCCGGCGTCATCGGCTTCATCGGTAACGAGGTCGTGGCGCTGTATCGCATCAGGGTGGGCCGCCGGATCGGCTCGGCCGCGCTGGTGGCGGATGGCCTACACGCTCGCACGGACGGATTCACCTCGCTGGCCGTCGTCGTCGGCGCCATCGGCGTGGGGTTGGGATTCGGGCTGGCCGACCCGTTGGTCGGTCTTGCCATCACGGTGGCCATCCTCTTCGTCCTCAAGAATGCGGCCACCGAGGTATGGCGGCGGCTGATGGACGGCGTCGACCCGAACCTGGTCGAGCGCGCGACAGCCGTGCTGGCTGAGCAGCCTGATGTGCAGGCGGTCCAGCAGGTACGCCTTCGGTGGATGGGTCACCGCCTGCTCGCCGATGCCGATGTCCTGGTGTCACCCGACATCAGTGTGGGAGAGGGCCACGACATCGCCCACGCCGCCGAGCGGCAACTCATTCACGACATACCCAAGCTGGTCGACGTCACCGTCCACGTCAGTCCTGCCACGGCGGGTGATCCGACCGCCGAGGACCTACCGGCGAGTCGAGCCGTTGACAGCGGCCGCGACGACAGCCTCTAGGGGACCTCGGCGGAAGGTCGACCGCCACAGGGCAGCCAGCGCGACGCCGGCCACGACGTGCACCAGCCACGTCTGCACCGGACCCAACCCAGGAGGCAGCCCCAGCGCTGCCGACACCACGTGCAGCGAGTACAGCGTCAGCGTCATGGACCCGGTGAGTGACAGCCATCGGAGTCCCCGCCGGGGTTCGGTTCCGAACACCATCAGCAGGACGGTGATCACCAACACGGCCGATCCGATGGTCGCCAGCATGTCGAATGGCGTCCCCGAGTGGGGTCGGTCGATGACCAACCACCACCATGTCGACGTTGGCGTGGTGCCGTAGAAGAAGCTGTCGACGGTGATGCCGGAACGATCTTCGGCGAGGGCGCTCGCTCCTGCGCGTTGGAGTGCCCGGGACGCCGCCCACGACGCCAACGCGAGCGCGAGCCCCGCCCCGGCCAGGACCCGCAACTTCGCCGGGGTCAGCATCGCTCGACCCAGGGCGGCGCCGACCAGTGCGTACGCCACCCAGGTCCCGGCGGGGTACGTACCGGTCAGGAGCAATTCGCGGAGCAGTCCGCCGGGGTCCGTCACCAGTTGGGTGAAGGACGGCTGATCGGTCACACCGGCCAGCGAGAACTCGAGGCGGATCAGGTGCGACACCACCGGGCCGAGGATCGCCCACCCGATCCCGAGTGTGGCAAGCACCCCCACTGGCAACCGCAATAGCGGAGCGACCAGCAAGAACGTCACCGCGTAGTAGGTGAGGATGACCAGGATCGGCGGATCGACGAGGGCCAGCACCATGCCCATGACACCGATCAGCACGGCACGTACTGCTACCCGAGCGACCATCAGGGGGAACGGTCGACGGGGTTCCCGGCCGGCGCCACCGTCGGCCAACGCCAATGACATGCCGGCGAGCACGGCGAACAGCGCCGACGCTCGGCCGTCGGCGGCGGTGAAGGCGAACGTCGTGACCGGATCGCTGTCGGACCGCGACAACAGGTGGGTGGCCATCATGCCGATCAGCGCCACACCGCGGGCCGCGTCCACGCCCCACAGCCGCCGGCCCAGTGGTGTCGTCTGCTGAGTCGTCGTGGGCGCGGTCATCCGGGCATCACTGCGCGCCAACGTATGTCACCCAACGTCGTTCGTGCCATGTCTCGCCCGCGGCGGCTGCACTGACCCGTTCGGCGCCGTCGGATGCGAAGCCCGCGTCGGTGAAGAATCCCGCTCGTACGTCGTCGACCGCGGGCACCCATGCCGTGAGGCGCCGGGTGCCTCGATCTCGGCTGGTCTCGACAGCGGCATTGAGCAGGCGGGACCCGTGGCCGCGGCCCCGATGCGCCGGGTCCACCTCGAGGGCCAGCAGTTCGACGTCACCGGCCTCTGCGTCATCGTCCTGGGCGGGGGCGACGGCCACGAACCCGGTGACGACGTCGTCGGCCGTCGCCACGAGCACGCGATGGTCCGGTGAGGGAGGCCGCGCGACGGCGTCACGCCAGATGGCGTCGATGTGCTCCGGGGTGACGTCGCCCAGCAACTCCGGTGGTAGGGCGCGTGCGTACGAGGCGGACCACGCCCGGGCATGTACCGAGGCAATGGCGGACACGTCGTATCCCCGGGCCGGGCGGACCCCCGCGTCTGCGGTGGGTGCCAGGCCCCGCGGGCCAGCCATCAGTGATCGGAGGTGATGGCCGGTCGGTTGTGCTGGACGTCGTCGGTGGCCTCGATGGCTTCGTGTCCCTGGTGGACGGCGTGGGCGGCGGCCAACTCCGCCGGGGTCACGGGCAGGACCGAGTCCCCGAAGTAGAAGTTGGACAATCTGCGGCGTACTCCTTGCAGCGCCGTCCCGGGCCGGCGGACCCCGTTGGCGTCGACCGCTGGCCCGGCCTCGATCGGGGTGTACCCGTCGTGCTGGACGAGCAGCCAGCGCTCTTCTGCCGACAGCGGGGCGTGACGTTCGAGGACCTCGCCGTTGTCGAGACGGAAGACCTCGCCGGTTTCTTTGCCGTGCAGTACGCGCTCACGATCGCGTCGCTGCAGGCCGAGGCAGATCCGCTTGGTGACGATGAAGGCGATCGGCGGGACGACGAACAGCGCCACCCTGGTGGCATTCGTGATGTCGTTGATGGACAACGCCAGGTGGGTGGCGATGACGTCGTTGCCGCCGTTGGCCCAGAGGATCCCGTAGAACACCAGCCCCATGACCCCGAGGCCTGTGCGGGTGGGTGCGTTGCGCGGGCGATCCAACAGGTGGTGCTCACCTCGATCACCGGTAGCCCACTGTTCGATCCACGGGTACGCGACCAGGACCCCGGTCAATAGTCCAGGGAGGACCAGCGCGGGTATCAAGATGTTGTTCGAGAGGGTGTATCCGCCGATGCTCCACTCGAGAAGACCCGGCGTCATTCGGACGGAACCGTCCAAGAAGCCCATATACCAGTCGGGTTGCGACCCGGCTGAGATCGGTGACGGATCGTACCCACCGAATAACCAGATGGGGTTGATCTGGATGGTCGCCGCCATGAAGGCGATGACGCCGAAGACGATGAAGAAGAAACCCCCGGCCTTGGCCGCATACACCGGCAGCAGCGGGTAACCGACGACATTCTGGTTGGTGCGGCCGGGCCCCGGGTACTGGGTGTGCTTGTGCAGCACGACCAGGAAGAGGTGACCGGCGATGAGAGCGAGCATGATCGCCGGCAGCAACAACACGTGGATCGTGTAAAGGCGCGGGATGAAGGCTTCGCCGGGGAATTCGCCACCGAACACCCAGAACGACATGTAGGACCCGATGATGGGAATCGCCAGGATGATGGCGGATGCGATCCGTAGGCCCGTCCCCGACAGCAGGTCGTCAGGCAGTGAGTAGCCCGCGAAGCCCTCGAACACGGCGAGCAGGGCCAGCAGGACGCCAATGACCCAGTTGAGCTCGCGCGGCTTGCGGAACGCCCCGGTGAAGAACACCCGGGCCATGTGGACGATAGTCGCCGCCACGAAGATCAGCGCCGCCCAGTGGTGGATCTGGCGCATGAGCAGACCGCCCCGGACCCCCCAGCTGAGGTCGACGGTCGAGGCGTACGCCTCCGAGATGTACTGCCCGCGCAACGGCTCGTAGACGCCGTCGTACTCGATCAACGTGGCGCTGGGGACGTAGAAGAACGTCAGGAAGACCCCGCTCAGCAGCAGGATGACGAAGCTGTAGAGCGCGACCTCGCCCAGCATGAACGACCAGTGGTCAGGGAAGATCTTGCGGGCACTGCCCTTGATGATCTGCGCGGCGCCGAGTCGGCTGTCCGCGAAATCGGCGAGCTTGTCGATGGTGGTCTGTGGCGCGCCCGCACGAGGCGCAGCTGCAGTGGTCGTCATCCCAACTCCCAGAAGCTCGGACCCGGTGTGCCCTTGAGACCCCCGGTTGCCACCAAGTATCCATCGGCGTCCACACCGATCGGCAGCTGGGGTAGCGGGCGGTCCGCCGGGCCGAAGGTGACCCGGCAGTTGTCCAGGACGTCGAACGACGACTGGTGGCACGGGCACAGCAGGGTCTGGGTGGACTGCTCGTACAGCGCCACGCTGCATCCCATGTGGGTGCACACCTTCGAGTACGCGACGAGGCCGCTGTACGAATCCGGCCGAGCGGCTTCGGCGACCTCTTCCACCTCCAGGCGCAGGACGATCGCAGCCGCCTTGGCCTTCTCCTCCAGGTAGCTGAACTCTCCACCCACCACCAGGCCCTCGGGCAGGATGTGGACGATCGATCCCACCTCGATGTCGCTGGCCAGGATGGGTGTCTTGTCGGGGTCACGGACCAGACGCACACCCTCCTCCCACAGCGAGGTGCGCAGGCTGTTGCCGGGGTTGGGTCCGGTGTCCTTGAGCAGCAGGATGGCCGGCAGTGGGGCGATGGCCAAGGCACCACCCAGCGAGGCGAGGATCAGCGGCCGACGCCGAATCCCGCTCTCGTCGATACCCACGGTGACGATGTCGGCTGCGTCCGCCTTGACCTCAGGGGTGCTCTCGACGGCGTGACGAAGCTCGATCTGTTCGTGATCCGGCATCAGGGTCTTCGCCCAGTGCACCGCCCCGACGCCGATCCCGAACAGGGTGAGGAACAGCCCGAGCCCGATCAACGTGTTGGACGTGCGCAACTCGGCTGCGGTGGGTTCGGCGAGGCGGACCAGGAAGTAGCCGACGATCGTGACTATCGAGCCGACAGCCGACAGCGCGAAACAGATCGCGACCTGACGTTCGGCCCGGCGCGCAGCTGCGACGTCGATGTCGGCCATCCGGGGCCGGTGCTCCGGCAGACCGGGGTTGTCGAAGCGGTCGGGTAGGCCACCGGCTCGCGTGTCGACCGTGGTGCCCGATCCCGACGGGGATGCGCCGGAGGGCTCGGAATCGCCGACCGGGTTGGAGTGGATGACATCGGTCATGTGGCCTTGGCTCCCAACCAGACGGCGCAGGCGACCAGCCCGCCGATTCCGACGATCCACCCCACCAGGCCCTCGCTGACCGGTCCGAGCAGACCGAGTGACAGTCCGCCAGGGGCGGATTCGGTCTCCATGTAGTCGAGGTAGGCGACGATGTTCTGCTTCTGCTCGGGTGAGACGTTGTTGTCCCCGAACACCGGCATGGCCTGGGGGCCGGTCAGCATCGCCTCGTACACGTGGACCGGCTCGACGTCGCGCAGGCTCGGCGCGTACTTGCCCTGGGTGAGGGCACCACCGCTGCCCGCGAAGTTGTGACACATGGCGCAGTTGGTCCGGAACACCTCGGCACCCTCGCCGACATCGCCCGCGGCCGGGTCCAAGAACTCCGACGGAATGGCAGGACCGGGAGCCAATGACGCGATGAAGGCGGCCATCGCCTTGACTTCGACGTCGTCGTATTGCGGTTGCTTGACCGGTGCCTGTGGCCCGGTGGCCTGTAGCGGCATCCGCCCGGTGCCCACCTGGAAGTCGACGCTGGCCGCCCCCACGCCGATCAACGACGGACCCGACACCTTCTCGCTGCCCGTCTCCGTGCTGCCGCCCTCGGCATCGAAGCCGTGGCAGGTGGAGCAGTTGGCCAAGAACAACTCGCGACCGTAGGCCACCTGCTCGGCGTCGGTCGGATCGGCAACGGCGGTGACGGGCTGTTCGGCGGTCGCCGTCGCCAACGGCGTCATCGCCGCGTACAACAGACCTGCACCCAACAGGGACGCCAGCAGGAGGAGTGGCAGCGCCAGGCGGTGCCGGCGGGCGCGCATGACGGTTATCACAACAGTGACCTCACGTGAAGTAGACCGATACGAAGAGAGCAATCCACACGACGTCGACGAAGTGCCAGTAGTACGACACGACGATCGCGGTCGTGGCCTCGAGATGACTGAACCGTTTGGCCGCGAACGACCGACCGATCACCACCAGGAATGCCAACAGCCCACCGGTCACGTGCAACCCGTGGAAACCGGTCGTGATGTAGAAGGTCGACCCGAAGGGCGAGGACGCCAGCGTCAAACCCTCACCGAACAGCGTGGCGTACTCGAACACCTGACCGGAGACGAAGATCGCACCCAGCACGTAGGTGACGATGAACCATTCGCGTAGGCCCCAGAGCCAGAACTGCAGTGGCGTGCCGACCCGCTTGGGTTGCAGGCGCTCGGCGGCGAAGACACCGAACTGACAGGTCACAGAGCTGGTGACGAGAATGATGGTGTTGGTCACCGAGAAGGGGATGTTGAGTAATTCTTGGCCGCGCTCGTACGCCTCGGGTTGCAACGAACCGAGCGTGAAGAACATGGCGAACAAGCCGGCGAAGAACATCAGCTCGCTGGAGAGCCAGACGATCGTCCCGATCGACGTCAGGTTGGGCCGGTTCGCTGCCGAGTGAATCGGTGCGCTGACCGCGGTCGCTGCTGCCACGCTTCGAAGGTTAGTGGCCGCCCTGCTCCCATGTCGCAGGACCCCCCCGCCGCTATCGTCGTGTTCCATGAGCAGCGACCACGCCGAGACCGCCCCGGAATCCGGGCGTGATGCCCTGGATCGGCTGCGACTCGGGTTGTACAGCGACGACGTCGACACCCGGGCGACAGTGCGGCGGGCGTTGGGTCGGCGCCCTGCGGCTGACCTGCCGGAGATCGAGTGGTCCGAGTTCGCCACGCTGCCCGCGCTGCTGCGTGCCGTCGACCGCGGCGGTTTCGACGTGCTGATCCTGGATGGCGAGACCTCGCCCGCGGGTGGTCTCGGCGTGTGCCGACAACTGAAGGACGAGATCTTCAACTGCCCTCCCGTGCTGGTCCTCACCGGTCGACCGCAGGATGCCTGGCTGGCCGCGTGGTCACGAGCCGAGGCCGCAGTCCCGCACCCGCTCGACCCGCGGGCGCTCGCGCGGGCAGTCGCCGACCTGGCCCGATGATTCCGGTCGACCCCGAGTCACGCGAAGCACCCGAGCCGGGCCGCGTCGCGTCGACGCCGGATTGGCCGACCCTGCTGACGACGTTGATCGCAGGATCGGACCTGGACGCGAACACCACCAGGTGGGCGTTGTCCGAGGTGATGACAGGACGGGCGGACGACGCCAAGTTGGCCGGGTTGCTGATCGGGTTGCGGGCCAAGGGCGAAACGGTCGACGAGATCACCGGTTTGGCCCAGGGAATGCTCGACCACGCCAGTCCGCTGCCGGTGCCCGGGATCAGCCTCGACATCGTTGGCACCGGTGGTGACGGTGCCGGCACCCTCAACGTGTCGACGGCGGCGGCGGTGGTGGCAGCCTCCGCCGGGGTGGTGGTCGTCAAACACGGCAACCGGGCGGCGTCGTCGCAATGCGGTTCGGCGGACGTCCTCGAAGCCCTCGGCGTGTCGATCGATCTGGACCCACCCCGGGTGGCCGACATCGCCACTGAGGTAGGCATCACGTTCGCCTTTGCGCAGCGGTTCCATCCCGCGATGCGCCATGCCGCGGGGGTGCGTCGATCACTGGGGGTACGCACCGCATTCAACGTGTTGGGTCCACTGACCAACCCGGCGCGGCCTGCAGCCATGGCGGTAGGAGTCAGCGAGGTGCGGTGGGCGCCGGTGTTGGCAGGCGTGCTGGCTCGCAACCGGGTGAGCGCACTGGTGTTCCGCAGCGACGACGGGGTCGACGAGCTGACGTCGGTGACCGGAGCTGACGTCTGGGTGGTGCGCAGCGGTGAGGTGGCCCGGACCCGCTTCGACCCGCGCCGTCTCGATCTGGCGGTTGCCTCGGCCGCCGACCTCGCGGGAGGCGACGCCAGGTTCAACGCCACCCGGGTGCGCCAGATCCTGGCGGGTGAGCACGGACCGGCTGCTGACACGATCGCGCTGAACGCCGCCGCCGGCCTGCTGGCCACCGACCTGGTGGACGGCCCCGCCAGTGGGGTCGGCGCAGACGCTGTCGCGGCGGACCTCACAACATACCTTGCCGAACCGCTGCGGCGGGCCCGGGCGGTGCTGGCGAATGGTGGAGCAGGGCAGTTGCTGGATCGATGGGCGGCCGCGACCACCCGCTGACGGCCGGGTCGGTACTGAGCGCCAACAGGTCACCGAGGGTGCGTACCTGCGGTGCCCGTGCCAGTAGGCCGTACAGGACGTCGACCGTGGCCAGCACGTCGTCCAGCGCCCGGTGTGACGGCGCGGTCGCGGCCTGAAAGTGGTCGGCCAGGGTGCCGAGGCGGCGGTCGGCGACCTCGTCGCGGGTCAGCAGGTGTCGCGCCAGCCGCAACGTGTCGACGATCGGCCGATCAGGCCACGGCATCCGGTGGGCGTGATGCGCCTGGGCGAGAAAGCCACTGTCGAAATCGGCGTTGTGTGCCACCAGGACGCAGCCGCTGCGGAAGTGAGCGAACGATCGCAGCACGTCACGCACGGGTGGCGCGTGGGTCAGCATCGCCGACGACAGGCCGGTCAGCTGGGTGACCGCGGCGGGAATGGGATGAGCGCACTGCACCAGCGTCGAGAACCCGGCAAGGACGACGCCCGCGCGCACGGTCACGGCGCCGATCTCGGTGATGTGGTCGACCACCGGGTCGGCACCCGTCGTCTCGAGGTCGACGACACAGAACACGACGTCGGCGATGGCCAGGCGCGACGCCGGGTGGGCCCTGCCACCTCGTACCCGTCGCGCTGTCCATCGCATGAATCCAACGGTAGGGCGAGGGTCGGACACGTGGTCGTGGACCGAGTGTGTCCGGGGGTCCGCCTAGCGTCCGCGCATGCTCATCGACTGCGATACCTGCATAGCTCGACCCGTGGCGTGTGGCTCGTGTGCCGTCAGCCATCTGTTGTCCGTCACCACCCGACCCCCCGACAGCGTGGCCGTGCCTCGGCTTCGTCTGGTCGACCACGGACCGGCCGCGCGGCCCGTGGCGGTCGACGACGAATCCGTCGCGGCGATGGCGACACTTGCGGCTGCCGGGCTGGTGCCACCGCTACGACTGCAGTCACGAGTCGGCTGATCCGATCTGCGCAGCGTAGGCACACCCATCGTCACGGTGACGACTCACGGGATTAGCCCGGTTGGTGGCATACGGGACACTCCCGGGACGCCACGCAGTTCGACCGATGCCCTGTACGCCCGTTAGGGTGCCCGAGACCAAACCGTGATGAGCGTGCTCCAGGCCTGCCCGTTACGCACCCGTTCGTACTCAGGGTGCGCGACGTCTGGGACCGCCGATCGAGAGAGGCACTGCGTGAGGCTTCGCCGAATGCGACGACGAGAACTGATCCTGACGACCGTGATCTTGAGCGGCGCTGTGATGGTCTCCACCGCCGCCATCGTTCCCGCAGCCATGGCCGCCCAGGTCGAGGACGCCGAGCGCGAGGTCGCCCGGCTCGGCCGCGAGGTCGAGATCGCCGCGGAGCGCTACAACGAGATCCAGGCCCAGATCCCCCCGATGCAGGAGCAGTTGGCCGTCGCGCAGGCTCGCGAAGCCGACCAGGTCCGCTACATCGACACGCTGCGTTCCGAGATGACCGATCTGGCCATCACTGCGTACAAGCAGGGTGGGTTGGACCCGTCATTGGCCTTGTTGATCAGCGAAGACCCGATCGCCCTGGTGCAGAACGGTGCCGTGGTCGAGGCGCTGTCGCGCAACCAGTCCGCCAGCCTGGGTGACTACACCGACGCCCTGACCCAACTCGCTGCCGACCAGGCAGCCACCGAGGCCAAGCTGGCCGAGATGCAGGCCCTCGAGCAAGAGAGCGCCGCCATCAAGGCCGGTATCGAATCGCAACTCAGTGATGCCACCACCGTCTTGGCGCAGGCCGAGCGCGCCCGGGCCGAGCGCGCCGCTGCCGCGTTGGCGGCCAGCCGTGCGCGGGCGGCCACGGTCACCACGACCACGGTCGGTGGGGCGGCCGCCGCGCCCGCCGGGGGCGGTACCCCGGTCGGAACGTCCTGCGCCGACGTGGGCGTGACCGCACCCAATGCCCGCGTCGCAGCCGTGATCCAGTTCGCCTGTGCCCAGCTGGGTAAGCCCTATCAGTGGGCAGCCGATGGACCGAACTCCTACGACTGCAGCGGCTTCACCATGGCCGCCTGGGCGCAGGGTGGTGTCTCGCTGCCGCACTCGTCGCGGCTGCAGTACGCGAACGGGGCCAAGGTGGATCGGGCCAACCTGCAGCCCGGAGACCTGGTCTTCTTCTATTCGCCGATCAGCCACGTCGGTATCTACCTGGGCGGCAATACGATGATCGCCGCACCCAGCACGGGCGACGTGGTCAAGATCCAGCAGATGTACAGCCCTTACGCCGGAGCCGTCCGCCCCTGACCCAGACCGCACGACGCCTCACCCGAGGGGCCACCGTCGCAGTGGGAATCGCCATTGCGACGGGGATGGTCTTCGTGGTCGGTGCCATTGCTGTAACGCTGCCGGGTACGTCGTCCGGCGCCGGATCACCGCAACCGAACGCGGACCCCGAACGCCATGCCACCCAGCGTGAGGTCGCCGACCTGCTGCAGCGTCGGATGGCCGCCGTAGCCGACGTCGATCTCGACGCCTGGCTGGCCACGGTCGATCGCACCCACCCCGACGTGGTGACCACCGAGACCAGCAGATTCCGGTCACTGGTCGCCCTGCCCGTCGCCCAGTTCAGCCTGGCTGCTGACCGGTCCTCGCGTCCGCTCGACGGCGACCGCGACAGCGTCATAGTGGTCACCACGTACGTGCTGGGCGGTGGATCCCCGGCACTCCACCGTGACGTCCTGACCCTCACCCGCGTCGGTACCGAGGTCGTCTTCGGCTCGACGCGACCTGTGTTGGCTGTCGCCGACGGCGGCACGCTGCCACCGTGGTACATCGAGGGCATCCGTGCCGCCACCGCGCCCGTGGACTCCGCCGTAGCCACGATCCTGTGGTGGCCGTCCAGTCCCACCTCGATCGCCGATGCGACCGAGCTGGTCCGTTCTGGCATGGCCGAGGTGTCGAAGCAGTTGGCGCCGTCACTGGCCCGCGCGGACCTGAGCATGCCGCGAGCCATCGTGGTCGCCGTTCCGGCCACGCGGGATCAGTACCGTGCGCTGGTTCCCGGGATCGACGAGGATGCGGCCGGATTCGCGGCTGTCACGGTCGTCGTCCCAGGGGCGGGCGGGGCGGACGGCAACCAGGTCGTCGTCGATCCGATGACGTGGTCGGACCTGACAATGGCCGAGCGTCAGATCGTCATGACGCACGAATTGGTCCATGTCGTCATGTCGGGCGCAACGGGTGGCGGTCAACCGCTCTGGCTGAGCGAGGGGTTGGCCGATCACGTGGCCTTGGCGCCCCAGCTGCGGGCGGGGGTCACCCGGACCGCGCTGGCGCCGCAGCTGGCCTCGGTGCCGGCGGCGGACGCGGCGGCGCTCGAACCACCAGGCACCGACGATTTCGCCGTGGCCCGTGAAGCCGCCACCGAGGCATATTCGACGGCGTGGCTCGCGGTGGACTATCTGGTCCGCACGTACGGTATGGATGCCGTCGTCGACCTGCACGTCCGAACGGCCGGTGATGTCACCACCTCACCTCGACAACAGCGCATTGCCGAGCTCGACGCCTTGGGCGTACCACGCGAGACCTGGCTGGTGCAGTGGCGCTCAGACCTGGTTGCGCAGCTGCGTCCGCCACCGCGGTGACCGTTCTGGTCGTCACCAACGACTTCCCCCCCGTCGTGGGTGGCATCGAGACGTTCACCCACTCGTTGGTGTCCAGACTGCCCCACCACGACGTCGTCGTTCTCACCCGAGATGTGCCGGGCGCGCGTGATGTCGACTCTCGACTGGGGGTGCCGGTCATCCGGGTACCTCAATCGCCGTTGCTCCCCGGTCCTCGGCTGGCGCGCTGGGTGAGCGACGCGGTTCGCACCACGGGAGCCCGGGCTGTCTGGTTCCCCTCGGCGGCTCCGCTGGCCCTACTCGCCCGGGTGGTGCGGCGCGCGGGAGCGGAGACCGTGGTGGCCAGTACCCATGGTCACGAGGTGTGGTGGTCACGAGTGCCGATGACCAGGGCGGTGGTCCGGCGCATCGCGACCGACGTGGATGCCCTGACCTACGTCAGTGAGTTCGCGCGCGCCGAGATCGCCAGGGCGTTGCCACCCGCCGTGGCCGCCCGCCTGGTCCGGTTGGCACCGGGCGTGGATACCCGGACGTTCGCCCCGGATCCACTCGCTCGCCAGCGCATCCGGAGCAGGCTGGGCGTCGACGACGCACCGATCGTGCTGGCCATGTCGCGGCTGGTGACGCGCAAGGGCCACGACCGGCTGCTGGTCGCCTGGCCGATCATCCGACGCCGACACCCGAACGCCCGCCTGGTGATCGTGGGCGACGGACCCCGACGAGGTGCCGTGACGGCTCTGGCACGCGCGTGCGGGGGTGAGGCGGGCGGAGTGCACCTCGTCGGGCCGATGCCGTGGGACGAGACTCCCGCCTGGTATGCGGCTGCGGACGTGTTCGCCCTGGTGCCACGGACCCGTTGGGGTGGGCTGGAACCCGAGGCGCTGGGCATCTGCTTTCTGGAGGCGGCGGCTGCGGGGCTGCCGGTCGTCGCCGGGCGCGGCGGGGGAGTGGCGGAGGCTGTGGTGAGTGGGGTGACCGGGGTCGTTGTCGATGGCCGCAGTGTGGCTGCGATCGCAACAGCGGTCAGCGCGCTGGTGGATTCGCCGACTCTGGGCGCGGCCCAAGGAGCAGCGGGTCGGGCGTGGGTGGCACAACAGTGGTCGTGGGACGACTCGGCTGAGGTGTTGTCTGGTCTGCTGCGGGGTTGACCCCTGCCGGGACCGAGCGGCCGAGCGCGACCAGCAACCAGGCCGTCGTTGCCACCAGCAGGAGGTTTCTCGTCGCCACGGTGGCTGCCGCCAGGTCACCGTCACCGGTCAGTTCTCCCCACTGGATGGGAAAGCCGGCGTGGCTGAGGACCGTGATGGCTGCGACTGCGGGCAGTGTTCGGCGGGCGAGGGCACCGTCCGGCCCGCCGACCCGGGCGGCCACGGCAGCAGCGGCGATCAGCCACAGGATGAACTGTGTCGACAGCAGGGGGCTGGTGCTGAGAAGGGCCATCACCATGGCCAACCAGCGCACGGCCGGATCGCGCCGCCGCGACACCCACCAGGCGGCTGCCACTGCGACGACGACGAGGACGGACGAGGCTCGCGCGAGAGAACCGGCGCCGGATTCGAACAGTTCGTAGGACCCGTTCGCGAAATCGCCGGCGACGGAGTCACCCATTGCCTGACGAATCAACCAGAATGTCGCCAGGACCGATTCGATCTGGATTCCGCGACCGGCCAGGCGGCTGACGAAGTCCCATGATCCCTCGAAAGCCAGCGATATCGCCGTGATACCGACGCCGGTCGCCACCGCCGCACCCACCCACGATCGTCTGTGCCAGAACAACACCCCCAACAGCACCGGCCACGCTTTGATCGCCGTGCCCACGGCTGCCAACGCCCCCGCCAGTCGCGGCCGAGTCTGCGCCCACACGATGGCGGCCGCCGCTGCCGCGACCGCCAGCAGATCGAGGCGTGCCCAGGACAACGGGCCCAACGCGGGCGGGAGAACGGCCCACGCCCACGCACCACTGCGGTGGGCGCCCGAGCCCAACAGCAACAGGAGCATCGCCGTGTCGACGACCACCAACGTCACGATGAACGAGGTGAGGTACGGGCCGGCCAGTGGCTCGATCCCTACGATCACTGCCCCGGCACCCGGCGGGTACATCCACGAGACGTCGACCGGGACAGCAGTGGTGCGGCTGATCTCGGCTGCCCACCGCTGGTAGAGGCTCACGTCCCCCCACGCCAGACCCTTCCACGAATACGGCAGGGCCGCGTAGATCCACCACATGGTGAGGCGGGAGACGATGTGGACGGCGACGATTGTCAGGTCACCTACCGATGTCGTGACCCGCGGCAGACGCACCGGGGCATTATGGCCCGCGCGGGAGATCCGGTGGATCCGGTGGACAGTCGGTGCGGGCGTCGGATCGAGTGTCGGACCGGCTGTCGACGACCTGGGCGATCTGCTCGCACGATTCGGCCAATGTCGTTTCCGCGAAATGGCCGAATCCTGAGATGGCCGCCACGGTCGAGGCCGCCACCGCCGTGGACATCAGGCCGAATTCGGCAGAAACAGATCCGGCGCCACCTTCTTCACGAAGGTGGCGCCGGATCTGTCGAGGAATTCTGTGCATGGGGTCAGTGTGACCCATGATGCACCCTCAGTGAGGGATGCCGACGTTAGCCGCCGGTGGGTGCTGCGCCGGGACAGGTGGATGTAATAGCCACTGGCCCTGCCTGACCGGCAATCGTGTCGCAGGTGTTGGTGAATACCTCGTTGACGATGTTTCCGAGGGCGAAGACGACCACCACGATGATCGCCGCAACAGCGGCGACCAACAGGCCGTATTCGACAGCGGATGCGCCCTGGTCGTCCTTGGTGACCTTGCGCAGTCGGGCAAGCATGTATGTGTCCCCTTTCATGGGCACGGTCCGTCCTGATGCCAAACCAGATAATGGTCTGGCGTGTCCGGACAATCCATCCGTAGACCGGCTACTCCGGCATCCTCCGAACGGATGATGCGGGTATGCACGATCAGCCATCTGGGCCGTGTCCATTGGTCACGAGGCCGAGTCTGACGGCGGCCATCACTGCTTGAGCCCGATTTGTCGCACCTAGTTTGTCATACATTTTGCTGATGTGCGTCTTGACGGTCGACTCGCTGATAAACAGGCGTCTGGCCATCTGCCCCGCGGATAACCCCTCGACCAACAGACCGAGCACCTCCGCCTCGCGGGCCGACAGGCTCGGCCCGGTGGCAGGCGCCATCCGACGCTGCATGGCCCCGGCCAGATCCCGAGCCGAGAAGGATCGCGGGTTCGCTGCGGCATGGCGAGCGGCGGCGACGACGTCGTCGGCCGGGGCGTCCTTGTTGACGAACGCACTCGCCCCGGCTTCCAGGGCGCCCAACAGATGTTGATCACCGGCGTACATGGTGAGCACGACGATTCCGACCGTCGCGCTCTCGGCCCGGATCGCCGTGGCCAGGGTGATGCCATCGCCGTCGGGCAGCCGGACGTCGGTCACCACGACATCGGGTCGCTGGGCGGGAATCAGCGCCATCGCCTGGGAGACCGAGGCAGCCTCACCGACGACGGTGAAGTCACCGGCACGTTCGAACGCGCGGCGCAGACCCTGGCGGATCAGTTCGTGGTCGTCGACGATGACGACGCTCAGCGTGTCCGCACCCCCGGTCGTTCCGGTGTCGTCATCGACCACCGGCGACGGGGCGGGTCGTGTCGAGTGTGTGTGCGCTTCGACCTCCATGACTGGCGAGATCCTCCTCTGCGGCCCGGGACGAATCGACACCCTAGGCAATGGATGCTGCTGTGGACAGGTGTGATTTGTGAGCTGGATCGCCGAACCGGACCTCGATGACCGTGCCGCCACCGTCGCGGTCGAACACGGTGAGCGTGCCGCCGATGCGCCGCGCCCGTTCACGCATGCCGCGCAGTCCCATCGCCCCGGGACGGGCCGGTTGTAGGCCCACCCCGTCGTCGATGACGCGGACCAGGACGTCCGGCGCGTCGACGATGCATTCGATCCAGACGTTCGACGCCTGGGCGTGTTTGCGGATGTTGGTCAGCGCCTCCTGGGCGATGCGCAACAGCTCGATCTCGGTGGCGGTCGGAAGCCGGTCACCCTGCTCGTCGATCATGGTGTGAGCCACCAACCGGCTTGCCGCGGCCACTCGTTGGACGTGCTCGACCAGCGCCGCGCCCAGGGTGACCTCGTCGTCCACTCCCGCTCGGAGGTCGAAGATGCTCAGTCGCAATTCACCGGTCACCCGGCGGACGTGCTCACGCAACAGGCGCACCTCCTCGGCGGCGTCGGCGGGGACTCGTTCGGCGAGGTCGTCCAACATGTACCCGAGGCTGGCCAGTTCCTGGGCGATGCCGTCGTGGATCTCGCGTGCCAGTCGCAGGCGTTCGTCGACCGTGGCGAGCTGGCGCACCTCGTCGAAGAGCAGCGCGGCTGCCAGTCGGGGACCGGCCACTCGTACCAGTCCCTCGGTGTGGTCTCGTTGGCCCGGGTCGAGCTTGATCCCGCCTAGGGTGGCGATGGCGATGACCCGCTCGCCCATCAGGACCGGAAGCGCCAGCCGGTGCTCGCCGTCCGCATCGCTGGCGGTCGTGACGCTGGACAGCCAGGCCTGCGATGCGACCGCGTGGTCTCCGGCGTCCATATGGCCCACCATGGGGGCGAACCGGCCCTCGGGCCCCCGGATCGCCACCGATGCCTTCGCCCCCGGGGCGGCGTCTCGCAGGTCGTCGACCAAGGTCGTGGCCAGCGTCACCGGGTCGAGTCCGAGGCTCAGGTTGCGCGCCACATGCTGCAATTCGGACAGCAGCCGGAACGCGTCCAGGTAGGCACTGACGTCGTCGGTCGGTCGGTTCTCGGCGACGAGTCGTTGGATCCAGGCGCTCACCATCGCCGTCATCGCCATGGTCAGCGCCCACTGGAGATGAGTGGCGAGCAACTCCACGTCGGTCATCGATTCGACGGAGGTCAACCCGGACAGCCAGGCGAGGGCACCCGCCGCACTGGCGGTGAGCGCGAGGAACAAGCCGGCGCGCTGGCCCGCGACG
>JANNOG010000006.1:0-1724 GCA_031398915.1 Micrococcales bacterium | reverse complement strand
GTCCGCCGGGACTACTTCCCGCCTCCGCAGCAACGAAACGCACAGGCCGCCGTGGCGGATCTGGTGGGCGAGAACTACGACGACATGCAGGAGCGGGTATGAGATGGGCGACACGCAACGGGGTGCACATCGACCGGGCGGCCTGCGCGTGGCTGATCCGCCGGTCGGTGGATCCACAGGCGCAGTTCGTGTTCGTGCGGGACCCCACCGAGGTGCCCGCGGACGCGACGCCGTTCGACATGCGGGGCGTGGACCTGACGCACCACGGTGACGACTGCACGTTCGAGACGATCCTCCGGCGCTACGACCTGGTCGACCCGGTCCTCTGGCGGATCGCCGAGGCTGTCCACGAAGCAGACCTCGAGGACGAGCGTTTCGAGGCGCCTGAAGCCCGCGGCCTGGACGTCGTGCTTCGCGGGCTGTCCATGGTCTGCTCGGACGACGCGGTGCTCGACCTCACGGGGCCGATGTTCGACGGCCTCTACGAGTACTTCCGCCGGGCGATGCTGCTGCGCCGAGCTCCGGCCTGATCGCCGCCGCTGAACCGTGTTCGGCGGCGGCGATCCGATCACGGCCGCGGCAATGCCGTGCGATCCACCTTTCCGTTGGAGGACAAGGGGAACGACTCCAGCGGGATGACATGATCGGGCACCAGGTAGGCGGGTAGTTTCGCGGCCAGGTGCGATCGGAGATCCTCGGCGCTCGCGTCGGCGGGAGTCACGTAGGCGACGAGCCGCTTGCCGTTGTGGCCGGTGTCCACCGCCGTGACCGCCGCAGCGGTGACCTGGTCGTGATCGAGCAAAGCCGATTCGATCTCGCCCAGCTCGACCCGGAACCCATGGATCTTGACCTGGAAGTCCTCCCTGCCGAGGAATTCGAGGGTTCCGTCGGGCAGGTACCGGCCGAGGTCGCCGGTGCGGTAGAGCCGCTGCCCTGTTCGCGGGTGGTGGATGAACGACTCGTTGGTCTTGTCCTCGTCGCGCCAATACCCCATGGCCACACCGAGTCCGCCTATGTGCAGTTCGCCCGGCACCCAGTCGGGCACTCGGCGCAGTGCCGAGTCCAGCACCTCGAACAGTTGGTTGGTCAGCGGCGTGCCGTAGGGAATGCTCGGCCACGCGGGGTCGACGTGCCCGATCGGGTGGAAGTTCGACCAGATCGACGCCTCGGTCGCGCCACCGAGGCCGATCACCGCGATGTCCGGATGTGCGAGCGACTTGATCCGGTCGGGCAGTGACACCGGGATCCAGTCGCCGCTCATGAGGACCAAGCGCACCTGGTCGGCCACTCTCAGTCGACGACCGGCGGTGTACTCGACGAGCATCTCCATCAACGCGGGCACGGTGTTCCAGATCGTGACGCCGTGGGCCTCGATCGCGTCCGCCCACTCCCAGGGCGCCCTGCTGGTGCCCGGAGCGGGCATGACGACCGCGCCGCCGACCGCGAGTGGGCCGAAGATGTCGTACACCGACAGGTCGAAGCCCAAGGAGGACAAGGCGAAGACCCGATCACACGGACCCACGTCCCACCGGCGGTTGATGTCAAGGATCGTGTTGACCGGTCCTCGGTGGTCGATCATCACGCCTTTGGGCAGGCCGGTCGAGCCAGACGTGTAGATCACGTACGCGAGGTCCTGCTCGCCCTGGATCCTGGGCGACTCCTCGGGGGAATCACCCTCCATCAGCTCTCCGTCGACCTCGACCACCTGCACGCCCGACGGCCAG
>JANNOG010000012.1:0-26233 GCA_031398915.1 Micrococcales bacterium | reverse complement strand
GGGGGGGGGGGGGGGGGTGTTGTTTTTCGCGTGGGTTTGGGTGTGTCTTGTTTGTTGGCGGGGGGTGGGCGTGGGGGGGGGGGGGGGGGCGGGGGGGGGGGGGGGGGGCGGGGGTGGGGGGGGGGGGGGTGGCGCGGGCGCGGGGGGGGTGGGTGCGGGTGGGGTGGGTGCGGGTGGTGCGGGCGAGGGTGGTGTGGGTGCGGGTGGCGCGGGTAGCGGCGTGGGAACCACAGGTATCACCGCGGCTGGGGCCGCCGGTGCTGCCACTGCGGCAGCGGGCGCGGAAGCCGCCACTCCAGCAGCCACCACCCCGGCAGTTGTCGCCCCGACAGCGGCTTCAGTCGTGGCCGCACCGGACGCAACGACAGGCGCCACCGAGGGCGCACGGACGGCGCGAGGAGTGGGAGGCGCCGGTGGAACCGGGCCGGTGTCGTCGTCGGCCAGGTCGAGGGTGCTCTCCCGCTCACTCACTGCGTCAGGATGGCCGCCCGTCGGCGCCGCCGCAGCCTCGACCCGCGGGCGTAACAGGTTTGCCAGATGTTCGGGGTCCGCGGGCGGGTCACCCGTGAAGGCACGTAGGCAGATCTCTTCGATCTCGGCGCTCGCTGCCGTCGTCAGCTCGCGCAGTGCTACCGGCCTGCCACCCTCGCGCGGCGCCCCCAACAACCCCTCGACGAAAGCGAATGGCCACCGGCCACTGACCAGCGCATAGAGGATGGCCACCAGGTCCAGCGCGTCGCTGTCGGCGTCGGAGCCCGCCACGATGACCCGGCCGATGACGGCCGCGTCGATCGCCAGACCGGTCACTCTGATCCGTCCGTCCGAGGCGCGTCGGACGTGACCTGGGGTCAGTCGACCGTGCAGCAAGCCCCGTCGACGCCCCGCCGTCAACGCCCCCGCAACCTCGTAGGTGATCCGACAGGCCTCGTTCTCGGAAACCCGCCCGGCCAGGTCGACCACTGTGGGCCCGTCCACCCATTCCAGTACGACATAACCGCAGCCGGCCTCGACGCCTACCGCCAGGATCCGCTGCAATCGTGGATCGTCGACCACCGCCACGCGCCGTGCCGCATCGAGGGTCGCGTCGACGTGAGAATGCCCAGGCGCCAGGATGCGGACCGCCGCGGCCCGCTCGAGAGTGACGTCTTCAGCGCGCCAGAGCGACGCGACCGGGTCGTCCTGGGCACGCGCGAGCAACCGGTAGCGCCCCGCCAGTAGGGCGCCGGGTCCGATCCGGTCCACCGCGCCTCCTCACCAGCAACAGAGCGTCACACCACGCGCAACGTCGACAGTGAGTCTAGGCGCCGACCGGCACAGGACGAACCGCACCGAAAACCGCGGTTCTACCCACTGGGGACACCTTGACGACGTCTCCGGTGCGTGGCGCATGGATCATCAGCCCCGACCCCACGTACATCCCGACGTGGTGGATGCCACCTGGTGTCTGGTCGGATGAGAAGAACACGAGGTCTCCCACCGCCAGGGAACCGACCGGTGTGACGGTGAGGCCGGCGAACTGGGCCCGCGAATTGCGCGGGATGTCGACCCCTGCCTGGCGGTAGGACCACTGCGTCAGGCCCGAGCAGTCGAACGTCGTCGGCCCGGTCGCTCCCCAGGTGTACGGCAGGCCCAGGCGACTGGCAGCCGCGGTGACGGCCCGCCCGATGGCGGGATCGGGCGCGTTCGCGGCGGCCTCGTCGAGGAAGGAGGCAATCTCGGGCGATGTCGCAGAGATCGCGGGGGTCGCTGCGACACCGCTCGTGACCTCCCCGCCGATGACCTCCCCGCCGATGACCCCACCGGTCGACGTCGCGGCGTCTGCCGCAGCCGCCAACGCGATCTCCAGGGCGAGCGCATCCGCCGCGCGGCGCTCGCGTTCCACAGCGGCGACGAGGGCGGCGTCGGTGCGCTCGAGCAGCTGGGCGGTCTGCTGCAGAGAGAGTTCGACCGTCCGACGGTGGGTCTCGGCGTCCGCCTGCGCCTGCACCCTGGCGGACCGGAGCTCGATCAGTTCGGCGTTGAGGGCGATCCCGGCCTCTATCGCCTCCTGCGACTCGGCAACGACCTGCTGGTCGTCCGCCAGGAGGGCGCGCGTGGTGCGAACTGCAACGGCGACGTCGCCCATGTCATCGCTGCCGCGCAGGGAGACGAGGGGGTTGTCGACCCCGACCCCGCTTCGGTACAGGGCACGGACCCGCCGTTCCGCAGCTGCCCGACTGTCGATGGCCGCTTCCCGGGCGAGAGCCATGTCGCTCTGGGTGCGAAGCTCCTCGAGGGTGGTCGACTGCAACGCGGCCCTCGCCGCGTTGTACTCCTCGACCGCCCGGCTCGCGTCGACCTCCAGCCGGTCGAGAGCAGCCCGAAGCGCGTCGACCTCTGCCTGCAACGACTCAGAGTCGGTGGCGGACGGGCTCGCGACCGGCTGCTGCGCCTGCGGCGCTTGCGGGGGTTGCTGCGGCGGCGGCACTGCGGCGGCGGTGGACCACTGCGACCCGAGGGCCACTGCCACGGTCACGGCCATGAGAAGGGCGGCGCGAGAGGTCACGGTGCAGTGATCGGCAGCTGCCTATCGCCGCTTGATGGTGTCGAGCACGGTTCGGACACTCATCAGCCGCAATGCCCACGCCGCGGTCGCGAACGCCAGGACCCCGACGACGACCCCCACCGCAACGATCACAGCCGCCTCGCCACGGCCACTGACCGTGGGGATCACCCACCCGCGTACAGCGCCGACATCGTCGATGCCCCGCAGGACCGCAGCGCTGACTCCGGCGACGGCAAGGCCGGCCACGACCGCGGCCGCCACGGCGCGCCCCGCCACGGAGACCACGGTCCAGCCGGCGAATCCTGGCAGTGTTCGTGCCGCCCATCCCAGGAGCAGCGCGCAGCCGAGCACCTGAGACGCGGACATCGCCGCAGCGACGGCGGGCACCACCCAGCCCGCGGTCACGGTCCGGGCGATCACCACCATGGCCACGACCCACACGGCCGACGTCACGGCCTGCACGATGAACGGCACCCGAGCGTCGTCGCGCGCGTAGAACAACCGTTGCAGCAGATACGCGGTGCTGAACGCGGGTAGCCCGAGGGCCAACCCGGCCACCACACCCGCGATGGCCGCCCCCCGCTCGGGCCCCCCGCCGAACAGCAAGACCGCGATCGGATGGGCGAGAACCGTCAATCCGGCCGCAGCGAAAGACAGCCCGACGACCAGGGTCCGCGCTGTGATCAGGGTGTCGCGCCGCAGGGCGGCTTCGTCTCCGGCGGTCGCCGATCGCGACAACCCGGTGAACCGTGCGGTGACCAGGGATACCGCGATCAGGCTGTGCGGCAGCATGAAGAGGAGGAACGCGTTGGTCCAGGCGGCGTTGCCCGCACTGGAGGCACCCACACCCTGGTCGACGGCTGCGGCCCCCGCAGCGGTCGTGGTCCGCGACAACACGACGAATGCCGCCTGCGTACACAGCAGTGAGGCGAACGTCCAACCGGCAGCAACCGCGGCACCGCGCAACCCGGTGCCGCGCCAGCGCCACCGCGGCCGCCACCGAAACCCGGCCGCGCGAAGCGGGCCGACGAGAACGAACGCCTGGATTGCGACGCCCAGCGTGGCGGTACCGGCGATGACAGCGATCAGCGCCGGTCCGAAGTCGCTCGGCGGGCGATCGGTGAGGGGCCCGACCACTGCCAGCGCGGCGGCGAGCCCGAGGATGACCACGACGTTGTTCGCGACCGGAGCCCACGTGTACGGTCCGAACGACCCGCGCGCGTTCAGGAGCTGGCCGAATAGGGCGTATGTGCCGTAGAACAAGACTTGGGGCAGGCTCCACACCGCGAATGCGACAGCCAGGTCTCGCTGTCCGTCGGGCCAGGCGCCCGAGGCGTAGACATCCAGCACCGGGCCTGCCGCCAACGTCAGCGCGACGGTCAGGACCAGCAACCCGGCCAGGGTGAACGTGATCAGTCGATCGACGATCGCCCGCCCCTCCTCGCCCATCGCGTCGGCTCGGGTGATCTGGGGTACCAGGACTGCATTGAGGGCACCGCCCGCGACGAGCAGGTAGATCGTCCCCGGAAGCCCGTTGGCCAGCGCGAAGGCGTTACCCGCCAGGTTCTCCGCCGCCGCGCCCAACAGCGCCACCACCAGTCCGGCGCGCACGAAACCCAGGACTCGTGAGACGAACGTCCCGCTGGCCATGACTGCTCCGGCCCGAGCCACCGACCCGCTCATGCACTCTCGTCCTGCGCGCCGACGCGGCGCTGGCTGCGCCGGATGGTTCGCACGGTCCCGGCGAGGAAAGCCACGGCGATCAACAGCGCCGCGACGGTGAGCACACCGGTCTCGGCGCCGGTCGCCACCTGCACCTCGATCGGCGCCCGAAGACCCCACGGCACCTCGGTGGGTGTCGTCAGGCCCACGACGACCTGGGCCCGCCCGTTGCTCACCGCCTCGACCGGCACCTCGACCGATGCCTGACCCCCCGCGGCCAGCCGCACCGACTGCTCGGCGGAGAGGATCCTCAATCGCGGCGAACGCGACACCACGGTCAGCCGCAGCTGGACGTCACTGTCCAATTCGTTGACGACTGTGAGCGGGATGGCCGCCTCCGACGCAGCCAGGGTGATCGAGGATCCCTCGAGCACCCGGACGCCGTCGACCCACACCATGGATTGAGTCGCGTTGGCGGCGGCCACGGCCTGCATCGCCTCGACCGAGGCGGCGACCGCCGACGCGCTACGACGGTTCACCACCACGACCGGGTCCGCGTCCGCGACCGCCTCACCCAAAGCCATGACGGCGTCCGCGCTGGTCAGTAGGTCGGTGACTGCCACCTGCTCGGGAGTGCTCACCACCACGGCACCCAGGGTGGCGGGATCGGGGGCAGGGGGCGTGGTGCGCGCCTGGCCGACCACCGGCAGGGCCAGGGCCGCCGAGACCGTGACGGAGCGGACCCAGGCGCTCGCGCCGAGTGCCGCGCCGGTTCGCGCCGCGGCCGCGGGATCGCCCGATCCCGGATCACTCAGGTGGACCCCGATCGTCCGCGGGTCGTTGGGCCGCTGCAGGCTGATCGCTGCCACCTCGGCCATCAGTGAGGTGGTCGACAGTGGATCTCCAGCGGCCGCGTCGCTGAGGGCCGCGTTCAGTGCCACGTCCGTGATCAGGACGGGCAACACACCCCCGGGGGTGATGAGGTCTTCGCGGCCGGTCAGGGTGAAGCCCCTGCCGGGTTCGGCCAGCGGGACGGTCGCCTCGCTCACCACCGCGGACTGCCCCGCAGCGGCCAACGAGGACAAGCCGGCCAACCCGATGTCCGGGGCGGTGACGGTGATGCCGGTCAGCGGGGCGCCCGCCAACAGTTGATCGGCGTGCAGTGTCCGGCCGGGGCGCTCGCGAACCTGGTCGAGCAGGGTTCGCAGTTCCTGATCGCGCCCGCTGGCCGCCAGCAGGTCCGGGCTGGGCCGCGCCCACGAATCCAGTAGCACCTCGCGTTCTGCGCGCGAGGACCGAACGTCTCGAACCCATCCGCGAGCCGCGGAGCCCGCGGGGCCGCTGGTGGCCGAGGCGAGTAGCAACGGGTCGACACTCCACGTGCCGGGCAGGGCCGTTGCCACCTCGAGGGCCGTGGCCAGTTCGCCCCGTGGTCCGGCGGCACGGTCGATGACGTCGGGATCGATCAGGCCCGTCGCCGGATCCGCGTCGAATGACGGCAATTCGGTGACCAGGGCGATCCCCGTCGGCTGGATGCCCACGTCGGGCGACCAGATGAGGAACCCGCGGACGCTGGCGCTCGCCTCACTACGTGAGGAGTCGGCGGGTAAGGGCCCCGCCTCGACGTCGATCACCATGCCGTACGGCCCCGCCGCCGACGTGGTCGCACCCAACCGGGCTGCGGCGGAATCCACGTCGACGGTGAACGGCACCTCGGCCGTCGCGTTGATCACTCCGAGGTCGAGGGTGGCCATGTCGATCAGGCGGCCGGAGTCGTCGAGCGGCGAACGCCACGCGTCGACGGTGTCGCGGGTGCTGAGGCGTGCCGCGGTACGGCGAACCACGATCCGGACGGCGTCGGCGGCGGTGTCACCGCCCTGCACCGAGCCCGTGATCGTGATCCGCCCGTCCGGGCGCAGTTCCATCGGATCGATGCCGGTGACCGCGACGGTCATGGGAAGCGACGCAGCCGGTGCGAGCGCCGCCCCCACGGTCATGACGACGCAGCCCAGGACGGCCCCGGCGACGGCCCCCGCCAGGAACCGCCGCCGCCGAGGTCTCGGTCGCCTCATGCCTGGATGAGGCCGAGCCTGGCTCGGACGTCACGCACGATCCGACGCTCGTTGCTGAAGCTGAGCCGCTGGTCGAGCTCGGCCAGTGGCACCCAGGCCGCCTCGAAAGCCTCGGCGTCCGGGTCGTTGTCGACCGTGACGACGCCGTCGACGGCCAGCATGAGGAACAGGTGAACCACCTTGTGGATCCGGCGTCCCTCGGCGAAGAACCAGTAGTCGATCGAACCGAGGGTGTCGAGGATCTCGCCGACGATCCCCGTCTCTTCGGCGACCTCACGTACGGCAGCCTCGGCGGCGGTCTCGCCGCCCTCCAGGTGGCCCTTGGGCAAGCACCATTCGGCGCGTCCGGCGCGATTGAGCCGGGCTATCACCGCTGCGCTGGCATTCGGGTCGCGACGATCGACGACCACGCCCCCGGCAGACACCTCGTGGACGGTCCCGGCGGTCGGTCCCGGGCTGGCCACCTGGTCAGGGTACGCACTCGCGACGCGGCTTCGGTGCGCGCAGCGAGGCCGAGGCGTGGCACTCTGATTGGCCGTGCCCGAAGACCTCGCAGCCGCCCGCCGGCGTGCCACGGCCGCATTCGCCGCGCTCGCCCCGCTCGTCAACGATCTGGGCGAGCGGTTTCGAGCGGTGGGGCACGAGTTGGCGCTGGTCGGTGGGCCGGTGCGCGACGCGTTCCTGGGGCGGTCCTCTCCGGATCTGGACTTCGCCACCAGCGCCCTGCCCGACGTGACCGAGCAGCTGTTGGCAGCCTGGGGGCATGCGACGTGGGACATGGGGCGGGCATTCGGCACGATCGGGGCGCGCCGCGGTGACCTGATCGTCGAGGTGACGACCTATCGCGCGGATGCCTACGACGGGGCCACCCGCAAGCCCGAGGTCGCGTTCGGCACCTCGCTGATCGACGACCTCGCGCGGCGCGACTTCACGATCAACGCCATGGCGCTGCGGCTGCCGGGGTTGGAGTTCGTCGACCCGTTCGACGGCCTGGGTGACCTGATGGCCCGTCGGTTGCGTACCCCCGCCGCACCCGAGCAGTCGTTCACCGACGACCCGCTGCGAATGATGCGGGCGGCTCGATTCGCCTCGACGCTGGTCGTCGGGGTCGATCCGGCGGTCGAGTCGGCGATTCGGTCGATGTCCGGTCGGTTGTCGATCGTGTCGGCAGAACGGGTGCGCGACGAGCTGGTCAAGCTGATCAGCGGCCGGTCACCGCGCCACGGGCTGGAACTGTTGGTCGCGACCGGCCTGGCCGACGTGATGCTCCCGGAGCTACCCGCACTGCGGCTGGAGATCGACGAGCACCACCGGCACAAGGACGTCTACCAGCACTCGTTGACGGTGCTGGACCAGGCGATCGAGTTGGAGGACGACCACCGCGACCCCGAAGCCGTCGTGCCCGGCCCTGACCTGGTCCTCCGACTGGCGGCGCTGTTGCACGACATCGGCAAGCCGGCGACCCGGCGGTTCGAGGCCGGCGGCGGGGTGAGTTTCCACCATCACGAGATCGTCGGCGCCAAGCTGGCGACGGCGCGCCTCAAGGCGCTGCGCTTCGACCGGCAGACCATCAAGGACGTGTCCCGGCTCGTCGAACTGCACCTGCGGTTTCACGGCTACGGCGAGGGGGAGTGGACCGATTCGGCGGTGCGGCGTTACGTGGCCGACGCGGGCCCGCTGCTGAGCCGCCTTCACCGGTTGACCCGGTCGGATTCGACCACGCGCAACCAGGCGAAGGCCGACCGTCTGCGACGCGCCTACGACGGCCTGGAGAAGCGGATCGAACGGTTGGCCGAGCAGGAGGAGATCGATCGGGTCCGCCCGGATCTGGACGGCAACCAGATCATGGCGCTGCTGGGCCTGCCTCCCGGGCGCGACGTCGGCGCCGCGTACACCCACATGTTGGCGGTTCGGATGGATCGCGGGCCGCTACCCCCGGACCAGGCAGAGGCGGAATTGGTGCGGTGGTGGGCCGACTACGTCGACGAGGGCCGGGCGAACGTCCAGAAGCGGTAGACGACGTAGTTGAAGATCGCGTTCGTGGCACCGGCGATGATGCGAGCGGCGATCAGGCTGGCCCCGAGGTAGGTGTACAGCTCGACGCCGAACACCGTCAGCGCGAAGTCGGTCAGGACCTGGGGGATGTAGCGGGTCAGCTGCCCGCTCAGGTCCCGGTGCGCCGCGTCGAAGGCGAAGTACCGGTTGAGCACGAAATTGATCGCGTACGTGATCCAGAACGCGATGCTGACATCCGCCCACCTCGGTAGATCGGCGTAGGTGCTCAGCAGCGCGAGCAGCGATACGTCGATGGCGAAGCCGAGGGCGGCGAACCCGAGAAAGCGGGTGAGGGAGTGGTGGTAGACCCGCCTCACCCACGAGCGGGGTTGTGGGGGCGTCTCGACCGGATCGACATCAGACGTCACGGGGCAAGAATCTCATCCGATCCTGGGCGCCACGCCTGCGCCTAGTGCTCTGTCCCGGTATCCCTCGGGGGTCGCACCCGCCGCAGGGTTCCCGGGTCGTGGACGGCACCTGCGGCGTAGCGGGCGACGTCGACCGACACCGTCATCCGGCTACCGGGCGAGTCGCTGTAGACGACCCCCCGGACGGGCGTCACGTCGCCGTAGTCGCGACCCCACCCGACCAGCACATACGAGGCATTGGGCGGGGCGTCGTTGGTCGGGTCCAGGTCCACCCACCCCAACTCCGGTAGCCACACCGACAACCAGGCGTGTGAGGCGTCGGCCCCCTGCAACCTCGGCTCACCGGGTGGTGGGACCGTCTCCAGATACCCGCTGACGTACCGCGCGGGCAGTCCCATCGCTCGCAGACATGCGATCCCCAGGTGGGCGAAGTCCTGGCACACGCCCTGGCGGCCGAGCAGCAGCTCGGTCATCGTCGTCGACACGGACGTCACCCCCGCGACGTAGGCGAAGTCCTCGTGGATCCGGTGGATCAGGTCGACGGCGCCCTCCAGCGCGATCCGCCCGGGCGTGAACACCTGCTCGGCGTAGCGGCGCACCTCGTCGTCCACGCTGACGTGACGACTGGGCAGCACGAACTCCCACTGCCCCACGATGTCGGGCTCGCGACGGGCCATGGCGGCGGCGGACTCCCACGACCACCCGCCGTGCCCGGTCAGGTCGGGCGCACTGCGGGTCACCTCGACCAGGCTGCGGGCTGCGACGACCAGTCGGGTGTGCGGCCGATGGACCTCGATGTACGTGGTCGTGTTGCCGAACACGTCGGTGTGCTCGGCCGACACGTCGGGGCCCGGGTCGATGTCGAGGCGCGACTGGCGGGTCCACTGTCCGGGCACGTCTCGCGGTACCAGGCACAACCGACCGTACGACGAGGTGACGGGCGCGTCGTAGGAGTACTCCGTTCGGTGTTCGACCACGTAGGTCCGGACGCCGGTCCTCAGTTCGTCGATCATCGCGGCCACCGCGTCGCGTCCCCCAGGGGACGGTGGGAGCCTGCGGCGACGGCGTACCGGGTCTGGAGCGCTGCCGCCAGAGCGGACACGTCGGCGTGCAGACCGGCCAGGACGGTGTCCAGCTCGGTCACGGGTCCGTCCGACCGCTGCCACGCCCGCAGTCGGGCGGTGAGTGGCGCGTGCAGGTCGACCAGTGAGGTCGCGTCCGACTCCGCCGCCGGCAGGTGCACGATCGCCTCACCGATCCGGTCGACGCTGTAGGCCACCGATCGCGGGTTGCCCGCGTCGGTCAGCAACAGATCCACCACCGACGAGACGTGGGCACGGGCGGCAGGTCCGGCTGGGTGGCGCCTGCGGTGGGTGATGATCGACTCTCCGGTGGCCAGCACGGCTTCGAGGACGACCTCGTCCACGCCGGGGTCACGAACCTGCACCAGCGTCGCCCGCAACAACGCCAGCACCTGCAGGGCGCGTTCGACGCGGCGGCCGATCTCCAAGAACTGCCAGGCGTGATCGCGGACCATGGATTCGGCCTTCAGCCCCGCCAGTGCCAGCAGCCCCTCCAACAACCTGGCGTAGATCAACCCCAGCGGAATCCGCTCACCCGCCGCCGCCGAGTCGGCGTGTTCGACCAGTACCCGCTCCAGCGACCCGAGGACGATCCAGGTGTCCACGGACAGCTGCTCCCGAACAGCATGGGCAGCCGCCACCGCACGGGTGACCGCGTGCGCCACGCTGCCGGCCAACTCGGTGTCGACCGTCATCGCCCGCAACAGCGGGTGTGGGTCGCCGGCGGTGCCCAGCGCCCCCGGCCACGCGCCGGTCACCAGCGGAATCGCCGCGACGATGGCCAGCAGGGCACCGGCTCCCGCGCTGCCCGGGCTGCCGGACCAGTCCTCGACCAGGTCATCGGCGACCCGCAGCAACCGGACGGTGTCCTCGGCCCGCTCGGCGTATCGACCGAGCCAGAACATGCTCATCCCCGCCCGGGCAGAGATGACCGGGGTCGGCAGTAGTGCGGTGGTCGGGCGCGACCCGAGCGGGCGGCCCCGACCCTCGACCAGGTCCTCGCCACGGACCCACAGGTCCTTCAGAACCCCCGAGTCCATCCGCACCAGCCCGCCGGCCATCACCTCGTAGCCGGACCCGGCGGTCACCGCGAAGGTTCGCAGGGTCACGCGGGCAGGCACCAGGCCGGCGTCGGTGACCACCGGTGCGGTCGACGCCCCGCTGTCCGCGACGACCTGCCGCAACCGCAACCGCTGACCGAGCAGCGACTCGCAGATGTCCGGCAGGAACGGATACAGCGCCCGGTTCTCGACCACACCGGAGCCCAGACCGTTGACGATCGTGACCGTGCCGCGTCGCGCCGCCTCGACCAGGCCGGCCACGCCGAGGAGGGAGTCCGGGCGAAGTTCCAGCGGATCGCACCACTGCGCATCGACCCGCCTGACGATCACGTCCACGGGTTCCGGCCCCGCGATGTCGCGCACCCACACCCGTCCGCCGCGCACCCGAAGGTCGTCGGCGGTCACCAGGGGGAACCCGAGCAGGGTCGCGAGGTAGGCCTGGTCGAACTCGGTCTCGCTGCCCGGGCCGGCCGTCAGCACCACGACCCTGGGGGTGCGCCCACCGGTGGGTGGTGCCACGCGGTCCAACGACGACCGCATGACGTCGAAGAATCCGCCCACCCGCGACGGTCGGCCGTCGGGGTGATACCCGGGCAAAAGGCGCGAGGTGGCCCGCCGGTTGGCCATGGCATACCCGGCCCCCGCCGGCGCCTGCGCACGATCGGCGATGACGGTCCAGTCACCGTTCTCGTCGCGACCGACGTCGACGGCGGCGAGGAACAGCTGGTGGCGACCCGGGAGGCGGATGCCGGCCGCCGCCGGGATGAACTCGGGGTCACCCAGCACCACCTCGGGCGGCAGGAGACCGTCGCGGAGAAGGGTGCGCTCGCCGTAGACGTCCGCCAGCACCGCGTCCAGCAACTCCACCCGCTGCGCGACGCCGCGGCTCAACTCCAGCCATTCGTCGTGGCCCAGCACCAGCGGGATCGGGTCGAGCTGCCACTCGCCGGCCACGCCGTCCTCGCCGAGGATCCGCTGCGCATCCACGAGGCGGGCGTCCAACCCGGGTCGGGTGATCGCGTCCTCGACGCGCAGTCCGAGTGGCGAGTCCAACAGCTCGTCGTAGCCGCTGCGGCCCGCCCGGAACGCGGCCACTGCCCGCCGGTAGTCCGCCACCGGGTCGGTGGCTGGGTCGGTGGCCGGGTCGGTGGCCGGCTCGATGGTCATCGACGACGTCCCAGTACGTACAGACCGGCGGCCACGAGGTACCAGACGGCGAGCGCGGCGAACAGCCACGGCGCGTTGCCGTCGGTCGGCACGACCAGCGCGGCGATGGCCGCGGCGCCGACGAACGCGGCGTTGTAGGCGACGTCGTAGAACGCGAACGCCCTGCCCCGGACGGCGTCGTCCACGCCGGTCTGCACCCAGGTGTCCACGCAGATCTTGACCGCCTGGCCACCGAACGCCACCACGAAGCCGACGACGACCAGCAGCCAGGTGGTCACCCCGAATGTCAGGACGCTCACCGCCACGGCCGCCAGCACCAGACAGGCCGGCAACCAGACGTCCAGGCCGGAGCGGGTCCCGGTCGTCAGAATCCGGACCAGCGGCGACGTGACGACGGCGGCCATTAAGGCACCCACGCCCGCGCCTGCACCCACCACGGTGATCACCCGGACGGCCTCGGCGACGTCGTCGGTCAGGTACTCGCGGACCAGGACGATGGACACGATCGTGAGGACGCCGAACGCGAACCGGTGGGCGGCCATCGCGGCCAGTGCGTTACGCGGCCCCGGGCGCGCCCACAGGTGCGCGGCACCCTCCCGCAGCCCGGCGATCGCCGCCCGCGCGGCGACTGCGGAACTGGCGGCAGTCGGCTCGTCGGGACCCAGGCCGTCGCGGGGGATGCGCGACGCCACGGCAGCTGACACCAGCCAGGCCGCCGCGGCCGCGCCGAGCAGCGTCGCGTCGGTGACGGGTCCGTCCCCGACGGCGATGCGCCACAGCCCGCCGACGGCGAACCCCGCGGCGAACACCCCGGTACCGGCGGTCGGTGTCACGGCGTTGGCCGTGACCAGCAGCTCCGGCGCCACGGTGTGCGGCAGCGACGCGCCCAGGCCGGCGAGCAGGAACCGGTTGACCGTCAGGGCACCCAGGACGAGCACGTACACGGCGATCAGCCAGCCGCCGTCCAGCACGGCCGACCCGGCCACCAGGACGCCCACGGCACAGGCCGTCGCGAGCACGGCGCGGATCGGGTTGGCCCCGACCAGCACTCGCTGCCGCGACCACCTGTCCAGCAGGACACCGGCGAACGGGCCCACCACGGTGAACGGCAGGACCGTGACGCTGAGCGCGCCGGCGACCAGCAGGGGAGTGGCCTGTTGCTCGGCGTTGAACAACACGAGGCTGGCCAACCCGGCCTGGAAGAATCCGTCGCCGAGCTGGCTGCTCAGGCGGGTGCCCAGCAGCCGGCGGTAGGGCCGGGAGCGGGCGATCTCCACGAGGTCGGACCGGGTGGAGGTCACACCGGGGAGAGTAATGGCGGGGGATTGGGGTGACACGGCTCGCTAGTCCGCGCCGACCGCACGCAGCCATACCCGGTTGTCGTGGAACGTCGCACCACGGCCCAGGTCCGAGTCGGCGTCGGCGGTGGTCGCGTTCACCGACGTGGCCGCCGGCCCATCCGGTGACAGGCCCTTGCTGGTGCGGGCAACCCCCGGTCGAACGGTGTCGACCACGTGGGCGCGCGCGGTGAACGAGCCGCGCGCATTGCCCACGTCCACCAGGTCCCCGTGTGCCACGCCCGAGGCCACTGCGTCCGTGGGGTGGACCTCGATGGTCGCCTCGCCACGGCGGGTGTGTAGCGCGCTCGTGGCGAATGTGGAGTTGAGCAGGTAGTGGTTGGCCGTGGACAGCAGCACCACAGACGGCCGTCCCGGACCTGTGGGTGAAGCGGCCGGCTCTCGGGGTGGGGTGTACGTGGGCAACCGCCCTGCGCCGTCGCGCTCCCCACGGTCCGAGACGAACTCGAAGAGCCCTGACGCGGTGGGGAAGCCGGCCTCGAACGGCAGGTAGGGCTCGGGGTAGGCCAGGCGTTGCCAGCCTCGGACGTTCAGTGACTCCCACGTGATCCCCTGCAGATGCGGCGCTTCTCCCGACAGAGCCGCACGAATCAGGTCCTCGTCCGAGTCCTGGAGCGCGGGTTCGGCCAGGCCCATCGCCGAGGCGAGGCGACGGAAGATCTCGGTGTGTGGCAGCGCCTCACCTGGCGCAGCGACGGCCGGGCGGTTGAGCTGCACGTAGACGTGCGAGTACGAGTCGGTCAGGTCGAGGTGCTCCAGCTGCGTCGTACCGGGCAGCACGATGTCGGCGTAGGCGGTGGTGGCGCTGGCGACGTGGTCGACGACGACGGTGAAGAGGTCCTCGCGTGCCAGGCCCTGGCGTACCCGGGACTGGTCGGGGTTGGACACCACGGGGTTCGCCGCCCACATCACCAGCGCGGACACCGGCGGGTCGTCCAACTCGACCAGCAACCGGCCCAGGCTCGACATCTGCAGCGTGCGGGGTGTGGGTAGCGCCTGCGGGTGCAGGTCGGGCCGATTCAGGGCCGGCGTGTTGAAGTCGTACGCCGGGGAGGTGGAGTAGACCAGGCCGCCGCCTCGGCGGGCGTAGTCACCGGTGACCGCCGGCAGGCACGACAGGACGCGCGCGGCTTGCCCACCACCCTGGTGACGCTGCATTCCCATCAGGGTCCGGATCCCGGTAGGCCGATGACCGGCGATCAGCCCGGCCAACCGGCTCACCTCGTCGGGATGCAGCCCGCATACCTCGGCGGCGCGGCGAACGTCCCAATCGAGGAGGACCGAGTCGCGAAACTCGGCCCACCCCAGTGACCATCGGGCCAGGTACTCCTCATCCGTCGCCCCGATCCTCACCAACTCGGCCATCAGACCCAGAGCGAGGGCGGCGTCGGTTCCAGGTCGTGGCGCGATGTGGAAATCGGCCTGCGCGGCGGTACGGGTGCGCACGGGGTCGACGACGACCAGTGGCGCGCCAGTTGCCCGCGCCTCGCTCACGTACGGCCAGAGGTGGAGGTTGGTGGTCAGGGTGTTGGTGCCCCACAGCACGACCAGCCCCGAGTGGGCGAGGTCTTCGGGGTCCATCCCCATTGCCGACCCGGTGGTGTGAGCCATGCCCGCGTGGCCGGCCACGGCACAGATGTTGGCCGCATGCCGACTGGTGCCGAGGGCGTGGAACAACCGCTTCCCGGAGCCGCCCATCCCCTGGATCATGCTCACCGTGCCGGTGCCGGCGTAGGGCCAGATGCTCTCGGGGCCGTGCGTGGCGATGGCCTGATGTAGCCGCTCGGCGATCTCCGTCAGCGCGTCGTTCCACGTGATCCGCTCGAATCGGCCCTCGCCCTTGGCGCCGACCCGTCGCAGCGGGTGCAGCAGCCGGTCAGGCGCTGACGCATACCCGAGCAACGGGTTGACCTTGGCGCACAATCCGCCACGGGTGAACGGGTGCTCCCGATTTCCGCGCAGCGACACCGCGCGTCCGGCGTCGTCGACCGTCACCACCCACGAGCAGCCGTCCGGGCAATCCAGTGGGCAGCTACCGGTCACCTCACGCATGAGGGTGAGGGTGGCACGGGCATCAGGCGGCGGGTAGCGCTTCCTGCGTCCACACGCTGTCGAACTCGAGGCCGCTGCGGACGAACATCTGGGTGACGGGGCAGCGGCGTTCGGTCTCGGCCTTCAGGGTGGCGAACTGCTCGTCGGTGGCGTCGGTCTGGACCACGACGCGGACGGTGACGGCGACGAAGTTGGCGTTGCCGTCGGCGCCCCCGGCGATGACCGAGGGGTCGAGGTCACCCTGCACGTCGAAGGTCCACGAACCCAGGGCGACGTCGAGACCCTTGGCCACCAACGAGCCGGTGACCTGGTGGCACGCGGTCAGTGAGCCGAGGGTGTACGACAGCGGGCTGGGGGCGGCGTCCGCCCCACCGAACGCGGGAAGGGTGTCCGCCTGGAAGGTGTGCTCGACGTCTCCCCTGGCGACCAGCGTCTGGGCAACCCCCGAGCCGGAGGCGTGCACGATGAAGGGGACAGTCGAGGGGCGTGTCGTCGTGGTCTCGGCCGTGGCGGTCATGCGGGGCTCCTTGGATGGTCGAGGGCAGCAGTGAGATCTTCGTGATCAGCGTCGCGGGCCAGTGCACTATTCCGGTGGGCAAGGCGAGACTGTAATTCGCACCCGTGTGGTAGACAAACCAGGTGACAGCGACAGCGTCCGGCGGGAGCGAGGATCGTCAGTGGGGGTTCCGCACGCGGGCGCTGCACGCCGGTGGTGCGCCCGACGCCGCGACTGGTGCCCGGGCTGTGCCGATCTACCAGACCACCAGCTTCGTCTTCAGTGACACGGCGGACGCGGCGTCGCTGTTCGCGTTGCAGAAGTACGGGAACATCTACTCGCGAATCGCCAACCCGACGGTGGCGGCTTTCGAGGAGCGGATGGCCAGCCTCGAAGGAGGCCTGGGGGCGGTCGCGACGAGCAGTGGTCAGGCAGCCGAGTTCCTCACGTTCGCCGCGCTCGCCGGTGCCGGTGACCACATCGTGGCGTCAGCGGGCCTGTACGGCGGGACGATCACTCAGCTGGATGTGACGCTGCGTCGTTTCGGTGTCGACACCACGTTCGTACCCGGATCCGATCCGGTCGACGTCGCTGCTGCGATCACCGACGCCACCAAGCTGGTCTTCGCCGAGGTGGTCGGCAACCCCTCGGGGGACGTCGCCGACATCGCCGGACTCTCCGACGTCGCGCACGCCGCCGGGGTGCCCCTGATGGTCGACGCCACGACAGCCACGCCGTACCTGTGTCGTCCGATCGAACACGGCGCCGACCTCGTGGTGCACTCGGCCACCAAGTTCATCGGCGGCCATGGCACGACGATCGGCGGGGTCGTCGTCGATGCCGGGACTTTCGACTGGGGCAACGGTCGGTACCCGACGATGACCGAGCCGGTTGCCTCGTACGGCGGGTTGTCGTGGTGGGGCAACTTCGGTGAGTTCGGCTTCCTCACCAAGCTCCGTTCCGAGCAGCTGCGCGACATCGGCGCGTCGCTGAGTCCTCACAGTGCCTTCCTCCTGCTCCAGGGGGTCGAGACGCTGCCGCAGCGGATGCGCGAGCACGTCGCCAACGCTCGGACGGTCGCCGAGTGGTTGGCGGCGGACGATCGGGTGGCCTGGGTTCGGTACGCGGGGTTGCCCGACCATCCGCACCACGAGCGGGCTGCGCGGTACCTGCCGGAGGGCCCAGGTGCGGTGTTCTCGTTCGGATTGCGCGGCGATCGTGACGCGGGGCGCACGTTCATCGAGTCGTTGGTGCTGTGCAGCCACCTGGCCAACATCGGTGACAGCCGCACCCTCGTCATCCATCCGGCCAGCACCACCCACCGCCAGCTGTCCGACGAACAGTTGAGCGCCGGCGGGGTGTCACGCGACCTGGTGCGGATCAGCGTCGGACTCGAGGACGTCGAGGACGTGCTGTGGGACCTGGATCGGGGCCTTGATGCCGCAATCAGCTGATCGGACCTGGGTGGCGCCGAATGCGCTGGCACGGGTCGAACTATTGCGCCGGACCAGGACGGTGGCCATCGTCGGGGCGTCGGACAATCCCGCCCGTGCCAGCTACTTCGTCTCGTCGTACCTGGTGTCGAGCACCACGTTCGAGGTGTGGTTCGTCAACCCGCGACTCACCGAGATCATGGGTCGGCCGGTGTATCCCTCGTTGGCCGCCCTACCGGGCGTGCCCGATCTGGTGGACGTGTTCCGCAAGCAATCGGACCTGCCCAGCGTGCTGGACGACGCCGTTGCCGTGGGGGCGCCGGCGATCTGGTTCCAGCTGGGGTTGTGGGACGAGGAGACCGCTCGCCGCGGCGAGGCTGCCGGGCTGACGGTGGTCATGGATCGCTGTCTCAAGATCGAGCACGCCAGGTTCCATGGTGGGCTTCACCTGGCGGGATTCGACACGGGAGTCATCACCTCACGCAGGCAGTGACTCGATCTGCGTGCCGATCAGCTCGCCGCGACGCTGATCGCGCGCACGAAACCGGCCAGGATCGGCGCTAGAGCGGAGCGCGCGTCCTGACCCACACTGACGGCCCCGGTCGGAGGATCAGCGATCTGTGCGGAGTGGACGAACCAACCCTGTGTGACGTGATCGGCGCCCAGACTGGTCAACACCGGGCGCAGCGCGTAGTCGACCGTGAGTACGTGCGCGAGGCTGCCACCGGTTGCCACCGGAAGAACGGTCTTGCCGGCCAACGCGTATTGCGGCAGCAGGTCGAGAAAGACCTTCAGCACACCGCTGTACGCCGCCTTGTAGATCGGGGTGGCTATGACCAGGGCGTCCGCGGCTACCAATCGGGCGACGGCCTCATGGATCCCGGGAGCCTGGGCCTCACCGCGAAGGAGCGGGCCGGCCGGCAGATCGCGGACCGCCAGGATCGACACGGTGTGTCCTGCCTCGGCCACGACCTCGGCGATGTACGACACCACGGCGTCGGTGCGAGACGGGAGGGCCGAGGCCCCCGACACCGCCAGAACCTCAGCCACTCGTCGACCGTACTCTGCGTAGCCGGGAGGCGCTGCACGCCCTGACGAGGCGTTAGCTGGGGGCGGCCCGCTGCGCTGTCGAGGCGTCCTCGGACGTCGTGGCCTCGTCGGCGATGAACCCGTTCGACCACCTCGCTGTCGATCAGACACGCGCGGCGAGCAGGTGTGGCACCGAACTCCCGTCGACACTCCGTGTGGATCGAGCGCGGACTCGGGCGGACCACGAACGTCCGGCGGGCGGTTATCCTGGGTAAGCGGTTACGAGCACCAGCGTCAAGCCCCGGCTCGTTGGTCGGCAACCCTCCTCTGCGGCGGGGTGCTCCGGGTGACAACCAGGCGGTGTCCGAGGTGGGCGTCGCAAGCGCGGACCCGGCCGGCCCGGGCCCCAACCCTCAGGACCCGACGATGAGCGTGGCGACCATCGATCCTGAACCCGCACCTCGGCTGAACGTTCCCCGCCACCCGCTGTTGGACGTCACCGGCCGTGACCTCCACGTGCCGGTCGTCACCAGCGAGGACACCGTCCGGTACGTCAATTTGGACTATGCCGCCACCGCGCCTGCCATGCGCCGCGTCGTGGACCACGTCGCTGACGTGCTGCCGTACTACGCGAGCGTCCATCGTGGCGCCGGGTACGCCTCGCAGGTCAGTTCGGCACTGTACGAACAGGCGCGAGCCGACGTCGCCGCATTCGTCGGAGCGGGCCCCGACGACGTCGTCGTCTTCACCCGGCACACCACCGATGCCCTCAACCTGCTGGCCAAGGCGACCCCGGACGGCACCGTGGTCTTTCTCGATCTCGAACATCACGCCAATCTGCTGCCGTGGCTGGCGCGCCCGCACCGTCGGGTCGAGGTGGCCACGACCATCGACGAGACGCTGGACCGGCTCGACCGTGCGCTGATCGAGACCCCGGCAGTCCTGCTCGCCATCACCGGGGCATCCAACGTCACAGGTGAGGTGGTACCCCTCGACCTCGTGACCGACCTCGCCCACAGCCATCGGGTACGGGTGGCGGTCGACGCCGCGCAACTGGCCCCCCACCGGCGGGTGTCGTTGCGCGACGGCGGCGTCGACTATCTCGCGTTGTCCGGGCACAAGCTCTACGCGCCGTACGGCGCCGGGGTGCTGGCCGGTGCGCGGGACTGGCTGGACGCCGCGGCTCCTCACCTGCTGGGTGGTGGTGGTCTGGAGGACTCGCCCGACGGCGCGATCCGCTGGGGGCGTGCGCCCGCCCGGCACGAGGCCGGCACTCCGAACCTGCTGGGTGCGGCGGCGCTGGCCCAGGCGTGCCGGGTGATGAGCGAACTCGCTCCGGGCGCGCTCACGTATCACGAGGAGGCACTACTCGGCTATCTGGAAGACCAGCTGAAATCCATCCCCGGGGTGACGTTGCACCGGCTCTGGCCCGGGCACGGCGAGCGGGTCGGTGCCGTCGCGTTCACGGTGGCGGGATACCCCGCCGGGCTGGTCGCGGCGTACCTGTCGGCCGAACACGGCATCGGCGTCCGAGATGGCCGATTCTGCGCGTATCAACTGCTGGACCGACTCGGCCTGCGCGACGGGGCAGTCCGGGCCAGCGTGGGGCTGGGGTCCACCGCTGCCGACGTGGAGCGGCTCGCGAACGCCCTCGACGCGTTGGTGGCGGAGGGGCCGACCTGGCGGTACGCGCTCACCGACGGTCAGTGGCAGCCGGTCGACGACCCACGCTCGCCGGTCGCGCAGTTCTGACGCGTCAGGTCCGGGCAACTGCCTCGGGCGAGGCCAGCACGCCGGTGGCAGCCAGCTCGGTGATCCGATCGGGCAGGTCGCCCCGGGCCAGGTCGTCCAGGGTGACGTGCTCCAACAGATCCCGTAGGGACGCCTGGACAGCCACCCACAGCACCTGCAACGGGGCCGCCGACCCGACGTAGTCAAGGGTGTCGGCCGGCTCGCCACGCACCGATGCCAGCGGGCCGTCGACAGCGAGAATCACGTCGGCCACGGTGATCAGTGTCGCCGGGCGACCGAGGGTGTACCCACCCTCAGCGCCGCGGTGACCCTTGACCAGACCGGTGCGCCGCATGTCAGCGAGGATGTTCTCCAAGAACCCCAGGGGCACACCGGCGCTGTCCGCCAGCGCCGCAGCCTTGGTCAACTCGCCTCCGGCGCGAGCCAGCTCGACGGCAGCGCGAAGCGCGTAGTCCGCTCTGGCCGTCACCCGCACCGGACCATTGTTCACCCATCGGATGGGAACGGTGCGACGACGGGGCGGTCGACACTCATGTGCCGGCGATGAAGTCCTCGACCATGGCGTGCGCGACGTCGTCCGGGTACTGGACCGGCGGCGACTTCATGAAGTACGCCGAGGCGCTTTCGATCGGTCCACCGACGCCGCGGTCCAGAGCCACCTTCGCGGCCCGGACGGCGTCGATGACGACTCCTGCCGAGTTGGGCGAGTCCCAGACCTCGAGCTTGTATTCCAACGAGAGCGGGACGTCGCCGAACGCGCGGCCCTCCAACCGCACGTACGCCCACTTGCGGTCGTCGGGCCACTGCACGTAGTCGCTGGGCCCGATGTGGACGTTGCGTGCGCCCAGATCGTGTTCGAGGTTGCTGGTGACCGCCTGAGTCTTGGACACCTTCTTGGACTCCAGGCGATCGCGCTCCAGCATGTTCTTGAAGTCCATGTTTCCGCCGACGTTCAGCTGGTACGTCCGGTCCAGCACCACGCCACGATCTTCGAACAGCTTCGCGAGTACCCGGTGCGTGATGGTCGCGCCGACCTGGCTCTTGATGTCGTCACCGACGATCGGCACCCCGGCGCTGCGGAACTTCTCCGCCCATACCGGGTCCGAGGCGATGAACACCGGCAGCGCGTTGACCATGGCCACGCCGGCCTCGATGGCACAGGTCGCATAGAACTTGGCGGCCTCCTCGCTACCTACCGGCAGATAGCAGACCAGCACGTCGGCGCCGGAGGACCGCAGCACCGACACCACGTCCACCGGTTCGGCATCGGACTCGGTGATCGTCTCGCGGTAGTAGCGCCCGAGCCCGTCGAGGGTGGGCCCTCGCTGTACCGACACGCCCAACGGCGGGACGTCGGCGATCCGAATCGTGTTGTTCTCGCTCGCGGCGATCGCGTCGGTCACGTCGAAGCCGACCTTCTTGGCGTCGACGTCGAACGCCGCCACGACGTCGATGTCACCGACGTGGTAGCCACCGAAGTCGACGTGCATCAGTCCGGGAACGCGTCCCTCGGGGTCAGCGTCTCGGTAGTAGTGAATGCCCTGTACCAGCGATGATGCGCAGTTGCCGACGCCAACGATGGCGATGCGGATGCGCGAGTTCTGGGAACGTGTCCCCACAGTGGTCTCTCCTTCGATTTGTCCGCCCACGTGGTGCGGGCGGCCAGGCAGTCGGGGTCCGACACCGACGAGCTCCATGGACACTGTGAGAACGTCGTGCCCGTGGCAGGCATTCCAACCACCTCGACCGTGGCCTCTGCGACACTTGCGCCCGTGGTGATGAGGGTGTGCGCGGCCCAGGGGGTGCGGGCATGAGCTCGCCCGATCCCGAACTGTTCCCGCCGACCGCTCCTCGCGAGGGCAGGCACACCCCACCTGTGCGGCCACGTCAGTCGACGGCCCCGCCGCCACGCACGCGGCAGGTCTACCCGAGCGCGACCGGGCCACGCCCACCGGAGCCCGGCCGCCCGCCGGCGACACCCTTCCCGATGGGGCCACGTCGCCCCGCGGCAGGGCAGTTTCCGCCGGCCGGGCGCGGCGGGGCACCGGGCACAACAGCGCCGGCAGGGTCGGGCGGGCGCGGCGGAGGTCCGGGCCGTCCCGGTTCCGGTCCCGGCCCGGCAGGTCGAGGCGGGCCGCCTCGACGTCGCAGGCCGCTGTGGCGCCGCATCCTCGTCCGCACCCTCCAGGTACTGGCCGCGCTGTTCCTGCTGGGGACCATCGCCTCGGCGTCGGCGTTGGCCGTCGTGTACAACCGCACCCCGCTACCCGTCGACCTGCTGGAGGACGTCGATGCGCAGACGTCGCGGGCCTACTACGCCGACGGCACCCTGTTGGCCGAGTGGGCGGCCGTCGACCGCACCATCGTCACCAGCGAACAGATCCCCGACCATGTCAAGGACGCCTTCGTCGCCGCAGAGGACCGAACCTTCTACGAGAACCGCGGCGTCGATGCCCGGGGGATAGCGCGCGCCGTCTGGGGGCAGTTGACCGGCAACGACGCCGGCGGTGGGTCGAGCATCACCCAGCAGTACGTGCGCAACACCTACCAGGGTCTCGACGAGCGGACGTGGCAGCGCAAGGGCACCGAGATCATCCTGGCGATCAAGTTGGAGCGCCGGACCGAGAAGGACGACATCCTCACCGATTACCTCAACACCATCTACTTCGGTCGGTTGTCGTACGGCATCGAGGCAGCCTCGACGACCTACTTCGGCGTGAGCGTCGACCAGCTCACCCCGGCCCAGGCCGCCATGTTGGCCGGGATCCTGCCTGCGCCGGTCGACCTCGACCCGGCAGTCGATCCGGCGGGTGCCGAGGCCCGGTTCGACTATGTCGTCAACGGGTTGGTCGCTACCAACGCCATCACCGCGGCCGAAGCGGCGACCTTCGAGTTTCCCGTGACGCAGCCCGTGGCGGACCGCGGAGCACAGTTCACCGGCCCCAACGGGTACCTGCCCGACATCGTCCGTGAAGAACTGATCACCAGGCTCGGCTACACCGCCGAGGACATCGACCGTGGCGGGCTGTCGATCACCACCACCTTCTCGCCCGTCGAGCAGCAGAAGGCCCGTGACGCCGTATTCGCCGGGCTGGAGGAGGCGCTGGCCCCCACCGGGGGGGTGTTCCCCACCGGGTTGCGGGCCGGGCTGGTCTCGATCGACCCGGCCACGGGTGAGGTGCGGGCGCTGTATGCCGGAGAGGGTCCCGAACCCGCGGTGGGAATCCTCGACACCGCGACCAAGGACACGTATCAACCGGGTTCCACCATGAAGCCGTTCGCCCTGATCGCGGGTCTCACTCAGGGGATCGAGCTGAGCGAGACGTACAACGGTCGCAGCCCCTACGTCACCGACACCGAACCACCCTTCACCTTCGACAACTTCGGTGGCACCCAGTACGGGCGCATCGACCTGGTCCAGGCGACCGCCAACTCGGTCAACACGGTCTACGCCCAACTGAACGACGAGGTGGGCGCCCCCACCAGCTATCAGGCGATGGTCGACGCAGGACTTCCGCCGGGATGTCTGGAGCCGGGGTCCGACCAGGCCAACTGCACGAAGGACCTGGCGGCCGGCGAGATCGGCAACATCCTGGGCAGCGCGTCGCCGCACGTCGTGGACATGGCCGAGAGCTACGCCACCTTCGCCGCGAACGGCACGCACCGGGACTGGCACGTGGTGCGCGAGGTCAAGGGCCCGGACGGCACGGTGCTGTACACCGCCGACACGGCGGGTACGCAGGTCTTCGACCCGGGCGTCGTGGCCGACGCCACGTACGCCATGACCCAGGTCATCGAGCGCGGCTCGGGCGCGGCCGAGTTGGGCGACATCGAGCGCCCATTGGCCGGCAAGACCGGTACGGCCAGCGACAACAAGGCAGCGAGCTTCGCCGGTTACACCCCGCAGTTGGCCACGGTCGTCGCGCTCTGGCAGAAGGGCCCGGACGGCACGTCCGTCGCCGAACTGGCGCTCCCCGGTGTCCGCCAGGTGACCGGTGGGTCGTACCCGTCGAGGATCTTCAACCGGTACATCACGGCTGCGCTGGACGGTCAGCCGGTCGTCGAGTTCCCCGAGCCGCGCGAACGTGTCGAGCCGCCCCGCACCGAGGCACCCGAGACCACCCGCGCCCGTCCTTCGACGACGCAGGCCCCGCCACCGCCGGAGCCCACCGATGAGCCCTCGGTGGAGGAGAGCACCCCCGCCCCCTCGACACCCCCCTCGATCACCCCCACGACGGTGACGCCGAGCACTACGCCGACGACACCCTCGCCGACCCCGTCCTCGACGCCACCCTCGACGCCACCCTCGTCGTCGAGTTCGTCGAGTTCGTCGCCGTCCACGACCATCCAATGAGGCCAGCCCGATGACGATCAAGCCGCTCGACCCCATCGTGTCGCCCACCCGCACCGACGGGTTCGCACGGTGGGCCAGTGGGCTGATCGGGGGCCCGGCGGGCCGCCGCATCGCCTATCCCGCACACAGGTGGTGGACCGCCGCCCGCGTGCTGGTCCTGCTCGCCACCCTGTGTATGGGCCTGGGGTTCGCCCAGAAGAACGACTGTCGCGACCGCGGGTGGATCAACCCGGACCAGTTCGTCCACGCCTGCTACAGCAACCTGCCCATCGAGTACTCGGCGGCCGGTTCCAGCGTCAGCGGGATCCTCGGTTACGGCGCCACCGAGGGCGGCGCCGGTCAACCCGTCGTGTCGGCCGTGGCGATGGCCGTCACGGCGGCGGTCTCGAACGCCGTCGCGCCGACCTTCGGTGGCGACGAGGTCCGCGGCCGGGTGTTCTTCGACGTGGCCGCCGTCGGCCTCACTATCGCCGCCGCGATCATGGTCTTCGCCCTCACCCGCCTGACCCGACGCCGACCCTGGGACGCCGCTCTGGTCGCCCTCTCACCCGTGTTGGCCCTGGCCGGCCTGGTGAGCATCGACCTGCTCGGGGTCACCCTGGGCGTGGTGGCGCTGTGGCTGTGGAGCCGCGACCGACCGCTCGCCGCCGGGGTGGTCCTCGGTGTTGCCGTCGCGGCCCGGTTCCATGTCGTGGCCATCGCCCTCGCCCTCGTCCTCGTCTCGCTGCGGGTACCCCGCTGGCGCGAGGTCACCACGACCTGTGTCACCGCGCTTCTGGTGTGGACGGCCGTCAACCTCCCCTGGTTGGTCAGTGCCCGGGGGGCGTTCTGGGCGCCCTTCCGGTCGTGGGTCGACGCCGCCCCGTCGAACGGGTCGCTGATGCACGTTCCGACCGCTTTCGTCGAGGAGGGCGTGCCCTACGTCCGCAGCCTCACCGCTGGCGAGGCGACCGCCGTGACCGTCCTCGGCATGGCGATCGTCATCCTGCTGACGGCGATCTGGGTGCTCACAGCCGCCCGGACCCCGCGTCTGACGGCCGTCGTCCTGCTGCTGATCGTCGGCAGCCTGCTGGTCGCCAAGTCGGTGCCGGTGCAGGCCTCCCTGTGGGTGCTGCCCTGGGCGGCTCTGGCAGTGCCGAGGTGGCGATCGCACGTCTGGTGGTGGGGGTTCGAAGCGCTGTACTTCGTCGCCGTATGGCAGTACCTGGTCGGTGACGAGAGCCGGTCGTTGCCCGGTGGGTTCTATGCCTTCCTGCTGGCCACCCGATTGGCCTCGATGGTCGGACTGGTCGGGGCCGCATGGTCGTGGGCGTGGCGCACGGACGCTGATCCGGGGCGTGACCCTGGCGTCGGCGGTGTCCGGGGTCGCGACGACGACCCGGCTGCGGGCCCGTTCCGTAAGGGAGCGACCCAACGGGCCCCTCGGCCACCCGTGGTGAGCGACGACGAGGGCGTCGGTCTCCCTGTGCCAGTCGGGTGAGGTAGCGTCTCGTCCGATCGCCACCGGTGTCCCCATCGGATCGGCGTGACGCCTGCCTCCTGCCACGGATGGACCGTGGCCCTTGTGACCATAGGAGGTGATCCTGCATGCGTCGTTACGAACTCATGATCATCCTGGATCCGGAACTCGAAGAGCGGACCGTCGGGCCCAGCCTGGACAAGTATCTCTCCGTGATCCGCAACGGGGGTGGCACCGTCGACAAGGTCGACGTCTGGGGCCGCCGTCGCCTGTCGTACCCGATCCGCA
>JANNOG010000015.1:0-79424 GCA_031398915.1 Micrococcales bacterium | reverse complement strand
CACCGCCGCGTCGAGCGCCGTCGCGAAGTTGTCCAACCGGTGCTGCGCCGCGACCAGCGGTTCGAGGTCCGTGTCGTACTTGTGCGCGTACAGCTCGATGTCCCGAATGGCCGCGTCGGCGGTGTCGCGGTCCACGCGGGCCGCGAACGCGCGCACGTCGAGCGCGGGCTTCTTCGCCTTGAGCGCCGCGAGCAATTCCTGCAACCGCGCATCGACCACCGCGGGCGGTTCGGCGGGCGGCGCGGCGGCGCGGGCCAGCAGCGCGCGAACCGCGGGGTCGGCGAGCAGTGCGTCGAGGTCGGCGCGGAACTTTGCGGCACTCGCGGCCGGCAACCCGGCGAGCGCGGGTTCGGCCGACAACTATCTCGACGTGCCCGGCAAGCGCTGGTTGGAGTCGCGGCTACGCGACACCCCCAAGGCGGTGCTGCTCGTCTCCCACGATCGTGAGCTGCTGGGCGTGGCCGCCGACCGAATCGTCACGATCGAACCTCGACCAGCCGGTGCTTCGGCATGGATCCATGGCGGCGGGTTCGCGGGTTATCCCCTCGCCCGACAGGAGCGAAACTCCCGGCTCGAAGAGTTGCGACGGCGCTGGGACGAAGACCACGCCAAACTCGTCGCGCTGGTGACGACCCTCAAGCAGAAGGCGACGTTCAACGACGGAATGGCGTCGCGGTACCAGGCTGCGCAGACGCGCCTGGCGAAATTCGTCGCAGTCGGCCCGCCCGAGGCCGTGGCCACCGACCAGTCCGTCACGATGAGACTGCGGGGCGGACGGACCGGCAAGCGCGCGGTGGTGTGCGAAGAACTGGAGCTGACCGGCCTCATGCAGCCGTTCGACCTCGAGATCTGGTTCGGCGAACGAATTGGCGTCCTGGGCTCCAACGGCTCCGGCAAATCCCACTTCCTACGGCTGCTCGCCCGTGGTGGCAGCGACCCTGACGCCGAACATCAGCCCATCGCCGAGGTCACCATCGACCCCGTCGAACACCGCGGTGCCGCCAAGCTCGGGGCGCGGGTGCGACCGGGGTGGTTCGCCCAGACCCATCACCATCCCGAGCTGACCGGCCGAGACCTGTTGACGATCTTGCATCGGGGGACGGATCACCGCGAGGGCCTTCCGCGCGAACCCGCCAGTCGAGCCCTCGATCGCTACGAGTTGGCGCATGCTGCCGAGCAGCCCTTCGATTCGCTGTCGGGTGGCCAACAGGCGCGATTCCAGATTCTGCTCCTGGAACTCTCGGGCGCGACGCTCCTGCTGCTCGACGAGCCGACGGACAACCTGGACCTGCATTCCGCCGAGGCGCTGGAGACAGGGTTGAACGCATTCGAGGGCACGGTGCTCGCGGTGACGCACGACAGGTGGTTCGCCCGGTCGATGGACAGGTTCGTCATCTTCGGCTCACACGGGCAGGTCTATGAATCGGACGCCCCGGTCTGGGACGAGAGCCGGGTGGATCGGGCTCGCTAGCCGCGGCCAAGGCTCTTCGAGCAGCAGGAAACAGTGTTTGAGGGCAGATTGTCCTACCCTTGAGGCCCAGCCGACCTTCGGTTCACTATTTGGGGCCGGTCGCCGAGGGGTGGGTGTCAATGACTCCAGTTGGGCACCGTCGCCGCCGACGCAGCGGTGTGGGCCTCACGCATGCCACCAGACACGCGGGCATCGTCGTCTTCGCCGTGTTGTGGCCGCTGGCACCGCTCGTGACTCCCGGTGCAGCTGTCCCGGATCCGCTGGCATCCGCCACGGCGGTGGTCCCCACCGAGGCGCCTCCTGCGACCCCGGTCGACACCGCACCTCCGGCCGAGCCCGACTCTGCAGGGACACCCGACGTCACGCCAGAACCGGCTGCCGTTCCCGAACCCGCGGTCGTTTCCCCACCCGCAGTCCCCGTGTCGGGCACGCAGTCGCAGATCGCCGTCCTGGCCCGATACTCGCCCGTGGAGATCGTGCTGCTGGTGGTTGCGGCACTGGTCACGGGGCTAGCGCTGGTTGGGGTACGCGAGCGCATCCGGGTGCCCCTCGCCACCCGAGCCTCAGACCCGGCCGAGCGAGGCTTCCCCTCGCCCGCCCTCACGCTGGTTCTCGCGCCGGGTACCGACAGTGCCCGCGGGACCTTTCTGAGGGCCGCCGACCTCAGGTTCGCGATGCGGGCGGAAGTCCTGGTCCTCCCGGTTCTCGCGCGCACCCCGGATACCGCCGATGCCTGGGCACAGTGGCACGACGTGGCCGACACCTGGCTGTGGCACGAGTCCTGGCTTCGAGCGTCCCCGGCCATGCCGTCCGCGGTCCACTCGGACGGCCTGTTGCTGGGCCGCAATACCCAGGCCCCGTCGGCCGGACTGTGGCGTATTCCGGAATCCGTCACGGTCGGCGTGGTCCCCGTGTCGGAGGGGATCATCCTGTCGAGGGCCGCCGGGAGCGTGAGCGAGGTTCACCGACGTTGGGTCGATCGGGTGAGAATCTGGCGTTGGGAATCACGAACCCGACCCGCTGCCGCAATCCTCATCCTCCATGCGCTGGTCACGTTTCCGCTGGGACTCGTCGTGGCTGCCGCGGCGCTCGTGCTCGATGTCCCAGGTGAGGTGTTGGCCGCCGCGCTCGCCCCGACCGCGGTCGGTGTGTTGTCGGCGGCCCTTCGGTGGGCGGCGCTGGACGATCTCGACCGCCTCACCAGCCTGCGGGTCCCGCCGGCCCGTGGCCTTGTCCTGTTGCTCACCGGACCGCTGCACGCCGCCGTTGTGTGGGCGGCGGCCTGGCGGGCGATGCTTGCGCCGACCGTGAGCGAGCTGAGGGGCGCGAGCGCCGACAGCAGGGTGGCTGCGTGATGGACGCCCCGGGCGGTTGGCTGTCGTTGCTTGCGGCGGCCATCATCGGCCTGGCCTCGGGCTTCTTGGCACGACGAGCGGGATCGTCGATCACCGGGAGCCTGATCTGCGCTGCCGTCGCGTCATTCGTCCTGGCGTGGACCGGAGCGCTGGCGTCGTTGCCGGTTGCAGTGGCGCATGGGCTGGTGATCGCGGGCCTGATGCTGACGGTGGGGTCGCGGACCGCACCGGCCGAGGCGGCCGGGGGCCTGATCGCGGGGGTTATCGCGGCCCTGCTGGAGCCGGCGGCCTGGTTGGTGGTCGCGGCGATCCCAGCAGCCGCGCTGTCGGGTGGCGATGCCCGTCGACGGCGGTTCGTCGGCAGCGCGCTGATCACGGTCGCCGCATTCACCGTCGTCACCTTGGTGTTGGTGGCCATGTCGGGTGCCGAGGTGCCGATGCTTCCGGTCGTCGACGCGACCAGCGCGAGCAGTGTGGCGGCCATCCCGGGCCTGGTCACCGTCCTCTCGTCGGCCGTCGCCGCCGGAGTCACGGCCTTGCGACCTCGACCCGTACTGGACATCGGTACGGTGCGACTCACCTGGCCCACACCTGCGCTGCTCATCGGGGTGTTCGTCGGTTTGGCAGCCGCGGTTGCGGGGGCTGCTGTCGGCCCGGGCCTCGTCCGAGCCCCGACGAGCACGGCGGCGGTCAGCACGCCAACCGACTCGTCCTCGCCCGTCGGGACTGGCGCCGGATCGACGACAGGGTCGCCGATCGGGTCGGCGCCCACCGCATCGGGCAGCGCGACCACCAGCGCGGACGCGGTTCCGGGCACGGACGCGGTTCCGGGCACCGGCACGGACGCGGTTCCGGGCACAGGCACCGGCACCGGCACCGGCACCGGCACCGGCACGATGCTGATGGGTGACGCCGACCCCAGCCGCTGCTCTGCCCCGACGCCCACCACCTCAGCGGTGGCCAGCGCCGACCCGGCGGCCTCTGCTGCCGCGGCGGAGATCCTGCTCAACGATCGAATCACCCTGTGCAGCGCCAGTCGCACCATGCTGGAAGCGGGCGTGGTCGACGGCCGGTTGCTTGCCGTCCTCGCCCTGTTGTCCGACGGGTACACGTTCCGCCTCGACGGCCTCAGCATGTCCGCCGCGCAGATCGAGAGCATCCGGTCGACTGCTGGATCGACGGCAGCAGCTGACGACGCCGCCGCGTGGTTACAGAAACAGGAGGGTGCTTACGCTCCGTCACAGATCACGTTGAACGGGGAGGGAAGCGTCACCATCAGCTACTAAATCGCCCGATCCGCCATCCCCTTACGGGCCTATAGGGCACTATCACCCTCATGAGCGGGTCACGTTTTGTGAGCACATCGGGCAGCAGCAGGTCGCGTGGAGCGGGCTCGACGAGGGTGTTGGCTCTCGTCGTCACGGCGGGCGTCGCCTTGGCAGTCGGGACGAGCACGACAGCGTCAGCGTCCAGCACGTCGGACGCCGCCACCGGAGGCTATATCCGCGCCGCTCACCTGGTGCCCGATCTACCCGCAATGGACGTCACGCTGTCGCGGTTCTCAGGAGCGGGAACCGGAACTCAGACGCCGATGCTGAAGATCGAGGCCGCATACGGCGACGTCGGCTCGTACGCCCCACTGGACCCCGGCTTCTACGCAGTCAGCCTCCGTCCGGCTGGCGCGCCTGCCAGTTCTGCCCCCATCCTGGCGACCACCCTCGAGGTCGAGAGGGGCGGCGTCTACACCGCAGCCGGTGTCGGCACCGCCGACGACGCCCGCCTCGCCGTGTTCGCGGACGACCTGCAAACCCCTGCCACCGGCTCCGCCCGGGTTCGAGTCGTGAACGCGGCGCGCACGGCGTCGCCGGCGAACGTCAAGGTCAGCGATGGCACTGTGGTGGCGGCAGCCGCTGGATACGCCGTCCCGACCTCGTACGCACGGGTGCCTGCCGGCGATTGGCAACTGACCGCCTCGTCCGTTGGCTCCACCGCGCCGCGGGTCGCTGGTACGACTGACATCGAGCTTGCCTCGGGTGGGGTCTACACCCTCCTCGTACTCGAGAACACCGCCGGTGGTCTGCGGGTCGCGCCCATCCTCGACGCCGCAGGTAGTGGAGTCGTGCCGCAAGGTGGGGCCGCGACTGGTTTCGGGGGTGCCGCGACGCCGGAGGACCTGACCGTGAGCGCTGCACTGCTCGCCCTGACCGCCGCGGTCGGCGGCCTCGCGGTCGTCGGTGGCCTCAGCCGCGTCACGCTCTCCACGTCCGCGCGGCACACGTCACGTCGACGCAACCACGCCTGAGCACGCCGATGGGGCCCTCCCCCCGACGCCGTGAACTGCGGTCTCGTAACGACGCCGGACGGACCCGCTTCCTGGTCGTGGCGGTCGCGGTGATCACCGTCGTCGCCGGGGCGCTGGGGATCCTGGCCCTTAATGATCTCCTCGGGCCGACCTCGTCTGAGGCCGCCGTCGCTCCTCGCGAGACGGGTGACACGGCACCGGAACCTGGCCGTGGCGCGACGACCGACCGGTCGGTGACCCCCGCGCGCGGCCAGTTGGCGACGCCCTCGCCCGGTTCGTTGCCGCCGCAGGGATCCGGGCCGGCCGCATGGCCGACCCGCGCTGAGGTCAACGGCGTACCGGTGCGGGTGAGCGCGTCGGCTATCGATCTGGACACCCCGTTGATCGATCTGGGGACGAATGCCGACGGGTCGATCGAGGTACCGGTGTCCGCGGCCGATGTGGGTTGGCTGACCTCGTCGGCCGTGCCTGGCGGCGTGGGTCCAGCTGTGCTCGCAGGTCACGTCGACTCCCGCGCTGGGCCAGGAGTGTTCTACCGGCTACGGGAAATGGCCGCCGGAGACCGAGTGTTCGTGACGCTGTCGGACGGTGCGGTGCATGAGTTCGAGGTGACACGCACGCTGACCGTCGGCAAGGACGAGTTTCCCACCCAGGACGTCTATGGCCCGGTGCCGGACGCTCAACTGCGCCTCATCACCTGCGGCGGCGAATTCGATCAGCAGCGGCGATCCTACGAAGACAACGTCGTGGTCTTCGCCAGCCACGTGAACGGCTAGGGAACCAACGGCGCCTGGGCCTCGGTGCGCACGCGCAGCGCGATGCCTGAACCCGCGCCCTCCAGCACTGACGACACGACAGGGAGGGTGGCCACCCCGGTCAATACGACGATGGCCGACGTGCCGTCGTCAGTGCCCGTGGCTGATTCGTCGATGGCCACCGCTCGCACCCCGGCCCCACCCGGTCGCCCGGCCAACGACGCCAGATAAGCCCGTACTCCGTCGCGCACGCTGTCGTCCGTCAGCGGGACGAACACGACATCGGTGTTCGAGGTCAGCGCGTCGAAGTAGGCCGGCTCGTCGGCGGCGTCTGCCGCGTCCAGGGCCGCGGCGTCCGCCACGGAGAGCAGCTCTTTACGCTGCAGGTAGATCGACGTCACCGCGGCGACGACGACGACCAGCAACAGGGCAATCAGGCCATAGGCAAGAGTCAGGAGTAGGACCTGCCCACCATCGCCACGAGGCACGACGCGCCCCCCGACGGTGGACATCCGATCCGTCATGGCCGGCCCCGGAAGCGGTCGACGACGGCAGTGTGAGTGGCTGACACCGGAATCGACGTGGGGATGACATCCGCCGCGAATCCCGGAACCCCCGGAAGGTCCACCGAGACCTCAACAGTGACCGTGACGCTGGCCTGGGGGGTCAAGCAGGGAGTTGCCGAGCAGGTCACGGTGGTCACCGAGAACGGATCATCGTCGAATCCCTGGTCAGCCAGCGCGTAGCCCACGACCATTCCCGCAAGTGCCCGTCCTTCCGCTTCGGTGTCTGCCGCTGTGATGGCGCGCCCCGCTGCCCGAGCGGCGCCCTCGGTTGCGAAGATCCCCGCCTGGATCCTGCTGAGCGTGACGATCAAATAGACCGTAGGGATGAGCATCAGCACCCCGACGGTGACGAACTCGACGACTGCGCTGCCCGCGTCGCCCATCGGGCCGCGCGGACCACTCATGAGACGGCGACGAAGCCATCGCGCCGCGGTCATGGCCCCTCAGCCACAGCATGTCCCGTAACACGCAGCGTTCGTGGGCCCAGTAATCCCACAATCGGCAGCGGCGCAGAGACGGTCACCACGACGATGTCATGGCCAACGGCCGACTGCCGGTTGCCCGCGACGGCCGTCGCGTACCTGGCGTCGAGTGTCGCCGTCACCAGATCCCGAGTGCGTTGCGCACCGTCGGTGGGGGTGTTGCCCACCAGCGCCCCGTACCGGGCGCCCTCGCTGGCCGCGTCGGTCAGGGTGTTGCGGACGTGAAGCACCAGGGCGAGCTGGATCACGGCTACGAACATCAGTGTCAGCAGAGCGGACACCAGGACGAAGTCCACGATCGCCGCACCGGAGTCATGTCCTGTTGCGCGGGCCGCCGTTCGTTTGGTGCTCCCCGCGGGGCAGGTCAGCCTCCCGGCCCGGTCACCCCCGCGATCGCCTCCTGGAATACCGCGGTCAACTGCGCACCGGCTACTGCCCACAGCGCGACGACCAACCCGGCCGTCATGAGCGTCACCAGTACCCACCCCGGCACGTCTCCTGATTCGCCACGGTCCTGCCGCATGTCTATTCCCTCCGCTTGATCGGGACACCGTCCCGGGGGGCGTCATTGTGCCGGTTGCCTGCTTCGTACCGTTGACGGCATATATCGTGATTGCGACAGCTGGCGGGTGACTCGTTCCGCGGGTCGGCACGGTCAGAACTCCAGGCGTAGTGCCACGAGTCCGGGGTAGACGGCGAACAGCACAGTGACCGGCAGAACCAGAAACACCACCGGCACCATCATCGCGATCTCTTTGCGCCCACCCGATTCCATCAGGCGGCGTCGACCCAGTTCCCGAACATCCTGGGCCTGAGCTCGCAAGACCTCGCCCAGGGGCGTGCCCCGCTCGACAGCGACGGCCACCCCGTCCACGAAGCGAGCCAGCGGCGCCAAGCTGGTGCGCTGAGCCAAACCCTCCAGCGACTCCAACAGCGACGCCCCCGCGCGGGCCGCAGCAAGGGTCCGCCGCAGCTCTCCGGAGAGTTCGCCCGAGCAGGTTGTCGCCACTCGTTCGAGTGCCCCGACTGCCCCTTCTCCTGCCCCGACGGACAACGCCAAGAGCTCGGCGACCGTCGGGAACTCCTGCATCATGCGCTGCTCACGCCGCTGCACCTGCCAGCTGAGGGCTTGGTCGCGTAGCAACACCCCGGTCAGGGTGCCGATCACGACCAGAGCGACCATCGGTAATGGCGCCGCCCCTCGGGCGAGGGCCACCAGGGCGGCACCGAGCAACCCGGTCACGAACCCGCCCGCACCCCAGACGACCTGCTCGGCACGGAACTGATCGACCCCGAGGTGTCCGCCCGCCTGTTCGAGTCGGCGCCGCAGTGCCGCCGTTCCGCCGAAAAGGCGCTCGACCCCTGCGATCGCGTCCGCCATCACCGGAGCGAGCAACGCCTCCAGAGGACCGTGGCGAGGCCCCGGAGGGCCGCCGTTTCGTCCTGACGAGCGGACCGTGTCACGCAGGTACGGTTCGAGGCGAGCGATCAGGTCCACCCGCCGACCCCAGGGCCGCCCGGCAACGATCAACCACCCGCCGATGCCCAACAGGAGGCCGAGAACCGCTCCGGTCAACGGAGACGGACTCATCGGAGTACCCGCTCTTCGTCCGGCAAGCGACCGATTCGCAACATGATGCGATAGGCGACCACCGACAATGCGGCACCGATCCCCAGTATCGCGACCCCGGCGGGCTGGTTGTATGCGTCGACCGCGCCCGGCCGGGTCGCCAACAATGCGAGGACCGCCCAGGGGGCAGCTACCGCGAGACGCGCCGCAGACACAGTCCACGATTGGCGTGCCTCCAACTCTCCCCGAGTCCGCAGATCCTCACGAAGAAACGCGGACAAGGTGCGTAGCAAGCGCCCCAGATCCGATCCCCCGACCTCACGGGTGATTCGCAGAGCTTCCACCAGGCGGTCGGCGACCGGGTCGGCCAGACGATCCTTGAGTGCGACCAGCGATTCGACGAATCGACCGCTGGCTCGATAGTCCTCACCGAACCGGCGAAACTGGTCTCGAAGCGCTTCGGGACCCCTTTCGCCGACCTGGGCGAGCGCTTCGGGAAGTGACAGTCCGGCTCGTACCGCCGACGACAGGTTGTCGACGACGTCCGGCCACAGTTCTCGTAAGTTGGCGCGTCGCCTTTCGGCCCGATAACGAACGATCGCGATGGGTGAGTACCCGGCCATCGCTGCGAAGCAAGCCGCGATGGGTGCCGCCCCGGACACGATGGTTGCGAGCACGAATACCGTGACGCCACTGCCCAGGGCTACCGCGATCAGCGCCGGCGGGCTCACCGACGCGGCGCCCGCTTGAACCAGGGTGTCCTGCCATCGCGAGTACCACGTGGGGGTACCTCGTGGCGCACTCCGTGGGGTGGACCACATCGACCACCAGACACAGAACAGCCCGATCCCCAGCAGGGTCCCCACGATGATGCCGTCCATTCCCCGGACCATTCGTGGCTCAACTACTCAACACGGCGGTGATGTCTATGCCAGCACGAGCGAATCTTTCCGGATGAGGCGGAAACCCACCAGCGGATCGAAGTCTGCCCGAATCGTCGCGAAGAAAGATGGGCGCGATCTCGACGACATCGTCCTCCACCCTCCCGGGAACGGCGACGATCTCGTGGACCCGCCGTCGGCCGTCGCGGTCCAACGCCATATGCACAACGATATCGATGCATCCCGCCACTGTGGGAACCACGAAACGCGAACCGACGTTCTCGCCCGCGAGTAGCGGCAACGTGCACATCTTGGTGACGGCTTCGCGGGCGCCGTTCGCGTGCAGGGTGCACATCCCCGGCAGTCCTGAATTGAGAGCGATAAGCAGGTCCAAGCTTTCGGCCTGCCGCACTTCACCGACGATGATGCGGCTGGGTCGCATGCGAAGCGCCTCCTTCACGAGGCGACGTAGTGGCACCTCACCAGTGCCCTCCAGCGACGGTTGACGACATTGCAATCCGACGACGTCGCGGACGGGGATCTTCAATTCGAAGACCTCCTCGCACGTGATTACGCGCTCACGCGCCGGAACCGCCGCGCCGAGGCAGTTGAGCATGGTGGTCTTCCCCGCCTGGGTACCCCCGGAGACCAGGATGTTCAAACCAGCCACGACAGCAGCGGTGAGGAATTCGGCAGCGGCAGCGGTCAGGGTGCCCAGGACGATCAGGTCCTCGAGGTGGTCAGCCCGCACCACGAACTTTCGGACGTTGACCGCCCAATGCTCTCGGGTGATGTCGGGGATGACGACGTGTAGCCGCGATCCGTCCGGAAGCGTCGCATCAACGAACGGGCTGGACAGGTCCACTCGGCGACCGGATTGCTTCAACATTCTCTCGACCAGGTCGCGGACCTGGTCCGGGTTGAGCACCGTGGTCGTCAGTTCCGAGAGCCCTCGCCGAGCGATGAACACCTTTCCAGGCTCGTTTATCCAGATCTCTTCGATCTCGGGGTCGTCGAGGAAAGCCTGGAGAGGACCGAACCCGACCACGGCATCGAGCACCCGCTTGGCTGTGACCTCGCGATCCCCAACCGGCGGCAAAGGGCTGCTCAGTGCCCGGTCGTCGTAGTCGGCGATTGCATCGCGCACGAGCTTGCGCATGCCGGCCGGATCACGGACCGGGTCGACACCACCGCGGCGGATGATGTCGCGGACCTCGTCAGTGACCAGCGTTACTGCATCCATGTCCGCCCTCCCACCCTGTCGTCGCATGCCCACCTGCCGGCAACGTCGGCTCAGATTAGGACCTACTGGACTGTTGGTACACGTCCCGATGCCGGGTTGTGGATGGACGGCGACCGGCCAACCTGTGGATACCCAGCCGTCAAGGAAGCGTTCGCTGAAGTTTCGTGGCGAGGGCGGCCAATTGCTCATCGGATACCGGAGGCATGGCCAGCGCAGCGTCTGCGGTGACCGGATTCAGGGTCACCTGCACCGCCTGAGCTGCTGGGTCGGCCAACGACACGACAACACGAACCTCCCAGCCATCACGACGGAGGGTCGCCTGCCATGTCGTCGACGGGTCGTCGTCGACGGTTCGCAATCCCTCGCTGCCTGACGGTGCCTGCCCCCACCACGTTGCAGCCGAGAACAGGACCACCTCCGCAAGACGCTGCTCGATGGGTGTCAGACACCGCAGAGTGACGTCATCGTCTTGGATCTTTCCGACCGCTTCTCGTACCGCGCGACAGTCTCCCACCAGGGCGTCGTCACTCTTGTACGCCCGGCCGGCGGGTGTGGTGATGCTGCGGACCGCGGCTACGGGCCCATTGGCGCCGAGCAGTTCGCGATATTCGGCAGGCACCTCGGACAGCGGGACGACAGGCCCTCCGTCGCTGACGACCAGCATCACCTGCCGATCGCAAGAACGAGTGTCCTGGTCGATGACCGTGCCCTCGGCGGCGAGGTCCGCCCGCCACTGCTCGGTCACCACGTCCTCGTCGGTGACGGCCTCGATCGCCTCATCCGACAGGGCGGCCCGAGCGGCCGTAATGGGCTGGCCCACCACGGCGGGGCGAACGCAGCCGACGCCCACCACCGAGCGAACGACGACGGCGGCGGAGACCAGAGCGCCCGTGGCTACGACGGCGACGACTGCCAACAGCATCGGACGGATTCGAGGAAGGTCGATGACATGACGGTACGCGAGGTCGTGAACTCGGTATCCACAGGTCAGTTGACACTCAGTTATCCACAAGTCGTCAGTTCTCCGCAGCGCGCGGGCAGTCGAGGGGGCCAATCTCGACGCATGGCAGCGCAACGGGTTGATCTCCGGTGGACCGTGGTGCCCGCCGCGCTCGGTGGTGTCGGCGTCGACATCGGACTGACCGCGCCGTCGGGCACACGGCTGGGTGACGTGTGGCGCCAGGTCCTTGCAGCCAGCGGCCGGAGCGCAACGGAGGTGGCATTCGTCGGAGGGGTGCCTTTGAAGGCCGAGGACACCCTGGGCGTCCACCCATTGCTGGACGGTGCCGAGATCTCGGTCTCGCCACCAGATTGGACCCAGAAAGGTCCTGTCGGACTCGGGCCGGCGGCGCCGCATGGAGAGGCGGTGGTTGACACCGTGGCCCCGCTGGTCCTCGTCGCCGTGTCAGGGCCGGATGCCGGGCGGACCCATCGCCTTCGGCCGGGGCGATTGGTGGTGGGCAGACACGAGTCCTGTGATCTGGTCGTGGCAGATCCCGACATGTCGCGACGTCAATGCGAGGTCCTGGTCTCGGCGCAGGGCGTCCGGGTTCGAGACCTCACCTCGACCAATGGCACGTTGGTCACTGCCCCTCGGGACGGCGCGAGCGGTCAGCCTGTCGGAGTCTGGGCGGCGTCGTCATTCGATCAATCAGAGGCCGTCACGATGGTGGCGCTCGGCGGCCAACTGAGGATGGGCTCGACTCGACTCGAGGTACGGCTGGCTTATCAGCACGAGCAGCAGGCCGCGACAGGTGAGCGGGGCGACGGCACGGTGGTGCATGCCCCCTCGCCGCGCCGATCCCTGACCGAGACACCACGGGTGTTCACGGTTCCGCCGCCCCCGGGCCCCTCGCCCCGGCGGCGCATCCCTTGGTTGTCGGCACTGTTGCCGCTGGCCATCGCAATACCCATCGCAGTGTGGTGGGGGTCTGCAGTATTCCTGCTGATGGGCCTCGCCGGCCCGGCCATCGTCATCGGATCCGTCGTCTCCGACCGCCGTGACTCAAGCCGGACGGCGCGGACCGCTCTGGCCGAACACACGAGAGCGGTTGCGGCTACTCACGACGCCGCAGCCCGCGCCGCTGCTGACGTGCTGGCGATCCGCCATCAAGCCCACCCCGACGCCGCGGTTGTCCTGGATTGCGTGTTGTCTCGAACCCCGAGGTTGTGGCAAACCCGAAACGGCGACCCCGAGGCGTTCTCCGTCAGGGTAGGTACTGCGGATCTCCCGGGCCCGGTTCGGGTGGAGACCACAGCGAGTCGTGACAGCGGGGCGGTCAGTGCGGGCGAGACGTTACGCGGCGCACCACTGACGGCCGACGTTGCAGCAGGCGCGGTTGTGCAGGGCCCCACGCGTTGGCGGGCAGGTGTCACTCGGGCCATGGTCGGGCGTCTGGTCACCGCGATCGGACCCGACGACCTGCGTGTCATGGTGGTCACCGGATCCCAGACGGCCCGTGATCGCTGGTCGTGGACTCGATGGTTACCGCACCTCGTCGGCGCTGATCCCATCTCCCCCGACCCCGCTATCCCTGATCCCGCTGCCAATCGACCCACTACGCCTGAGCCCGCGACCGCCTGGGCTCTCGGGCTGGCGGACCTGCTCGCTGCTGTTACGGCCGACACGGACCGCACCGATGTCGTTCTCGTCGTGGCGGATGACATCCCCGCCCGCGACCTGTCCGGGTTGGAGGCGGTCGCAAGCACGCCTGGCGTCATGCTTCTCGTGTCGGCCGAGTTGGGCGTCGCGGCGCCTCGCCACTGTCGAACACGGTTGTACCCGGCAGGCGAATCCACCACCGGGATCGTCGTGGAGTCGCCGGAGGGCGCCGTGGCGGGCATCGCCGACCAGGTCGCACCCTGGTGGGCAGCGAGGCTGGCTCGCGGGCTGGCACCGGTACGACCGGCAGCGAATGCAGGCAAGAGCCGGATACCGGACGAGGTCTCACTCGCCTCGCTGCTGCGCACCGACGGTGATGCTCGGGTCACGGGACGCGTCACGGCAACGGAGGTCACCTCGCGGTGGCGGACGACGACCGAGACCGGCGATGTCGCATTGCGCCTACCGCTGGCCGCAGCAGAATCCGGCCCGGTGACGATCGACCTGGTCGGGGACGGACCTCATGCGCTCATCGCCGGAACGACAGGATCGGGCAAGTCCGAGCTGTTGCGTTCACTTGTTCTCGGTCTTGCGTGTCGCTACCCACCCACCGATGTCGCATTCCTCCTGGTGGACTTCAAGGGCGGCAACAGTCTGGGGGTGTGCGCGGGGTTGCCGCACGCTCTGGGACTGCTGACCGACCTGGACACGCACCAGGCCACCCGCGTGCTGGCCGGCTTGGAGGCAGAGATCCGACGGCGCGAACGCGTTCTTGCCCAAGCCGGCGTCGTGGACCTGGCGGCATACCGCCGAGCCGGCCATATCGCCCCCTTGCCACGCCTGGTGTGCGTGGTCGACGAGTTCCGCGTGCTGGCTGAGCAGGCGCCGGACATCCTCGACGGGCTGGTTCACGTCGCCTCGGTGGGCAGATCCCTTGGGGTTCACCTGATTCTGGCGACTCAGCGACCAGCTGGGGTGGTGTCGGCAGATATCCGAGCGAACACCGCGCTGCGGATCGCGCTTCGGGTTCAGGACGCGGGTGACTCCCGTGACGTCATCGACTGCCCGGATGCTGCGACCCTGCCGCGACTGCGGCCCGGCAGGGCGATCGTCGCTCGAGATGGCGCCCTGGTGACGGTACAGACAGCACGGGTCGGCGCCCCCGAGAGTGGGCACTCCGATATTCACGTGTGGCGGATGGGAGACAACCCGTGCGAGCCAATCGATCCCACCGACGATCGCCGTGGAGCCGACTCGTCCACCGGCGAGAGTGCTGCGCTCGCCGTTGTTTCCGCGTGTCGTGACGCCGCGGCTGCAGACATGGTCGTCGTGTCGGCGCCCTGGTTGCCACCACTGCCCAGCCGCGTGACGGTCGACGAGGTCGCCTCGTTGGCGGACGGTGACGACGACCACGGCGAGTTCGCGCTGGAGCTGGCCATGGCAGATCTGCCCGCCCTCCAGCGACGAGCCGGTGTCACCTGGCGCCCGGCCTCGGACGGCCTGCTCGTCGTCCTCGGCGGGCCGGCCAGTGGACGGACGACGACGTTGCACACTCTTGCTGGACGCGCCCTGGCCAAGGGCGCACCGGTCGTCATCGTGACCGGAGATGCGCAGTCCTGCTGGCCCGCCGGGACTCAGGTCGTCGATTGGCGCGATCTCGACCTGTTGTACGACGTGGTCGGTTACCTGACAGGCCGGGTGGGCGCTGACGACTCCCGTTGGCTGTTCGTTGGCGTGGACGACTGCGACGGCTTACTCCATTCCCTCACTGACCGGCCGGACATGCTTGATCGCCTGATGTCGCTGAGTCGCGACGCGAGTGTCGGGCGCACCGCCATGGCCTGGGCAGGCGGGCGTGCCCTGGGCACCAGTCGACTCGCCACGGGTGGGCGACTCAGGCTCATGCTGCGCCCGTCCGATCCGTTTGATGCCGCGCTGGTGGGCGCTTCCGTCCGTGACCTGCCCCGGCAGTGCCCGCCTGGCCGGGGATTGCTGGCCGGAACGGGCCTGGGCACCACCGATTCGGCCGTCGTGGAGGTCCACGTCGCCGTCCATCCGGCGATCGATCCAGCAAGTCGTCCACTGCTGGCCGAAGCACCGGGTGCGCGCGTCATGGGACTGCCGCAGGCATTGCCGGGCCGGGTGTCCGCGGCTGCCCTGGGGCCGTCGGCGTGGCCGCTGCTGTCCATCGGTCTGTGCGGCCCCGAAGGCCTAACGGCCCAGGTGGATGTCGCCGCGGGAGCGGGGGCGGTCATTGTCGGACCGAGCGGCAGCGGACGTAGCACGGCGCTTTATGCGCTCGCGGCAGCGGCGCAAGCCTGCGGCATCCCGCTGTCCGTGCTCGCGGCTGACTCCGGAGCGTGGATGGACCGGTTGATCGACGGCGACGAGATCGTCACCGACCCCCGCCTCGTTCGACACCTCCTAGGTGAGACCGGGCGACGACTGTTGGTGGTGGACGACTTCGACCTGCTGGCGGGCGACATCGACGACCTGCTCATGGCCGTGCTGAACGATCGATCGGCGGACGACAGCGGCGGTGAGTGGGGGTTGGCAGTCGCGACGACGGCAACCCACCTCGCGGCGCAGTTTCGTGGCTACGCCGCCGCAGTCCGCCGCCATGGGTCGGCACTACTGCTCCATCCCGGTCGGCACGATGCCCGAGACGTGTTGTCCGCCACGGTGGTGCCTCAGTCATCGACCATCGGCGGTCGTGGCGTCCTCGTCAACCGCGGCCGGTGGTGCCGGGTCCAGGTGGCGACGACTGTCGCCCCTGGGCCAGACGCACCGCGGCCCATAGTCCCAGCGCCGCCGCCAGCAGAGACGCCACCACCACGAACGCCGCCACCAGCGATGGTGGCGTCAGAGCCGCACGTACCTCAGCCGCGATCGCACCGACCTGGCCCAGCGCAATGACGGCGACGAGTAGTTGCACCGTGACGAACAGTCCGAGCGGCCAGCGGCGGTGGCGCCAGAAGGCGGCGCCGAGCGCGGTCATACCGGCAGCGAGCCCGAATGCCACGAGGGACACTGCTACGGCATCTGATCCGCCAGGAGAATCTGTCCGGACCGTCACCACGGCGGTGACCGCATATCCGGTAAGGCCGAGCGCCTCAGCCAGGCACACGATGACTGCGAGCCGCTCGAAATGCTCCGGCGAATCGGCCGTGCCGGTTTCAGGCATGCCAACACGGTACGGGGATGACAGCGGCGGATCGGAGCGGACCGTCCACTCGGATCAGCAGAGTGCAATCGTCCCCTCACAAAGAGTTACTGCCCGACACGTCATCATTGATCGGGCACGTTGCCGGCATGTGACGGACGTTGCACCTGTGAATCGCGCGCCGCCTCTTGTGAGCCCGTTCACTAAGTGGTCTCATACGAACAGGAAGGCGGGAGTCATCTCCCGCTGAGCTGTGATGGCAAGGCGCTCCGGGTCGCGAGGCCCGGGTATGGCGTCGAGCGCGGCACGGAACCCCGACTGGCACCACGACGTTGACTGGAAGTGGAGAAATTGACGATGGACTGGCGAGACCGTGCTGCGTGCCTCGATGAGGACCCGGAGCTCTTCTTCCCCATCGGTAACACTGGGCCTGCGCTCCAGCAGATTGATGAGGCCAAGAAGGTGTGCCGCCGCTGCGACGTCATCGATACCTGCTTGAAGTGGGCGCTCGATACCGGACAGGACGCCGGCGTGTGGGGTGGCCTCTCCGAGGACGAGCGCCGGGCTCTCAAGCGGCGCACCGCCCGCGCCCGCCGGGCCGGCTGACTCTCAGTAATCCGTCCCACCACCACTACCGCAGGTTGATCCGGAGTGTGGCCCTCGTGCCACCTCCTGTGAGTGGTCCCCTCTCGAATGCACCGTGAAGTTCGGTCTCGATCAGAGTCTCGATGATCCTGGTTCCCAATCCAGGCGTCGCGTCGTCGTCGATACCGGCGCCGTCGTCGTCCACGTCGACGACGAGGCGTTTCCCGTTGCGGGTAGCCCTTACGACGATGACTCCCCCCGGTTCACCAACTCGGCGAGTGGCCTCCGTCAAACTCGTGAAGCCGTGCTCGGCTGCGTTCGACACCAGCTCGGTGAGGACCAACGAGAGCGCCGTCGCGTCCGCCGCGGCGACTGCGCCGAAGCTGCCTTCCCTGCTCAGGTGGACTGACCTCCCACCAGCAGCGATGTCCACGGCGGCCGCAAGGCTGGAATCCACGACGTCGTCGAAATCGACAGCCTCGTCGAACCCTCGCGCCAAGGCGTCGTACACCGCGGCGATCGCCGAGATTCTCCGTCCTGCATCACCCAACGCCTCGCGCGCCTCGACGGTCGAGGTGCGCCTCGCCTGCATGCGCAACAACGCCGAGACCGTCTGCAGGTTGTTCTTCACCCGATGGTGGATCTCGCGAATCGTGGCTTCCTTCGTCATGAGCTCGCGCTCCGAGCGCCGGATGTCGGTCACGTCACGAACCAGCAGCAACGCGCCGATCCGCGATCTCGACCTGCCCGTCCCTCGCAACAGCGGCACCGCCCGCAACGACAGCACTGACCCGCGCATCTCCAGATCACACCGCCACGGGGCGCGCCCGGTCACCACGACCGGCAGCGTCTCGTCAACCGGATCACGCTCCTGAAGGCCGGCCGTGACGACCTCGGCCAGATTGCGATCACGCAACGACGCGACCCCCAACCGGCGAAACGCCGACACCCCATTGGGACTCAGATACGTCACCACGCCATCCGCATCCAGCCGTACCAGCCCGTCGCCCACCCGGGGGGCACCGCGCCGCGGACCGGTCGGCGTGGACTCGAACGGGTACGTTCCCTCGCCCATCATCTGGAGCATCAGGTCACCCGCCTCTTGGTAGACCAACTCCAGGCGCCCCGGCACTCGGGTGAACGATGGATCCGCCACCCGGTCCACGACCGCGATCACTCGCGCATCACGGGCCACGGCGAACAGATCTTCACGTCGACCGTCCTCGTCGGCGGCACCCATATGTCGTCCGCCGTTGGCCGACAACAGGTCCAAGCGGGTTGCCAACCCCGGACGAGCCGTCGCGCCGACCACGTCGTCGTAGAACGCGGTCGAAGACGTGCTCGGACGGGCGTGCCCGATCGCCGACCACCCACCAGAGCGGTCCCGCAACCACAACACCAGATCGGCGAAGGACAGGTCGGCGACCAACTGCCAGTCTGCGACCAGCAGACGCAGCCACTCACGATCCGCCTCGGCCAGATCGGCGTGACGATGGACGATGTCGTGGAAAGTGGTCACCCTGCCAGCCTGCCTCACCCTTGCTGCCGAATGACCGCGACCGCGACCATGGCGTCGTGGGCTTGGACGATGTCGAGCAGTTTCACCCGGCGACGGTCACCGAATGGCGGGCATGGTTGGCGGACCATCACGCGACCAGCCCCGCTGTCTGGCTGGTCACATGGCGCAAGGGTGCTGGGCACCAGATCGTCGGGTACGACGAAGCCGTCACCGAGGCACTGGCCTTCGGATGGGTTGACAGCCGGCCGAGGGCCCTGGACGACAAGCGGACGATGCTCTACTTCACCCCCCGCAAGCCCGGCAGCGCGTGGTCGCGCCCGAACAAGCAGCGCGTGCAGCGCCTGCTGGACGAGAACCGAATGGCCCCGGCAGGTCAGACAGTCATCGACGCCGCCATGGTGGACGGTTCGTGGACTGTGCTCGACGACGTCGAGGACCTGGTGGAACCCGACGATCTCCGCATCGCCCTCGACGGCGTGGCAGGTGCCCGCGCATCCTGGGACGCATTTCCGCGATCGGCGAAGCGCGGCATCCTCGAATGGATCGTCCAGGCCAAACGCCCCGCCACGCGCACAGCCCGAGTCGTCGAGACGGCAGCTGCGGCCGGACGCGGCGAACGCGCCAACCAGTGGGTGCGCAAGGGCTGAGCTGACGTTACGGTCGACGGGTGCATGTCAACGCCCAAACAGACTATGTCGCCCCGCCGGATGCCGTGGTGGCCCTGCGACTCAATCCGGATTTCCTCACCGACCTGTGCCGACGGACCGGCGCCATCGAGCAGACCGTGACGGTCACCCCGGAAGACGGCGCAGCGGGTCGCAGCGTGACGCGTCGCACCATGCCGACGACCGACTTCCCTGACGTCGCGCGCCGATTCGTCGGCGAGACAGTGATCCTGCTCGAAAACGTCGAGTGGGACCCGCCCCGCGAGGCAGGGGTGCGGACCGGTCGCTACGTCATGCGGGCCGAAGGACTCCCGGTCGGCTTCGAGGCCACGATCCGATTGACCGAGACTCCCTCAGGATCGCGTGAGGTCCTCACGGGCGAGATCAAGGCCAAAGTGGCCCTCGTCGGGGGCAGAATCGAACGTGCCATCGAGCCGGCTGTGAAGACCGGCCTCGACGCGCAGGCCGAAGCAGTGGAAGAGTGGCACAGCAGGTGAAACCTATCGGTGGGTGACAGGCGTGTGCTGATGGAGTGCACGCTGCGTGTTGCTCTTCGCCGGGAACCACCGAAGGCAGGTAACGATGTACGCCCTATCGGGAGGTGTTGTCACGCTCATGAGTGGCGGGCGCCTCGATGAGCGTGCGAAGACGATGCCGCCGCAGGCGATGGCCGGCGACCTGACGGGCTTCGTGGCGATGTACGAGCAGGGCTACGCCCGCCTCGTCGCCCAGTTGAGCCCGGTGACCGGCAGCGTGGCCGAGGCCGAGGACGTGGTGCAGGAGGCTTTCGTCAGGGCTGCCCAGCGGTGGGAGTCGCTCGCCTCGTACGACGCTCCCGAAGCGTGGGTACGCCGCGTCGCCATCAACTTGGCGCTCAGCTCGTTACGTCGGGCGCGGCGAGCGACCCGGGTGTTCGCTGTGTGGGGACGCGAGCTGGACCCTGGCGAATCCGACGGCCCCGAGGCGGGTGACCTCGAACGGTTCGCGCTGGTGGCGGCACTGCAACGGCTGCCCATGCGGTACCGGGTCGTCCTCACGCTGCACTACCTGGTCGACCTGGACGTCAAGGGCATCGCCCGCGAACTGGCCATCCCCGAACCCACGGTGAAGACCCGGCTCGTGCGCGGCCGCGCCCGATTGCGCGAGCTGCTCGAGTCCAGCGCCGATCACGAGGACTCGGCAACCACCGCCTCCCCCACCGCCACGGCCCTGATGAGGGGGGCGTCGGCATGACGAATCAGCCGGACGACGACCTCCGGCAGCTGTTCCACGCTGCCGGCCGGGACATTCAGCCGTTGGTCCGCAAGCCTCCGGTTCGCGAGGTGATGGCGAGAGCGAAGCACCGGCGAACGGATATGCAGGTGCAGCGACCCGCACCGCTCGCGGCGATCTTGGCCCTGGGCGCGATGCCGCTGGTCGTCATCGGGGCCGTCGTCATCGGTCCTGCGGGCGCGGGCATCCTGACGGGTACCGAACAGCGACCCAGTGGTGAGCCATCACCCATCAGCTCGGCACTGCCTACCGGACCCGCTGCCATCGGTGACGCGACGGCCCCTCCCGTAGTGGCGCCGAGCGCGCCGAGCGCGGTGTCACCGCTGGTCGACGTCACGGTCTACTTCGCAGACGGTCTCCTCGTCGAGGATGGCTGCCGTCGTCTCACAGCAGTCACTCGCCTCGTTCCGGCCGATGACCAAGTCACAGGTGCACTCAACGCGCTGTTGCAGGGTCCGCGGCCCGACGAGAGAGCAGCGGGTCTGGTCAACCAGTTCACCACTGACGGAGACGGCAGTGTGGCCGCAGCGGTCACACTCGATGAGTCTGCTCTGACGGCCGTCGTGGACGTGGCCAGTGCCACCGACTTGGCGGGGCCCGTCACCGACTGTCGACATGACGAGTTGTCCGCATCCGTCGACCGCACCATCTCGCAGTTCGACAGCTGGACGGCAACGATCACCATCACGGGTTCGGCGCAGGCTGGGACCGAGTTCCTGGCCGCTGATCCCACGCGTCCGGTTGTGATCACTGACGGCGACTCACCGGACGCAGCAGAGGGCGGCGCCGATCCGTCCGCGGCACCGAGCGATGTCCCCGGCGGGGCTCCGAGCGGCGACCCCAGCGTCGATCCGAGCGTCGATCCGAGTTCCGAGTCGTCACGCTGAACAACGCGTCACGCTGAACAACGCATTCGACTCACCGCACGACGCATTCCGCCTGCTCGACGCATTCGGCTCACCGCTTCTGCACTAAGCACCCGGTGGCTCCGTAACACCCAAGGCGCCGGCCAGTCCCCCGTCGCGACTGAACCACGCCGCACAGCCACGCCATGCCATGCCCCCACACAGACGATTACGCCCCACCGCGTGGACGGTCCCCACACAGACGACTGCGCCCCACCGCGTGGACGGTGGGGCGCAGAAGTCGAGTCGATCAGGTACGAGGAGTGGTCAGTCCGAGCGTGGTCGGACGAAGTCCGGGGAAGATGCTGGAGACGCCGCCCACCCGGCAGCGGGTGCTCAGCACCTCGGCGATGATCGAGCGGTAGTCGGTGCGGACGGCCAGGTCGCCGTCCACCCGGTTCGCGTCGGCGAGGCCCGGCCATGCGCCGTAGACCCTGCCACCCCGAACCCCGCCGCCCATCAACAGGACCGCGTTGCCATAGCCGTGATCGACGCCGCCCGACCCGTTCTCGTCGATTCGGCGACCGAATTCGCTGAGGGTGACCAGGGTGACCCGATTGAAGTCGTTACCCAGGTCGGCGGCGAACGCGGCCAGTGAGGTCGACAGGCTCGTCAGTTGATCAGCCATCCAGCCGGACTGAGAACTACCCAAGCCCTCGTGCATGTCCCAGTTGCCCCAGTCGACCGTGGCCACGCGCAGACCGACCTGCTTCTTGACCAGGCGCGCGATATCGCGGAGGGCGGCGCTCGGGCCGCCGTTGGGGTACCCGGGCCCCTTCGCCGGTCCGTTGCGCAGCGCGCCGACAGCCTCGAAGCTCTTGAGGGTGGGTCGACTCACCGCCGGCGACGCACCGGTGTGAAGCGATGCCAACGACCCTTGCCATGCCGAGAGGGGGGCCACGCTCTCGTCCATGTTCAGGCGGACGTTGTCGTAGGAGTACATGCCGAACTCGGGATTCGGGCCGGACAACGACCTGGGGATCGTGGTGGTGCCCACCATGGACGCGGTGAATGTGCCGCCGGTGAAGACGTCGGTGTCGATCAAGCCGACGGTCCGGTCGATCCAGCCCGTGCGCAGCGACGAACCTGGCGCCGCCTGCTCCATCTGATCCATGGCGGCGAAGTGCGAGCGGTTGGGGTCCGGCATGCCGACCGCATGGACAGCCGCTACCTTGCCGCTGTCCCACAGCCCGAACAGCGGTGCCAGCGCGGGGTGCAGGCCGAACATGTTGTCCACCCGCTTGAGGCGACTGGTGGGGATGGCGATCGAGGGCCGCGACGGCGCGTAGTCGGGGTCACCGTGGGGCACCACGACGCTGAGACCGTCGATACCACCCCGCATCGACATCACGACCAGGATGTCGGCGTCGACGTCAGCGGCGTCGGCGCCGGGCAGCAGACCGACTCGGGCTCCGCCGACCGTAGTCGCGGTGACCAGGCCAGTGGCGCCGGCAAGGGCCATGAACCCTCGACGGGAAACGAAAGAGCGACCTTCGGGGCAGTCGCACGCGCGGGTGGGGGTGATGGTCACGTCGTCTCCTCAGACAGGGCGGGCGGTCAGCGAGTCAGGTGGGCCGGTGAGGCCAACAACAGTGCCGCCGCGAATTCGCTGGCCTGGCGCTGTTGGGTGGAGTTGGCCGCGAGCGGCTGAGTGAGGCGGGTCGCGGCGAGCAGCGCCACGACAGCTGCACGTTCCTGGGCCGTCGGGTCCCGCAGCAGGATGATCTGCGCGGCAGCCGTGGCCACCGCGTCGAACGTGGTGGGGTTGGCGGTGAGGATCTGCCGGACGCCCAACACCCCGCCCTCGGAGGGGATACCGCGCAGGAAGTCGGCGCCCACGTTGAACAGATCCAGCGCGGTGCCTGCGCTCAACCAGGCGGCGGCAAAGTCCGGGTAGCCGTCAGGGGTCGGCCACTCGTGCGGTGACTGGGCGGGCAACTTGTCGATGAGACGATTCGCACCGTCCTCGATGTTGGCCGGGCGCTGTGGCGCGATCAGTCGCAGGGTGGCGACGAAACGCTCGTACGGCCGACGGATCTTCGCGCCGGACGAGGCCGCGAACTCGGGGGACAGGAACAGCGTGCGCAAGACCGGCGCGATGGCCGTGTCGGCGGCGAGATAGGCCGCCGCCATCCGGTCGACGAGCGCGGCGGGGGGCTCGTCCGAAACGAAATGCCGGGCCAACTTGAGCGACAGGTACCGGGCAGTCTCGGGGCGACGGGCGAAGTAACCCGTGACCTCCGCGAGAATGGCCTGGCCGTTGGCGCTCGGATTGGCGAAGGTGCGACCCATCACCGTGATCGGGCCGACGTGGTGCGCATTCGGCTCGAAGTAGGGGGTGTACCCATTGCGATCGCCATCGACCCGCCAGCCGGTGAGGAGCTTGGCCAGTTCTTTGACGTCGGTTTCGGTGTATCCGCCGGTGACACCCACGGTGTGCAATTCGAGAAGCTCACGGGCGTAGTTCTCGTTCGGGTTGCCCTTGTTGGACCACGCCAGGTTGAGGAAGGTCATCATCGCCGGGTGGGCGGCGGTGGCCGTCAAGAGGTCGGAGAACGTCCCCAGCGCGTACCGGCGTAGCACGTTGTTCTCGAAGTCCGGGAACGTGGTCTCGGCGAACTCTTCGCTGTAGACGTTGATGTTGAAGTGATTGGCCCAGAACTGGGTCATCACCTCGAGGACCTGACGACTGCTCCAGGCGGCGCGGGCCAACGAACGGGCCTGTACCTGCTTGGGGATACGCCAGGTCTCGTCGCCCAGTGCGGCTTCGAGCTCGGGATAGGGGCGGGTGTACGCCGGCCATGCAGCCAGCACCGCATCACCCGCCGGATCAGGCACGCTCGCGGGAGCCAGTTGCTGGTCGAGCCAGGCCTGGACGCCGAGCGCGTTGATCGACTGGACCAGCGCCAGCGTCGGCCCGAACGTCGCTCGCCGGGCGATGAGGTCGGTGACCGGGAGCGCCGAAACAGGAGCGGGAGCAGGCGCCGTGGTCGGTGTCGTCGACGGGGCGGTGGACGTGGACGACGGCGTTGTCGACGAGGACGCTGCCGTCGTCGCTGTCGTGGTGGCTGCCGTCGATGCCGTTGACGACGGCGTGGTGGACGACGCGGTCGTCGAGGGCGCCGTGGTGGGTGTGACGGTGTCCAGCGGTGGCAGTGTCACCGTGGGCAGGGTCGCCGGAACGCTGACCGAGGGCGTCGGCGTAACCGAGGGCGTGGCGGAAGGCGTCGGCGTGGTCGGCGACAGGACCCGACGGATCGTTCGCGGCACCGGCAGGGTCTGACAGGCGGCGAGCAGCGTCACACCAGCCAGACCTGCGGCGGTTATCGCCCGTCGAGTAACGGTTCCCGCGGTGGCGCCGAGGCGGAGCGGGGGGCTGTCATCGAGGGCCGCATCGCTGTCGCGGTAGGTCCTCGGAGGGAACGGGGATCCGTTGCTCTCGGTCACACCGCACACACGTCACAGCGGACGGGGAGGTTTCATCTCTGGGCAGGTCTGTCCGAATTGTTTCCTGGCACGGTCACCCTGCGTACGAGTGGTTGCCGACGAACAGGTAGTTGACGCCGAAGAAGTTGAACAGCAGGCAGCCGTAGGCCGCCACGGCCACCCATGCCGCCCCTCGACCTCCCCATCCGGCGGTGCTGCGAGCGTGCAGGTAGGCGGCGTACACCACCCATATCACCAGGCTCCACACCTCTTTCGGATCCCACCCCCAGTAGCGCCCCCAGGCGTGCTCGGCCCAGATCGCACCGGCGACCAAGGTGAACGTCCAGAGCACGAATCCGGCGGCGTGCAGGCGAAACGACATGGCCTCCAGCACAGTCGCCGACGGCACCGCCCTCAGCACGGTGGGGGCCGGGCGCGCGCCTTGGCGCTCGAAGCGGTGCTGGACGAGTTGCAGCACCGACAGCGAGAACCCGACCGTGAACAGTGCCGAGGCGATGAACGCCACGCTGACGTGGATCACCAACCAGAAACTCTGCAACGCCGGCGCCAGGTCGCTCGCCTCGGCGTAGAAGACTGCGGTTGCGACGCCCAGCGTCAGCACGATGGGCAGCGCGACGAAGGCGCCGAGCCAGCGCACCTCGCGGCGCAGCAGCAACCCGGCGAACAGCAGGCTGACGGCCAGCGCGCCGGTGGTGGCGAACTCGTACGCGTTGCTCCACGGCACCCGCCCGACGGCCGCACCGCGGGCCACGACCGAGGCGAGGTGCAGCCCGGTCCCGAGCAGGAAGAGGGTCACCGCGATCCGCCCGATCCGGCTCGCCGGCGACGACACGGACGCCTCGGTACCGGGCGGTTCGGCCACGGCCTCAGTCGTCGCCGGCCCGGAGGCGCCCGCGGTGACGAGCTGGCGGGTGATCGTCCGACTGGCGCGACCGGTGCTCACCAGGTCCGCGACGAACGCCAGCATGGCCACGGTGTAGACGACGGTGGCCGACACGATGAGTGCGTCGCTGGCATTGGCCAACGATGAGTCGATGATCATGCGTCCTCCTCAGCGTGGTTCCGGTGGTCGTTCTCGGGCGGGACAGGCGGAGCACTGCGCCGCACGACGGCGGCCATGTGCTCGAGTGCCGCCCCCAGTCCGTTATCGCGCGGACGCGACTGACCTGCCACTTCAACCACGCTACGCGCGCCGATCTCGGGCCCGGTGGTGGGGGTGATCCGGATCCAGGCCCTCCGTTCCGGGATGAACAAGCTCATCGCCAGGCCCACCATCACCAGGACCGCCGCACCCAGCGCGACGGGGCCGCTGGGATCGGCCCGGACGTCGAACGCGGCGAACCTCCGCAGTTCGACGAAGGTCACAGTGCCCAAATCGTCCGGTAGGTCCACCGACGTGCCGGGGGCGAGTAGCAGACTGACCGCGTCCCCGCCGTCGGCGGTCACCGTCGTCACGTCGGCGCCCTGCAGGCTGAACACCGACCCGGCCCCGCCCGACTCGAGGCCGAGGTCCCCGGTCGCGACGGTCAGCAGCAGTCGCGGATTGTCCGCGTCGGGGAACACGCTGCGTGGACCCTGGTCGTCGATCACGGCAGTCGGCAGGAAGAAGCCCTCGAGTGCCAGATCCTCGGTGCCGCCGCCGGTCAGGTCGGGGACCTTGATCACCCCGGTGGAGGTGTACGTCCCGTCGCGGGGCAAGAACGGTACGGCGCCCGAGAAGACCAACTCGCCGTTGCCGTTGCGGACGTCGACGACGGGTGCGTAACCGTTGCCCGACAGGTACACCCTGGCGCCGTCGACCGAGGCCGGCTGGTTCACCCTGATCAGCTCGGACCGTGGCGGGGCACCCGGAGTGTCGGTGATCCTGACCGCGGCGGCGAAATCCCGCGGCGCGCCGAAGGCAGCGATCTGGTCGGATTCGAACCGCACGTCGAGGCCGTCCAACGTGAGGGCGAACGGTGGCAGATCGCCGGTGTCGTAGCGAGCACCCGAGGTGAAAGAGTCGTAACGCGGCAGCGTGTTCGCGAAGCCCGCGCCCTCGACCACCAGCGCCTCTCCGCGCCACGAATAGAGCGAGCTACCGGCCAGGGCCAGCAGAATCCCGATCATGCTGATGTGGAAGATGACGTTGCCGGTCTCGCGCAGTCGTCCGGTCTGAGCGGCCACCACCAATGGCTCCCGCTGATCCGGCGGTCGCGTCGTCGACGTCTCCGCTGCCGACGTCCCGGGTGCCGATGTCACCCGGTGCAGGCCGACCGACCATCTGCCTCGGACGGCCGCGGCGATCTGGGCAGCGGCCTCGTCGGGCGGCAGGGCACTGCGATAGGTGACGTAGCCGGGGAGGCGGTTGAGGCGGGTCGGGGCGTTCGGCGGCGCCGCGAACCAGTCGAGGACGTGCGCGCGGGTGCGCGGGATGATGCAGCCCACCAGGCTGACGAACAACAGCAGGTACACCGCACCGAACCACGGCGAGGAGTACACCGCGAACAATCCCAGTCGCTCCAGGACGGGCGCGAGGTCGGGGTTGGCCTGGTAGAACTCGGCGACCGCGCCGAGGTCGACGCTGCGCTGCGGCAACAACGACCCGGGAATGGTCGCGATCGCCAGCAGCAGCAGCAGAATCAGCGCGGTCCGCATGCTGGTCAGGCGCCGCCACATCCAGCGCAGCGTGCCGATCGGGCCCAGGTCGGGCAGGCGGGGCGAGGCGGGCGGGGCCTGCGGCGGCGGGGGTGCGGTCGTGACGGCCATCAGATCACCGGCACGAATCCGCTGATCTCACCCTGGACCAAGCGGATCAGGGTGTTCCAGGCCCCCGTGACCAGCAGGACACCGACGAGCATCAGCATGGCGCCCCCCGATCGGGTGATCGCCAGTCGGTACCGGCGCAACGGCCGCAGGACGCTCAAACCTCGACCGTAGGCCGCGGCGACGACAACGAACGGCAGACCCAGACCCAGGCAGTACGCCACGGCCAACAGCGCGCCTCGCCCGGCGGAGGCCTCCTGGGTGGCCAGGACCAGCACCGCGCCCAGGGTCGGCCCGATGCAGGGGACCCAGCCGATGCCGAAGGCGGCACCCAGCAGTGGCGCTCCCACCAGGCCCGCCGCCGGACGCCACCGAATCCGTCGTTCGACCTGCAGCGCCGGCACCAGGCCTGCGAACACCACTCCCAGCGCGATCGCAACCACCCCGGCGACGACCTGGAGAATCCGGTCGTAGCGCAACAACAGCCCTCCCAGTGCCCCGGCAGTCGCCCCGACCAGCACGAACACCACAGTGAACCCGGCGACGAACAGCACCGCCCCGGCCACGAGGCGCCGGGTCGACGTGGTCTGTGGATCACCCATCCCCGAGACGTAGGCCAGGTAGCCGGGCACGAGCGGCAGCACGCAGGGCGAGGCGAACGAGACCAGCCCCGCAGCGACGGCGACCGGCAACGCCAGCGCCAGGCTGGCGTCGAACACGACGTTCTCGGCGCCTGCGATCACGGCGAGTCTCCGGCGGGGGCGGTGGGTGATCCGGTCGCCGAGGTGGGTGATCCGGTCGCCGAGTCTCCGGCGGACGCGGTCGTCGATTCGCTCAGGACGTCCTCGACGAGCCCGACCAGCGTCGCGCGGTCCACCTGTCCGATGGCGCGCGCCGCCACCGCCCCCGACCGGTCCAGCACCAACGTCGACGGGATGGCGTTGGGTGGGATGTCGCCGCGCAGATTGAGCAATTGGCGCCCGTCCCGGTCGAAGATGCTCTCGTAGGGGATGTCGAATGACTCCTCGTAGCGGCGCGCGTTGGTCGTCGACGCGTCCTGGATGTTGATCCCGACGAACGTGACGTCCATCCCGGCAAGCTCGTCGTGGGCGGCGACCAGATCGGGTGCCTCGGCCCGGCACGGCGGACACCACGACCCCCAGACGTTGAGCACCACGACGCCACCGCGCAGGTCGACGATGTCGAGCGGGTCACCGTCCAGCGTCTCGCCCGAGACCTGGACCGGTCCGTCCCGCTGGTCCGGGGTCAGCTGCACCACCGACCGGTCGCCCGCCACGTACCCCCGGTCGGCGCTCTCGCGCAGTTGCGGTGTGCCGCCGTCGCTGCTGCAGCCGCCGGTGACCACGACGGCAACCGCCAACAGAACGGCGGGCGCGGATCGCCTCACAGGTGACCCGCCGGGGTCTCGTAGCCGATTCCGACGACACGATCGGCCTCGAAGGTGAGCGTGGTCAGCGAGGCGTGGGCGCATTCCCGGCGCCTCGGGTCGTGTCCCAGCGGCTTGGCCTCGTATGCCCGGCGTGCCACCCAGATCGGGGACTGGTGCGAGACACACACCACGCGACCCGTCGGGTGGGCCTCGCGCGCCGCGGCCACCGCGTCCTGCATCCGCTCGGCGATCTCTCGGTAGGGCTCACCCCAGGAGGGGCGCAGCGGGTCGACCAGATGGCGCCAGTTGCCCGGGCGGAACAGCTCGGCCCGCTCGCTGACGACCCGCCCCTCGAAGACGTTGGCGCTCTCGATGAGGCGCTCGTCGACCGCCACCTCCAGACCCAGCGCCGCGGCGATGGGTGCCGCTGTCTCGCGGGCGCGTTCCAGCGGGCTGGACACGACGGCCACCACGGGTCGGCCGGCGCTCAGCTGACCGGCAACGACCAGCGCCTGGTCACGGCCCCGATCGGACAGGTGGTAACCGGGCAACCTGCCGTACAGGATGCCCTCGGGGTTGTGGACCTCGCCGTGGCGGACCAACACGACCGAACTCCGGGCGGCCATCGTCACCTCGCCGTCGCCGGAACCGAAGCCGTCGCCGCGACCGACGCCGTCGCCGCGACCGAAGCTGCGGCACGGGCAGCGAGCGGCAACGCGTCCACCACCCGCCCGATCGCATCGTCGTCGTGCGCCGCCGAGACGAACCACGACTCGTAGGCACTGGGTGGCAGGTAGACACCCTGGTCGAGCATCGCGTGGAAGAACGCCGCGAACGCCGCCGTGTCCTGACGTTGCGCCGTCGCGTAGTCCGCTATCGCGGTGATCCCGGTGTCGGCGGTGAAGAAGATGCTGAACATGCTCCCGGCGTGGGCAACGACGTGGCCCACCCCCACCTCCGAGAGCGCCGCGCTCGCCGCCGCCGACAGCGTCGCCGCCACGGCATTCACCCGGTCGTACACATCGGGCGTGCAGTGCCGCAGGGTGCTCAGCCCGGCAGCGACCGCCACCGGGTTCCCGCTGAGCGTGCCCGCCTGATAGACGGCCCCGATCGGGGCCAGATGCGACATGACGTCCGCCCGCCCGCCGAACGCCGCCGCGGGGAAGCCGCCACCCATGACCTTCCCGAACGTGAACAGGTCAGGGGCGAACCCCTGAACCGCGCCCTCCAGGCCCCACCACCCGGCGCGGCTGACCCGGAATCCGGTCATCACCTCGTCGTGGATGAGGAGTGCCCCGGCCTGGCTGGTCAGTTGGCGCAACCGGGCCGAGAAGCCCGCCGCAGGAACGACGACGCCCATGTTTCCGGCGGCGGCCTCGGTGATCACGCAGGCGATATCCCCGCCCCGGGCGGCGAACACCGCCTCCAAGGCCTCGACGTCGTTGTACGGCAGGACCACGGTGTCTGCCGCCGAGGCGCCCGTCACTCCGGGACTGCTGGGCAGCGAGAACGTCGCCACCCCCGACCCGGCCTGGGCGAGCAGCGCGTCGACGTGACCGTGGTAGTGCCCGGCGAACTTGACCACGATCTGTCGTCCGGTGAACCCGCGCGCCAGCCGCACCGCACTCATCGTGGCCTCGGTCCCGGAGTTGACCAACCGCACCTGCTCGACCGGACCCACCCGAGACACGATCTCTTCGGCCAGGGCCACCTCGCCCTCGGTCGGTGTCCCGAACGAGAATCCGCTGGCCGCGGCAGCCGTGATGGCGGCCAACACCGCTGGGTGGGCATGACCGAGGATCATCGGACCCCACGAACAGACCAGGTCGACGTAGGTGTTGCCGTCGGCGTCGCGCAGGTACGGACCGTTGCCCGACACCATGAATCGCGGCGTGCCGCCGACCGCCCGGAACGCCCGGACCGGTGAGTTGACCCCACCGGGGATCACCGATTGCGCCCGTTCGAACAGCTCCGTCGAGCGGGGCGTCAACACGGCTCGCTGACCAGCCGTCTCGAGACTCGCCGCATCAGATCGCCGAGCAACAGGAACTCCTCCCTGGTCATGACGTCGAGCAAGCTCTCGCGCACGCTCGTGACGTGCTCCGGAGCGGTTTCCTCCAGCAGCGCGAAGCCGCTCGGAGTCAGCCTGCACAGCACGCCCCGCCCGTCCTCGGGACTGGACAGCCGCTGCACCAGACCGGCGGCTTCCATCCGCGACACGGTGTGCGTCAACCGACTGCGCGAATGGACGACCGCGGACGCCAGCCAGCTCATCCGGAGCTCGTGATCGCACTCCTCGGACAGCCGGACCAGGATCTCGTACTCGGCCAGAGACAGGCCGTGGGCGTCGAGCACCCTGCCCAACCTGTCGAACAGGCGGGCATATCCCTCGATCAGCGCTCGCCAGGCGATCTGCTCCTCGGTGTCGAGCCAACGAACCGTACGGGTGTCGAGTGCCACCTGAGGACCTCCTCGCTCAGAGCCGGTGCGCAAGATCCACCGCGGCGTACGTGAGGATGATGCCCGCCCCGGCACGATGGATCGATATGACCGACTCCATCATCACCCGCTCGGAATCGATCCAGCCGTTGGCCCCGGCGGCCGCGATCATGGCGTACTCACCCGAGACCTGGTAGGCCGCGACGGGCACGTCCACTGCGTCGGCCACCCGGCGCAACACGTCCAGGTAGGCCAGCGCCGGCTTGACCATCACGATGTCGGCACCCTCGGCGATGTCCAGGGCGACCTCGACGAGGGCCTCGGTGACATTGCGCGAGTCCTGCTGGTAGGTCGCCCGATCGCCGGACAGGGTGGACTCGACGGCTTCGCGGAACGGACCGTAGAACGCGGACGCGTACTTGGCCGCGTACGCCAGCACCGTCACGTCGCCGTGACCGGCGCCGTCCAGGGCGGCCCTCACCGCCCCCACCTGGCCGTCCATCATTCCGCTGGGGCCCACGACGTGCGCCCCGGCGGCCGCCTGGGCGAGCGCCATCGAGGCGTAGCGCTCCAACGTGGCGTCGTTGTCGACCCGGCCCGCCGCGTCCAGCACACCGCAGTGGCCGTGGTCGGTGAACTCGTCCAGGCACAGGTCGGCCATCAGGACGCAGTCGTCCCCCACGGCTTCGGCCAGATCCGCCAGCGCCACGTTGAGGATGCCGTCCGGGTGATCGGCGCCCGTACCCGTCGCGTCGCGGCGTTCGGGAACGCCGAACACCATGATCCCGCCGATTCCGGCAGCCACCGCCTCGCGAGCGGCGGCGACCAGCGACGTCCGGGAATGCTGCATGACTCCCGGCAGGCTGCTGATCGGCCGCGCCTCGGCCAGGCCCTCCTTGACGAAGACCGGCAGGACCAACCGACGTGGGTGCAGCCGGGTCTCGGCGACCAGCTCGCGGATCGCCGGTGAGGTCCGCAGCCGACGGGGTCGCCGGTGCGGGAACCCCCCCAGGCCGGGACGTGCCCGGACCGAGGCATGTCCGGTCACGGGCTACCGGGCCCGGCGACGTTGGGCGGCGCGGCGCTGCGACGGACGGGTCGGCTCCTCACCGGCCTCCACGGCCGCCTGACGCAACCCGGCGCCGTAGTCGGCCAGGGCGTCGGCCAGCGCCATCGCGTCAGGGGTGGCGGCCAACACGTCCACCCGCAGGCCGTGTTCTTCGGCGGTCTTGGCCGTGTTGGGGCCGATACACGCGACGACCGTCGAGGGGTGTGGTTTGCCGGCGATCCCGACCAGGTTGCGCACCGTCGAGCTGGACGTGAACAGCACCGCATCGAACGAGCCCGACTTGATCGCGTCGCGCAGCGGTGCCGGTGGCGGGGCGGCGCGCACCGTGCGGTAGGCCGTCACGTCGTCGACCTCCCAGCCGAGTTCGCCCAGTCCGGCGACCAGCGTCTCGGTGGCGATGTCGGCCCGGGGCAGGAGCACCCGGTTGATCGGATCGAGTTGCTCGTCGTACTCGGGCCAGTCCACCAGCAGGCCGCGGGCCGACTGCTCGGTCGTCGGGATCAGGTCCGGCTCGATCCCCCAGTCGCGCAGTGCCTCGGCGGTCACACCGCCGACGGCCGCCACCTTGAGGCCCGAGAACGCCCGGGCGTCCAGGCCCAGTGCCTCCAGCCGCTCACGGACCGAACGCACGGCGTTGACGCTGGTGAAACCGACCCACTCGTAGCGCCCGGTGACAAGGCCGCGGACGGCCTTGTCCATGTGCTGTGGCGTGCGGGGCGCCTCGACCGAGATGGTGGGCACGACCTCGGCAGATGCACCGAACTCGCTCAGCCGCTCGACCAGGCTCTCGGCCTGCTCCTTGGTGCGCGGCAGTAGCACCCGCCAGCCGAACAACGGCCTGGTCTCGAACCAACTCAGCGTGTTGTGGTGGGCCACGGCGCTGCCGACGACCAGGGTGGTGGGCCCGTCGGTCGCCTCGACCAGGTCAGCGACCTGACCGAGGCTGAGCACCTGCGAGACCTGCGCGAGCGTGGTCCCGTTGGTGATCAGCATGGCCGGGGTCCCCGGGCTCCAACCCTCGTGGGTGATGAGCCGCCGGGCGGCATCGCCGAGTCCACCCGAGGCACCGAGGACCACCACGGCGTCGGCATGGGTGTCCGCGCCCGGGGTGAGGGCGCCGCGACCGTGGTCGTTGGCGTAGACGACGTGGACGGCAGAGGTGAAGCCACCGGGTGCGATCGGGACCCCCGCATAGGCGGGCACGGCCGTCGCGATCGGCACGCCCGGCACGATCTCGATGTCGATACCCGATTTACGGCACGCCGTCACCTCTTCGACGATGCTCGAGAACGTGGTGGAGTCGCCATCGATGATCCGCACCACCCGGCTGCCGTCGGAGGCTGCCGCGACAACGGACTTGGCGCGGGCGGCGCGGCCCAGTGGGGTGCCGTCGACGTCGCGGCCACCGTCGATGATCTGGACGTCGGGGCGGGCATGGCGGTGCAGCATCTCGGTCCGGTCGAGGATGTCGACGACGACTGCGTCCGCTTCGGCGAGCAACCGGGCCGCTCGCAGGGTCAGCAGGCCGGGGTCACCCGGTCCACCCCCGACGAACGACACCGTGCCCGGGCGGTTGGGTGGGGTGCGCAACAGGGAGAGAGTCATCGTCTTCCTACAGTCTGAGCAGGGATCGGGGCAGGCGGGATGAGAATCGACATGCCGTCGGGCGCAAGTCGTCGAGCGACCTCGACACCGAGGTCGTGGGCGGCCTCGACGTCGGCGACGACCGCGGTCCGTGACGCCCGGGTAAGGCCAGACCACCCGCCTCCGTCGTCAGGGTCGCGAGCGACGCCGAGGCTCGCCCGCAGGTATATCTCTAACGCGCCGGCCGCGGCGGTCTCGGCCATACCGACGTCGGCGAGCGCCCCGACCGGTGCGGAACATCCCGCCTCCAGGGTGGCGAGGACGGCACGCTCGGCACTGACGGCCCATCGGGTCTCGATGTCGTCCAGTGCGATGCGGACAGCATCGGTGAGTGGGTCGTCGGCGCGGGTCTCGACCGCCAACGCACCCTGACCGGGGGCGGGCAGCACGAGTAGCGGGTCCAGGAGTTCGGTCGCCTCGCCGTCGCGACCCAGCCGCCGCAGCCCGGCGAGGGCGACGACCACCGCGTCGAGGTCGTCGCCGACGCGGGAGAGTCGGGTGTCGACGTTTCCTCGGATGTCGACGATGTCGAGGCCCAATCCGGCGAGTGCGGCAGCCCGGCGAGGTGACCCGGTCCCGACTCGTGACCCGGGCGGCAGCTCGTGCAGGTGCAGTCCGTCCCGGGCGACGAGGGCGTCACGTGGATCCTCGCGAGGGGGCACCGCGGCCAGGACTATGCCGGGCTCGTTCGCGGTCGGCAGATCCTTCAGGCTGTGGACCGCGACATCCACCTGGCCCGAGGCCAGCGCCTCTCGTAGCGCGGACACGAAGACGCCGGTTCCACCGATCGTGCGTAACGACGACGACGACTCGTCTCCGACCGTCCGCACGTTCACCAGCACGACCGGGCGCCCCAGACGCTCGGTCAGGTCGGCGGCGACCCGCCCCGACTGGACCATGGCGAGTGAGCTGGCGCGGGTGCCGATCCGCAGCGGCTGCGTCATGGCCGGCCGCCGGCGAGCACTCGGTCGACGGTTGTCACGTCGGACACGTCGAGGTCGAACAGGGTCGCCAAGGCCTCCGCGTAGAAGGACCCACCGGGTGCGTCCGCGAGCTGCTTCACCCGCACGGTCGGAGTGTGCAGGACCTTCTCGACGGCACGGCGGACGGCGCGCTCGACCTCGGCGGCATCCTGCGAGGACATGTCGGGGAGTCGCCGACGAAGCCGGGCAAGCTCGGCGTCGAGAATCGTGGCGGCCTGCTCGCGTAGTGCCACGACGGTGGGGGCGACGTCGGCCGCAGCCCGCTCGGCGCGCCAGCGACCGACCTCGTCGGCGACGATGGCGCGCGCCTCGGCGACGTCGTGACGGCCGTGCGCCTCGGACAGCTCGGCGCCCAGGAGTTCGAGGTCGACGACCGTGACACCGTCGACATGATCAGCCAGCGGGTCGATGTCACGCGGCAACGCCAGGTCGACCAGGACCAGCGGTCGGCCGCTGCCCGCCGACCCTCCGGTGCGGGCTGTGGCGACGGTCCGCGCGTCGAGGACGTGGCCGACCGCCCCGGTACAGCTGAACACCAGGTCAGCCTCGGTCAACAGCTGTGCGAGGTCGTCCCAGCGCGCTGCTGTGGCGTCGACCGAGGCGCCTGCGCCGGTGGTCAACCGCTGGGAGGCGGCCATCGTGCGGCTGACCACGGTGACCGTCCGGTCGGCGGCCGCGTCGGGCCGGCGCCCCAGTGTCGTGACGATCAGTGCAGCCATCGCCCCGGCGCCCACCACGACGATGCGCCGCCCGGTGCCGCCGAGGATCGTCTCGGCCCGGTCGCATGCCGCCTCGACCAGGGCGTTGCCGAGGCGGTCCAGTCCGGTCTCGCTCTGTGCTCGCTTGCCGACCCGGAGGGCCTGTTGGAACGCCTCGTCCAGCTCGCGGACCGGCCCCGGTCCAGCGTGGTGAGCCGCCTGCCATGCGGTCCGGACCTGGCCCAGGATCTGACTCTCGCCGAGAGCCATCGAGTCCAGTCCGGCGGTGACGGTGAACAGGTGCTCGACCGCAGCCGAGTCGTAGTAGGCGTACAGGTGCGACGCCAGGGTGTCGAGGTCGACCTCGCTGGTGCGGGCCAGCGCAGCCGCGACGTCGGCGACCCCGCCGTGGAATCGGCGGGAGTCCGCGTACACCTCGATCCGGTTGCACGTCGCGATCACGATGAGGTCGTCCACGTTCCCACCGGCCAGGATGGCGCGGCGCAGGGCTGGGTCAGCGGCACCGAGCGAGGCCCGTTCCAGCAGCGGCAGGGGCGCGCTGCGGTGCGACAGACCAACGGCGATGAGGCTCATGCCATGGCTCCGCTGGTGCGTGACGCCTCGCGCGACGCGCCTCGCACCTCGTGGCTTCGATGGAATTCGCGGAAACCGAGGATCTGCAGCTCGGCCGAGAGGTCGACGTGGCGCAGGTGGACGCCGGCGGGCACGGTGACGCCGGCCGGGGCGAAGCTGAGCAGGCTGGTGACGCCACCGGCCACCAGGAGGTCGGCCACCGACTGGGCGGCCGCGGCCGGGACGGCCAGCACGGCGATCCGGATCCCGGTCTCGCGCAGCACGGTCGGAGCGTCGTCGACGTGATGCACCCGGACGCCGGTGACCTCGGTCCCGACCAGGTCCGGGTCCACCTCGAACAGGGCGGTGACCTGGAGGCCGCGGGTGCTGAAGCCTTCGTACCTGGCAAGCGCCCGACCCAGGTTGCCCAGCCCGACGATGGCTACCTCCCAGTCGTCGGCGACCCCCAGCATGGCCGAGACCGAATGCACCAGGTGCCCGACGTCGTACCCGACCCCGCGGGTGCCGAACGAGCCGAGATAGGACAGGTCCTTGCGCAGCTTGACCGCCGAGACACCGACCTGAGCTGCCAGATCCTGGCTCGACACGGTGGTGATGCCGTCCTCTGCCATACCGCGCAGCGCGTGCAGGTAACCGGGCAGGCGTCCGACAGTGGCCTCGGGCACCACCAGGGCGTCGTTGACGACCACCGGGTATCCGGGATAGCTGCGGGACGGGCGATCAGCCATGACACTCCTCGTCGGGTGCGCACAGGTTACGACTTTGTGAAGAGAAGCACAAAGTCGCGCGTGGCGCGCTCCGATCGTCGGACGGCGGCGGCCGATGCCTTAGCCGAAAGCGGGACCCCGCTGCACCAGGAGGGTGTAGAGGGTCCGTTGGATCACCTCGCGAATGTGGTCGGTGACCTCGAGGACGACGAGTGGGTCGTCGGCGTCTGCGGCGTCGTGGCTGTCGGTCCGGACCGGAACGCCGAAGTCGACGATCCACTTGCTGGGCAGCGGGACCAGACCGACCGGCCCCAGCCAGGGCCAGGTGGGGGTGACCGGCCAGTACGGCGTACCCATCAGCCTGGCCAACGGCGGCACGTCGGCGATCATGGGGTGCGATTCTTCGGCACCGACCACGGACACCGGGATGATCGGCACCTGCGCCCGGATCGCCGCCGAGACGAACCCGCCGCGCCCGAATCGCTGTAACCGGTAGCGATCTCGATAGAGCTTGCCGATCCCCTTGAATCCCTCGGGCCAGACGCCGACCAGTTCACCGGCGCCGAGGAGCCGCTCGGCGTCGGGCGCGGACGCCAGGGTGGCGCCCACCCGACGGGCCAGGTCCCCCATCACCGGTGTCGCGAACACCAGATCGGCGGCCAGCGGGCGCATGATCCGCCGCGACGGAGTGGTGTCGTAGACCGCGAGTTGGGTCATCAGCGCATCCCACGCCAGCGTGCCCGAGTGGTTGCTCACCAGCAGCGCCGGTCCCGAGTCGGGGACGTTCTCCGCGCCGCGGACGTCCACCCGGAACCAGTGCCGGTACATCGGTCGCAGCAGCGGGAACAACACCGACTGGGCCAGGTCCCGGTCCAGTCCGAAGTCGTCGATCTCGTAGTCGCCCGCCAGCCGGCGGGTCAGGAAGTCGAGGGCATGAGCCAGCAGCGGCGGCAGGTCCGGGGTCTTGGGTGCCTCGCCCTCGGGTTGTCCCGGAGCTTCGGCAGCTTCGGGTGACGCGGTGGGTGCCGAGGTGGGCCGGGCATCCGCAGCCCCCTGTGCCCGCCGGGCGTGCTCGGCGACCGGGGAGTCCTCGTGATCCGGCTCCGACCCGCGCTCATGGCCTGCCGCCTGGTCCAGCAACGGCGTGAGGTGGAGTCGGCGCCGGGCGCGTTCGGCGCCGGCTCGATCGGCCGCCGCCGACACCAGCGACACCGTGGGTCGTTGCCCGCTCATCGGGTGCCCGTCAGCACGCGCCCGGCCGCGACGATCGAATCGCGGGCCGCACCCAACGGGCCGGAGGCCTGGCGACCGGTGACGAAGTCGGCGAATGCCGCGGTCGTGCCGAACCGAGGCGCGAAGCCGAGGTCGCGCGTCATTCGGGTGGTGTCCAGCACCCGTCCGTAGCCGAGGAGTGAGATGTCGTCGTCCGTCAGCACCACACCGCGCAGTGGGGCCGGCAGGCGGTGCAGTCGTCGCAGCGCCGCGCCCGGCAGCCCCATCACCGGCCGTCCGGCCATCGTCGCGGCCTGAGTCACGGTGAGCACCCCGGGCCCCGCGATGTTGATCTCACCCGAGGCGTCGGTGAGCGCCGCCGTCACGCTGGCCTCGACGATGTCGTCCACGTGGACGAACTGCAGCCGGGCGTCACGACCCAGGGGAGCCGGCACCATCGGTAGCAGGAACAGATCAGTGAATTGGGTGCGCAGCGACGGCGCCACGGCATGCGTGAATCGCAGCATCGCCACCGTGATGTCGCGACGGCGACGGGCGAAGCCCCGCACCGTCGCCTCGACCTCGATGCAGTCCCGACCCCAGCCGCTGCGGGGTGGGTGGGTGGGTTCGGTGTCCTCGGCGAACAACGCCGGATCCTCCGGACCGCTGCCGTAGACCCCGGCACTGGAACGCACCACCACTCGACGCACGGTGTCCAGCTTCTGGCATGCGGCGAGCAGGTGCATGGTTCCCAGGATGTTGATCTCTTTCATCGATGCCCTGCCGCCGGCGTCGGCCGCGCTGAGGACGACGCCCATGTGCACCACGGTGTCGACTTCGAGCTCGCGAACCAGGCGCACCACGGACGGACTGCGCAGGTCCACCCGCACCAGTTCGACGCCCGCGGCCGCCACGGCCTCGGTCGTGGGTGCGGCGGAGTCGACGCCGACGACGTGGTCGACGTCGACGTGACGGGCCAGTGACGCCGCCACAAGGCCGCCGATCTGTCCGGCAACCCCCGTGACCAGGACACGACGGCCCGCCACAGTGACCTACTTCTTGTTACGGCGCTGGTGGCGGGTCTTGCGCAGCAGCTTGCGGTGCTTCTTCTTGGCCATGCGCTTACGGCGCTTCTTGATCACAGAACCCATAGGTGTCCCTCGGTCGTCGGTGAATGTCGTCACTGCATGCTGCGGTGTCGGACCTGAGGCTACCGGCAGGGTCCGCGATAGGACCGGTCGCGGCCGTGACTTGTCGGGCGGGGCCGTCCGGACGGACCCAACACGCCCGGTCGACGCGCCGAGAGGAGATCGTCACAGATGTCAGCCTGAGCGTGACGTCGGTGATACATCCTCTGCCTAGCGTGAGGGGACAGATGCAGCGTGGCATCCGATCCCAGACCCGGATCCGCCGACCGAGGACGCCTCATGCCAGATCTGTTCAGCCCCTTCACCCCGAAGGGCGTCACGCTGCGCAACCGCATCGCGATGTCCCCGATGACCATGTACCGCTCCACCGACGCGAAGATGAACGACTTCCACGTGATGCCGGCGGGCTCGCGAGCCGCCGGCGGCTTCGGCCTGGTCTTCCTGGAACAGCTGGCCATCACTCCCGAGGGTCGGACCAGCGTGGGGCGTGGCGGCATCTACGACGACGACCAGATCCCCGGGCCTCAGGCGGGTCACCGACATCATCAAGGACATGGGCGGTGTCCCCGCCAATCCAGTTGGGTCACACCGGCCGCAAGAGCAGCGAGGTCAAGCACCGGGAGGGTGGGCACCAGCTGCCGGCGGACCACCCCGACGGCTGGCGGGTCGTCGGACCGTCGCCGCTGCCCTACGGCGGCAAGTACGACCAGTCCGTCGACGAGTTGACCGAGGCCGAGATCCACGGGATCCACCGGGCGTACGCCCGCGCCGCCGAGCGCGCGGCCGAGGCCGGATTCGGGTGGCTCGAAATGCACTACGCCCACGGGTATCTGGGGGCCAGCTTCTTCTCGCCCATCGCCAACCAGCGCACCGATGCCTACGGCGGCGGCCTGGACAACCGGATGCGCTTCCACCTGGAGGCCCTGGACGCCGTGCGTGCGGTCCGGCCCGAGCGCCTTCCACTGACCATGCGTCTCGGCTCGGACGACCTCAACCCCGCCGGAGTGCAGTTGGACGAATCGATCATCGCGGTGAAGGCCATGAAGGAGCACGGCCTGGACCGGGCGGACCTGAGCATCGGGTTCAACACCGACGAGATGAACGAGGTGCCCTTCGCCGACATGGCGTTCATGGTCGAACGGTCGACCCGGCTCCGGAACGAGTCGGGGATCCCGGTCGCCACCAGCTGGAACCTCGGCCTGCCGTCAGTTGCGGACCACGTCATCCGGGAGGAGCTGATCGACCTGGTGATGCTCGGGCGCCCGGCGTTGTCCAAATCCCCGCTGGCCGGTGTGGGCCGCTCGAGAGCTGGGCCAGGCCGATCCGTTCGGCCTGGTGCCGGAGGACTGGGCCTGGTGGCTGCGCAACTTCCGGGCGCACGACTCGTGCATCGGTTGGCCACGGGCGGCACCGTCGGTCGAGTTGACCGAGGCCGACGAGACGGACCTCCGCACCCTTCAGGAGGCCTGACCCCACACCCCCCAAACCCCCACCCCAACCCAACCCAACCCAACCCAACCCAACCCAACCCAACCCCGAATCGTGTGCCCGAATGGCTGTTGCGACGGGACGTGACAGCCATTCGGGCACATGATCGGGAGTTGGGGATGGTCCCGGGGGCGGTCAGGCGGTCCAGGGATCGAGGCCCAGGTACGGGAACGCGGCGCGGCGGGTGGCCTGGATCGCCCGATCCACCGGATCAGCCGGGTCGTGGCCGTCGGCGTAGTCCGACCAGGTCCCAGCCGCGCCGTCGGTCATCCGTCGCGGCGCCTCGCGGGCCAGGGCATCGCGGACGTGGTCACGCCAGGCCTCGGGAACGTCGGCGTCCGCCGCCAGGTCCACGTGACCGGCGATGGCCACCAGGTGGGCCCAGGTCCGTGGCACCACGTCGACCACCTCGTAGCCGCCGCCGCCCAGTGCGAGCCAGCGGCCCGCGCTCACCTCGTGTGCCAGGTCGTGGACCAGGCCCGCCGCGATCCGCTGCCCGTCGACCGAGACGGCCAGGTGGGCCAGTGGATCCAGGACGTGCGTGTCGCACCCGTGCTGGCTGACGATGACGTCGGGCTGTTCGGCACGGACCACTGCAGGCACCACCGCGTGGATCGCCCGCAGCCATCCCGAGTCATCGGTGCCCGCGGGCAGGGCGACGTTGACCGCGCTGCCCTGGGCACCCGGACCACCGACGTAGGACGGGTCACCGGTTCCGGGAAACAGCGTCCGGGCAGACTCGTGGATCGACACCGTGGTCACTCGAGGCTCGTCGGCGAAGATCGCCTCGACACCGTCACCGTGGTGGACGTCCAGGTCGATGTAGACCACCCGTTCGGCGCCGGCATCCAGAAATGCGGCGATGGCCAGGGCCGCGTCGTTGTACACGCAGAAACCCGACGCCGACCCCCGCTGCGCGTGATGCAGTCCGCCGCAGAAGTTGACCCCGTGGTGGCATCGACCGGCCCAGACCGCCTCGGCGAGATGGATCGACGCACCGGCGATCAGGGCCGCCGCCTCGTGCATGCCGGCGAAGGCGGGGGTGTCCCCGGGGCCCAACCCGATCCGCGCCGGCGGATTGGCAGGATCCGCCGAGGCGGCCTGGACCGCAACGACATAGGCCAGGTCATGGACCCTGCCGAGCGCCTCGACCGAGGCCTCGACCGGGGCGACGACCTCGACCGGTCCGACCGGAGCCAACAACCCGAGGTCGGCGCAGAGCCGGGCGGTCAGCCGTAGCCGAACCGGCGCCAGCGGATGGCCCGGCCCGAAGTCGTAGCTGCAGGCTCGGTCGTCCCACGCCAGCCAGGCCGGTGACATCGCCATGACGAGACCGTACCTTCGCGGGCGCCGACCAGGCGGCTCTGTCAAGGTGAGCGGCGTGAGCACACCAGTTGTCGACGCCATCGTCATCGGAACAGGTCAAGCCGCAGGAACCGTAGCCGGGTGGTACCTGTCACAGGGCCAACGTGTCGCGATGTTCGAGAGCGGGACCCCGGGCGGGACCTGCCTCAATCGTGGCTGCCGCCCGACCAAGGCGATGCGCGCCTCGGCCTCGGTGGCCCACCAGGCACGACGCGCGGGCGAGTACGGCGTCCGCACCGGCGAGGTCAGCGTGGACTTCGCCGCTGTGGTCGCCCGCAAGGACGCCATGATCGACGGCTGGGTCGACGGGATGCGTCAGTGGCTGACCACCGACCCCGGCATCGACTTCCACCAGGTTGCGGCGCGCTTGGTCGCCGCCGACGCAGACCTCGACGGCAGCGCCGTCGCCGACGGTCTGCACGTCGTCGAGGGGGCGGACGGGCGACGAGTGAGCGCGCCGGCGGTGTGGCTCAACACCGGCACCAGTGCCGCCGTCCCGCCGATCCAGGGTCTCGACACCGTGTCGTATCTGGACAACGACTCGATCCTCCATCTGGACGCGCTGCCAGAACACCTGGTGATCCTGGGCGGCAACTACATCGGTCTCGAGTTCGGCCAGATGTTCGCCCGGTTCGGCTCGGCGGTGACGATCATCGAGCGCGGTCCTCACCTGGCCGGGCGCGAGGAGCCGGAGGTCAGTGCCGAGATCGAGCGTGTGCTGCGCGCCGAGGGCGTCGACATCCGCTTGAAGGCCGGTGTCGGTTCGGTCTCGCCGGGCCATGACGGCACCGGAGTTCGCGTGACGTTGGACTCGGGCGGGCAGGTGTCGGGATCGCATCTGCTGCTGGCCGTCGGCCGTCGGCCCAACACCCACGAGATCGGCCTCGATGCGGTCGGAGTGGCGACCGACGAGCGCGGCTACGTCACCGTCGACGATCACTTCCACACGACGGTCGCGGGCATCTACGCCCTCGGCGACATCAACGGGCGAGGCGCCTTCACTCACACCAGCTATGCCGACGGTGAGATCGCGGTGGACAACCTGGACGGCGGGACCCGCTCGGTGGGTGAGCGGATCACGACGTATGCGATGTTCACCGATCCGCCCCTCGGCCGGGTCGGGATGACCGAGGCCGAGGTGCGCGACGCCGGGATCGACGCGCTGGTCGCGACCTTCTGGATGAAGGACGTCACCAAGGCGGCGCTGGACTCCGAGACCGACGGCGTGATCAAGATCCTGGTGGACGCCGACACCGACCAGATCCTGGGCGCCAGCGTGTTCGGACTGTTCGGCGACGAGGTGATCCAGTCGGTGAGTGCCCTGATGCACGCCCATGCCCCGAGGCGGGTGCTGCAGGAGATGCTGCCCGTCCACCCCACCGTGACCGAGTTCTGGCCCACGATCCTCAAGCGCCTCAAGCCGCTGTCGCGTGACCGCTGAGAAGTCAGTGGTCCCGTTGCGATGCGGCTCGCGGTGCAGCGTCGATATCCGACAGCTCGCGGTGGGACACCCGCCCCACCAAGCGCCCCAACCGCTCGGGAGAGACGGCGGTCGTCTGCTCGATCAGCACCCTTGTCACCCGCTCCTGCAACTCGATCTCGGGGCGAAAGTCGGTTGCGCGGGCACTGGTCGACGTCGGGGCGACCAGGCAGGTGGAAAGGTGAAGCAGGTCCGACTGAACGATGACCGCGGAGCGGCGGCCGGATTGCTCGGAACCGATCGACCCCCGCGGGGCAGGCAACTCGTGCACGTCGCCCCGCACGCAGCGCCTCCACCTCACGCAGGGCGGCGCGAGCCTCGCTGACGTCGGCCACGTCATCGCGCACCGCATCCCGCGTACGCTCAGTCCGAACGCAGGGCGATCACGGGGTCGAGCTTGCCGGCCCGGCGAGCCGGTGCCACACCGAAGATCACTCCGGTACCCACCGAGACCGCGAAGGCCAGCACCGGGGCCCACCACACCACCTGCGCCGGTAACCGGGAGAACGTGTCCACCAGCATCGAGCCACCGATGCCCAGGATCAGGCCGATGGTCCCGCCGACCGTGGTCAGCAGCACCGCCTCGATCAGGAACTGCAGCGTGATGTCGCGCCGTCGGGCACCGAGGGCCTTGCGCAGCCCGATCTCCTTGGTGCGCTCGCGCACCGACACCAACATGATGTTGCTGACGCCCACCCCGCCGACCACCAGGCTGATCCCGGCTATCGCAGCGAGGACACCGGTCAGCAGCGACAGGATCTGGCCGATGATGCCGAGGATCTGGGTCTGGGTGACCGCCGAGAACGTGACTCCCGGATAGGTGGCCTCCAACTCGGTGACGATCGCCGCCTGGACCTCCTCGATCCCGTCGATCTCGGCCGCCTTGACCGCGAAGCCGTCGACCGTCGAGATGCCGAACAGCCGCTGCGCCGTGGTGACCGGCATGTACGCCTGCTGGTCCTGACTCACGCCGAACGCGGACCCCTGCGCCTCGAAGACTCCGATGACCGAGAACCTGACCCCCGACACCGTGACCTGACGCCCGACCGGATCGATCGCGCCGAACAACGCCGTGGCGGTGTCCGCCCCCAGGACGATCACCCGGCGACGGGTGTCGACGTCGGTCGCACCGAAGAACGATCCGGTCGAGAGGGCCCGGTCGAAGACGGTGACGTAGTCCTCGTCCACCCCCTGCACGGACGCGAATGCGCTGGCCGTCCCCGCACGCACCGTCTCTCCGCTGGTGGCGGTCACCGTCACCCGCGAGGGGTCGCCGATCGCCCGGGCAACCGACTCCTCGTCCTCCAGCGTGAGCCGACTGACCGACGGTGCGCCCGTCCCGCCCAACTCACCTTGGAACACGATGATGAGGTTGGAACCCAGCCCCTGGACCTGCTGGGTGACCTCACGCTGGGCGCCGGACCCGAGAGCGACCAGTGCGACGACGGCGCTGACGCCGATGATGACGCCCAGCATCGTCAGGAGACTGCGGAGCCGATTGGCGGACAACGCCGTCACCGCCGTACGGAAGGCCTCCCGAAAGTTCACGACCCGCTCGCGGTTGCCGGGGCGACCGGGGTCGTTGCCGGGGCGACCGGGGCCGTTGCCGGGGCGACCGGGGCCCTGGTGGTGTCTTCTGCGATGAGGCCGTCCCGGACCCGGATCACGCGACGCGCCCGGGCCGCCACGTCGGGGTCGTGTGTCACCAGGACGACGGCGACGCCGCGCTCGGTGACCAGTTCTTCGAGCAGGGTCATCACGTCCTCGCCGTTGCGCGAGTCGAGGTTGCCGGTGGGCTCGTCGGCCAGGAGCAGCCTCGGTTCACCGACCAGGGCACGGGCGATCGCCACCCGCTGTTGCTCGCCACCCGACAGTTGCGAGGGGTGATGGCCCAGGCGGTGGCCCAGCCCGACAGCCCCCAGCGCCTCCTCGGCGGCCCGGCGTCGCGCCGCCGCCGGGGTCCCCCGGTACACCAGCGGTAGGGCGACGTTGTCCCGCGCGCTGGTGCGAGCGAGCAGGTGGAAGGACTGGAACACGAAGCCGATGTGCTCGTTACGCAGCAGTGCGAGCGCGGTGTCCGACATCCGCGCGATGTCTTCGCCCGCCACCCGCACGATCCCCCGGGTGGGCCGATCCAGCGCGCCGACGACGTGCATCAGGGTCGACTTGCCAGACCCCGATGGTCCGATGATCGCGGCGTACTCGCCCGCGTCGATCCGCAGCGAGACGCCACGCAACGCGGCCACGACCTCGCCGCCGGTGCGGTACTCGCGGACGACGTCCTCCAACTCGACGGCAGCGTCGCTCACGTGACCCCCTGGCCGTCGCTGACCTGGTCGGCGCCGGTGCTGACGATCTCCTCACCCGCCTCGATACCGTCACGCACCTCGACGACACCGTCGCCCAGCACGCCCAACTCGACCTGTTGCAATCGCGCCCGGCCCTCGGCATCCACCCGCCACACCGCGTCGCCACCGTCACGGCGAACCACTGCGGACGACGGCACCACGGGCACGTCGGGCGCCTCGCGCACGATGAGGCGAACGATCGCGCTCATTCCCGGCAGTGGCCGCGGGCCGTCGGTGGCCTCCAACGGCACCCGGACCGTGAAGCCCACCCCGCCGCGGGCGCTCGCCGTCGGGGCCGGGTCGATCGAGGTGACCTCGCTGTCGAACGTCTCACCGGGGATGGCGTCGAGGAGCACCTCGGCGACGGTGCCCGAGGAGACGAGCAGCACGTCGGTCTCGTCCACCTGTGCGGTCACGGACAACTGAGAGGCGTCGGTCAGGGTAAGCAGCGGCTGGCCCGATGCCACGGGCTGGCCCAGACGCAGCAGTCCGGACACCTCGGGCGCCGCGCCCCCGCCGAGCAGGCTGGACAGGTCGGCCCCGCCGGCAGCGCCACCACCGGCGCCCAGCAGCGAGGATGCCGCATCGGCCAGGTCGTCCGTGGATCCGCCCGCCGAGGCGCCGGAGGCGGTCAGGCTCACCGAACCGGCGATCGGGGCCCGTACCGTCAGCGCGTCGACCCCGGCCTGGGCGGCAGTCACCGCGGCCTGGGTCTGTACCCGTTGCGCGTCGGTCAACGCCGAGACGGCGTCGGCGATGCCGGCGACACCGGCCTGGACCTGCTCGGCGAGTGCGTCGGCCGAGGCGATCGCCAGTTCGTACTGTGCCTCGGCGTTGTCGATGGCCAACAGGGTCGACGCCCGGATCTCGGGGTCGGTGATCAACTCGGCCTCGACCCGGGACGCCGCGAATCCCTCGGCCGCCGTGCGGCGAGCCTCGCGTTGCTCGGCGGACAGCCCGACAGCCGGAACCGCCGTGTCGGTGATCAACGCCGTGTCCGCCTCGGTCGCCTGGGCCAGATTCTGTTGTGCCTGAGGCGAGTCGATGACCATCAGGACGTCACCCGCGACCACCAGTTGGCCCTCGGTGACCATCAGTTGCCCTACCGAACCGGTGGCCGGCGACGACACGGTGGCGGTGGCGACCGCGGTGACACTGCCGGGGGCCTCGACCACCTCGGAGACGTCGTCGCGCACGACCACCTGGGTGGTCACCGACGAATCGGCAGTCGAACAGCTTGCGAGCCCCACGAGACCGACCAACGCCCCGGCGAGGATCGCGGAACGCCCAGAGCGACGAACGACATCCACCAACTTCACACACTGACATTACGAGTCGGTCCGCGATCATCGCGCGACGGGTCGGGGCGGCGTCTACGGTTACGGCTGTGGCTTCTCGCAGATTGACCTCAGATGCGGTGCTGGTCATCGGGCTGGGTCGCTACGGCGCGGCCACCGCCGAGGCGCTGCACCGGTTGGGACACGAGGTCCTGGCCATCGAGCGCAATGCGGATCTGGTGCAGGAGTGGTCCGGGCGGCTCACGCACGTCATCGAGGCGGACGCCACCAATCTCGAAGCGCTTCGTCAAATCGGCGCCGCCGATTTTCAGAAGGCCATCGTCGCGGTGGGCACGTCCATCGAGAACAGCGTGCTCGCTGCCGCGAACCTGGTCGACCTGGAGGTACCCCAGTTATGGGCGAAGGCGATCAGCATCGCCCACGGAAAGATTCTCACCCGAATCGGCGTCGGGCACGTCGTCTATCCTGAGCGAGACGCCGGAGAGCGCACCGCACATTTGGTGACCAGCAAGCTGTTGGACTACATCGAATTCGACGATGGATTCGCGATCGTCAAGATGCGGCCGCCCAAGGAGACGATAGGCTTCACTCTCGAGCAGTCGGATATCCGCAAGCGCTACGGCGTCACCGTGGTGGGCCTGAAGCCGCCGGAAGCAGACTTCGCGTATGCCGTCGCCGACACGAAGGTCCACGCTGACGACACGTTGATCGTGTCCGGTCACGTCGAACTCGTCGAGCGGTTCGCCTCGCGCCCGTGACTACCGCCCGCCTCCTCGACGACCTCAGGCTGACGCGGTCACGAGTCCGCACCGTCATCACCTCACCGGTCCGGATAGTTCCCATCGGGTTCGCCGTGACGATCGCCGTCGGCACGATACTGCTCCTCACGCCCGCTGCCCGCGGCGACGACACGGAACTGGTCAGCCTCACCATTGCCGCGTTCCATGCCACGTCGGCGGTCTGCGTGACCGGGCTGTCGTCGGTGGACACCCCGAATTACTGGTCGACATTCGGCCATGCGGTGCTGGCCGTCCTCATCCAGGTGGGCGGCATCGGCGTCGCGACGCTGACCGCGTTGCTCGCGCTGCTGGTGGCCGGTCGGATGGGGCTGCGGAGTCGGCTTACCGCGGCGTCGGGGGCCGGTGCCGTCGACATCGGGACGGTTCAGCGGGTCCTGGTCGGGATCGCTCGAACGTTCGTGGTGTGCGAGCTGATCGTTGCCACGTTCCTGACGATCCGATTCGCGACCCACTACGACTACTCGATACCCCGCGCCGTATGGCATGGCGTGTTCCACAGCATCTCCTCGTTCAACAACGCGGGTTTCGGGCTCTACAGCGACAATCTCGTGCGTTTCGCCACGGACGAGTGGATCACGGGCCCGATCATGGCGGCGATCGTGGTCGGCGGTCTGGGATTTCCGGTCATTCTCGAGGTGCTACGCCAGAAACGCATCTCGTTGTGGTCGGTCAATACTCGACTGGTCCTGGTCACCACGGTGGTGCTGTTGATCAGCGGCGCCACGCTGTTCGCCTTGTTGGAATGGGACAATCCCGCGACCCTGGGTGCCCTGAGTCCGGTGGACCGGTTATGGAACGCGGTATTCATGTCCGTGACGCCACGAACCGCAGGGTTCAATACGGTGGATTACGAGCAGGTGGGGGACTCGGCACTGCTGACGACCATAGCGCTGATGTTCGTCGGTGGTGGCAGCGCCAGCACGGCGGGCGGGATCAAGGTGGGCACCCTGGCGGTCCTGGCACTGGCCATCTGGGCCGAGGCCCGCGGTTACGACGACACCGCCGCGTACGACCGGCGCATCGACAGTGGCACGGTTCGCCAGTCGTTGGCCGTCGTCGGCCTGTATGCCGTGCAGCTGTTCGTGGCGACCGTCGCCCTGGTCGAGGTCGCCGGGGCCAGCCTGACCAGGACTTTGTTCGAGGTGGTGTCGGCCACGGGAACGGTCGGGTTGTCCACAAACCTGACAGCCACACTGCCTGAACCGGGGTTGTGGATCCTGATCAGCTGCATGTTCCTGGGGCGGGTGGGGCCCGCCACCCTGGTGGCCGGACTCGCCCTGTCGAGTCGCCGACGGCTGTACCGCCTGCCCCCCGGTCGACCGCTGATCGGTTGAGCTACTTCAGCTTGCGATCGGGGTGCCGGGCCGACCAGTCCCGCATCCGCTGGGGGTAACCGGTGACCTCGGCGCGGTACAGCGGCAGGTTCATCGTGCGGGCCAGATTCACCGCGTTGTCGGGGGCGCCGACCCGGCGCCGGGTCCATTCGCCATCGGTGGCGATTGCCACAACCGTCGTGTCGGTGGCGAACGTCTCGGGTTCGATGTAGAACTCGACACCGCGGCGACTGCGGGCGAACTCCTGCAGGTGGGTCAGGTCGGCCTTGGTCGCCTCCCGGTCGAACGTCGATTGCCGATCTTTGTTCGACTTGCGTCGACGGAACAACCCCGCCATGTCGCCTCCTCGTCTGTTTGCCGGTGCGATCCTTGCCTACACAACCCCGTCATCAGGTCGACCGGTTCCCGACGGCAGCGGCGGCCTCCTGATCGGCTGGTCGGCCGAGTTCGACGGCGCGATCTCGGCACGCCTCCATCGCGGCGAGGAATGCGGCGCGGACCCCTCGATCGTCCAGTACCCGCAGTGCCGCCACCGTCGTGCCACCCGGGGACGAGACCTGCTCACGGAGTTCGACGGGGTGACGACCACTCTGGACCAACAGCGTCGCCGAACCCAGCAGGGTCTGGATCGCCAATTCGCGCGCCATGACGCGGGTGAGGCCGAGCAGCACGCCCGCCTCGGCCATCGCGTCGACGACGTAGAACAGGTACGCCGGACCCGAACCCGAGACGGCGGTCGCCGCGTTCTGCAGTCCCTCGGGAATCCTCATCGTGGATCCGACCGCTGACATCACCTCGTCGACCAGGTCGAACTGCGCCTCGGTGGTCGTCGGGCCCGCGGACAGCACGGACATCCCGGCACCCACGACGGACGGGGTGTTGGGCATCACCCGCACCACGGCCACCCCGGGGGGCAGCCGCGCGGCCATGGCCCCGATCGTCACCCCGGCGGCCAGCGACGCCACCACGGCGTCGCGGCGCAACGTGGGTGCCAGTTCGTCCAGCACGCCCAGGATGGCGGCCGGCTTGGTGGCGACGACCACGACCTCGGATTCCACTGCCACGGCCAGGTCGACGCACTGCACGCCGTGACGCTCGCGCAGCTGTCGGGCGTGCTCGGGGCGGCGGACCACCGGTCGTACCTGCTCGGGCGTCCACCCGTCACGCAGCAGGCCGGCCAGTACCGCCTCGCCCATCACACCGACGCCGATCATCGCCACCGTGGGCCGCTGCTGCCGGACCGAGCCGGCCGGCTGGTCGCTCATCTGCCCAACCCTCGGGTGACTCGTGGCGCACGTGCGGCACTGAACCGGCGCAACCCCACCGCGCCACATCGAGGCCCGAACGGCACCGAGACCCGGACCCGGCGACCACTGAGTGCCAGTCGTTCCGCCTCGTCGCCGCGCAGACCCAGCGGGGTCAGCAGTTCCCAGCCGGCAGCGGTGCGAGGAGTGCCCGAAGCGGTGTCGGCGGCGTCACCGATCGCCTCGACGATGGCCCGGAGCGTGGCATCGGGAGCGGCGATGACCGCACGGGCGGTGCTTCGCACCAGCCGCTTGGTGTAGCGAACGAACGCCCGCTCGACATCGGTGGCCGCCAGGGCCAGCGGTGCGGGAACGCGAATGCCGTCGCCACTCACCCGGAGCAGCACCCGCGGACCAGGAGTCGACGAATCAGCCTCACCCAACAGCTCCGCCAGGTCACCCGCGGTGCGGCGCATCGCCGCCCACAGCTCGACCCCGATCTCGGGGTACTCGGGACGCAGCGCCGCTGCCGTCGCGAGTACTCGGTCGACGTCGGTGGGCGAGTCCGGTCGAAGCGTGATCCGGGTGCCCGCCGCAGCGGCAGCGGTCGCCACCGAACGCAGCCGGGTCACCCCGTCGTTGCCCTCGCCCAGCGGACCCATCCCGAGCAGCAGGTCGACCGCACCCGACTCGGCCAGCCCCGTGCTGCCCAACCGGCCCAACAGGTCGACGATCACGTTCTGGGCGTCGTCGGCGTCAGCCGGTCCGCGGCTGGCGTGAGCGACGTACTCACACGTCACGAGGGGCCCGCTCGACCGGATGTCCGCGGCGACCGCCAGGGCGTCAGACGCGTCCGGTCCCGCCGCGAAGCGCCGTCCCAGTCGGGCCGCGACCAGGCCGCCGAAGTCGCGCGCCGGGATCCTGCTCGACCTCATCGGGCGTCCCACGCCTGGCGCAGGTGGGTTCGGGCGAACGCCAGGGTCTCGGCCAGGGTCGTGGTGCGGCGGCGGGCATCTCGTCGGGTGTTCACCTCGGCCACGACGTGCCCCGTCCAGGCGATGTCGGCGAGGTGTGACAGGACCTGGGCGCACGGTTGGTTGCCCCGACCGGGCGGGAGGTGCTCGTCCTTGATCGACCCGCTCCCGTCGCCCAGATGGATATGTGTCAGGCGGTCGCCCAGATTCTTCGCCATGTCGAGGGAATCCATTCGGGCGGTGGCGGCGTGCGAGAAGTCCAGGGTGACATGTTCGTAGTCTTCGACCGTGGGGTCCCAACCCGGGCTGTACGCCTCGACATCGCGACCGGGCACCCGCCAGGGAAACATGTTCTCGACCGCGAATCGCGCATGGTGGGCCTCACCGAGGCGGGCGATCCCCTCGGTGAACGTCCTGCCGTAGTCGCCCTGCCATCGAAACGGCGGGTGCACGACCACGACACCCGCGCCCAACTCCTCGGCCAGTTCCGCACTGCGGATCAGCTTGACCCACGGGTCTCGACCCCAGACCGATTGAGTGAGGAGGGTGGTGGGCGCATGCACGCTGAGCACCGGCATGTCATGGCTTCGGGACAGTGCGGCGAGAGCTGCAGCGTCTCGGCTGATCGGATCCGACCACACCATCACCTCGACCCCGTCGTATCCGAGGTCGGCAGCGACCGCGAAGGCTGTGGCACAGCTGTCGGGAAACACCGCCATCGTGGACATGCCGACCGTTGGCCTGGCAGCCGAGTCGGTCACGTTGGCCGATTCTAGGGCCGAACGGCGGGTACGGCCCCGATCAAGCGGGCAGGGTCGGCCGATGTCGGCAACGAGTCGAAGTAGTGCAGGATCACGCCCTCGCGCAGCGCCCAGGGGCAGATGTCCACCCGGTCGAGGTCCAACAGGTCCAGCAGCGCCTCGGCCACGATCGCGCCGGCCAGTAGCTGGGGCGCTCTGGTCAGGCTGATCCCCGGCAGCGAGGATCGCTGGGCTGCGCTCATCCCGGCCAGTTTGGGTACCCATTCCCGCAGGTCCGAGCGACGCAGCACCGGGGTGTCGTCACCGCTGCACATCCGTGCCAGGGACCGGAACGTCTTGCTGGTGGCCACCGCCATGTCGGGCGAACCGGCGCGGAACACCTCCGAGGCCAGTCGAGCCACCTCGCGACGAACCCGTAACCGCGCTGCTGCCACCTCCTCGGTGGCGGCGACCGTCACACCGGCCCCGGCGAATGCCTCACGGGTCAGGCGCCCAGCGCCCAGCGGAAGGCTGATGGCCTGATCAGGAGCCTCGTCGGGGCCCGCCGCGACCTCCAGGCTGCCGCCGCCGATGTCGAGGACCAGCAGCCGACCGGCCGACCAGCCGTACCACCGCCGGGCCGCCAGGAACGTCAGCCGAGCCTCGTCCTGGCCTGGTAGGACGTGCGGTCGAACCCCGGTGCGGCGCTCGACCTCACCCAGCACGTCGTCACTGTTGCGCGCCTCACGGACTGCGGACGTGGCGAACGGCAGGACGTGCTCGACGCCGGATTCGGCCGCCACGGCCATGGCGTCGGCCACGAACGTCACCAGCTGGTCGACGCCGTCAGGATCGATGTCACCGGCTGCGCTGAGGTGCTCGGCAAGGCGCAATTCGTTCTTGAACGAGGCCGCCGGGACCGGTCGGGCGCCGGACTGGGCATCGACCACCAGTAGGTGGACGGTGTTCGACCCGATGTCGAGGACTCCGAGCCGCATTCGCAGACCGTAACGGGCCACGACGTCCGCCACCTGTCGGTTGACATGATCCATCTGCTCCATTCCTGCCACGACAGGCCTCGACGTGGCACGCTGCAGTGGTGAGTGCGTCCCCTACCCAGCAGCAGAGCGCCGGCTCGCCGGTCGACCCGACGAGTACCGACCGCAGCTCGACCGCTGTCGTGCCCGTCCGGCGATGGCCACGCCCGACGCCGATCAACATCGCGCTGATCGGCATCTGGGTGTTCGGCGTGCTGTTCGCCACGATCGTGCCGTGGACGCTGGTCTCGCCCACCGACACCGACCCCGAACCCGCGTCGGTGGGGCTGGCCTTCGGTGCGTCCGCGCTCGGCATCATGATCTTCGCGCTGGCTGGGATCGGGATGTACCGGCGGACCCGCAACGGCAGTCTGCTGGCGTTTGCGCTAATCCCCGGGGTGTCGATCGGCACCGGCGCGATCATCTTCACAGCGACCCTGCTGTCGCTGTAGGCCGCTCCCGGAGTCGTGTCCGGGGTCGGGATTAGCGTGGCTCGGGTGAGCACGAAGCGGCGGACGCCGGGTTTCGAATGCACCGCGTGCGGGGTCGTCGCCCCACGGTGGGTGGGCAGATGCCCGGGGTGCGGTGGTTGGGGAACGGTCGAACAGTCCATGTCGGCGGACGTCGGCGGGGCCGCGGGCGCCGCTGACCACCGTGGTCGTCCCGCTGGGGGGGCGGTTCCGATCACGCAGGTCACGTTGGACCGGGTGGCGCCGCGCCCGTCCGGGATCGGTGAACTGGACCGGGTGTTGGGTGGCGGCCTCGTCCCGGGCTCGGTCCTGCTGCTCTCCGGTGAGCCGGGGGTCGGCAAGTCCACGCTGTTGCTCGAGGTGTCGGCCGCTTTCGCCCGCAGCGGTAGCCGGGTTCTCTATGCGACCGGCGAGGAATCCGCGTCTGCCGTGCGCGGCCGTGCCCAACGCGTACACGCCGAGCACGACGGCTTGTGGCTGGTCGAGGCGCACGACATGGCCGCCGTGCTGGACGGCGTCGCCGCCAGCGAGGCCGACCTGGTCGTCGTCGACTCGGTCCAAACGCTGACGGTCGCCGGGGTCGACGCCGCACCGGGCAGTGTCAACCAGGTCAAGGCGGTGGCCGAGGCGGTGGGCGCGATGTCGCGGCGCACCGGCGCCACCTCGTTGCTGGTCGGCCACGTCACCAAGGACGGCTCGCTGGCCGGGCCACGCACGCTGGAGCATCTGGTCGACGTGGTGTGCATGTTGGAGGGCGAACGCCATGCCCGGCTCCGGCTGCTGCGCTCGGTCAAGAACCGTTACGGCCCCACCGACGAGGTCGGCTGCTTCGAACTGGACGAGGCGGGGATGACCGAGGTCGCCGACCCCAGCGGATTGTTCCTGACCGCGACCACCGCCCCAGGGCCCGGATCGTGCGTCACAGTCGGGATCGAGGGGCGGCGGCCCATGGTCGTGGAGGTTCAGGCGCTGGTCGCGCCGGCACCGGGTAGCCCCCGCCGAGTGGCATCGGGGATCGACGGTACGCGGCTGGCGACCGTCCTCGCGGTGCTCGAACGGCGCGGTGGGGTGCCGCTGCCGGCGTGCGACGTCTACGTGGCGACGGTCGGCGGGCTGCGCCTGTCCGAGCCGGGGGTGGACCTGGCGCTCGCGCTGGCGGTGGCCAGTTCGGTGACGGACGATGCGGTGCCCGGTGGCCTGGTGGCCCTGGGTGAGCTGGGACTGGGCGGGGAGGTTCGCCGGGTCCCGGCGCTCCAACGCCGCCTCAGTGAGGCGCGTCGGCTCGGCTTTCGCGCTGCCGTGGTTCCGGCGGGTAGCGACTATCGGGTCGACGACGGGTCACTGGACGGGATGCGCGTCACCGAGTGCGCCACGATCGTCGACGCCCTGCAAGCAGTCCGCGATCCCGGGTTGCGCGCACGGCGACTCGCCGCCGTCTCTCAGTGACAGAACACCCGACGCATCCGACAATGTTCACACTTCGTGGTCTTTCATCGCGTGTCAGTGACGACCCGTAGACTCACGGCCTAAACGCCGGACACAGCACCGAAAGGGCAGCATGATGAGGACGACAGGTCGCCTGGGGTAGGTGAGTGTGACAACGGAGATCGACGAGCAGATGCGGACGGTCCTGGCGGCCGTGGCTCCCGGCACGCCACTACGGGACGGACTCGAACGAATCGTGCGGGGCCGCACCGGTGGCCTGGTGATCATGGGTTTCGATTCGCTGGTCGCCTCGCTGTGCACCGGCGGTTTCGTCCTCGACGTCGACTTCTCGTCCACCAGGCTTCGCGAGCTGGCCAAGATGGACGGGGCCATCGTCATCGACACCACCGCGGCATCGGTCAACGGCGTCGGGCGGATCGTGCGCGCCGCGGTCCAGCTGGTCCCCGACCCGGCTGTCGAGACCGTCGAGTCCGGCACTCGGCACCGCACTGCCGAGCGGGTCGCCAAGCAAACCGGTTATCCGGTCATCTCCGTCAGTCAGTCGATGAGTCTGATCGCGCTCTATGTGGGTGGCCGGCGACGCGTCCTGGAGAGCTCGACCGAGATCCTCACCCGAGCCAACCAGGCCCTGGCCACGTTGGAGCGCTACAGCAACCGGCTGCAGGAGGTCACCAGCACCCTCGCCGGCTTGGAGATCGAAGACCTGGCAACCGTTCGAGACGTCGCGACGGTGATTCAACGTGCCGAGATGGTGCGTCGAATCTCCAGTGAGGTCGAGGAGTACCTGATCGAGTTGGGTACCGACGGGCGACTGCTGTCGCTGCAGCTCGATGAGTTGATCTCGGGCCTCGGCGCCGAGCGCGAAGCCGTCGTCCGCGACTACGTCGGGGTGGGCGGTTCGCGGGACGAGACAGTGGCAGTCCTCGACGCCCTGGTGGACCTCAACCCGGGTCAGCTGGTGGATCTCGCGCAGGTGGCCGCGGCCATGGGGTTCACCGATGTCGCCGAGCCGCTCGACGTGTCGGTCAGCCCGCGTGGCTATCGGATGTTGCATCGTGTGCCGCGGCTGTCCGAGGTCCTCACCGAGCGAATCGTGGCGCACTTCGGCGCACTGCAGAAGATGCTCGCCGCCGGGGTGGACGACTTCAGCGCGGTCGAGGGGATCGGCCCTGTTCGGGCGCGGGCGATCCGCGAGGGTCTGTCCCGACTCGCCGAGACCAGCATCCTCGAGCGTTACGTCTGACGCAGGGACCCACATCGGCCTGTGCGGCACCTCCGGTCCAGGATCGGCCCGTGATCGACGACCGGGGCGTGGCAGCCGTTCTCGACTGGTACCGGGAGCACGGCCGTGAGTTGCCGTGGCGCGGGCCCGAACGCACCGGGTGGGGGGTGCTGGTCTGCGAGGTCATGAGCCAGCAGACCCCGGTGGCGCGCATCGTCGAACCGTGGACGGCCTGGCTGGCGCGGTGGCCGACGCCGGCAGACCTCGCTGCGGACTCGGTGGGCGAGGCGGTACGGATGTGGGGGCGCCTCGGCTACCCGCGCCGGGCGGTGCGGTTGCATGCGGCCGCCGTCGCCATCGTGGAACGTCATGGCGGCGAGGTGCCCGACGACGAGGCAGCACTGCTGGCCCTTCCCGGGATCGGGGCGTACACGGCCGCGGCAACCGTCGGATTCGCCTACGGCCGACGATCCCGGGTACTGGACGTCAACGTGCGCCGGGTGCTGTCTCGAGTCTCGGGTGACGAACGTCCGCCGACGGGCGCTCCTACCCGAGCCGAGATCGACCGTGCCACGGCCGTCTTGCCGATCGACCCCGCCACCGCGACGCGGTGGAACTCGGCGGTGATGGAACTGGGCGCGCTGGTCTGCACCGCCCGCAACCCTCGGTGCGGCCAGTGCCCGCTGGAATCGGTATGCCCGGGACCACCTGCCCGCTCGGCGACGACCGCCTCCCCAGCCCAACCATGGCTCGGCAGCGACCGACAGGTGCGAGGGCTGGTGATGGCGCGGCTGCGGGCGGCACCCGGCGTGGTGGCGCGCGACCAGCTGGACCTCGTGTGGTCCGATCGTGTGCAGATCGAGAGATGCATCGTCGCCCTGGTGGCCGACGGCCTGGCCGTCGTCCGCCCGGATGGCGTCACGCTGCCGCGGTAGTCGCGGCTTAGAGTGCGATCGTGACCACGGTCGATTCCTCCGTCATCGTTGCCGGAGCGCGCACCCCGATGGGGCGATTCCACGGTTCGCTGTCGTCGATGACCGCGACCGAACTGGGAGGGGCTGCCATCCGATCCGCCGTCAGGCGGGCCGGGATAGCCGCCACGGACGTCGATCACGTGGCGATGGGCCATGTGCTGAGCGCAGGTTGCGGCCAGGCACCGGCGCGCCAGGCTGCGGTGGCCGGCGGATTGGCCATGTCGATTCCGGCCGTGGGGGTCAACAAGGTGTGCCTGTCCGGCCTCAGCGCGATCATCCTCGCGGACGCCCTGATCCGGACGGGCGCGGTGGACGTGATCGTGGCCGGCGGAATGGAGTCCATGTCGCAGGCGCCACACCTGCTACCCGGCAGCCGGACCGGCCATGCCTACGGTGACGTCACCCTGGTGGATCACCTGGCCCACGACGGCCTGCACGATGCCTTCACCCACCAGTCGATGGGGTCGCTGACGGACGGAGCCAACCGGGCACCTCGGGCAACGTTCAGCCGCGAGCAACAGGACGCGTTCGCCGCACGCTCGCACCGCCTCGCCGCCGGCGCATGGGCCGCGGGACGCTTCGCGGACGAGGTCGCTGCGGTCGAGGTCGCGCAGCGCCGCGGTGCCGCCGTGACCGTCGCCGCCGACGAGGGGATTCGACCGGACACGACAGTCGAGTCCCTCGCCCGACTGCGGCCGGCGTTTCGCGAGGACGGCACGATCACGGCGGGGTCTGCCTCACAGATCTCGGACGGGGCCGCCGCCGTGGTGGTGGCCAGACGCTCGTGGGTCGAGTCGCGCGGGCTGACGTGGTTGGCCGAGGTAGGACCCGCAGGCATGGTCGCGGGTCCGGATTCCACGTTGCAGACCCAGCCGGCGGCCGCGATTCGGCGGGCGGCTGCAAGCGCGGAGCTGGACCCGGGTGGATTCGACCTGTACGAGATCAACGAGGCGTTCGCCGTCGTCGCCCTGGCATCGGCGACCGATCTGGGATTGAGCGCCGACGACATCGAGCAGCGGGTAAACGTGAACGGCGGCGCGGTGGCGCTGGGCCATCCGGTCGGGATGTCCGGGGCCCGGCTGGCTCTCACCCTGTCGCTGGAACTGCAGAGGCGGGGTGGCGGTCGTGGCGTGGTGGCGTTGTGCGGCGGCGGCGGTCAGGGCGACGCGCTGGTGCTGCGAGTGCCGGGTCGCGACGACTCGTGACGAGCGCCCGACTGTCCTGAGGTCCTAGCGGAATCCTCGGTGGCCTGCCACTATACGCGGTATGCATCCAGGGGGTGTGCGGCAGAAGCGCCGCCGTACTCGAACGATCGTCGTCGTCGTCGTGATTGCCGTGGTGGTTCTCGCCCTGTTGGGAGCGGGTGCGTTCGCCGCCGTCCGGTTCGCCCGCGGATTGCTGGGGGGAGCCACCTATTCGGATTCCGGCCTGGGCGGTGAGTTCTCGGAGGTCCCCTCGTCGGCCGTCGTCGAGCGGATGGATCTGGTCTCGTCGGTGTCCGCCAACGGCTCACTGACCACGGCGACGTCGATCACGCTGGGCTTTCCTGGGCCGGGCCGGCTGACCGAGCTGAGCGTCGCCGTCGGGGACACCGTCACGGCCGGGCAGGTGTTGGGCCGCCAAGACCCGCGGCTCGCCCAGATCGAGTTGGACGCCGCAGAGGCGGCCCTGACGACCGCCGAACGCGCCGCCGGTCTCAGAGGGCCGGCCACCGTCGACGAGCAGTCCGCTCGCGACGCCCAGGTGGCCCAGGCACGCGGCGACGTCACGGCAGCCACTGCCGCGCTGAACGCCACCCAGGGGGTGGTCGATGCGAATGCGGCTGCGCTGGCGGCCGCCGTCGATGCCGCCGCCCGCCGCCTCGACCGGGACCTCGACCTTCGCGACCAGGCCCAGGCGGACCTCAACGCCACCGCCGCGGCCGAACCGAGCCCCGACCAGCGCGATGCCGCGGACGCGGAACTGGCGAGCGCCACCGCTTCGGCCACTGCCGCTCGGACCGCCGAGGTGTCCGCCGGCAACGACCTGGCAACCGCGGTGGCATCGGGTCAGCAATCTGCTGTCGACACGGCACAGGCCCGCCTCGACGCGGCGCACCTGACGGTCGTCGCCGCCGAGGCCCGGGTGGCGGACGCCACAGCCGCGGTGGCCGCGGGTGACGACGCGGCGTCGGCGACGGCCGCGTCACGGGCGGTGCTCGCGGAAGCCGACGAGTCGGTGTTCGTCGCGCAGGAGGGCCTCCGCACCGCCGAACAGGACGAACGAGGTGGGCAGGCGGCCGATGCCCAGAGCCTGGCCAGCGCGCGTAGCGAGGTGTCGCGGGCGAAGGCCGCCCTTCAGGTGCTGATCACCGGCAACGTGGTCGCAGCACAGACAGGTGGTGACGCGGCGGCGGGGACCTCACCCGAGGAGGCGCAGGTGGCCGTGGACCGGGCGCAACTGGACGTCGAGCGTGCGCAGGCCGCACTGGAGGCGCTGACCATCGTGGCCCCCAGCTCGGGGACGGTGACCAAGGTCAATGCCGCCGTGGGCGACACATTGGGCGAATCCGCAGGTTCCGCCGGCGGCACGACGGGCGGCGGCGCGACCGGCGCCTCGGATGTCATCACCCTCACCACACCGCAACTGCTGCTGGCCGAGATCGAGATCCCCGAGACCGATGCGATCAGGGTCGAGCCGGGAATGGCCGCCGAGGTGAAGTTCAGTGCGATACCGGACTTCGTCGGCACCGGCGAGGTGTTGACCGTCGCACCGACCGACGCCGACACCTCGGGTGGTGGCCCAATCGATCCGTATGCGGACCCCTTTGCCCAGGGCGGCGGCGCTCAGAAGACGTACACGGTGGCCATCTCGCTGTCAGATCCCCCGGCAGGCGCTCGTGGTGGCCTGACCATCGCGGCGAGGGTGATCATCGGCGAGGCGAAGGACATCCTCGCGGTGCCGACGACGGCGATCAGTGAGTTCGAGGGCGTCGCGGTCGTCCAGCGGCGCACCGAGGACGGCGACATCGAGGAGGTGGTGGTGGAGATCGGCCTGCGCCAGGGCGGATTCACCCAGGTGTTGAGCGGCCTGGAACCCGGTGACGAGATCGAGATCAGCGGCGGACTCGGTGGCGAGGGATCCGGCGTGGTCGGCGACGAACCGATAGGGGTCGACGGTGGCTGAGGTATCCCCAGGCACGCGGGATGACGGGGGGGTCGAGGTGGGGGCGGCCGCTCCGATCATCGACGTGAGGGGATTGAGCCGGATCTTCGAGACCGGTCAGACGACCGTGCACGCCCTGGCCGACGTGTGGCTGTCGGTGGAAGCCGGCGAATTCGTCGCCATCATGGGGAGCTCGGGCAGCGGCAAGAGCACCCTGATGAACATCCTGGGGTGTCTGGACGCTCCCAGCTCCGGGCAGTACCTGTTGGACGGGGTCGAGGTGGCGGGCCTGGGTCGTCGCGAACAGGCGCTGGTCCGCAACCAGAAGATCGGATTCGTCTTTCAGAGTTTCAATCTGTTGCGCCGAGTCCCGGCGGTCCGCAATGTCGAGCTGCCACTGCTGTACGCCGGGGTGCCCCGACGGCAGCGCCGCCGCCGCGCACTGGAGGCGCTGGCGGCCGTCGGCCTGTCGGATCGGGCCACCCATCGCCCCTCGGAATTGTCGGGTGGACAGCAGCAGCGGGTGGCCGTGGCACGCGCGATCGTCAGCGAACCTGCCTTGATCCTGGCGGACGAGCCGACCGGCAACCTCGACTCGACCTCGACGCACGAGGTTCTGCAGGTGTTCGCCGACCTGAACGATCAGGGGCGGACGGTCGTGGTCATCACCCACGAGCACGACGTCGCGGCGTGGGGTGGTCGCACCGTCGTGCTGCACGACGGTCGCGTCGTCAGTGACCGTCGACATGAACCGGTGCGGGAGCGGGCGCCGTTGCCCACCTGGGTGACCCAGCTGGAGCTGACGTGATCTTCGACAATCTGGCACTGGCGTTCGGCGGCATCCTGGCCAACAAGGTGTGCTCGTTCCTGACGATGCTGAGCATCGGGATCGGGGTTTTCGCCGTCATCACGCTGACTGCTGTCGCCGCCGGTGCGGTGAGCGGCACCGAACAGCAGCTGGAAGGTCTGGGCTCACCCAAGCTGATCAACGTCTACGGCGGGTTCATCTCGGACCGGGGTCCATTCGCGGGCGGTGTCGAACCTGGCGGTATCGAACCTGGTGGTGGCGACCCCGAGGCGGACGCATTCGAGGCGTTCGACCCGCGGGCGACGCCGTACCTGCCACCGCCACCGCAGCAACTGTCCGAGGCCGACATCGCTCTATTGAACGACCCGAGCGTCGCGCCCGACGTGGCGGCGGCCTCCGGGTCCTTCTCGTTCTACGGGCCGATGAGCACCGACGCCGGCGGGTACACCGACACCGAGATCCTGGGCACCGACAACCGCTACGCACGGGTGATCGGCCTGCCCGTCACAGCAGGCACGTACCTCACCGAGGCCGACGTCGCGGCGAGGGCCCGAGTGGTCGTGCTGAGTACGACGGCGGCCGGCAACCTCGGCGCGGACGTCGGGTCCACGGTCATCGTGAACGGCACCACCTACGACGTCATCGGAACCACCGACGACACCTACCCCGGGCAGCCGACCTCGTACATGCCCGAATCGACCATCCAGGACACCCTGCTCGGACCACAACAGGGCTATCCACAGGTCTACGTGCTGGCGGCCGACGAAGCCGTCGTCGAGTCCGCTGCCGACCAGGTTCGGGCGGCCCTGCGCGCCTCGCACCTGCTCGGTCCGTTGGACGCGGCGGATTTCGAGGTCTACACCCGAACCGAAGAGCTTCGCAGTGTCCGCGCGATCAGCATCATCCTGCAGGTTCTGGCCGCCGCCATCGCGGGTATCGCGCTGTTCGTCGGCGGGATCGGCGTCATGAACATCATGTTGGTGACCGTGACCGAGCGCACCCGCGAGATCGGCATCCGCAAGGCGATCGGGGCTCAACATCACCATCTGCTGGGCCAGTTCCTGCTGGAGGCGGTCACATTGACGTTCACCGGTGGCCTGTTCGGACTACTCCTGGGAAGCCTGGTCCAGTTCATCTCGATCCAGGGTTTCTCGCCTGAGGTCACCCCCTTGTCGGTGATCCTGGCTCTGACGTTCTCGATCGGCACCGGGGTGTTCTTCGGGTTGTATCCGGCCAATCGCGCCGCTTCGCTCCCCCCGATCCAGGCCCTGCGTTACGAGTGACCCACCCCCGCACCCCGCCACCCCGCCACCCGCCACCCCCGCCTCCCCGCACCCCGCCACCCCCGCGTGATCATGGCTGTTTGAGGGGGTTTAACCCGGCGAACCCCCCGAATCTCCCATGATCACGGCAGCGGTGGGCCGGGGCGGGCGGGGCGGTGGACCGGGGCGGGCGGGGCGGTGGCGCGGGGCGGGGCGGGGCGGGAACCCCGCGTGATCATGGGCGATTAGGGGGATTCAGCTCGGCGAACCCCCCAAATCCCCCATGATCACGGCAGCGGTGGGCGGGGCGGTGGGCGGGGCGGTGGGAGGGGAGGGCGGTGGGGGTGGGCAGCGAATCAGAGGTGGCAGAGCATGCGGGTGTTGCCCAGGCTGTTCGGCTTGACTCTGGCCAGGTCCAAGAACTCAGCGACACCGTCGTCGTGCGAGCGCAGCATCTGGTCGTACACCTCCGGCGTCACCGCCTGCCCCTCGATCGGCGCGAAACCGAAGCGCGCGAAGAACCCCGTCTCGAAGGTCAGGCAGAACAACCGGGTCAGACCCAAGCTGCGAGCGCGGCCCATCAGAGAGTCGACGATCAGCCGCCCGACGCCACGTCCACGGGCTGCCGGGCCCACGACGAGGGTGCGAATCTCACCGAGGTCGGCCCACATGACGTGCAATGCCCCACCACCCACGACCTCGCCGTCGACGTCGGCCACGACGAATTCCTGGATGTCTTCGTACAGCGTGACCAGGTCCTTGGCCAGGAGGCGCCGATCAGCGACGTGCGCGCCCACCATGGCGGCCAAAGCCGGCACGTCGGCGGGTAGCGCGGGGCGCAGCCTCACCTCGACCGGGTCACGCCCGACCAGGTCACGCCCGACTAGGGCCGAGGGGTTGGACCCCTCGGCCCTCAGCCCCTCGGCCCGAGTCTGCGCCGTCAGCTGTCGGTAGCCGGCGGTTCCGGCTCGGCCGCGGCCGCCTCGGCCGTGACCGCCGTCGCCTCTTCGAGTACTGCGTCCTCGGGCGTCAGCTTGTCGGTACCGGTGAAGGTGAACTGCGCCTCCGGGCCCTCGCCGATGGCATCCACCAGGACGATCTGACCCGGTCGAAGCTCGGAGAACAGGATCTTCTCCGACAGGGCGTCCTCGATGTCGCGCTGAATGGTCCGGCGCAGCGGTCGAGCACCCAGGACGGGGTCGTAGCCCTTGATCGCCAGCAGGGCCTTGGCCGCGGGCGTCATCTCCAGGCCCATGTCCTTGTCCTTGAGGCGGTCGTCCACCTTGGCGATCATCAGGTCGACGATCTGGACGATCTCCTCCTGCAGCAGCTGCGGGAAGACGATCATGTCGTCCACGCGGTTGAGGAACTCGGGACGGAAGTGCTGCTTGAGCTCGTCCATCACCTTGGCCTTCATCCGCTCGTACCCGGTACGAGTGTCGGCACCGGCCGAGAAGCCCATGCCGCCCTTCGAGATGTCCCGGGTGCCCAGGTTGGTGGTCATGATGATCACCGTGTTCTTGAAGTCGATCACCCGACCCTGGCTGTCGGTCAGGCGGCCGTCCTCCAGGATCTGCAGCAGCGAGTTGAAGATGTCCGGGTGCGCCTTCTCGACCTCGTCGAACAGCACCACGGAGAACGGCCGACGCCGGACCTTCTCGGTCAGCTGGCCACCCTCCTCGTAGCCGACGTACCCGGGCGGTGACCCGAACAGTCGCGAGACGGTGTGCTTCTCGGAGTACTCGCTCATATCCAGTTGGATGAGCGAGTCCTCGTCACCGAACAGGAACTCGGCGAGCGCCTTGGCCAGCTCGGTCTTTCCGACACCGGTCGGGCCGGCGAAGATGAATGACCCACCGGGACGCTTCGGGTCCTTGAGGCCTGCCCGGGTGCGACGGATGGCCTGTGACAGCCCCTTGATCGCCTCGTTCTGGCCGATGACCCGCTTGTGGAGCTCGTCCTCCATGTGGAGCAGCCGCTGGCTCTCCTCCTCGGTGAGCCGGACGACGGGAATCCCGGTCGCCACCGCCAACACCTCGGCGATCAGCTCTTCGTCCACCTCGGCGACGATGTCCATGTCACCGGATTTCCACTGCTTCTCGCGCTCGGCCTTCTGCGCCAGCAGCTTCTTCTCGGTGTCGCGCAGCGACGCAGCCTTCTCGAAGTCCTGCGCGTCGATCGCGGACTCCTTCTCGCGTCGGACGTTGGCGATCTTCTCGTCGAACTCGCGCAGGTCCGGCGGCGCGGTCATCCGCCGGATCCGCAGCCGAGCACCGGCCTCGTCGATCAGGTCGATCGCCTTGTCGGGCAGGAAGCGGTCGTTGACGTAGCGGTCCGCCAGTGTGGCGGCTGCGACCAGCGCGGCGTCGGTGATCGAGACCCGGTGGTGGGCCTCGTAGCGGTCGCGCAGTCCCTTGAGGATCTCGATGGTGTGGGCAAGCGACGGTTCGGCCACCTGGATCGGCTGGAAGCGGCGCTCGAGGGCCGGGTCCTTCTCGACGTACTTGCGGTACTCGTCGAGCGTGGTCGCGCCGATGGTCTGCAGCTCGCCTCGCGCCAGCATCGGCTTGAGGATCGACGCAGCGTCGATGGCGCCCTCGGCGGCACCGGCCCCGACGAGGGTGTGGATCTCGTCGATGAACAGGATGATGTCCCCGCGGGTGCGGATCTCTTTGAGGACCTTCTTGAGCCGCTCCTCGAAGTCGCCGCGGTAACGCGAACCGGCGACCAGGGCGCCGAGGTCCAGGGTGTACAGCTGCTTGTCCTTGAGGGTCTCGGGGATCTCGCCCCGGACGATGGCCTGCGCCAGCCCCTCGACCACCGCGGTCTTGCCGACACCGGGTTCGCCGATCAGACACGGGTTGTTCTTGGTGCGCCGGCTCAGCACCTGCATGACCCGCTCGATCTCCTTCTCGCGCCCGATCACCGGGTCGAGCTTGGATTCGCGCGCGGCCTGGGTCAGGTTGCGGCCGAACTGGTCCAGGACGAGGGAGCCGGACGGAGTCGCGGTGTCACTGGGCGCCCCAGCGGTCGCGGGCTCCTTGCCCTGGTAACCCGACAGCAACTGGATGACCTGCTGGCGGACGCGGTTGAGGTCGGCCCCCAGCTTGACCAGGACCTGGGCGGCGACGCCCTCGCCCTCGCGGATCAGACCCAGCAGGATGTGCTCGGTGCCGATGTAGTTGTGGCCCAGCTGCAGCGCCTCTCGGAGGCTGAGCTCCAGCACCTTCTTGGCGCGCGGCGTGAAGGGGATGTGCCCTGACGGGGCCTGCTGGCCCTGGCCGATGATCTCTTGGACCTGCTCGCGGACCGCGTCCAGCGATATGCCGAGCGATTCGAGCGCCTTGGCGGCGACACCCTCACCCTCGTGGATCAGACCGAGGAGGATGTGCTCGGTGCCGATGTAGTTGTGGTTGAGCATCCTGGCCTCTTCTTGAGCCAGGACGACGACCCTGCGGGCCCTGTCGGTAAACCTCTCGAACATGTGAGCTCCCCTCGAGGGCGGTGCTGCTGTGGGTGATGCCGATACGTCGGTGACCAGTCTGCTCTACCTGAGTAGATCTAACCTCCCTAACCGGCGGGACAGGACACTCGGTTCCGTGCGACGTCGCGCTTCCGCCGAGGGCGTAAGCGCCGCTGCGGAACGTGACGCGTCCGGCCGACGTTGCCCGGAGGACCCACTGAAACAATGGCGCGACAACGACAGTAGGACCACGACGAGCCGTACCCACCACGACACAGCCCCACCACGACACAGAGGAGTAGCGGCGCATGCTGGATTCCATCGGTAGTCCCTGGCTCTGGACTGCCACGATCACGGGCGTCATCGCCCTGGTAGCCCTGGACTTCGCACTGACGCGCAAGCCGCACGAGGTGTCCTTCCGGGAGGCGGCGGGCTGGTCGACGTTCTACATCGCGCTTCCGTTGCTGTTCGGGGTGTTCATCACGACCCGTTACGGCTCCGAGATCGGCTTGGAGTACTACACCGGGTACCTGGTGGAGAAGTCGCTCAGTGTCGACAACCTGTTCGTCTTCATTCTGTTGCTCACCAGCTTCGCAGTGCCACGAGTCCTCCAGCAACGCGCCCTGCTGTTCGGCATCGTCGGAGCATTGATCCTGCGTGGTGCCTTCATCGCCGTGGGTGCGGCTGCCATCCAGCGCTTCGACTGGGCGTTCCTGGTCTTCGGAGTGATCCTGGCGATCACCGGTGTGCAGATCCTCCGTGAAGCCCTGTCGGGGCACCAGAAGGAGGTGAATGTCGCCGAACTGCGGGTGGTCAAGATCATGAGTCGATTCGCACCGGTGACCGAGGCCTATCACGGGGTCCGGTTGGTCATTCGAGAGGCCGGGGTCCGCAAGGTCACCCCATTCGCCTTGGTCATCGTGGCGATCCTCGTCACCGACCTGGTGTTCGCCATCGACTCGGTCCCTGCCGTCTACGGCATCACGGGCGACCCCTACCTCGTGTTCGCGACCAACGCCTTCGCCCTCTTGGGACTGCGGGCCCTGTACTTCCTGCTCGAGGGCGCTCTGTCCAAGCTGTCGCACCTGTCGTACGGCCTGGCGTTCATCTTGTTCTTCATCGGGGCGAAGCTCGTCCTTCACTGGGCGCACAACGTGTGGCCGAGCGTCCCCGAGATCCCCACCCTGCTCAGCCTCGGCGTGATAGTCGCCACATTGGTGGTGGTGACCATCACCTCACTACTCGCCAACCGCCGATCGGCGGCTATCGAGCTGGACGCGGCCGGATCGACGTCGGATCAACCGACCGCCGGCGAGTCGATCTCGGCCGACGAGATCGGCACGACGGAGCCTGACGCAGAGAAAGCCCGCCCCTGACTGGGGCGGGCCCTGCCCTAGCGGAATAGCGGCCCGGTCAGGGCCGAAGGATCAGGCGTTGGCAGTGTTGTATGCGGCGATGACGTCCGCCTTGATGCGGCCGCGGTCGGCCACCGAGTAGCCATTGCCGCGCGCCCATTCGCGCACACTGTTCGTGTCGACCGCGCCCGTACCGGACGATGCGCGACCCGTACCGCGAACCGCGGCGGAACGACGACGAACGCCGCCACCACTGGCCTTACGTCCACCGGAAACGTAGCTAGCCAGCGCATTGCGAAGCTTTGACGCGTTGTCATTGGACAGGTCGATCTCGTAACTGACCCCATCAAGACCGAACGTCACGGTCTCGACGGCCTCACTGCCGTCGAGGTCGTCAACGAGAAGAACACTGACTTTCTGTGCCATGGCTCCGACTCCTCAGGATGATCGCGGTGGAAGATGCATCGGTGTCATCCGGCTTCCCGGCACCGATGTCGGTATCACTGTGCTCTCATCGAGTGAGCCATGCAAATCCATACGACAGTTAGTCGGCTTCGCGTGTCGTGACGTCACGATTATCCGGTCTGGGCTTCGCCTGTGATGCGCCGAATTGACGTTCGGCGGCACGCTCACTGGCATCAGCCCGGATGATGGCGCGGATCGCGATGGCGAAGAGTACTGCCACACCCACCGTCGGAAGTAGCGCCGCGAGAACGAGCCCGACGGAGGTCATGAGTGTGTGACCGGACGCAGCAAGGGGAAGAGGATGGTCTCCCGGATTCCGACTCCGGTCAACAACATGACGAGTCGGTCCAGGCCCAATCCCATCCCACCGGTTGGTGGCATGCCCACTTCGAGAGCGGCGATGAAGTCCTCGTCCAGTTCCATGGCCTCTGGGTCTCCGGCTGCCGCTCGTAGCGATTGCGCTGTCAACCGTTCACGTTGCACCACGGGGTCGGTGAGTTCGGTGTAGATGGGTGCCACCTCGAACCCACCGATCACTAGGTCGTACGCGTCAGCCAGCCGTGGCTCGTCGATACGCGCGCGAGCCAGTGGGCGGACATCCGCCGGGAAATCACTCACGAACGTCGGATCACGAATGGTTCGCTCGACCAGCTTCTCGTAGAGCTCCAGGACGATCTCGCCCGCCGTCCACCCGGCTTCCGATTCGACACCGCGGCGCGCCGCCACGAGGCGCAGCGTCGTCTCGTCGGTATCCACGTCGACGTGCTCGCCCACCGCAGCGGACACCAGCTCGTGCACGCTCCTGGTCGGCCACGGGCCGGTCAGGTCGATGGGCGAGCCGGTGCCGTCGACGACCGTGGTGCGCCCGACCGCCGTCGCCGCCGCCACGACGAGTTCGCGGGTGAGATCCGCCATACTCGTGACGGTGCCGAACGCCGCATACGATTCGACCATTGTGAACTCGGGTGAGTGCGTGGTGTCGATGCCCTCATTGCGAAACGTCCGGCCGATCTCGTAGACGCGGTGCAGCCCACCGACGACGCATCTCTTGAGATACAGCTCGGTCGCGATGCGCAACGACATCTCGACACCGAGTGCGTTGACATGGGTCCGGAAGGGCCGGGCGGCTGCTCCGCCGTGCACCGCGTGCAGGATTGGTGTCTCGACTTCGACGAATCCGTGACTGTGAAACGTCTCGCGGAGCGAGCGCAGCACCGTGGCCTTGATCTGAACGTGCTCTCGGGCCTCCGGACGGACGATCAGATCGATATGCCGATTGCGGACTCGCGACTCTTCGGACAACTCGTTGTGCAGGTTCGGCAGCGGCCGCAGGGCTTTGGCCGCCAGGCGCCATTCGCGAGCGAAGACCGACAGTTCGCCCCGCTTCGACGTACCGACCGGACCCGTCACCGAGACGAGGTCCCCCAGGTCCACGTCGGACTTCCACGCGGCGAATGAGTCCTCACCGATATCGGCGAGCGACAGCATCACCTGCAACCGGGTGCCGTCGCCATCGGCGACGGTGGCGAAACACAACTTCCCGGAGACACGCGCATGCATTACCCGCCCGGTCACCGACACCTCATCGGTGGTGACCGTTCCGGGGACGAGTTCGGACCACCCGGAACGGACCTCGGCCAGCGAATGCGTGCGCGGCACCGTCACCGGATACGGCTCGATACCGGCCGCGAGCAGGCGAGCCCGCTTCTCCGTGCGCACTCGCATCTGTTCCGGGGTGTCTGGATCGGACTGGGTGAGCACAGACTGCACTGGATCGGGCACGATGTCAGGATAGGCAGCCGCCCGCCGTTGGGTACCCGGAGGAGGACGTGTGGCCGAGGTCGACGTATTGCGGGTCGGCACTCAGGTTGTCGTACGGGTCTCGGGACGCCCGGACGACCGAGACACCGATCGTTTCGCGACAGCGACGACTCAGGTTCAGGGCATCGTCACCAGCCGAGTGGTGATCGACCTCGCTGACGCCGATCCCGTCGGCGACGCCGTCGTCGATTTCGTCCGAGAGCTCCAGGCAAAGTGGCGGGTCCGGCTGATCAACGCGCCGGCTCTGGTGCGCCGTCAGTGCGCTGTCGGCGAGGTCAGCTAGGACCGGTCCCGAGGCGAATCCCGCTCCAGTCCAGGCCCAGGTCGAGAATGGGTGCCGAGTGGGTCAGGGCACCGACCGACAGATAGTCCACCCCGGTACGGGCGAAGTCGTACGCCCGCTCCAGCCGCAACCCACCGGTGGCCTCGATCTCGATCCGGGCCTGCGGACCATCCGATCGGACGACGGCCGCGCGGACCGCACCCACCGCCTCCGCCAACTGCTCCGGGGTCATGTTGTCGCACATCAGGTACCGGGCCCCCGCGGCCACCGCGTCGAGGGCCTGCTCCCGCGAGTCCACCTCGACCTGCAACTCGACGCCGGGAAAGGCCGCCCGGACGGCCTCGCCGGCGGCCGCCACCCCGCCTGCGGCGGCGACATGGTTGTCCTTGATCATCGCGACGTCGTACAGCCCGAACCGCTTGTTGACTCCGCCACCGCACCGCACCGCGTACTTGTCCCAGCTCCGTAGACCGGGAGGGGTCTTCCGGGTGTCCAGGATGTCGACCCCGGTACCCGCCACGGCCTCCACCCACGCCCGGGTGGCCGTGGCGATACCGGCCGCACGCCCTGCGAGGTTGAGGCCGGTTCGCTCGGCGATCAGCAGCACCCTGACCCGGCCTCGCAATCTGGTGAGGACCTCACCGGGAGCCACGACCGATCCGTCGCCGACCAGCGTCTCGACAGTCGGAACCGGAGCCGACGTCCGTCGGGCCACCGCTGCCAGGACTGCCTGCCAGACCACACCGCCCGCCAGCACCCCGTCGACCCGGGCCCGGACGACGGCCTCGCCCTCGGCTTCCTCGGCCACCGTCGCCCGAGTCGTCACGTCGATGCCGGGATCGCCGCCCAGGTCTTCGGTGAGGGCGCGCTCGACCAGGTCGGCCACGTACGAGGGATCGGGGGGGATCACCTCCGTCATACGCGGGGGACCTCTTCGTCGGTCACGTGCAACGTCCCGTCGGCGTGCAGCCGGACGAGTTGACGCAGTCGCCAACGGTCGTCGACGCCCGGGTGATCGCTGCGGACGTGACCGCCGCGAGACTCGCTGCGTCGGGCCGCCACCGCTGTCAGAGCGACGGCCACCTGCAGCAGGTTCGATGCCTCCCACTCGGCGCGACCCGGAACGGCCACCACGCCGCTGACCCGCGCGTCCCGCTCGATCGTGTCCAGCGCCTGCGCCGCGGCGGCCAGGGATGCGGCCGCGCGGACCACCCCGGGGCCGAGTGATGCCGATCGTTGGATGGCCGATACGGCAGACGCTGCAGTCACGCCGACCTGGGCACCGGACACGACCGTCGGGCCCGGATTCAGCTCGCCGGCGGCGATCCGGGCCGCGATGTCGTCGCCCAGGCGGGCGGCGAAGACCAATCCTTCCAGCAGTGAGTTGCTGGCCAGCCGGTTCGCCCCGTGAACTCCGGTGCAGGCACACTCGCCCACCGCGTAGAGCCCGTCGACGGTCGTCCGTCCCACCAGGTCGGTGCGCACTCCGCCGGAGTGGTAATGGGCCGCCGGGCTGACGGGGACCAGGTCGGTGCCCATGTCGATGCCGAACTCGCCGAGGCGGGCCATGATGGTCGGGAACCGCTGCCGCAGGAACGATCGGCCCAGGTGGCGGGCATCGAGGAAGACGTGGTCGGCGCCTGAGTCGCGCATCCGGTCCACGATTCCCCGGGCGACGACGTCGCGGGGCGCCAGCTCGGCCCGCGAGTCGACGCTCAGCATGAATCGGACGCCGCGTTCGTCGACCAGCGTCGCACCCTCGCCCCGCAAAGCCTCACTGATCAGGGGTTGTTGCCCACGGGCTGCGCCACCTAGCCACAGCACGGTGGGGTGGAACTGGACGAACTCCAGATCGGCGAGCGCTGCTCCGGCCCGTAGCGCCAGGGCCGCGCCGTCGCCGGTGGCCTCGGGCGGGTTGGTGGTCGATCGGAAGACCTGCCCGATTCCGCCCGTGGCCAGCACGACCGCCCGCGCCCGGATGACACCTGCACCGGCTCGGGCCGGGGCACCTGAGGTTGCCTGCCCCGTGGCGGCGCCGTTCGGCTCGATCATCACGGCCAGCCCACAGACTGCTCCGTCGCCGTCCAGCACGACATCCACCGCCATCGCGTGCTCGTAGACGACCACTCCGGCGGTGGACGGCAACGCCTCCAGCGCCTGGACCAGCGCGCGCGAGATCTCCTCTCCCGTCGCGTCGCCGCCGGCGTGCGCGATCCGATCCGCGCCGTGGCCGCCCTCGCGTGTCAACGCCAGGTCGCCGGCAGGATCCAGATCGAATCGAGCGCCGAGATCGACCAGGCCACGAACCCGGCGGGGGCCGTCGGTCACCAGCACCCGCACCGCCTCGGGATCACACAACCCACCCCCGGCGGCCATGGTGTCGCGCAGGTGGGCCTCCGCCGAGTCGGTGGGCGACAGCGCCGCGGCGATCCCCCCCTGTGCCCAGCGGGTCGAGCCGGACGCCAGGACGGTCTTGGTGACCACGGCGACTCGCAGTCCCCGGCGGTGCAGTCGTAGCGCCGCGGTCAGCCCGGCGACCCCGGTGCCGACCACGATGGCGTCCACATCGTCGCGCCAGCCGTCGTCCGAACCACCGGCGCCCGGCGCCCCCGGACCCAGCGCGAGACGGGTGGGAAGCCACGAGTGGGGCGTGGTCAACGCACCGGGTGCCTCGACGAGGAGCATCCGACGATCGTCTCAGACCCCTCCTCGCCACCCGGTCGGGTGGGTCCGGATAGGGCGATGTTGTCGATCAGCCGCGTCTCGCCGATGCGGACGGCAACGACCAACAGCGCCTCACCCTCGGCGTCGGGAGCCTCGAACGTGTCTGGATCGACCACTGCCAGGTAGTCGATGTCGACCCCGGCCGCCCCCAGGAGCACCCGCCGGGCGGCACGTAGCGCACCGTGGTGATCTCGTGCCTGACCGGCGGCCGCGTGAAGCGCTCGCGGCACGGCCCTGGCGGCCACCCGCTCCTCGTGGCTCAGGTAGGCATTGCGACTGGAGCGGGCCAGCCCGTCGTCGTCTCGGACGGTGTCGACGCCCTCGATGGCCACGGCGAATGCCAGGTCGTCGACCATCAACCGAACCAGGGCCAGCTGTTGGCCGTCCTTGCGCCCGAATACCGCCACGTCCGGGCGGACCAGGTGCAGCAGCAGCGCGACGACGGTCAGTACCCCGTCGAAGTGACCCGGCCGGGCGAGACCCTCGAGTACGTCGCCGCGGGGGCCGGCGGATACGTGAACCGCGGGTCTGCCAACCGGGTACATCTGCGCCTCACTCGGCGCGAACACCAGCGCGACTCCGGCCTCCGCCAGCAACGCCACGTCGGCGCCCAGGTCGCGGGGATATCGGGCGAAATCCTCACCAGCCGAGAACTGCAGTGGATTGACGAAGATCGTGACGATGACGTGGTCGGCGAGCTCGTGGCCGCGGGCGATCAGGGCGAGGTGTCCCTGATGCAATGCACCCATCGTCATCACCACGGCGACACGGCCGCTCAGCTGCCGGCGTGCCTCGGCCAGCTCGGATCGGGTGGAGACGACGGCCGTCATGCGCTGTCACTGTCGAGTGGCACGCGCAGCAGCGCCACCAACCGCCCACCCGCATCCGGGCGCAGTCGTCCGGTCGCCACGGCCCTGCGTGCCGTGGCCAGCGCCAACGCCCGGTACGTGTCGGCGATCTCGGGATCGAGGTCGTCCAGGGTTCGGAGGTGTCCGGCGACGGTGTCGACGTCGCCACGGGCGATGGGGCCGGTGAGGGCACCGTCACCGATCCGCACGGCGTTGTCGACCGCCGCGGCGGTCAACGGCCCCAGCACCCGCCCCGGGTCCGCGACACCGGCCGCGGCGAGAACGTCACGGGCCTGCGCGACGACGGTGACCAGATGGTTCGCCGCGTGGCTGAGCGCAGCGTGATAAGCGGGGCGGGCGTGGTCGGCGATCACCACCGGCTCGGCGCCCATTTCCATCACGAGGGCCTGCCCGATGGGGAGCACGGCCGTCGCGGCGGTGACTGCCATCACGGACCCGGGAAGCCGCGCCAGGTCGAGGCTGGTCCCGGTGAACGTCATCGCGGGATGTATCGCCAGCGTGATCGCACCGCGCCCGGCCGCCGGCGCCAGGACGGCCAACCCGTGGCGACCACTGGTGTGGACCACCAACTGGCCCGCCTGCCACGCATCGAGCGCGGCCAGACCACTGACCAGGTCAGGGAGGGAGTCGTCGGGCACAGCCAGGATCACCAACTCGGCGCGGCGCACGACCTCGGGAATCTCCAGTCGCGGGACTCCCGGAAGCAGCACGTCCAAGCGCTCGATGCTGGCCTCGCTCACCGCACTGCCACCGACGACGGCGTGGCCGGCGCCGCGCAGTGCCGCGGCCAGCACAGCACCCACGCGTCCGGCACTGACCACCCCGATGCCGAGGCGCCCTGGCGGCGCTGCCCCGGTGGCGACCACCCGACCCTGGGTCACCGCCTCAGGGTATGCGGTCATGGGATCCGCGGCGTGCTGACATCGGGTTCGTGCCAAAGTGAGGCAATGCACGGCTTGACCGAGACCCACTCGCGCAGGCGCGCCTCGACGATCGTGGCTGCCCTCGGCCTGGTGTTCATCGCCACCGGTTGCTCGTCGGAGTCCGGGTCGGCATCTCCGACCACCGTCTTCGTCACCCGATCTGCAGCACTCGGTGACGTCTCGACCGGGTCGAGCGCGGCTTCGGTGAGCCCGTCCGCGGGGAGCACGGCCCCGAGTACGTCGTCCGGTTCGGCCGCTGCGGGGCCCCTGCCCACCATCGACCGAGGATTCGATGCGGCACTGATCGCCTCGACCCGCCGGGAGGGGGAGGACCTCGTGTTGGTCATCGATCGATTGACGGTGGCCGGTCTCGACGATGCGACCCTCGCTGCGAACGGAACGACCGCGATCCCGGACAGCGGGGACCGCTTCGGCAACCAACGGGTGGCGCTGTACGAGGTAGGCGTGGCGCCGGACGCAGTGTTCGTCCTCACCTCGTGCACCCGCGGGCCGAGCGGGGTGGAGCAGACGTCGACGCCGCTCACCTCTGAGGAGTTCGCATCCTCGACGCCGCGCGACGCACCGGTGCTGCTGCGCTACGCGGCCGGTCTGGTCAGTCGGGCCGAGGTGAATCCTCGCTGTTGAGCACCGCGGCACCGGCAGGATCGAGCCACTGCGGCGGGTCGTCCCCGGCGCGAGCACGGCTGGCCCGCGACGACTGCTCGTCGACGACCCTGGCGGCCTCGGCAACCGCCAGGTGACGCAGCACGGGCGTGATCGGCCCCGGTGTCGAGTGCAGCGCCACGGTCGCCACGCCGAACGACCGCTGCAGCGGGCCCTGCTGCAGCCCGATGGACTGGGTGCGTTGATGCGGCACGACGACGAGGACACGGGTCAGCACGCCGGAGCGGGACAGCAAGACGGTGCGAGTCGCCGCGTACCCGTTGCGTCGCCAGGACAGCGGATCCAGCCACCGGGCCCGCCGGGGTGAGGTGACGAAGCCGTGCGGGTCGCCCCTGCCGGTCAGCCCGGAATCGAGCACCGGCAGCGGATCGTCGGTGCCGATGTCCGGCACCAGGATCCGCAGCACCCAGAGCGCGTCCGTCCGGGTTCCGATCGGCAGCATGACCGTGCGCTGCGAGGCGTCGTCGGCGCCGTATCCGGCAATGTTGACCCGCACCCGCCACCAGTCCCGGGGACGCCACAGCAGGGACTGCGACACCTCGATGGCCTGTACCCGCCCGGGCGGGATCGTGGCCGCCCGGGTCTCGGTCAATCCGGCCCGCACGCGTACCCCGTCGTCACTGCTGGCCAACCGGAAGTTGAATCCCCTGGTGAACTGCGAGGCCAGGAACCCGCCCGCACCCAGGACCACCGGAAACGTCCCCGCCAGGGCAGCGATCGACCCAGTGGTCGCGGCCACCAGGAGGCCCACGAGGACGAGGCCCGCGAAGATCCCGCCACCGGACAACAGGATGCCTGCGATGAGGCGGGGCACCGGCACGGCCAGGATTGCGGTCTCTTCGGCCTCCGGTGCCTCGTCGGTGTCGTAACTGACCCCGGCGGCAGCCGCCAACAGGGCGTTGCGTAACCGGTGCGCCTCGGCGTCTCGCAGATAGGCCAGTCGGACGTCGGACCCGGTGCCGCCGGCGACCTCGATGCGCAACTCGGACAACCCGACCAGTCGGCCGACCAGAGGCTGCACCACGTCGACGGCCTGCACCCGGTCCAGGCGGGCCTGGCGCATGCTGCGACTGAACAGCCCACTGCGCAGCTGGACCGCATCGGCGTCGATCCGGTATGCGGTCACCCACCACGAGACGACGTTGCCGAGCAGCACCAGGACCGCAATGGCGAGGACGATGAGCACCTGCATGGGCAACCGGACGAACTCGTCGATGTCGGCGTCGAATCCCGGACCGGTGCCGAAACCCTGCACCACCACGCCGAAACCGACCAGCAGGGCGCCCCAGCCGCGGACGAAGGGGGTGGCCGGATGTACCCGCTGCCAGGCCCCACCTTCGAGGTCGGTCACAACCCAGCCAACCTGGCCTGGCCCAGAGACGTCAATCGGTCACGCAGGCGGGCCGCCTCGGCAGGGACCAGGCCAGGGATGGAGGCGTCCGTTGCGGCGCTTGCCGTGTGCAGCTGCACCCCGGCCACGCCGAACACCCGCTCCAGGGGGCCGGCCTGGACGTCGACGTACTGCATCCGCCCGTACGGCACGACGGTCAGCGATCGGAACACGACCCCGCGGCGGACCAGCAGATCGTCGTCGCGCTCGGCGTAGCCCCACGCCCTCACCCGTGGACCGATCATGGCCAACGAGACGGCAAGTGCGACGATCGGCACGGCCAGGCCCAGGAATATCAGGTCCACCCCGCTGATCAGCGCTGCGGCCGTGATGACGAGTGCGACGATCACCGCCGAGACGGCGGCATTGACCATCCGGACCCCGATGAGGCGTGGGCTGACCGGTGTCCACACGACACCCTCCGGAGCGAATGGATCGACGGCGCTCATGGTGACGATCCTGCCTCAGGTGCCCTCACCCGACACACTCGTGTCGTGGCCCCCCGCGAAACGCAGACCTGGGACGTCGAGACCCTGGACCTGCCGTTGCCCGCGGGGCACCCGAGCACCCATGGTCGTGTCCGGCTTCGGCTGCGCACCTCGGCTGCCACGGCGGGCCGAGAGGTCGTCACGGCAGCCGAGGTGGTGGTGGGCGCGGTCCATCGCGGGGCCGAGAAGTTGCTGGAGGTACGCGACTACCGCCAGGGGCTGGTCCTGGTTGATCGGCACGACTGGTGGGGTGCATTCGGCAGCGAGTTGGGGTTCGCCCTGGCCGTCGAGCGGATGGTCGGCATCCGGGTCCCCCGCCGCGCCCAGGTTGTCCGCACCATCCTCGCCGAGCTCACCCGATGTGCGAGTCACCTGGCGTTTCTCAGCGGGGCCATGGCGTGCACCACGACCGAGGAAGGCGCCCACGAGCGCGTCACGAGCGGTGTCGCACTGGTCCGGTCGCTGGTCGAGGCGGCTTCGGGAAACCGGTTGCATCCCATGATGTGTCGCGTCGGCGGGCTGGCGACCGACGTCGACCAGGATTGGTCCTCGGCGGTTCGCAGCGCCGTGGCGCCGCTTCGGGATGCGGCGGGCGCGGCCGGCGCCGGCCTGGGAATTGTGGGTGGGGGGGTCGCGCCACTCCCGGCCGCCACCGCGATCCAGTACGCGGTGACCGGACCCTCGGCACGGGCGAGTGGTGTGGCAGTGGATCTGCGGGTGGACGAGCCGTACGTGATCTACGAGGAGGTCTTCTCGGCCGCCGACGTCGTCACCCGGGCCGAGGGTGACGCGGCCGCGAGGTGGGCGGTCATGGCTGAGGAGGTCGTCGCGGCCACCCGGGTCGTCGAACGTTGCCTCGACCTGCTGGCACCCGGTCCGATCAGCTCACGAACCCCGCGAACCCTGCGGGTGCCCGAGGGCGCGACATTCGTCTGGACCGAGTCACCGCAGGGAGCGAGCGGCTACTACCTGGTCAGTGGGGGCGACACGGCACCGCTGAGGGTGAAGATCCGCAGCAGCACCTACGACTCTGCGGCCGTCCTGGCAGCCGTTCTGGTGGGCACGCCCCGTGCCGAGCTGCCCTTCGTGCTCGCCAGCTTCCCGCTGATCTCAGGCGACGTCGACCGGTAGGTGTCGCCATTGAAGTCGCGGTGGCAACCGGACGGTGCCCGACGGATGCCGGAGGTAATCAGGCTGCGGAGCTGGCGACCTCGTCCAGTTCTTCCAGATCCGCCTGCGCTGCTGCGGCGACGGAGGCCGCGACGTCCGAGGCGTCGGCGGCACGGTCGCGAGCATGATCGGCGAGGGCCGAGACACTGATGATGCCGGTCATGTCGTCGAGGTCGCTCTCGGCGAACGCGTCGAACACCTGGCGATCGGCGTGCGCGAAGCCCGAGCTGGGCAGAACCAGGCCGGGAGGGAGGATCAACCGGTGCGCCGTGGGCAGGTCCGCACCGGATCCGGCGACGAACAGGCTGGGCGTGTCCTCCACCACCTGGTGGGACAGGATCGCGGCCAGCTGGTCCCGGACCTGCATCAATTCGGTCCGGTTGGACGACAGTTCATGGCGCGTAGCGGCCAACTGCGACCGCATCGACGCCAACTCGACCCGAGTGGTCAGCAGCCCGCTCTGGGCGATGGCCAGTTCACCCCGGTCGATCGACTGCGCGGTGTCCAGTGATCGCAGCCGCTGCCGCAACGCCTGAATCCGGGTGTCCTGCGCGGCTGCCATGGTGGCCGCTCGGCGCCGGATGGTCTGTTCCTCGCTGAGGCGACGACGACTGCGCCCGGCGCCCCACGCCAGCCAGACGGTTGGTAGCCCGACCCCGGCAGCTGCGATACCGGCGCCTGTCGCGCCGCCGAACTGGACGCCGGTCACGGCCGCACCCATGCCGCACACGGCGGCGGCGACGTCGACCAGGCGGTTGCGGAACTGCGGGCCGAAGAAGGCAGACGCGCGCGACCGATCGAAGGTGCGGTCGGTCACCAGGTGTCGTCCACTCACGTGCTTCACGGTAGGTGTGGGCGCGCGCGAATGGGGGTAACGACGCGGCCGCCCGCCCAGGGGGGTGTGCGCGCCCCCTCGTTTCGACCCCTGGCCGCGGGGCTGGCG
>JANNOG010000113.1:0-21783 GCA_031398915.1 Micrococcales bacterium | reverse complement strand
ATGCGGCCAGCGCCGCCATCTGTTCGGCCGCTGTCGCCGTAGCGTTCTCCTCGTCGAAGGCGACGACCTCGACGACTCCGGCCGCCGACGGCTTCTGCAGCACGATCATCGGGATGTCGCGCGGACCGGGACGCTCCGACTGCTGATACTCCGCCGGGACGAACAGGGTGAATGTGGGGCCATCGACCTCGCGGGTGTCCCGCGGCGCCCGGTCGATGGGTTCGTAGTTCGCCCCGGCCGCGACGGAGGGAACCACGAAATCGTCGTCGGCGCCGGACGTCGTGCCGGTCAGCCCGCAGGCAGCGACCCCGGCCGCGGCGACCAGGGCCACCAGCACCCCCGAGGTCCGCCGCATCAGCAGTTGGTCCTGGGAGCGAACCTGGTCCCGTCGTAGTACTCCGGGTTGCTGAACGTCTGATTGTTGAGCACGTACCCACCTTCGACTCCGGTCACCGCTCCCAGCGCCACCGACGCGTTGACTGCGAACGGAATGCTGACTGTGGCGTCGACCTGAGATCGGGTGAGCGCGCCTCGGTCTCGGACGGCGGCCATGAACGGTTCGCTCAGCGGGTCCAGCGCGGGTGCCCCGACTGCGCGGGCGATGGACGGTAGACCCAGAGCCGCCGCGTCGATGCCCGAGGCGAGCAACAAGCTGCTGACTGCCTCGCGGTCGGCGTCCGAGCGGACGTCCAAGACAGCCTCGTACTGGGTCCCGGTCGTCAGCGATTGCGACGTTCCCGTCGCTACCGGGCCGCCGAAGAGCGCATTGGTCAGCCCTGCGCTCTCGCCTGCGGCCAGGGCCGACCGGGTCGCGCGCACCACGTTTCCCGACCCATCCCTGGTCACGGCAGTCAGCGTGACGACCTCGCCCTGCAGCTCGGCGCCGTAGTTCTGGCCATCGCCCACGGCGCCGGCGATGGCCCGCGCCTGGGTACGCGTCTCGTAGTAGGTGGTCACTCGGCCGCTGCCGTCATTTTCCCGACTGACGCCGAGGACGCGTGAGGCCACCCCGGCTGCCGTGGCGACACCGACGCCCGCACCGGCGTAGGCGTTGGCGTCGGTCGCCGCTCCGGCCGCGATGAAGGTGCGGGCCGGCGCGGGAAACTCCTCACCGATCCCGAGCAGTCGACGAAGGGCGGGAATCAGCGGGTTCGCCTGGGAGGCGACGGCGTCGAAGCGTTGGGTGCTCTCCGCGGCGATCAGTCGATCACGTTCGGCCGCCGAGCCGACCTGCCACTCATTGCCGCTTTGGAACGCCACTCCCCCGGTGACCCGTGCCGACAGCCCCGCACCGACCTCGGTGTCGGCCACGACGAAGGCCACCCGGGCACCGATGCCCGCGGTGGCCGACGCGTTACCGCCCGACAGCTGACGCACCAGGTACGTGCCGTCGCTGCGTTCCTCCCACGAGAATGCCCGGTTGCCCTCGACGCTGACGAAGCCGAAGCGCAGGTTGGCGTTGATGGCGTCGCCCGATCCCGCAACCAGGCACGGTGTGACCGGCTGGCGATCGGCGAGTTCGGTCGCTCCCCCGCCACATCCACCCTGGCCGGCGGTCAGCACGGCGCAGATCAGGCGGGAGGCGTTCGTTCCGATGCCCGGAGCGTTGGCCAGCACCGCGGCCGCCACGGTGGTGGCCACCACCGCCGCGACGGCCAACGTTCCCAGGTACTCGACGGCGCCCTGTCCGCGGTCGTCGCGCCACCGGAGCGGGAGAACGGCCACGCCAGCGAGTGGACCAGATCGGATGGCCGGGTGGCCTGGGTCTACGGGCCCGGACGGGGGCCCAGCTCAGCTGTACGGCGTGACCGGAGCCGGTCGCACGGTGGTCGACGACGTCGCCCACAACAGCCCGACCCCGACCGCGGCACACCACAGGAGGGCGTCCAGCGCCCAGCTGATCACACCGGCGGGCAGCAGTTGCCAGCCGAACAGGGCCGACCCCGTCCACGTGGACGGCACCACGACATAGGCCGCGGCCGCCGGAACCCCGGTCCATAGCGGTGCCGCCAACCCGACCCGCAGGCCGGTGACTCCCCACGCGCGGACGACGAAGACCACGACGATCAGACCGATGAGTGACTGGATGACGACGTAGGTGGTCACGCTGCCCGTCGGGCGAGCGATCAACAACGCCAGCAATCCGACCGCGGCGAAGCCGGCGCCCACCGTGGCGACGGTTCCGACCACGTGGCCCACCCGACGCGCGAGGCCCTGGTGGGCAGGGGTCACGCAGGCACCACGTTGACCAGACTCGGGGCGCGCACGATCACTGTGCGTATCGAGCGGCCGTCCAATGCCCGCTGTACCGCCTCACTGGCCAGAGCACGCTCGCGCAGGTCGACCTCGGTGATGTCCGGCGGGACGTCGAGGCGGTCCCGGACCTTGCCGGCAACCTGCACGATGCTGGTCACGCTGCGTTCGACGGTCAGCTCGTCGTCCACCGTGGGCCAGGCCGTCAGCGCCACGCACGGTTCGTGGCCCAGCTGGGCCCACATGTCCTCGGCGGTATACGGCGCCACCAACGACAGCATGACGGCCACCGCCTCGACGGCCTCACGGACCGCGGGGTCGGCACCGCCCGGGCCGGAGTCGATGGCCTTGCGGGTGACGTTGACCAGCTCCATGATGCGGGCGACGGCGACGTTGAACCTGAACCCCTCGACCAGGTCGCCGACCTCGCGGACGGTGCGATGGGTGTGGACCCGCAGCTCGCGATGGCCGTCGTCGGCACGGGTTCCGGGCGCGCTCGTCACGTCACCGGCCAACCGCCACGCCCTGGCCAGGAACCGGGCCGAGCCGGCGACCGAGACATCCGCCCAGTCGATGTCGTCCTCGGGAGGCCCGGCGAATGCCATCGTCAGTCGGACGGCATCCACGCCGTGCTCGTCCAGTTGCTCGGACAGCCGCACGACGTTGCCCCGCGACTTGCTCATCGCCGACCCGGACATGACGACCATGCCCTGGTTGAGCAGGGCTGCGAACGGCTCGTCGGTCTCGACCATGCCCAGGTCGTGCAGCACCTTGGTGAAGAAGCGGGCATACAGCAGGTGCAGGATCGCGTGGGTCACACCACCGACGTACTGCGCGACCGGCAGCCAGCGGTTCACCTCGATCGGGTCGAACGGCACGTCAGTCCGCCCCGGCGAGGTGAAGCGCAGAAAGTACCACGACGAGTCGACGAACGTGTCCATCGTGTCGGTGTCGCGAGTGGCCGGGCCGCCACAGGACGGACAGTCCACGTTGACCCAGTCCGTCGCCGCCGCCAGCGGGGACTGGCCCTTGGGTTTGAGATCGAGACCCTCGGTCGGAGGCAACTCGATCGGCAGTTGATCGTCCGGGACCCGAACCTCGCCGCAGGTCGGGCAATGCACGATGGGAATCGGGGTGCCCCAGTAGCGCTGCCGCGAGATCAGCCAGTCCCGCAGCCGGTAGTTGACCGTTGCCGAGCCCCATCCCTGCTCGCTCAGCCGCACCGTCATCCGTTCGATCGCATCCGCCTTGGTCAGGCCGTCGAGCGGTCCGGAGTTCACCAGCGCGCCCGAACCCGTCGTGGCGACGCCCGAGATCGCCGGGTCGGGTAGCGCCTCACCCGCCGCGTCGCGGACGTCCACGACGACTCGGACCGGCAGGTCGAACATCCGCGCGAAGTCGAGGTCGCGTTGGTCATGCGCCGGGACACCCATGATCGCGCCGTGCCCGTAGTCCGCGAGAACGTAGTCCGAGGCGTAGACCGGCAGCCTTTCGGAATTGACCGGGTTGACGGCGTAGGTATGGAGGAAGACACCGGATTTCGGCCGGTCGTTGCTCAATCGATCGATCTCACTGGTCGCCTTGACCCGCCCCAGGTACTCGGCGAAGTCCTCCTGGGCGGCAGGGGGCGCGGTGGCAGCCAATTCGGCGGCGAGGTCGGAATCCGCGGCGACGACGAAGAACGTCGCTCCGTACAACGTGTCCGGGCGTGTCGTATAGACGGTCACCGGTTCGGGTCGTCCGTCGATGCGGAACATCACGTCGGCGCCGGTGGAGCGACCGATCCAGTTTCGCTGCATGGTCAGCACGCGATCCGGCCACGACCCGGCCAGTGAGGCCATGCCGTCCAGCAGCCGGTCGGCGTAGTCCGTGATCCGCAGGTACCACTGCGTCAGCTTCTTCTTCGTGACCGGAGTGCCGCAGCGGTCGCAGACCCCGTCGACCACCTGCTCGTTGGCCAGCACCGTCTGATCGTTGGGGCACCAGTTGACCTGGCTGGGTTGGCGATATGCCAGGCCACGCTCGTGCATTCGCAGGAAGAGCCACTGGTTCCACCGGTAGTACTCGGGGTCGCACGTCACCAGCACCCGGTCCCAGTCGAACGAGCACGCGTAGCGGCGCATCGACGCCCGCTGCTGGGCGATGTTGTCGTAGGTCCATGTCCTCGGGTCGAGCCCGCGCTGGATGGCCGCGTTCTCCGCCGGAAGCCCGAAGGCATCCCAGCCGATCGGGTGCATGACGTTGTCCCCGCGCAATGTCCAGTAACGCGCCACGACGTCGCCGAGCGCATACGCCTCGGCGTGACCCATGTGCAGGTCACCCGACGGGTACGGGAACATGTCGAGGATGTAGCGGGTCGGTCGTGCGTCACCCGGGCCGGCGGTACGGAACGGGGCGCGCTCGTCCCACACCGGCAACCATCGCTGCTCCAGGGCCGCCGGGTCCCAGCGAGGACCCTCGACAGCGGAATCCGTGGCCGAGCCCATGGGCGCGTCGACGGGTGAGGCGGTGGTCGACATGGCAGTCAGGCTAGCCCAGGGTCGGGACACGCCATGGATTTCTGAGTCATCTCCTCGACCCGAATAGGACATCCGTGTTCTACTTAGGGCATGAGTGACAAGTCCCGGCAGGCCATCCTCGATGCGGCGGTCGCGCTGTTGCCGACCAATTCGGGTGCGTCGATGGCGGAGATCGCCGTGGTGGCCGACGTCGCCCGCACGACTGTCCACCGGCTGTTCACCAGTCGTGAGGAGTTGCTGGCCGCTGTGGCCATCGGAGCCATCGACCGGATCGACGCTGCCGTCCTGGCCTGCCAGATCGACCAGGGTCCGGCTGGTGAGGCGCTCTTGCGGATCGCCGAGGCACTCGTCCCGATCGGTCACGAGTTCCGGTTCCTCGAGGTCGGGCCTCAGGTGTGGAAACTCGACGCCCTCAACGACCGGTGGTACCGCCTCGCCGACCGGCTGGGTGCCCTGATCGAACGCGGCAAGCGCGACGGCGACCTGCGCCCGGACATCCCCACGGCCTGGCTGGTCGACCTGTTCAGCTCGGCACTGTGGTGCGCTGCGGACTCGATCGACGAGGGACGTGTGGCGCGCAACGACGCGCCCCGGCTGCTGATCGAGGTCCTCCTCCGTGGCGCGTCGACGTGACTGACGTGCGACCCCCCACTGGCGAGGTCCGGACGCGTCGACGCTGGGCTCCCCTGTTCGCCGTTGAGGGCGCCACCCTCCTCTCGGGTACCGCGAACGGCATCACCAGTGTCGTGTTGCCCTGGCTGGTCCTCGAACGCACCGGCAGTCCGGTGGCTGCCGGCGTGGTGGCCGCGGCCACCGCCCTGCCGCTGCTGTTGTCGTCACTGGTGGCCGGGACCCTGGTCGATCGGATCGGTCGCCGCCGAGCCTCGGTCGTGTCGGATGTGCTCTCCGCGCTGTCGGTGGCAGCAATCCCCGCCCTGGACGCGACCGTGGGGATCACCCTCGTCTGGATCGTGGTGTTCGCGGTGCTGGGCGCGGTCTTCGACCCGACCGGCGTCACCGCCCGAGAGTCGATGTTGCCGGAGGCCGCCGGTGTGGCACGGGTCCCGCTGGAACGGATCAACGGCCTCCACGAGGCGGTGTGGGGGCTGTCATTCGTCATCGGTCCGGGCGTTGGCGGTGTCCTCATCGCTGTCATCGGTGCCGAGAACGCGCTGTGGGCGACAGCCGTCGCGTTCGTCGCGTCCGCCCTGATCATGATCGGCGTCCGCGTCCCAGGGTCGGCGCGACCTGTCCGGGTGCCCGTAGCCGACCGGACCAGCTTCGTCCACGAGACCCTCGCCGGGCTTCGATTCGTCTGGCGGGACAAGCTGTTGCTGACGATCGCCGTATTCGGCACCGTCCTGGCCGGAACGTACCTGCCGATCGAGGGCGTCCTGCTGCCCATCTACTTTCAGCGCGAGGACACCCCGGAGCAGTTGGGGCTCCTGCTGGTGACGATGAGCGTGGGCTGGATCATCGGATCGCTGGTCTACGGGGCGATCGGGGACCGGCTACCGCGGCGGGCCACCTTCGTCGTGTCGTCCATCGGCACGGCCGTGGCCCTGATCCCGATGGCGTTCCTGCCCTCGCTGCCGCTGCTGCTGGTGTCCGGAGCGTTGACGGGGCTGTTCTACGGTCCGGTCAATCCACTGATCAACCTCGTCCTGCAGGTCCGTTCACCACCGGCGATGCGTGGCCGGGTGATCGGCGTCGTGACGTCGGCCGGATATGCCGCCGGCCCGCTCGGCTACCTCGTGGCGGGGCCGCTGGTCGAATGGCTCGGCCTGCAGGGTGCATTCGCCGTCGTGATCGGTTCGGTCGTGGCGGCTGGGGCGGCAACGTTGTTCATGCCTTCGCTACGCCAGCTCGACGATCTGCAGCCACCCGCCGATGCGGCGCCGGGCGACGAGCCGCCCGACGGTGATGCGGCGCCTCCTGCCGGGCGGTCGCTAACGTGGCCGCCGTCACCGGTAGGGACCGCCTGACGGATCGACGGAGAAGGAGGGCCGCGCGGTGTCGCACGCTCACGGGTCACACGCCCACAGCTCGCCCACGCCGTCCGGCAAGGCCCGCCCGAGATCCGATTGGTCGCGCACCCACCGTCGACTCCTGGCAGTCCTCGTGCCGTTGCTGGTGGCGGCAGTCGCAGGGGTGGTGTGGTTCTGGCCAGGTGGTGACCCGGACGTGACCGGCGAACCCCGACTCGACGTCAGCGAAGACCGCGAGGCGGGTGTCGTCCGCTCGACGGTGGCCGACATCTGCCCCGGCGCGCCGACGGACCGTCGCCCGGACGGAACGATCCCCGAGTCCGCGCTGTGCGCCACGGCGGTGGTGGAGATCGTCACCGGCGTCGACGACGGCGCGGTAGTCAGCGTCCCGGTTCCGCCACAGGTGTACCGCAGTGGCATCGACGAGGGGACACGGCTCACTCTGGCCCGGTATCCGGTCGATGATCTGGGTGCCGGCGCAGGTCTGGACGGCAGTGCCGGCAGCGATGCGTTGGACACCGCGGACGCGGCGGCTCCGGACGTCGCACCCAGCGGAAACGTCTACGCCTGGGTCGACTTCTCCCGGGAGCAGCCACTGATCATCCTGGCGATCGTGTTCGCCGTGCTGGTGGTCGCCGTGGCCCGACTGCGAGGGGTGGCGGCTCTCGCCGGGCTGGCCCTGGGCTACGTGACGATCATCGAGTTCATGTTGCCCGCCGTCCGCGCGGGTGAGGATCCGGTCGGCGTCGCGCTGTCCGGGTCCGTCGTCATCATGACGGTGATCCTGTACCTCGCTCACGGCTTCTCGGCACGGACCACGACAGCGCTGCTGGGAACGATCTTCGGGTTGGGGGTGATCGCCGCCCTGGCCTGGTGGGCGTCGAACGCGGCGCACCTCAACGGCCTGACGGGTGAGGACACGTACACCGTCAGTGCGCTGACCGGTGGTGGAGACCTCTCCGGGATCATCCTGTGCGGGACGATCGTCGCCGGTCTCGGCGTCCTCAACGACGTGACGATCACTCAGGCGTCGGCCGTCTGGGAGGTGCACGACCACTCACCACGGCTGGGGCTGCGTGGGCTGTTCGGCAGCGGCATGCGCGTCGGTCGCGACCACCTCGCTTCCACGGTGTACACCATCGCGTTCGCCTATGCGGGCGCCGCACTACCCACCTTCCTCCTCATCGATCTGTACAGCCGCCCCCTCGGTCAGGTGCTGACCAGCGGCGAGATAGTCGAGGAGGTGGCCCGCACCCTGGTGGCCGCGATCGGTCTCATCGTGGCGATCCCGCTGACCACCGGGATCGCCGCGCTCGCAGTGACGGGCAGTCGGCATGGGGCCACGCTCGGTCCCGAGGACGAGCGTGTGGACAAGGCACCAGCAATGCCCCGATAGCCCATTTATGGGCGGTTCTGGACCCGGTCAGGAGGCCGGGTTAGGGTCACCCCGATAATCCAGCTTCCAGATCGACGACGGGTGGGTTCGTGACTTCCAGGCACCGCCGCTACCAGTTCCTCGCGTCCACCGGTGCCCTGACGACGATGATGTTGTTGTCGTCCTGTGCCTTGATTCCGATGTTCGACGAGCCATCAGCCGACGAGTCGAGTGACCCGTCGGCGCCCGCAAGCGCCAGTTCCGGTGATCCGGTCACATCCCTCGACACAGTCGAGTCAGCGGTGGTCCGGATCGTCGCCGAGGGCACGTTCATCGACCCGGAGCAGGGCGAGGTCGCGAACGCGGCCGGCTCGGGCAGCGGGTTCATCATCAGCGCCGATGGTGTTGCGGTGACGAACAACCACGTGGTCACCGGCGCGGCACTGCTCGACGTCTACGTCAGTGGTGAAGAGGAGCCCCGAAACGCTCGGGTGCTCGGGGTGTCCGAATGCTCGGACGTGGCGGTCATCGACATCGAGGGCGACGGATTCTCGTCCTTGGAGTGGTCCGACGACGTGCCGGGTGTCGGCGCCGAGGTGTACGCCGCGGGATATCCGCTCGGCGAATCCGAGTTCACCCTGACCAAGGGCATCGTGTCGCGGGCCTCGACGGTGGGCGAGACCAACTGGGCATCCGTGGACTCGGTCCTGCTGCACGACGCGACCATCAACCCGGGCAACTCCGGTGGACCCCTGGTCGACACCGGAGGCAGGGTCGTCGGTGTCAACTACGCGGGAGATTCCGAGGTGGCGCAGTTCTTCGCCATTTCCGGGGACGAGGCACAGCCGCTGATCGAGGACCTCCGCACCGAAGCGGACGCCACGTCCATCGGCATCAACGGCCAGGCGTTCGTCCTGGACGACGGCACGTCCGGCATCTGGGTCGCCTCGGTCGAGTCGGGCTCACCCGCGGACGCCACCGGGCTGGAGGCCGGCGACATCATCACCCGCCTCGAGAACCTCATCGTCGGAGTCGACGGCACGATGAGCGACTACTGCGACATCCTGCGTAGCAACACGGCCGACGACGTCCTCGCCGTCGAGGTCCTTCGGCTCACCTCCGGCGAGTTGTTCGCCGGTCAGATCAACGGCGAGGAACTGGAGCTGACCCAGACCTTCTCCAACGAATTGGCTGGTCGGGTCGCGACGGACACCGCCGAAGGCGACACGTACGGCGAGTACACCACCATCCAGGACGACAGCGGAGCGATCGTGGTCGACGTTCCCGTCGAATGGAGCGACGTCAACGGCAGCGCCTTCCCGGTCGACGCGACCACCAGTTGGCCCGCGCTGCAGGCGTCGCCGGACCTGGCCGCGTTCGACGCCGGTTTCACGACACCGGGTGCCCTCATCACCGCCTCCAGTGACCTTGCCATCGTCACGCCGGACCAGGTGCTCGATGCGTTCGGCACCGAGGTCGTCGGTACGGAATGCACACCGACAGGTCGCCAGCCCTATGACGACGGTCTGTACGCCGGGTCCTACGACTTCTACGAGGCGTGCGGTGGCGGACAGACGGTCATCGTGTTGTTGGCCGCCAAGCCGGTGGACGGGTCCTTCATGGTCATCGTGGCGGTGCAGGCGAACACCGAGCGCGACATCGCCGCGCTGGACCGCATCATCGACACCTTCCAGGTGGTGGGCACCGTCTAGGCCGTCGCCACCGTGCAGTCGATCAGCACCGTCTAGGCGGTCGGCAGGTTCTGCCGGGCGGGTGCCTGGGGTGACCCGACAGCCCCCCGGTGGTCGCCGTAGGTCAGTCGTCGCAACAGGATCTCGAAGGGGCCGCGGTGGCCCATCCTTGCCAGGGCGTAGGCCACTGCGACCGTGACGAGCCATACGGCAACCGCGAGCCCGTAGGCCTGGGCGGTTCCGATCGATTCACCGACGCCCAATCCCCACGGGGACAACAGCGGAGCGAACATCACCGACTGCAGCAGATAACACGTCAGGGATCGCTCGCCCACCGCGGAGAGGACGTTGGACACGCCGCGCCCGCCCGCCACCCGGGGCGACTCGTTGTTGTGCCGCGCAGCAGCCCACAGACCGAACAGACAGACGTAGCCCACCCCCATGGCGGTTCCGGAAAACGCGTGGACGGCAGTCATGGGGGCCAGAGCAAGCACCGACGGCGCCCAGACACCTGCGACAACCAGCGCATACGGTGCACCACCGATGATTCCGATGGCCACCCCGGCCGTGGCCAGTCGCCGTAGCAGGGGCAGATGTTCCCACGGGCGGTCCAAGACTCCCGCCCGTGACATCGCCACTCCGATCAGCATGGGCGCCACCATGAAACCCAACAATGACGCAAAGGTGAGGCCCAATCCGAACAGGGTTATCCGTTCGACTATCGACGCGAGGTAGTTGGACGGCATCGGCGCGAATACTCCGAACGCCTCGACAGTCGCGATCAAGACCCCGAAGACGATCGTGGTGGCGATACCCCAGCCGATGAGAACGCGAGGACGGCGATACAAGAAGGCCATCGCGATCAACCCGGTCGCCCCATAGACGCCGAGGATGTCGCCCTCGAACAGCAGAGCCGCATGGACCGCGCCAAAGGCGATCAGCGCCAGATTGCGCCGCACGAGCACCCTGCTGCGTTGCCCCGACTCGAACCCGCGGTCGGTCATCCGGCGCGCCATGGTGGCAAGCCCGAAACCGAAGAGGATGGCGAACATGGGGCGCGAGCGATCATTGACCATCAGGCTGACGACGAAATCGAGAATGCGGTCGATCGGGCTCCCGTCCACCGGGCGGTGCCCCGGACCGAAATCTCCGCCGTACAGATAGATGCCCACATTGGCCAGTGCAATACCCAGGAGGACAACCCCCCGGGCGATGTCCGGCGCCAAAGAGCGCTCAAACTGTTGGGTGGGTCCCATATGCGGCAGCGACCGCTGGGTGGGGGTTGGATCGGATACCGTCATAAAGAAGCACGCTAGGGAGACGGGGGGAACCCGGGCCATGGCGCGCGCCACCGCAGCGGCCATGCGGGTGGCCGGATGCGCTTCGGCCGACTATCCCCCTTGCGCAGCCGCGACAACGAAAACGGAGGGCCCACTTATGGTCATGAGCGACGTACTGCCGTTGACCCGGAGGCGGGTCCATGGAGCAGCCGTGCCTGTCTGACTCACAACAACCACCGTTGCTGACTGGGACCGGGTTGGATCAGTGGCCACCCTGACATGAGATGGCCTCCGACCCGATGTGGAGCTGGGGAGATTCGAACTCCTGACCCCCTCCATGCCATGGAGGTGCGCTACCAGCTGCGCCACAGCCCCGGGACCCCCGAGTGTAGGCCACGCCGACCTGTGGTGCGTCACTCGCCCAACGGCACGTTCCACTGCACCAATCGGGTGGGACCAGCGTCGCCGGCCAGTGAGGACAGGCTGATGAGGGCCGTGTTGTCGAGCGGGGCCAACGAGGCGTAAGCGTCCGGCCAGGCGAGCAGATCGACCATCGCCGCCCGCAGGCTGGCACCATGTCCGACCGCGATCAGAGACCGCCCCGCCGCACTGGCGTGCGCTGCCCAGCGACGCAGGGTGTGGGCCACCCGCGCACCAGCCTGGGACGGCCGCTCGCCACCACCCCAGGCGATGTCTTCGCCGTTGCGCCAACGCCGATACTCGTCCGGCCACTCCTCCTCGATCGTCGGGATGAGCAGTCCCTGCCACGCCCCACCGTCGATCTCGCGTAGCGCCGAGTCGGTGTGCACCGATTCGCCCAAGGCCCGCCCCAGGGCTGTGGCCGTCGTGGCAGCGCGCTGCAGATCGCTGGCCACGAGCATCACGGCGGTGCCCGCCACGCGTGGAGCGAGGCGAGCTGCCGCCGTTGCCGCCTGGGCGCGACCAAGATCACTGAGTGGGGGGTCGGACTGACCTTGGAATCGCCCCTCGGCATTCCATGTCGACTGGGCATGACGGACGACCAGCACTCCCCCGGCCATCACGAATACAGCCTAGGCGTACGGTCGAAATGGCGGCATTCCGCCGACCAGCTCTTCACCGTCCGAGGGATCCACGGCCCCGGCCGGGCGACCGCGGGCATGCTCGGGCAACTCGATGACCGGGCAGTCCTTCCACAGTCGTTCGAGGCCGTAGTACGTGCGCTCCTCGACGTGTTGGACGTGGACGACCACGTCGGCGTAGTCCAGCAGCACCCACCGACCGTCGCGCTCACCCTCACGACGTAGCGGCTTCTCTCCAGTGGCTCGCAACCGGTCCTCGATCGCTTCGACGATCGCCTTCACCTGGCGGTCGTTGGATGCGGACGCCACCAGGAACACGTCGGTGATGGCCAGGCGGTCACTGACGTCGATGGCGACGACGTCGATGGCGAGCTTGTCCGCGGCCGCCTCCGCCGCACTGACGGCGAGCGCTACGGCGTGTTCGGTTGCTGTCATGGTGATCCCGATTCCACAAGGTCGGCAAAGTCCTGCCCGACGACGACGATGATGTCCACATCCGCGGTGGCCTGATCCGGTGGCGGCACCGCCAACGAGTTCTCCGGTAGGCCCAACGCCCGGGCCACGGCCTCTCCCCTGGTCCGGTTCTCCGGGGTGTCCGACGGGACGAGGATGACCGATTGCGCGACGGACACGTCCTGGGCCACGCCGCCGCCCACGTAGCGGAATCCCCCGGCCACCAGACGTTCACGGGCCGCGGTAGCCAGGCCCGAAACGCCGACCCCATCCTGGACCGACACCCGCAGCGGGCCGACCACGGCCACCGGCAGCTCCGCGCCGGCCAGAGCACGAGTGGCGACCGCTTCCATCGCAGCAGCGTCGACGTTCACGGTCGAGTCACCTGGCTCGGCGACGGCCGTCGGCACGGTGATCGGGTCGGCCCGTCCGGCTGCGATTCGCTCGGCGGCACCGGCGATCAGCGTGGTGAGGTCCTCGGACGTGATGGTGGTTGCGGCATTGCGCTCGGTCGCGCTGATCACCTGCGTCACCTCGTCGGGGTCGGTCGGCATACCGGCGAGCAGCCCGAGGATGACCTGATTGAACCGGGCCAGAGCAGCCTCGGCCGACTCACCCTCGATGTCGGCGAGGGCGTAACTGACAGCCTGAGTTCCGGTGAGGCGCTGTTCGGGTCCTGCGGGAATCGTCACGTCACCGTCGATGACCTGCGTGGCCACGTCCACGACCACACCCCCGCCGGGACCGACGAGGTCGGCCAGAATCGTCCGGTCCATGACCCACGTGCCGTCGACCCGTACGCCCAAGGTGTCCTCGACGCCCCTCACTGGCGCATCGGGGTCGATCTTGACGGTTTGGGACAGCGGCACGGCCCCCGAGTCCGAGACCGTGGTGAGCAGGGCGCCAGGAACAGCCAACGACACGAGAGACTCGGAGTCGAGTGCCAGAAGCGTCGCGTCCGCGATCGAGCCGTCTTCTGCCAGGACGGCGACCAGGACGGTTTCCTGCCGGGGAGCGTCACTGGGCGGCTGCAGTGCGGCGGCGGGCTCAGTCGACTGGCGGGTGAACAGCACTGCGACCCCCACCAGGACGGCCACCAGGATCGCTGCCGTCACCGCAAGCGCCGGCACCGATCGCCACCACTGACGCTTGACGGGTGGCTCGTCCATGGCGGATCGAGCCCACATCGCCGGCGCTGCGGATCGAGACGTGCCCGGCACCGGCGTGGGTGCGATCCGCGGGCCCCCGCCGAACGGCGATAGCGGGTCGACCGACGTCGCCGGGGCGCGCGCGACGCGGGGTGCCGCACCTGCCAAGGCAGGGCCAGGACGCGATACCGGCGACGACCCACCGATGGGCGTCGCAACAGCCGGCGACCCGGCACCCGCGGGATCGGCGACGGGTGACGCGACCCGTGCGGCCGCGCGCGCCGACGGCGCGGCCAGCGGTTGCGCCACTCGGGTCGCTGCCCGTGCGCCGGGGCGCTGCGGCGGCGGGACGATCGCGAACGGACCGGTCGCCTCTGCGCGTCGTGGCGGGGCTGCGGGCTCTGCAGGTGTGGCGAAGGCCGGTCGGGTCGCCGCATCGTCGCGTGGCGCAACCGCAGGGACGGGAGGAGGCGGGGCGAACGACGGGGTGACGGTCGCCGGTGCCGGTGCGAACGGGTCCGCCCCGGAGCGCGAAACGGTCTCTGTCGGAGCCGGACCTCGGCGCCTGGTCCGACGCGACGAATCGTCGGCTTCGGGTCGCGTGATCGAGCGGGGGGCGTGCTCGACCAACTCACCGAGGGCGATCGCCGCGGGCGTGGCCTGCACCGGTCGTTGCGCGGCGCCGGGGACGGGCGGTCGTGGCCGCACCACGGGCCGGGGCCGGGTGGGCGGATCCGGTGTCGGCCAGCTCGACATGGTGGCATCGAGGTCGACCTGGCCGCCCCGTTCGGCCATTCGGCGTTTGCGGCGCTCGCCCAACGCCCGTTGCACGCCAGTGGCGGTGACCCCGTATGGGACCACGGGTCGTTCCCCGCTCATACCGTGCCTCCGACCAGGGCAGCCACGGCGTGAGACGGAGGGCGCCCGGGCTGCTCGGCCCGGTACAGCTGGTGCTTGCCGATGTACTGGACGACTCCGTCGGGCACGAGGTACCAGACGGGGGCGTCGCGGCGTACTCGGTCCCGGCAATCAGTCGACGAGATCGCCAGGGCGGGAACCTCCAGCAGGCTGACGTGGTCACCGGGGAACGCACCGGTGGAGAGGCGATGTCCCGGGCGGCTGACCCCGACGAAGTGGGCCAAGGTTCGCAGCACGTCGATGTCCTTCCACGAGGCGATTGCTTCGAGCGCGTCCGCTCCGGTGATGAAGTACAGCTCGGCCTCGGGATTGAGGCGTGCGAGGTCGCGCAACGTATCCGCCGTATACGTCGGACCCGGGCGAGCGATGTCCACCCGACTGACGGAGAACCGCGGGTTGGAGGCGGTCGCGATGACCGTCATCAGGTATCGATGCTCGGCGGCGGTCACCGACGACTGGTCCTTCTGCCACGGCACACCGGTGGGAACGAAGACGACCTCGTCCAGGTCGAAACGGTGTGCGACCTCGCTGGCGGCTACCAGATGTCCGTGATGAATCGGATCGAAGGTCCCGCCCATGACGCCAAGGCGCCGCACACGCTCCCCGGCCGTCACCGGCGGTGGGCCACCGTGCGGAAGGAATACGTGATGCCCAGCAGGATGAGGAAGCCGACGATGGCGATCAGGCCGAACCCGATGGCCGGGATGGGCAACTCCCTCTCGACCAGCTCACCCTCGACTGCGGCACTCAACACCAGGGCGGACGACGCAACGACGTCGAACATGACTCCTCCACTCGTCGACTCGGCGACAGTCTGTCATGGCGGGTCCGTGACGCTGGCACTATGCCCCCGTGGCCATGGATTTCCGCACCCCAGGTGACGCCGGACTACCCACGGTGGCGGTCCTGGGCATGGGGCGGATGGGCAGCCGCCTGGCCGCGATCCTGCTGCGCCACGGATTCGACACCACCGTCTGGAACCGCTCGCCCGGGCGCACCGATCGACTCGCGGCCTCGGGGGCGGTGGTCGAATCGTCAGCGGCGCGGGCCGCACGCCACGCCGACGTCGTCCTCCTCGTGATGAGCGACGGCGAGGCAGTTCGTCAGGTCCTGTTCGACAGCGACGAGCCGGTCGTCGAGCAACTGCGCGACGAGGCCACCGTGGTGGACGTTTCCACCACCGGCCCGCGGGCCGCCCGCGCCATCGCCGCCGAGCTGGACCGGCGTGGCCGACGGTTCGTCGAGGCCCCGGTTCTCGGGTCCCTGCGCTCGGCCACCGACGGCACCCTGACCACTCTGACCGGTGGTGACGCCGAGGACGTCGAACGGGTGTTGCGGGTTGTCGAGTCGTGGAGTGCACCGGGGCGAGTCGTCTACATGGGCGAGGTGGGCACCGCCAACGCCGGCGCAATCGCGGTGAATACGGGGGTCGGAATCGCGGCAGAGGGTCTCGGTGAGGCACTGCGGCTGGGTCAGGACCTCGGCGTGAACCGGACCCGGTTGATTGCGGCGTTGGGGGGCGGACCATTCGGGGCGCTGGTGAACGCCAAGGAGGACATGCTGCTGTCGCGGGACTCGGGCGGCACCCAGCTGAGCGTCGAGTTGCTCCTCAAGGACCTGGCCCTGGCCCTGTACGAATCGTCGTCCGCGCTGCCCGCGACGGAGGCGGCGTACCTGCAGGCCCGCCTGGCGATTGCCGCGGGCCGGGCGGGCGCCGATTACGTCGAGGTGGCATTGCGCCGCGAGACCTCCGACGATCAGGCGTCAGCCGCTTCGAGTCAACCTCTGACGTGACCGTCGCCGGTGACGATCCAGGTAGTCGTGGTCAGCTCGGCCAGACCCATCGGGCCACGTGCATGGAGCTTTTGGGTGGAGATACCGATTTCGGCGCCCAGCCCCAGTTCTTCGCCGTCGATGAAGCGTGTGGACGCGTTGACCAGCACCGCTGCCGCGTCGATACCGGCAACGAAGGCCGCGGCGGCGCGAGTGTCCAGCGTCACGATGCTCTCGCTGTGCTTGGTCGAGTACCGACGAATGTGATCGAGGGCGTCGTCCAGACTGTCGACGACTCGCACCGACAACTCCAGCGCGTGGTACTCGGTCGCCCAGTCCAGCTCGGTGGCGGCGACCGCTGTGCCGCCACCGGGGGCGGCCAACACCTGGTCGTCGCCGTGGACGACGACGCCGGCGTCCGCCAGGCTCCGCAGCACGCGCGGCAGGAACTGTGAAGCCACCGCCCGATGGACCAGAAGGGTCTCGGCGGAGTTGCACACACTGGGCCGGCTCACCTTGGCGTCCAGGACGATCGCCTCGGCGGCATCCAGGTCGGCGGCCGCGTCGACGTAGACGTGACACACCCCTGCGCCGGTCTCGATCGTGGGTACCGTCGCGGTCTGGACGACCGTGGCGATCAGGTCGGCGCCGCCCCGTGGGATGACCAGGTCGACCAGGCCACGGGCCCGCAGCAGCGCCCGAACCCCGGCCCGACCGTGCTGGTCGATGGTGAGGACGCAATCGGCTGGCAGCCCTACCGAGGCGACCGCGGCCCGGATGACGTCCACCAGGACCGCGTTGGTGGACGCGGCGGCCGACCCGCCACGCAGCACGACGGCATTGCCTGATTTGAGGGCCAGCACGGCCGCATCCACCGTCACGTTGGGACGCGCCTCGTACACCATCCCGACCACGCCCAGCGGCCGGCGGACCTGGCGGACCTGCATCCCGTTCGGCAGGGTCGACCCCCGGACGACCTCGCCCACGGGGTCCGGCAGCGCGATGACCTTGCGGACAGCGCGCGCGATGCGCCCGATACGTGTCGCGTCCAGCCGCAGTCGGTCCTGCAGGCCGTCGCCGATACCAGCCTCGCGTCCGCGGTCCAGATCCAGCTGATTGGCCGCGATGATCCGGTCGGTCTGCTCGGTCAGTGCGACGGCGATCGCTTCGAGAGCCGCGTCCTTGGTGGTCCTGGTCGCCGCCGCCAGCGACAGGGCCGCGACACCGGCAGCACGGCAGGTCGAGTGGACGTCAGCACTGACATCCGGGTCCGTGCCCTCGACGACGTCGGCGTCGACGGTTGGGCGCAGCGCCGTGGTGGTCATGCCTGTGAGGATACGGCCGCGGGCGCGCCGGGCCTGATCCCCGGGTTGACGACCAGGTCGTCGCGATGGATCACCACTCGGGCGTAGCTCGGCCCCAGCTCGCGGCGCAGGTCCCCGGTCGAACGCCCGAGCAGGGCGGGCAGCGCGGACGCGGCGTAGGCGACGATGCCCCGGGCGACGACCCGTCCGTCTGCTGCGCTCACGTCGACGACGTCCCCGGCGGCGAAGGTCCCCTCGATCGCGGTGATGCCGGTCGGCAGCAACGAACCACGCCGCGCCTCGACCGCCTGTACGGCGCCGTCGTCGAGGACCAGCCTGCCCCGCGGGGCGGCCACGTGGGCCAGCCACAGCAGCCGGGCCGGCGCCGAGGCCGGCAGTGCAGCGAACCACGACCCCACGTCGGCACCGTCGAATGCGGCAGCCGCGGCGGACGTAGCGGTGACGAATGTCGGCACGCCCGCAGCGGCGGCCAACCTGGCAGCCAGCACCTTCGTCCGCATGCCGCCCGTACCCACGGCGGATCCGGCGCTACCCAGGTCGGCGGCCACCGCCCATGGGTCGGCGACCCACGGGATGCGCCGGGCGCCGGCCCGCGACGGAGGCCGGTCATAGAGCGCGTCGACGTCGGTGAGCAGCACCAGAGCCCGCGCGGAGACCAGGTGGGCCACCACGGCGCCCAGCCGGTCGTTGTCGCCATAGCGCAATTCGTCGGTTGCGACCGCGTCGTTCTCGTTGACGACGGGTACGGCACCCAGGGCGATGAGCCGGCGCAGTGTGGACTGGGCATTGACGTAGTGATCACGCCGGACCAGATCGTCCAGGTCGAAGAGGACCTGACCCACGACGACCTGGTGCCGCTCGTAGGCCTGGGCCCAGCGGGCGAGGATCCGCGGCTGGCCGACGCTCGCTGCCGCCTGGAGTCCGGAGACGTCACCCGGGCGACGGGCCATACCCAGCGGTGACAGGCCTGCAGCCACGGCACCCGACGTCACGACGACGGTGAACCGGCCCGGCCCCAGCGCGGCTCGCCGGATGAGGACGTCCACCAGCGCGTCGATGTACTCCCCCGCGCGATCAGCGGTCAACGTGCTCGATCCGACCTTCACGACGATGGTCCCGGGACCGGTCAGCACCTCACGCGGGTCGAACGTGAGCCGACGATCAGGGTCCGGCCTCTCGGTCATGACGAGCGGGGGTCGGTCCACTGCCCGGCGTCGGCCTCCGCTTGCAGTTCGTCTCGGGCCAATCGCTTGGCCTCGCGGCGATCGTCGGCCTCGACTCGGCGCTCGCCGCGGCTGGCCCGGTCCACCATCGAGATACGCGTGTCTTCGCCACGACGGCCCGCCACCATGCCGGCCCCCGATCCGGTCGCCAGCGAGGGATCCCAGTCGAAGACGACGGCGCTGTCCCCGGTCCCGACGACGACCTCGTCCTCGGGATGCGCACCGGCCCGTACCAGGGCCTCTTCGACACCGAGGCGGGCAAGTCGGTCCCCCAGATAGCCGACCGCCTCGTCGTTGCCGAAATCGGTCTGCCGGATCCAGCGCTGCGGGCGCTCGCCCACGATGCGCCACCGAACAGCCGCCTCGGCACCACCGTGCACCGGCTCACGAACGATCTCGAAACCTGTCGCGTCACGTGCGGTGGGACGCAGCACGATACGAACCGCTCCGGCAGGAGCAGGGACGTTGCGCGCCCGGGTGATGACCCGAGACATCGCATAGGTCAACTCGCGCATGCCCTCACGGGTCGCGGCCGAGACCGGGTACACCTCGTATCCACGCTCGACGAGCACCGGCGTCACCAGGTCTGCGAGGTCGCGAGCGTCGGGCATGTCGACCTTGTTGAGGGCGATGATGGCGGGCCGCTCGGTCAGGTCCACTCCTCCGGTCACACCGGCCGTCGGGGCGTAACGGCGTAGCTCGGTGAGGATGACGTCGAGGTCGCTGACGGGATCACGACCAGGTTCGAGGGTGCCGCAGTCCAACACGTGCACCAGCACCGAGCAGCGTTCGACGTGGCGCAGGAACTGCAACCCCAGGCCGCGACCCTCGCTGGCGCCCTCGATCAGGCCGGGGACGTCGGCGACGACGAATCGCTGATCGTCGGCCTGGACGACGCCGAGATTGGGGGTGAGGGTGGTGAAGGGGTAGTCGGCGATGGCGGGCCTGGCTGCAGACATGGCCGCGACCAGGCTGGACTTGCCCGCGCTGGGGAATCCGACCAGGGCGACATCAGCGACGGTCTTGAGCTCGAGGACGACGTCACCGGTCCAGCCCGGTTCACCCAGCAGGGCGAAACCAGGCGCTTTACGCCGCGAGGACGCCAGGGCGGCGTTGCCCAGGCCACCGCGTCCGCCGGCCGCGACCACGAACGTGGTGCCGAGCCCGACCAGATCCGCCAGAACCTCTCCGGCCTCGCTGAGCACGACCGTGCCGTCGGGGACCGACATCACCAGATCGGCGCCGTCGGCACCGTTTCGGTTGCCGCCCCTGCCCATCGCCCCTGCCCCACCGCGACGGTGCGGGCTGTGGTGGAAGTCCAGCAGGGTGGTCACCTGCGGGTCGACGACGAGGACGACGTCCCCACCGCGACCGCCATTGCCACCGTCAGGGCCACCGAGGGGCTTGAACTTCTCCCGGTGGACCGAGGCGGCACCGTTACCGCCGTCGCCGGCAGCGACGTGAAGGACGACTCGGTCGACGAACTGGGTCACGCCGACCTCCTCCGATTCTCAGGCAGTTGCGGTAGCGACCTCGGCCTCGACCGTGGCCACGATGTTGATGACGCGGCGACCGCGGCGGGTGGCGAACTCGACGGCACCGGGGACGAGGGCGAACAGAGTGTCGTCGCCACCGCGGCCCACGTTGTCGCCGGGATGGAAGTGGGTGCCGCGCTGCCGGACGATGATCTCGCCGGCCCCTACGACCTGTCCACCGAATCGCTTGACGCCGAGCCGCTGCGCATTCGAGTCACGACCGTTACGGGTCGAGCTGGCGCCCTTCTTGTGTGCCATGAGCGAGTCTCACTCCCCGATCGAGGTGATCTTGATGCGGGTCAGGTCCTGGCGGTGGCCCTGCCGCTTGCGGTATCCGGTCTTGTTCTTGAACTTGAAGATCTTGATCTTGGGGCCGCGTAGGTCGTCGACGATCTCCGCGGTCACGCTGACCTTGGCCAGGTCGTCGGCCCCGGACGTCACCGTCTCGCCATCCACTAGCAGCACCGGCTGGAGATTGATGGTTCCGCCGGGCTGACCAGCCAGGCGGTCGACGATGACGACGTCGCCCACGCTGACCTTCTCCTGGCGCCCTCCGGCGCGCACGATGGCATACACGGCTGTCACGGTCCTCTCGATTGTGGTGCTCGTCCGGCGGGGTGGGCACCGTCAGCACCCGGGGGGGCACGACAGGCTTCCGTTCGGCGGCCAGTCGTGAAGAGTACGAAGCAGGAGCGGTCCAGGTCAAACCGGGTGTCAGGCGGGTTGATCGACTCGCTTGCCGCGTCGGTAGCGAGCGTGGTCGTCCTGCGGGCGCGAGTCTCGGCTGTCCTCGTCTCGGGACGCCTCGACCGGGTGATCGTGGAGGACCACACCCCGGCCGTGGCACGACTCGCAGGTGGTGCTGAACGCCTCCAGCAGCCCCTGGCCGACGCGCTTGCGGGTCATCTGGACCAACCCGAGCGACGTCACCTCGGCCACCTGGTGCTTGGTCCGGTCGCGGCCCAGGCACTCGACGAGTCGGCGCAACACGAGTTGCCGGTTGCTCTCCAACACCATGTCGATGAAGTCGATGACGATGATCCCGCCGACGTCACGAAGCCGGAGCTGTCGGACGATCTCCTCGGCGGCTTCGAGGTTGTTGCGGGTGACGGTCTCCTCGAGGTCGCCGCCGGACCCGGTGTACTTGCCGGTGTTGACGTCGACCACGGTCATCGCCTCGGTACGGTCGATGACCAGCGAACCGCCCGAGGGCAGGTACACCTTGCGGTCGAGCGCCTTGG
>JANNOG010000080.1:0-5757 GCA_031398915.1 Micrococcales bacterium | reverse complement strand
CTGCCTCTTCGAGCAGTTCGGTGACCAGTGGTCCCGTGCTGTTGTCGTGCTCACCGTGCGCCACCCGGTCGTCCACGATCACGACGAGGGCGCGGCCGAGGCGCTGCGCGCTGCGTTCCATGCGGACAACCGTAGCCAATGGTCGGATCTGACGGTTCCGTGACGTGTCGCTGCGGCGGCGAGTGTCGCGGGCCCGACCGTTCTAGCGTCGATCACGTGCGAGTTCTCCTCACCGGCGGAGCCGGTTTCATCGGGTCCCACATCGCCGACGCGCTGGCTGCAGGAGGTGCCGAGCCGGTGCTGCTCGACGCCCTCCTGCCGCAAGCCCACAGTGGGCCCGCGGCCTGCCTGGACCGAACGCCATGAGGTCGTCGGCGACGACGTGAGCGACTACGAGCCACCATGCCCGCACTGCGGTTCCGCGCTGGAGCCGCTGATAGTCCCCGAGGACGCTCCCCCTGGACCCGCGCAGCTCCCTACGCCGCGAGCAAGTTGACGCAGGAGCACTACGCCGCCGCCTGGGCCCGGCAAACCGGCGGCTCAGTGTGGGCCCTGCGCTACCACAACGTCTACGGTCCGAGAATGCCCCGCGACACCCCGTACTCGGGCGTCACGTCGCTCTTCCGGTCATCGCTGGAGAACTGCGAAGCCCTCACCGTCCGAGCACCCTCACCCCGCTGAACATCTGCTCCGGCGAACCTCACACCGTCGGCGACCTCGCGACCGACATCCGCCACGTCGTGGCAGACCCGACCGAAGCCACCCGACGCCTCGGCTTCCGCGCGATCACCGACTTCGCCACCGGCGTGAAGGCATTCGCCACCGATCCACTGCGCCAACAAAACGCCCTGACCAGGACAAATGCCAGCGCGACACTGACGGCATCCCCCACCCTCTCCGGGGGGCGGCCCCGAGGCCAGTCTACCGGGGGTGGGTGACGAACCGGGTGATGTGGATCTTGCCTGTGGACAGGTGATCCGCCTGTGGACAAGTCATCCGGCCATCGCGGCGGCGAGGGGAAGTCGGACCTCGAAGCGGCAGCCAGGACCGTGGTTCTGGGCGTCGATGGTGCCTTTGTGGGCCTCCACCAGGCCGCGGGCGATGGCCAGACCGAGGCCGCCGCCTACCGGTTGACGGCTCGGGGTGCCGCGGAAGGCGACCTCGAACACGCGCGGCAGGTCCGGTTCGGGGATGCCGCCGCACGCGTCGTCCACCTGGAGTCTGGCTTCCTGGCCGTCGATGTCGACGTGGATGGCGACGGTGCCGTCCGGCGGGGTGTGGCGGATGGCGTTGGAGAGCAGGTTGCGGACGACCCTGGCGAGTTCGGGGTCGCTGCCGAGGACCACCGGCCAGGTGGCGGCGCTGGCCGTGAGGTGAACGCCCTTGCGTTGGGCGACCGGGCCTTCGGCGGCGACGACCTCGCTGACGATGTCGGCCAGCGGGACGTCGGACAGGGTCAGGCACAGGGCGCCCGCGGTGATGCGGGACAGCTCGAACAGGTCGTCGACCATCGCGGAGAGCTTGTCGGCCTCGGTGCTGATGCGGCCCGCGTAGTCCGACACCTCGCGCTCCTGGTGGACGACGCCGTCAGCCAGGGCCTCGGCCATGGCGCGGATGCCCGCGAGTGGGGTGCGGAGGTCGTGGCTGATCCAGGCGACCAGTTCGCGGCGGGACGCTTCGGCGGCGCGTTCACGGGCTCTGGCCTCATGTTCCCAGACGCTGCGGCGGGCGACGCTGCGGCCCAGCATGATCGCGATCGGGACCGTCACGACCGCGACCAGCATGCAGATCAGCAGGATCGTGGTGATGATCGGCGTGAACATGAACTGGCTGACCGCGAGGACACCGCCGATGGTGGCGAGGACCGGCACGATCGCCAGCACGGACAGCGCGGTGGCCAGCGAGCCGTGGACGAGCTTGCGGAGCAGCAGCCACGTGCCGAACAGCGCCAACGGCAGGGAGAACAGGACCGCGAACGGGGCGATGTGGGAGATCTCGACGAGCATCAGCGACCAACTCCCGAGGTGGGGTCGTAGCGGTAGCCGACGCCCCACACCGTGGCGATGCGGGTCGGGCGCGCCGAATCCTTCTCGATCTTCTCGCGCAACCGTCGCACGTGGACGGTTACAGTGGACTGGTCGCCGAACTCCCAGCCCCACACGCGTTCCAGGAGCTCGGCGCGGTTGAACGCCCTGCCGGGGTTGGACATTAGGAACGTCAGGAGGTCGAACTCCCTGGTGGTCAACGACAACTCGGCGCCGTCGAGGCGGACCGTGCGGGCTCCGAGGTCAACGCTGAGGCTGCCGTCGACCAGCGACCGGACGGGCGGAGGAGCCTGGACGGCGCGGGACCGGCGGAGCACGGACGTGACGCGCAGGGCCAGTTCCCGGGGGCTGAACGGCTTCGTCACGTAGTCGTCGGCGCCGAGTTGGAGTCCGGCGATCCGGTCCTCCTCCTCGCCCAACGCCGTCAGCATGACGACGGGGACGGCGCTGCGCTGCCGCAGCCGCCTGCACACCACCAGGCCATCGATGCCGGGCAGCATGAGGTCGAGCACGACCAGGTCGGGCGGGTTCTCGGCGAACAGTCTGAGCGCCGTCTCGCCGTCGCCCGCGAGCTGGACCTGGTGGCCGTTCAGCTCCAGGTAGCGGCGCACCACGTCTCGGACGGTCATGTCGTCGTCCACGACGAGCACGCGTCCAACAGCCGTGCCTTCGTTCGTCATCGCTTCACCAGTTCGTCAGCAGTAAGTGGTTGACCAGCAGCGCCGTGCCCTCCTGGACCGCGAGCCACGGTTTCCGGGTGCGAGCGGGCAGGAACGCGGTCGCGGCCGTCAGCCACACGGTGAACGGTAGCCATATCCACCCCACTTCCGCCGTGCTGAGGCCCGACAGGTCGGCGAACACGATCGCGATGAGGGTGCCGCCCACGAGCCAGAGTGCCGGGGAACGCCGCGCGGAAGCGAGTCCGGCGATCGGCGCGAGCCCTGCGGTGAGCAGGGCGGCGGCAAGGTTCGCCCACACCCAGCAGTAGACGCGCTCGGACGCGATGCCCTGGTAGTACCGCTCGACCACGAGGTGGTAGCCGTCGAGCCACCAGAACCCGGCGAGCGCGAGCAGCGCGACCAGGAGAGCGAGCGGCGTATCGATGCCGACATGCGGCCAACCGCCTCGCCGCTGCCGCCGAGGTGTCCACTGTGATTCGACGTGGCGGCTCACGGTCGGCGGTCTGGAGTTGAGCATGAACGACCTGAAGGCCATGCCGCAGACCACCGCGGAACTGCCGATCGCGTGCGTCGAGGGCTGGAGCGCCGTGGCGGCCGTTCTCCGGTCCCGTCACACCGGGCCTGCACGACCGGCCCTACCTGGCCGGGCTGGTGATCGCGGGACTGCTCGGACCCTGGTGGTCAATTCGACCAAGGCATCGGCAGGCCCTTGACCTGTCAGAACGCAGCCCAGGCCAGCGGCTGCGACCGCCAACCCCGTCCCGGTCGACAACGCCACACGCCCCCAGTTCCCGCCTCGACCGCCAGAATCCCCGTGCCGGGATGCAGCGAAAGTGGCGTTCGCTGCGTTGGGTGCAGTGAAAGTGGCGTTCGCTGCGTTGGGGTGGGCGAGGGGTCGGCAAGATCTTGGCTCGGCGAAGCGAAGCGATGGGGCAACCTCGGTAGGAGCGGGAGTGCCGCAGGCTGCCGGCACTCCCGAATTGACCACCGGGGTCTGCTCGGACGGAAACACCCCGGCCACGCCGTGACAGGTGGGGGGGCCTGTCGGACGTGGCCGGGGTGTTCCGGGTTCCTGTCGCCGGGAAGCTGCGCTCTCCCTGCGTTTTCTGCTCCCGCGCCGGGAACCCGTACCCGGTGCGAGGGGCAATCGCACCGGGGGTCTGGGGACTACTTCGGTTCGACGACCTGGCTGCCGAGGGTGACCTCGACCGACTTGTCCTCTCCGACGGTCAGGTTCACCTTGTCGTTGGGGGCTTTGGAGCGGACTGCCGCGACCAGGGCGTCGGAGGTGTCGATGTTGCGGCCGTCGAACTTGGTGATCACGTCACCGGCCTTGAGGCCCGCTTTCTCGGCCGCGCCGCCCGCGGTGACCTCGTTGACCACCGCACCACCCTTGTCTCCGTCCTTGACCGACACGCCGAGCACGGTCTGGGTGGCTTTGCCGCTGTCGGTGATCTCCTTGGCCGTGCGCCGGGCCTGGTCGATCGGGATGGCGAAGCCGATGCCGACCGAACCGCCCTGCGACTGCGACGTGGAGTTCGGGCTGTAGATGGCGGAGTTGATGCCGACGATCTGGCCCTGCATGTTCACCAGCGGACCGCCGGAGTTGCCGGGGTTGATCGCCGCGTCGGTCTGGATCGCGTCCAGCACCGAAGCCTGCGTGCCCTGCTCGCCACCCGCCCGGACCGGCCGGTTCAGCGAGCTGACGATGCCGGACGTGACGGTGCCTTGCAGGTCGAACGGCGACCCCACGGCCACCACCTGCTGGCCGACCTTCAGATCGCTCGAGTTGCCCAGCTCCGCCGTGGGCAGGGCGGTCACGTTCGCCGCCTTCACCACCGCGAGGTCGGACGACGGGTCGCGGCCGACGATGGTGGCCGTCGTGGTCTTGCCGTCCTGGAAGACGATCTGGATCTGACCGCCCGCGGCGGCTCCCTCGACCACGTGATTGTTGGTCAGGATGAAGCCGTCCGAGCTGATCACGATGCCGGACCCCTCACCGCCGGAGAGTTGCAGCTTCACCACGGAGGGCAGCACCTTCTCGGCGACGCTCTCGATGGACCCGGCGGGGGCGTTGCTGCTCTGCTGGACGGACCTCGGCGCGTTCAGCGCGTTGGTGACCGGCTGCGAGTCCACGGCCGCCTGGTAGCCGATGTAGCCGCCGATGCCGCCGGACAGCGCGCCGACGGCGAGCACCGCCGCTGCCACTCCGGCCACCATCCGACCGCGGCCCGCCTTGCGCTGCCGCTGTGGCGGAACGGGGTACGACACACCCGGCTGGGCGTAGAACGGGCCGGTCAGGCCCTGCGGCCCGAACTGCGGTGCCGTCGTTCCTGGTTGGGTAGGTGCCCCCGGCCGGGCAGGCGCCCCCAGCCAAGCCCCGGGCGGGGCGGGGTGCGGCTGTCCAGCACCCCGCGATTCAGAATCCCACCTCGACCCCGGACCCCAACAAGGCGCCCGCGGACTGGACCACGCTCGTCCGGCCAGCCGCGTTCATTCCGGCCACCAAAGCCATCGATCAGCAGCTGCGAGACTTCAAGGCGCAGCGCACGCATATCGCTCTCGTGATGGACGAGTACGGCGGCATCGCGGGCCTCGTCACCATCGAAGACATCCTCGAGGTGATCGTCGGCGACATCCGCGACGAGTACGACGAAGAAGAGCCGGCCATCGAGCAGGAAGGGGGGCAGCGATTCTGGGTCTCGGGCATCGTGACGCTCGCGGATCTGTCCGAGCTGCTCGGCGAGGATTTCCAGCGTGAGGACCTCACCACTGTGGGCGGGCTCGTGTACGACGCCTTCGGTCGGGTGCCGTGCGCGGGTGAGTCACGCACCGTCAATGGATTCAAGCTCGTTGTTGAGCGCGTCCGGCGTCGTCGTATTCAGCGCGTGTACTTCGAGCGACTCTCCGAACCAGGGGAGACCTGATGCGCGCGACGCTCTTCGTGTGCTTGCTGATGGTCGCGTGGCTGTCGGCTGGAGCGATGGCTGTGCGTTCCGCCAGCCGGATATGGCTCAGACACTGGGCGGAGC
>JANNOG010000066.1:0-3874 GCA_031398915.1 Micrococcales bacterium | reverse complement strand
GGATTTCGAGCTCGGTTGCTGCTTGTGGTGGGTCACAGCCTGCGGCCCTCCCATGACTAGTGGCTGACAGGGGCTCACGTCGTTCGGGCACACCTCGGTGGCCGGCGCCCAGCACGGCGAGGTGTCGTGGGCACGGCCTGTTCGGGTACGGCGAAACGTCGGTTTGCTACCGGTGGTGATGACCGCACACCGTTGTGCGGGAGGCACTGCGTGGTGCTCGGGCACTCGGCCGGATGGCGGATCGTGGTGCGCCGTGGTACTGCGTCGGGGGTGACCCGGTCTTGTGACGATAGTGTGAATTCGCCGTTATGGCTCTAGTCCGTCCAGGGCTCGTGGGAAATCCCACCCTGTGTTGACTTTCTCCCGGTGGCTGGAACGGATCTCACCGTACGCCGAATGGCCCACTGGCGTACGTTTGAGCAGGTCGCCCGCAGGGAATAGGGGTCAGGGATCGCGGCGCAGGAGGTAGGTGTCCATGATCCAGCCCTTGCGTTCGCGCGCTTCGGCGCGGGTGGCGACGATCTGCTCCGCGACCTCGCCGACGGGGCCCGAGATGAGCAGTTCGTCCGGGGTCCCCACGTACGCGCCCCAATAGATGTGCACGTCGTCGTCCACGCCGGTGAACGAGTTGTGCGCGTCGAGCATGACGACCACGTCGTCCACGTCCTCGGGGAAGCCCTCGGCCAGCCGCCGCCCGGTGGTGATCTGCACGGGCCGCCCGACCCGGTTGAGGCTCGTCCGGTGCTTCGCGACCAGAGCCTGCACGCTGGTGATGCCGGGGATCACCTCGTGGTCGAACTCCACGCCGCCGCGCGCCAGGATGTCCTCGATGATGGCCAGCGTGCTGTCGTAGAGGGCGGGGTCGCCCCACACCAGGAACGCGCCGGTCTGCCCGTCCGCCAGTTCGGTGCGGATCAGCTCCTCGCACACGTCCGCGCGACGGCGGCGCCAGTCGTGCACGGCCTCGGCGTACGCGGGCGTCGCCCGGTCGCGCTCGGGGTCGCGCGCCTCCACGACCCGGTAAGCCCGGTCGACGTGCCGGTCCAGGATCTCCTGCCGCACGTCCACCAGGTCCTGCTTGACCTCGCCCTTGTCGAGGACGAAGAAGACGTCGACCCGGTTGAGCGCCTTGACCGCCTGGACGGTCACGTAGTCGGGATCGCCCGCGCCGATGCCGATGAGGAGGATCTGCTTCACGGCCCGGAGTCTGCCGGCTCCGAACCGTTCGGCTGCCCCTGCGCGCGGATGGCGCCGCGCACACACCCGGCGGCGGCGGCCAGCAGCATGGCGGCCAGCACAGCGGGCCACACCGTCGCCGACGTGACCGCGATGGCGATGTTGGTCAGCCCCGTGAGGGTGAACAAGACAGCGGGCACCAACCAGGCCCGATCGTAACTCTGCGTGACCCGATATCTTGCCGACTGGTCGATCACGGTGCACCTCCAAGCCCTGTGACGCCTCTATCGGCGGCATGCAGGGCCGGGTTACCCACTTCCATTGCGGTCTACTCCCTTTTCCGGCGAGCGGTTGGTTTGGTGAGATGGGCGGTCTTGCGCGGTCGATTCGGGGGACAAAACCGCTCCGGTTAGCCGTGGCGCGACCGCTGCCAGCGGAATCGTGACTATGACCCTGATCACCCCGTGCAACGTCCCTCCACTGAGGACGGCGACGACCGTGACGCCATCGGCTGCCTGGACGACATGTTCGATGACCCTCAGTGCGAAGAGGTGGCTCGCGACGGCCAGGGTGAACACGGCCGTCGCGATGCTTACGTGGAGTGACACTGTCGGGGGGTGGTGGCCTCGCACCGATGATCGCTCGCAGGGCCGCGCCACCAGGTCGTGATGCGCTTTCGGGGCTTCGCCACCAGAATCTGACCGGTCGCCGGGATGCCCTCGCGACGTGCACAGGGAACCTACAGGGACTTCACAGGAACCTGCTGGTTCGAGCTACGAGAGTAGGTGTCATGAGCGGACACGGACACACCCCAGATCACGACCGGGGCCTTGCCTTCGACCTGGCGACGCTGAACCGCCGCCGCGTCCTCGCCCTGTTCGGCGGTGCGGGCCTCGCCACCCTCGTCGGCTGCGCGAGCGGGTCTACCGAGCAGACCGCGGCGGCCTCGTCCACCACTGCCACCACCACGTCGGCCGCCGCTTCCTCCACCGCGGCGTCCACCGCCTGCGTCACGGAGATCCCCGAGGAGACGGCCGGTCCGTACCCCGGTGACGGCTCCAACGGGCCGAACGTCCTCACCGAGAGCGGCATCGTGCGCGGCGACATCCGGTCCAGCTTCGGCAGCGCGTCCAGCACCGCGCAGGGCGTTCCGTTGACCATCACCCTGACCGTCCAGAAGGACTGCGCGGCCTACGCGGGTGCCGCGGTCTACCTGTGGCACTGCGACCGCGACGGCAACTACTCGATGTACTCCCAGGGCGTCACCGACCAGAACTATCTGCGCGGCGTCCAGGAGGCCGACGGCTCGGGCAAGGTCACGTTCACCAGCATCTTCCCGGCCGCCTACTCCGGCCGGTGGCCGCACATCCACTTCGAGATCTATCCCGACCTGGCCGAGGCGACCAAGGCGGGCGACCCGGTGAAGACCACGCAGCTCGCGTTCCCGAAGGACGTGTGCGAGACGGTCTACGCCACCGACGGGTACAGCGCGAGCGTGCGCAACCTGGCGTCCACCTCGCTGGAGTCCGACAACGTGTTCCGGGACGGCCACGACACCCAGCTCGCGACCGTGACCGGCGACGTCGCGTCCGGGTACACCGCGACCCTGGTGGTGGGGTTGTAGCCGGCACAACTCCGCGAAACAGATGACGCCTGCCCATGATCCCGCCTGGCTGTCGGCTCACCCTCATGATCGGCGGGCCCTGTGGAGGCCCCTCACCAGTCAAGATCACCTAAGGGCGGCTGGAGTGCTAGGAAGGTTGTTCGAGCGGGATCCCCTTGGCCGTGACGGCCTGGGCCAAGGCTCTGTCGTAGGTGATGAACGAGACCAGCTCCGGTCCGATCTCCAGCGCGCAGACGAGGTGGATGACGTCGAGTGAGCCGAGGTGCGGGTCGTCGGCGAACATGCCCGCGCGCAGCAGCGTGTCGGTGTCGATGATGATGTGGTCGACCCGTTCGAGCAGGTCGCTCGCAGCGGCGAGGCGTCGGGCGAGGATCTCTTGGTCGACGCGCGGTCGACGTTGAGAGTCGTAGCACGACCGGCGGATGACGCGGATGACCTCGGTGAGCGCCAGCTCGGACGTGACGATCTCCGTGTGCCGTCCGTTCAGGTGACGTTCGAGGGCCGGGGTCTCCTTCTCCACGATGATCAACTTCATCAGCGCGCAGGAGTCCAGGTAGATCATGTGCGTTCCTGGTCTCGCATCTCCACGAGGAGCTCGGACAGCGTCGGCCCGTCGTCGATCGCGGGCAGCGGCGACCAGCCCTCCAGCCCTGCTGGGCGGCCGGGCCGCAACCTGCCGCTGGTGATGAGGCTGGCGCGGCGCCGTTCGCTCGTGGTCAGCGGCACCAGCCAGGCCACCGGGAGACCGTTGTTCGTGATCGGCACGGGATGGTTGAGGCGGTCGACCTGGTCGGCGGTGAGCTTGCCGAGTTCCCGCATGGTGAGGGCTCCCAACTCGTCGCCTTCTCCCCGGCGCGGGGGTGTCGACGGGCGGGCCATGCCCAACACTATACCCGACTGCCCGACACATCAGTGATGTGTCGGGCAGTCGGCGCTGGCTTCGGCCATGGTTTGGGCGATCTTGTCGTGGTAGCGGTCGTTGGGTAGCGGTCGTTGGGTAGCGGTCGTGCGGAACGTACTCGTGGGCGCCTTGACAATGGTGATCACCTATTTCACGGGCGTCACGGTCGGCTA
>JANNOG010000064.1:0-17149 GCA_031398915.1 Micrococcales bacterium | reverse complement strand
CCCGTCCACGTCGACCCCGTCCACGTCGACCCCGTCCACGTCGACCCCGTCCACGTCGACCCCGTCCACGTCGACCCCGTCCACGTCGAGCCGGTCCACGTCGACCCCGTCCACGTGCCTGCCTTGTCGGCGGCCGCCACCGAGGTGCGCGCCCGGGCGACTGCGGCCCGGACATCGAGCAGGCCTGCGCCCGTCTGAGCGGCGGTGAGGGTGTCGAGGGGTCGGGCGCTACGGACCAGGAGTGCCTTGACATCGTCGGGACCGAGATCCGGGCAGGCGTCCAGGACGAGCGCCACGGCACCCGCGACGACGGCCGCGGCCTGGGACGATCCGGTGCCCTTGAACCGGAACTGATCGACGTAGCCCTCGGGGTGTTCACGATCGGCGTAACTGCCCGGGCTACGGAGGCTGACGATGCTTTTTCCGGGAGCGCTCAGGTCGGGCATCCGCCGGTCACTACCCGCGGACGTGCTCGCCTCTGCCGTCCACTGGCCCAACGAGCCGGGCGCAGCGGCCCCGACAGCGATAACCATCGGGCTGACGGCCGGCGCACTCAGCCCAGGGCTTGTGGCACCACGGTTGCCGGCCGCAACGACGACGACGATGCCCGCTGCCCATGCCCGCTCGACCGCGGCCACGACCGGGTCCAGACGCTCGCCCTCGAATGCGTCGTGGGAGTAGCTGAGGCTCAGCACACGGATTCCCAGTTCGCGACGGTGGGCAACGACCCACTCGATACCCCTGATGACGTCCTGCGGGCGGACGATGCCGTCCCCGCCGCCCACCTTGACCGAGACCAGCGACGCCTCCGGGGCGACACCAGAGAAGCGGTCACCACACACCGCGTCCGAACCGGCACCTGCGTCGCGTCCGGCGATGATTCCCGCCATATGAGTGCCATGGCCGAAGGTGTCCACATTCCGGGTGTCGACGTTGACCCCCTCGTGGGTCAGGTCGACCATGGCCCGAACCTTGCCGACGCCGGTTAGAGCGGGTACGGCGGCGAATCCGGTGTCAATCACGGCAACCGACACCCCACGGCCCGTGATCCCGTCGCGCCACAGCGCTCGTGCTCCAATCGCATCGACCACACGTGACATCGACCCGGGCAAGCTGGCGTGCGAGGACGTGCGGGGAACGGGAATCAGGTCGGCGAGGGCGGCCTCGACGCGGTGCGCTCGGTGGGTGCTGGGGACGGAACGGCGGTTAGCGGCCATGATTGATCCCTTTCGAGGTATGAGTGCGCTGATGATGTTTCGTGATGACTACGGCACTTGCAACGATCGTGAGTAATAGAACCAGGTGGACGAACTGGGCGAAAGTGCCCGATCTCGGCCGAGTCGCCCGGCGATCGAGTGAGGAAGGCGATCTTGGTCGGCGCCCGGAGCGACAACCGTCGCCGACTCACGTGATCAGCCAGTGTCTTGCGTGGCCCTCGAGGCCTTACGCAGACAGCACAGCGAAACGTCGCGCGCGCCTTTTGTCATTCGTCCGGCGAATCTCGATAGTGCTACTCGAAGAGCTCGAATCCCTTTCCGGCCATGCTGGTGGTCCTGGTGTCCGCAGCGATCTCCGCAGGCCAGGGCCTTGATCGCGCACGGCAACGACGCCGAGACCAGTAACGCACCGTCGACTCAATACGGCTCTCCGCCGTACTGGGTGGCTCCGTCAGTTCGTGTCGCCTTCACGTCGCCCTTGCGATCGGTCTGCGGCCACCGTGCCGCGACCTCGTCCGGCGTGCTTGCTCTCGTACATCGCCCGGTCGGCCTCACGAATCATCGTCTCGGCGTCGGGCGGCGACGGCGGGCTGACCACCAGGCCGAGGCTCGCGCTGATCGAGACGCTGGCGACCTGTGGCCCCGCGGCGAGGTCCGAATCGCGCACCGCTCCCTCGAGGCCGACGGGCTCGTCGAGGCTGGCACACACCCTGGCGAACAGTTCCTCGGGTGACCACGAGAGCGGCAGATTCTGTAGAACCAGAACGAACTCGTCCCCACCCAGGCGGGCGACGGTGTCGCCGATCCGAACCAGCCCCGACAGTCGCCGGGCCACCACCTGGAGGAGCCGGTCCCCCGCGGCATGGCCCCACGTGTCGTTGACGTTCTTGAAGTGGTCGAGGTCGATGAACACCAGGCCGGTTCGGTGATCGTCCTGCTGATTCGCCAGCGCCTCTTCGAGCTTCTGATGGAACAGTGCCCGATTCGGCAGGCCCGTCAACACGTCATGGGTCGCGTGATGCTGCGCCTCGTTCCGCGCGCTCTGCAGATTGGCCGCATCGCGCACGATGTCGCTGACATCCCGCCACGTGATTACCAGGCGATCGTCACCCGAAGGCGCGACCGTATTGTCGTAGGACGCTTTCCAGGTGCCGTCAGACGCGTAGTCGTCCACCCTGGTCTTCTTGACGGAATCGGTGCTGATGGCCTCGACGATGACATCCCACAGCCCACTCACGTAGACGTCCGGAAAGAACTCCGGCAAGGTCATCCCGACCAGGTCGTCGGGAATCGCTCCGAAAGGTGATGCACCTGCCAGGTTGATCGTCACCAAACGTAGAGTCTTCAGACCCCCGGTTTCGTCACGCTCTATCCCGTAGATCGCGAACGAGTCGGTGGTGGCGTTGAGCGCTGTTTCGAGGGTGGCACGAACGGCCGCGGCGTCGTCGAAGAGGCTCTGCAGATCTCGCTCGGCCCGCCGCCGGTCGGTGATGTCTCGCCAGGTGGACAGGACCATGTCATCGCCCAGGGCGACGCAGACACCCTCGAAAGACAAGAGGTCACCATGGATTTCCAGATCGCCGCCGTACGACGCCACGACATCACCGTTCGCCGCGTCCGCGAGCGCCGTCGGCAGGCCGATGTCATCGGCTTTCGGGTAGAACTCGTGGAGAAAACGACCGTGGACCTGACTTCGTTCGGTGCCCAGGACAACCGAACCGGTGGCGTTGATGAAAATCATCCGAAAACCGATAATGGCACTATCGGCTTCTCGTTCAGTCTGATAGATCGCGAAGCCGTCACGGCTGGCATCCAACGCCGTGCGCAGAAGGTTTTCGGCAGCGGCAGCCTGCTGTTGGGCGACACGCGCCTCGTGGACGTCGCTGTCGATACCGATCAGGTGATCCGCTACCCGGTTCAGGGATAGCGTCCGCCAATGCGGTGGGGAATGGGCTCGCCCATAGAAGTCGAACTTCTGTTCGCGGCCGGTTTCCCATGCCGCCGTCACGACGGCCCAAAACTCTGGACGGTCGAGTTCTGGATAGTCGACGCGCCATCGAGTCCCGACGACATCCTGTCCGGGGCGCTCCAACGATGCAGCGCCCTGCGGGTTGCCGTAAAGGATCACCATGTCGACCAGGTGGCCCTCGTCATCGAGGACGGGCTCCCACCGGATGACACCCATCGGGAGGCTGCGGACGACGTCGTCCAGTTCACCGAAGGCGAAGCCGGAGCGCTCGTGGCCGGTCGTACCCCGAGCCGACGGAACGAAAGGAAGCATCTGGGACATTCCTCCTCCACTCCTCCCGTTCGACCGACGCACCTCGGGTCAGGCGCCCGGATCAGGCGCCCGGGTCAGCCTTCGCTCGCCTCCCGAAAGCTATCGACACCCACCGCCGATTCCTACAGTGCATGACCCAGGATCGGGTCCCTGATGCACGAAAGGTCGCCCATCAGGCCAAGAGCACACGCTCCGGACCCGATGGGCGACCTCAGAGATGTGACGCGTAACTCTCAGTGGCGCTCGTGCTGTCTGAGCTCAGCGCTGCGCGAGGGGAACGGCGACGTCGGTGACGGGGGTCTTGAAGTCACCGACCGAACGAACCTCGCCGGTGATGATGTTGACCCTGTAGAACGAGTTGACACGACCGACGGTCAGGCTGGCGAAGCCCGTCACGTCGACGGTGCGGCCGTCGCGCAGTCGGCTGTAGATGTCGAACCCGGCGTCAGCACCGGCGTCGACGGTGAGCTTGCCGGTGGGGGCGAGAACGCCGGAGTTGGCGGTGGACTGGATGGCAACCTGATCCAGGGTGGTGTCGATGTCGAACAGCGTCGTGGCCGTGTTCGGGTCCAGGTCGTTATTCGTGTACGCGGCACCCGTCACGCCGGTCGCAACCGCCGGTGGGTAGTTCAGCGAGGCATCGACCTGGGTCTGGCCGGCGAGGGCTCCGGCGAAGGGGTGGCGCAGGTTCTGACCGGTGTCGCTGATCACGCGCAGGGCGTTGGCCGCCGGGTTGAAGTCCACCCCGAACGACGCACCCTGCAAGGCGACGGTGAACTGTCCGACCTTGGTGGCGACGGCGTAACCGGTCTCCAGCGTGTAGATGCCACCGGCGTTGCCGAGGCCGTACAGCAAGCCGTCCTGCACCCGGTAGTCGATGCCGACCAGCAGGGTGTCCCCGGTCAGGCCGGTGACGGTGCCTATGCCCTTGGCCCGCTGCGGGCGGTCGGCGGCGAAGCTGACGAGCTGGGTGCCGCCTCCCGCGAGACCGATGACGGTGAGCGAGCGGGACGAATTCGATGAGTTCGATGAGTCGTCGTCGTGCGCCAAGGCGACCGACGGGACGGCGATCATGGCCGCGACCGCGACAGCGGCGACGGCGGTCTTGCTGAGCGTTGAGCGCATAAGGATCCCTCTCGATGGTCGGCGTCGAGTGGTGACGCCGAGTCGTGAACTGGTACACCGGTGGTCCCGGTGATCGCTCGATCAGCGACAGCCGTACATACGGTCAGTGGATGACGGCTGTTCAGCGATTGCGGGTCGGGTGTCCGGACGAATCCCACACTGCGACGGGCAATCCGGAATGATCGCGGCGACGAACCGCCCCCGTGGTCATCCGCACCGTCTCGCGCCTGCGGCACCAGCCGACGGCGCACTCGCTGGCGGACGAGGGAGGTATTCGCGCTGCCTATGCGGCCCACGGGGCGGAGCTGTACCGATTCGCGCTCCGGGCCCTCAGCGACGACGGTGTTGCCCAAGACGTGGTGCAGGAGACGTTTCTGCGTGCCTGGCGTGCGGCGGACCGCTACGACTCCGAACTGTCCAGCCTGCGGGTGTGGCTGTTCGCCATCGCCCGCAACGTGGTCATCGACGTGGCGCGACGACGTTCGCAAGCCTCCTGGCCTCGGGTGGTCCACGATCCCGAGAGCGTCATCGACGCCCTCGATCCGGTGCCTGACGAGACGGATCGGGTGCTGGCGACCTGGCTGGTGGAAGCGGCCCTGGCCAGACTGTCGGATGATCATCGTCATGTGCTGGTCGAGACGTACCTGCGTGGGCGCTCGTATCAGGAGGTTGCGGCCGAGTGCGCTGTCCCTGAGGGGACGCTGCGTAGTCGCACCTTCTACGCTCTCAAGGCGCTTCGAGTGGTAATGGACGAGATGGGCGTGACCCCGTGACCCGGCAAGAGCATCGAGTAATGCGCGAACTCCTGGGTGGGTTCGCGCTGGGTCAACTGGATCGCGACGCGACCGTATCCGTGCAGGCGCACGTCGACGGTTGTCCGTCCTGCCACGCCGAGTTGGCCGAGATCGCACCGGTGGCAGCGGCCCTCCGCGATGTCGACCTGGCACGAATCGAGACTGTCGCCGCGCCGGCACCGGACCTCGGCGACCGAATCGTCAGCGAGATCCGCCGCAGTCACCGTGATCGCAGCGGACGGGCGTCACTGCGATTGGCAGGATCAGGCCTGTTGGCTGCCGCCGCGGTCGCGGCCGCCTTCGTCGTGGGCGCGCGTGTCGGCCTTCCGGGCACCACGACAGTTGCGGCCCCGCCCCCGGTCGAGGCCATCGAACTCCGGAGCAACAATCCCACCGTGACCGCCGACGGCGGGCTGGTCACCCACACCTGGGGCACCGAGATCAAGCTGGTGGCCGCCGGACTGGACCAAGGAGCCACCTACAAGGTGACGTTCGTCGACGACGCAGGCGAGGAGGTTTCTGCGGGGACGTTCCTCGGCACCGGCTCCAGAGCTGTCACCTGCAGCCTCAACGCGGCGCTGCCGCGTGACACAGCGGCACGAGTCGTGATCACCGACACGGCAGGGGCGGTGGTGCTCGACGCGGCGGCGTAGCCACTGCGGCCTTGGAGGCCACCGGGGCTGTTGGGCCACCGGGGGTGTTGGGCTACCTTCACTGTTGGGCCACCGGGGGTGTTGGGCCACCGGGGGTGTTGGGCTACCCGCGCTGTTGGGCTAGGGCGCCAGGACCTGGACCTCTGCCATGTGGAGAGGATTGACCCCGCCCAACTGCACCCGGACGTAGCGGCCAGTGGCACCCGCCGTGCCGACCGCCGCGGCGTTGGTCCCCGTCAGGTTGGCCAGCCGGTAGGTCCGTACCGCCGGGTCGGCCTGTAGCTGTGCGAGCGTTTGGCCGGTCATGGTCGTGGCCGACACGAAGACGTACACGTCGGAGAGTCGGGTTTGACAGCAGTCGACCCGGTTCCACAACCGGATCTCGTTGATGCTGCGTGAGCTTCCGAGGTCCACCTGCCACCACGGCTGCGACTGCGAGGTGGTCGACTGGTAGGTGGTCGTGCTGCCGTCCACCGCAAGCGCGGCCGACAAGGTGCCCGACGTCGAGGACTGCGTCGCGATCCGCCCCTGTGCCCGGTTGATGCCCGGTGTTCCACTCGGGAACAAGTTCGCCACCGGAATGACCGTGTAGGCGGTGTCGCCGGGCTTCTTCCACGACAGGGCGACCCTCGCCGAACCCGCGCGCTCGTAGTAGTCGACCGTGATCCGATACTGCTGGCCGCCGGTCAAGGTGATCGACGCACTGGTATTCGTGGTCGGGGCGTGATCGGTCCAGTTGTCGACCACCAACCGGCCGTCGACCCACACCCGGACACCGTCGTCGCTGATCGTCTGGAAGTTGTAGATGCCGCTGCTGGGCACGGCAACTGTGCCGGTCCATCGCACCGAGAAGTCGTCGGCGGCGACCCCCGGTCCCGGTGACGCCGGCCAGGTGAAGTTGACACCCTCGGTCCGGGTCAGGACGACACTCCCGGTCAGTGTCCGACCTGTGTAATACGTACCGGTCAGACCCGTCCCGAAGACCGGGCCAGCGCCCGTGACCAGGTAGAAGCAGGATTTCGCAGGGCCGGACACCGGGTCACCGAACGTTGCCGTGGTGCACGGCAACGTCCCGGTCACGCCGGAGCGGGCAGCGTATGCGCCGGTCGCCCCGAAGTAGACCGTGGCGGTCGTCCCGTTGGGAACGGCGCAGCCGCCGCCCTCGACCGCGCACGTCGTCGTGCCTGCGGGCAACACCGTCCCCGGAGTGGCCGCGCCGGAGCCGGCGCTCCCGAAGACCTGGACCTCGGCGAGGCTGAGTGGGTTCACGCCACCGATCTGCACCCGGACGTAGCGGGCCTGTGCACCACCCGTGGCCACCGAGACACTGGGCGAGCCGCCCAGACCGGCCAGGCGACGGACGCCGACCGTCGGATCAGCCACCAGCTGCGCCAGGGTCCGGTTCGACATGCTGATACCGGACGTGAAGACGTAGACGTCAGCCAGGCGATCGGCGCAGCAATCGGTGCGGTTCCACAGGGTGACCGAGTCGACGGTATTGGCCGACCCGAGGTCCACCTGCCACCACGGCTGACTCTGGTTGGCGGTGTGCGTCACCGAGTTGGCGGCGAGCACGCCGTTGGTGTCGCCGTCGACCGCCCGCGACGCCACCGCTGAGAAGTCGGTGGACGACTGGGTCGCGGTACGCGACGCGGCCAGGTTGACCACCACCGGTGCCAGGTTCTGGACGAAGACCGGCTCGACCCAGTAGTTGGCGGACCCGAACGACTGGGTCGGGAACCCGCCGCCGTAGAGGTACACCCCGTTCGCACCCAGCAGCGTGCTCAGCGGCCCGTTGGTCAGCGTCTCGGTGAAGAAGCCCGGATTGGTGGAGTAACGACCGACAGGAGCCAGATACGAGATCACGTAGACCGTGTTCGCGGTCACCGCGACGGGGGTCGAGAACGTGGCCGACTGCCACCCCTGAGCGCTCTCGTTCGCGAAGGCAACCGTGGCGAGCTGCTGACCGGCGCTGCTCCAGAGGGTTCCGGTGTGGGTTCCGACGTTGCCGGGCCCCTTGTAGAAGCGGACCCCGGTGACGAACCCGTCGACCGCCGACGAGAAGCGAACCCCGAGTTCGAGGGCCTCGGTCTCAGATGTCTGGACCGTCGCCGGAACCGCGCTGGAGGCGAACAGCGTGCACGGGCACGCACCCAGTCCTGCGGTGGTGAAGCCGAACGTGTACGGCGCCATGACTCGACCGGACAACGACCGCGCGCCGCTCACCGTCACCGTGTAGCGAATCCCCTCAGCGAGGGCGGCCGCGGGAGTGAACGTGACGGTTCGAGTCGACGACGAGAACGACGTGGTCCCCGGGACGGCGCCCGACGGGCCGGTCACGCCCACGGCGGCCGAGCCTGACTGGATCAACGCGCCGAAGGTCGCCGCCACGGTGGCGCGGGTCGATACGTTGGTCGCGTCGACCCCGGGAGTGGTGCCGGTCACCACGGGAGGCTGGTCGGCCGGCGAGAAGGTCACGTCGACCCAGTAGTTGCTGCGTGAGGTCCGGTCCGGGAAGGTGCCGGCAGCCGCATACGTGAACACGCCGCCCTCGACCCCGACCTCCAGGGGCCCCGAGCTGATCCCGGCCGACGAGAATTGGTTGATCGTGACGGAGTAGTTGCCGTTCGGCGCCCGATAGGAGACCACGTAGGGCGACCCGGCGGTCACGGTGACCGGGGTCGGGAACGTCACGCTCTGCCATCCCGTGCTCGACTCACCGGTGAACGTCGCCTGGCTCAGCAATGTCCCGGTGGTCGACCACAGAGACCCCGTGTGGGTTCCGACGTTTCCGGGACCCTTGTAGAACCGCATCCCGGTCACGGTGCCGTCGACCGTGGGCGTGAACCGGACGCCCACGTCGAGCGCCTGCGGCTCGTTGACGTTGATGATCTCTGGAACGGCGGTGTCGTCCCAGATGCCGCACGGGCATGCCTCAGGGGTCGCCGGTGGGTTCATCGTGCGGAACGTCCAGGTGAAGGGCGTGGCCATCGCATTACCGGGGATGTCGGTGGCGCGCACGGCGACGACATAGCGCGTGGCGGACGCCAGCGGCCGGGTGGTGGGGGTGAACGTCACCGTCCGGGTGCCGGCGTTGTAGGCGGCGCTGCCCGCGACCGCCGCTCCGCCCTCGACGCTGACGGTCATCGACACCGACCCGGGTTGGACGTCCTCCGAGAAGACGGCCATGAGGCCGGTCGACGGCGACACGCTGCTCGCCCCGGCGAGAGGGGTCTGGGTGGCGACGGTCGGTGCGGTCTGGTCGGTGTCGGTGAACAAGACGTCGACGCCGTAGTTCGTCGATCCGAACGACCTCTGCGGGTATCCCGGGCCACTGTTGAAGACGCCGACCGGGTTCAATCCGCCGGGGGTCGTCAGCGGCGGCGAGAACTTGCCGCGGTACCAGAAGGCGTCGGATTCGGCGGCATAGCGACCCACCGGTGCGAAATAGGACGCCGTGTACGCGGTGTCCTTGGTCACCGGGATCGGTGCCGGGAACTGCAGGGTCTGCCAGCCGGTGGCGGTCTCGTTGGTGAAGGTCCCGGTCGCCAGCGCGACACCGGTGGGGCTCCACAACGTTCCCGTGTGAGTTCCGGTATTGCCGCTTCCCTTGTAGAAGCGCACTCCCTGTACCCAGCCATCACGATCGCTGGAGAACCGAACGCCCAGCTCGACGGCGCTGGTATCGGTCACCGAGGGGGTCGCCGGGACGGTCGCGCCGAACAGCGAACACGGGCAGGTGGCTGTGACAGCCCGGGGCGTCGGGGTGGTGCTGAGGTTCCCGCTGTCGTCCGAGGCTCGAACCAGCAGGTTGATCGGTCCGGCACCCACCATCGAGAACGTGTACGACCACGATTCGCGTCCGGTGGCAGGGTGCCATCTGGTGCCGCCGTCGACGGACACCTCGACCGCACCGACGCGACCGCCCACGTCCGTTGCGGTACCGGACATCGTCACCGACGTTCCGTTGGCGATGACGGCGCCCGCGGCGGGCGCGGTGACGCTGACGGTCGGGGGCGTCGTGTCCGTGGTCCGGGCGGCCGCCACCATGCCGGCCATCAGGGTCGCCGGTTGGGCGCCCATGTCCGCCATCAGGTTGATGGTGGCCTGCTGCATGCGCGTATCGACCGGCGACACGATGCCGTCGTGCAGGGTGTCCAGTCCCCAGGACCACTGGATCGTTCCTGACGAGAACACCAACGCCCCGCTCGCCGCCCGGTACATCGTCATGTTGTGAGTGGTCGTGCCGGGCGTCACCGTCGTGCCGAAGTCGCGAAGGTACTCCGGCACCGCGCCGGTGGTGGTGGACAACCGCACCAGGCCGGCCGGACGGAATCCGTTGTCGATGTCCTCATTGGATTCGTAACCGACGGTGTGAGGGGCCAGTGTGGCCACCGCACCCGTCGCGAGGGTCGCCACCGTCGTGTTGCGCCACAGCCGCATCCGGCCGTCGGCAGCAGGGACCGTCATGGCCAGGTCCGAGAAATTGGACTGGTACATGGTTCCGGTGAGGGCGTTCTCGGGATAGCCACCGTTGGGTGCGGTGGTCACCCGCGGATCACGCCATGTACCGGTCCATTCGGTCGACGGGTCGGTCTTTCGCCCGTCGAACGTTTCCTTGTAACAGACAAGGGTGCGCCCGGCTGTCGCGTTGCCGTCGATGCTGGGCTCGTATCGGGTCTTCCAGTACACCTCGTTGCCACTGAAGAAAGCGAGGTTGACGCCGGCGTCGCGGGCCGCCTCGACATTGGCGCGTTGGCGTCCGGTCCAGTACTCGTCATGGCCGATCGACATGAAGGTCTTGTGACTGCGGAGGATGTTCGCGTCCCGGTCGGTGTCGAGGCCACTGATGTAGCTCACGTCGTACCCGTTTCGCTCCAGGAATCGGATCATCGGGTATTCGGTGGAGAACAGGAAGTCACGACCCGAGCTGTCGCCTCGGGTGGTGAACGGCCGGTTGTAGCTGATCTTGGTGGCCCGGCCCTGCGGGCCGTAGTAGAGGTTCGTTCCGCCGTAGGCGTTGTACGCCTGCCACGTGGTGTCCGACGTCTGCAGGACGATGTCCGAGGCGCCGTCGTCGTCACGCACGATAAATGTGATGTGGCTGGCGCCACCGGTGTCTGTGCGGGTCAGCTTGGCGATGTAGACGCCGGATACGGCTGTGACCGGGCTGGTCCACGAGGCGGACACCCCCCACACGCCACAGTCCAGGTTCTGCGTCGCGGCGTCGCTGACACAGGGTGGCTGCACCTGTGGCAGGACCGCCGACGGGGTGACCGAAGCGATCTTGCGTGCTCCGTTGCCACCGTAGTAACCGAGACGGTAGACGTCGATCGAGTAGGCACCGGCATTGGTGTCGATCTTGAAATCGATTCGCTGGCCGGCGTCGATGCTCATCGAGGTGCCGAATCCTTGAATGGAGTCGTCACCGGCGCCGTTGATGTCCCACTCGTCCACAGGGGCGCCGGGCAGCGAGTTCTCGCAGGCGATCTCATTTCCGCTCGGGCCGCACGTAGCGGCTTGCGCGGCCGGGACCGCCACGAGTGCGGACACGCTCACGGTTACTGGCAGCAGAATAGTTATCAGCCGAGAGTGACGGCCGCGGGACGAGGGTGACGCTGTGTAGATCCTCTGTTGCGGTCTAGTAGCCATTCTGCTGTCTTCCTCGTTCCTGCCGACCCGTCATTCGATAACGTCGGGCCCAATTGACATCACTTACCCAGACCGTAGTCACCCAGAGTTTGGCACGCTGCCGCCGCGCGGGTGAACGTTTGGTGAACAGTGAAACCTTCGGGCACCCGGGCTGGTCACGCGGGGTGACGAAGGGGCAACCGGGCTACCCTGAACGCCCACCCGACCCCTCGACCGTGCGAGCAGGATGGCGTATGCCAGAGATCCAAGAGGCACTGCCGAAGTACGTGCAGATCGCGAACCACATCCGCGAGCAGATCGCGCGAGGTGAACTGCGTCCCGGCGAGGACGTCCCGTCGGAACGCGAATTGGCCCAGTCGTGGCGGGTGGCTCGGCCGACAGCGACCCGAGCGCTGGAGTATCTGCGAAACCAGGGTCTGGTCGAGTCGCGCCGCGGCTCGGGGACCTACGTTCGGCCGAGCCCGGCCATTCCCACCGGCAGACAGCGTTATCAACAGGCCACCGACCCGGCCGCCCAGGGCAGCGAGTCGGTCGAGTACCTGCCGACCGAGGTGGTGCCCGCGCCGGACCATGTCGTGACGGGCCTGCGGTTGCCCGGTGCCGTTCCCGTGATCGTTCACACCCGCCTGGTGCGCAGTTCGGAACGCACCCCGCTCGAGATCACGACATCGTGGTTCGCCGCGTCACTGGCCGACCAGGTGCCGACGCTCATGACGCCCGAGCGGATCACCGGGGCGGTTCATCACCACATCGCCGAGGTCACCGGCCGAACCGCCGTGTACGCCCGGGACGTGACATCGGCCCGGCTGGCGGCGGCCGGAGAGCGCGAGCTGTTGGAGCTTGCCAAGGGTTCGGCGGTGCTGGCTTATCGCATCACCCTGTACGACTCGGCCGACCTTCCGATCCAGTTGGACGACGCCACATATCCACCCGATCGTTGGGCTTTCCCCCAGGAATACCCGCTCCACTAGCGGACGCCCCACATCTGCGGAGCGGTGCCGTCGTCACCGTCTCCGAGGCCGCGTATCCACGGGAGTGGTGCCAGGATCAGCGGGTGACCCATGATCGGGCCGGCCGGCCGGCGCAACCTGGCGACCTCGTCGACCTCTCGCACCTCGTGACCGCGTACTACACGGTGACCCCGGATCCGGGCGTGGCATCACAGGCGGTGGCCTTCGGGACGTCCGGGCACCGGGGATCCAGCCTGGACGCCGCGTTCAACGAAGCCCACGTCCTTGCCATGACCCAGGCGATCTGCGACTACCGCGCCGGCCAGGGCGTCGCCGGCCCGGTGTTCGTCGGACGCGACACCCATGCACTCAGCGAACCCGCGTGGGTCACCGCAATCGAGGTCCTGGCCGGCAACGACGTGCCGTTCTGTATCGACGCGTCAGATCGCTATACCCCGACCCCGGCGGTCAGCCACGCGATCCTGGCTCACAACCGGGCAGTCGCGGGCGACGGTCGGCGACGGGGCGACGGCATCGTCATCACGCCGTCTCACAACCCACCCGCCGACGGCGGGTTCAAGTACAACCCCCCGCACGGTGGACCCGCCGACTCCGACGCCACGACATGGATCGCTCACCGGGCCAATCAGATTCTCGCGGCCGGGGTGGAGGGAGCTGGAGCTCGGGAATCCGGGGCCGGGGTTCGGCGGCTGCCGCTGGCCGAGGCTCTGGGTCGCGCCACCCGTCACGACTACATGTCCGCCTACGTCGTGGATCTGCCGAACGCCGTGGACCTGGACGCCGTCCGAGCTGCCGGCATCGTCATCGGCGCCGATCCACTCGGCGGAGCCAGCGTCGACTACTGGGGCGCCATCGCCGAGACTCACCGCCTCGACATTCGGGTGGTCAACCCGCTCGTCGACGCCACCTGGCGGTTCATGACCCTGGACCACGACGGCGCGATCCGGATGGACTGCTCGAGTCCGTTCGCGATGGCCTCGTTGATCGATCGGATGACTGCCATGGCCGCTGGGGAGTCCGGCGGATACACGATCGCGACCGGCAACGACGCCGACGCCGACCGCCACGGCATCGTCACGCCCGACGGCCTGATGAATCCCAATCACTTCTTGGCCGTCTCCATCGACTACCTGGTCCGCCACCGCGAGAGCTGGTCGACCGGGGCTGCGGTCGGCAAGACGCTGGTGTCGAGCTCCATGATCGACCGTGTGGTCCAGGCGCTGGGCAGGCGCCTGATCGAGACACCGGTCGGATTCAAGTGGTTCGTGCCCGGGCTACTGGACGGCAGCGTCTGTTTCGGCGGCGAGGAGAGTGCGGGCGCATCATTCGTTCGTCGGGACTCGACGGTGTGGACGACCGACAAGGACGGCCCACTGCTGTGCCTGTTGGCAGCCGAGATCACCGCCGTGACGGGTCAAACTCCCAGCGAGCGTTACGCCGACCTCACCGTCCGCCATGGCGAGCCCGCCTATGCCCGCACGGACGCCCCCGCCACGCGCCAGGACAAGGCCCGCCTCGCTGCCCTTTCATCCGAGGCGGTCACCGCGACCGAGCTCGCCGGCGAACCGATCCGGGCCGTCCTCACCCGCGCACCGGGCAACGGTGCACCCATCGGCGGGCTGAAAGTCGTCAGTGACAGCGCCTGGTTCGCCGCCCGCCCGTCCGGCACCGAGGACCTCTACAAGATCTACGCGGAGTCGTTCAACGGACCCGACCATCTGGTCGACGTCCAGACCGCCGCGCGCGAACTGGTGAGCGCCGCCCTCGCCTAGTCGATCGTGGCGCCGGCGATATCGGCCGGCTGCGGGCGCGGCTCGGCGGCGACCATTCGGTCTCGTCCGGCCGCTTTTGCCTGGTACAGGGCCGCGTCCGCGGCGCGCACCAGATCCGCCACCACCCATTCTCCGGATGGGACCACGGCTGACACGCCGATGCTTACGGTGATCGACCCCAGCGGGGCTTCGGTGTGGTCGATGCCGAGGCTGCGGACATCACTCAACAGCTCGCTCGCGACGCGCTCGGCGCCTCGCTGATCGGTGTCGGGCAGGACGAGGGCGAACTCTTCACCGCCGTAACGTGCAGCCACGTCACCACCGCGGCGAGCTGCGTTGCGCAACCGACTCGCCACCTCTCGAAGGGTGGCATCCCCCTGGACGTGTCCGTATCGATCGTTGTACGACTTGAAGTGATCGACGTCGATCATCAGAAATGCGAGCGGACGCCGGCTGCGGGCGTGCGCCTCGAACTCCCGTTCCAGCACCTCGTCGAGACTGGCCCGATTGTGAATGCCCGTCAGGGAATCCACGAGGAGGGATCGGGTGAGTTCGCGATTGGCGCGTCGCAACTCCTCTTCGACCTTCAGTCTGTTGTCGATCTCGGCGCTGAGCTGTGCGGCCTTGGCCTGCAACTCCGACTGCAGGCCCGCGCCCTGTTCGACGAGTCGGTGGCGTTCCACGATGGTGTCCAGCCAAGCGACCAGATCCAGGTGGACGGCGTCGCTGATCGCGCCGTAACCCTCGACCTGACGGTGCAGCAGCAGGCCGTACTGCCGCCCGTGGGTGCTCAACGGAGTCACCGTCAACGCGGGCGCGTCCTCGTCGTCACCGAACAACTGACTGAGCCGATACCCCGCCGTGACGTCGTCTGCCTGAACTGCGCCGTCCACATAGGCAAGGACGATCCGGGACTCACCGGCCGCACCCGGCTTGCCGGTGGCCACCTGCGCGCCGGTCGACTCGGCACCGGTACGCAGAGCGTGGGCACCGCCGTCGGCGGCGGGCTCGAAGAGGACCACGTACAGGTGGGTGACACCCAGGTCAGGCAGGTGCTCGGTGAGGGTGCGGGTGAGACCGCTCAGCGTCTCCTCGACGCTGAGAGAGTGGTTCAGCGCCACCACATTGCGCAGCGCGACCAGGTCCGCTCGGTCGCTGCTGCGGGTGCCGTCGGCTCGAACGATCGCCAGCCGGGCAACGACCTGGCCATGCAGGTCTGCCGCAGCGAACCGGCTGTCGTCACTGCGGAACGACTGCCACAGCACGTCCAGGACCACGCGCGAGGCGCTGGTCAGCCACGTGGTGGCGCGCTCGAGGTCGTCGACGGTCCCGGTGGGCCGGCCCCACGAGCGAGTCCACGATTCGTCCAGGACACCGGTCTCCATCTGGTCGCGCAGTCGTTCCAGCCACCGCCGCGCCCAGGTTCCGTCGACCACCGGTGGGCACGGACCGATCTCGGCCTGGACCACCCCGAACAGGGCGTCGCGGCTGGAGTTCACCGCGTCGCGGGGCACGCGCCGCGTCGGCAGCACGCGATAGGGCCGGGTGGACCGGCGGACGATCAGTCGTCCCTCGATCCGCACAGATCGAGCCTGGCGGTCGCCGTCCAGTTGGGCAGCGAGCAGATCCGCCGCCGCCTCACCCTGCTCGTACAGTCGCTGGTCGATCGTCGTGAGCGGCGGTCGGGTACGTGCCGACCGGGCGTCGCCGTCGAAGCCGGTGACCTTGACCCGACCGGGCACGTCGATCCCCACGTCGGCGAGCGCGTCGAGCACGCCTTCGGCGATGTCGTCATTGGCGGCCACGATTCCGTCGATGGCCTCGTCCGCGCGCAACAACTGGGTGGCCGTTCGGTACGCGGCAGCCCGGCCGAATTGCCCGCTCGTCACCCGTGACTCGTCGACCGGGATCCCACGTTCGTTGCAGGCGAGGCGGAAGGCGCGTTCGCGCTCCTTCGAATCCCCGGCCGCGACGCCGCCGCGGACGAACGCGGGATGGCGCACTCCGCCCTCGTCGAGCAGGTGTGCCATCAGGATGGCCATCGATGCCGCGTTGTCGCAGGCCACTGTCGAGATGTGGGGCAGCTGTGTGCCCACGACCACGGTCGGGATGTCCCCCACTCGGCGGATGACGTCGTCGATGGCACCGGCCGCGCCGAAGAGCGGGTAGACCATCGACACGACTCCCGACAAACCTGCGTCGCGGAGCATGTGGCCGAGGACCGTACCGTCGGGGTCGTCAGCTCGACGCGAGGCGTAGACCATGAGATCGACGCCGTGGCGACGCAGGCCGGAACCCACCCCTTCGATGACGCGCGCCTGATAACTGCCCAGCCGGTCCACCACTATGGCCACTCGGCTCGGTCGCGGGGTGGCCCGGGCGACACCGGGGGGCACCGGCGCCGAAGCCGGGTTGTTCCGGGGCGGATGGCTGACCGCCGTCACCGGTGACGGCCCTCTGTAGTCGCCGAGGCCCTGGTCGAAGCCGAGTGGATCGGCGTGCGAGCCACGGGCCGCCGACTGGGCCCCCGATGCCTGGCCCGGTGATGCGTGCTGGGTTGCGGGGGTGAATGTCGCCGGAAATGGCGAGGATCCCGCGCCCCGCTCGGGTGGTTCGGCGAGGAAGTCGTAGATCGCCGTCATGCGTGAACCACCTCCACCGGGGCAATCAGAACAGGATGTCGC
>JANNOG010000056.1:0-26114 GCA_031398915.1 Micrococcales bacterium | reverse complement strand
GGACGGCGTCGACGGCTTCGAGCGCCTGTCCCTGGAGTGGCCGGGCGCCGATGACGCGGTGCTCGTCGACTGGGTGGAGGACACCGATTCGGCTACCGGTCCGATCAGACAACGGTTCGTGCAATTGGCGGCGCAGGTCGGTGCCAACCGGGTGACCACCGTCATTGCCGTAGCCCCGGAGGCCGACTTCGAGGCCGCGGGTGTTCTGGACGTGCTGCGCACTCTTCGACTCGACGAATCGTGAATGATCGGGTGGTGACCACCCGCCGGTACATGTCGCCACGGCGCATCTCCGGGTACGTCGTCGCGGTCGTGGCGCTGGGGATGGGCGCCGTGGCCGGAGCCCTGGGATATCTGGTGGCGTCGAACCCGGAGCCGCGAGGCGCGCAACCGATCGCCGTGGGCGAGGTGTTCACGGTCGGCGAGCGCGTGCCGTTCGTGGGGGACCTGGTGGTGTACGGGACACCGCCGCAGGGTGAACGCCCCGATCTCGATGCCTTGGGGTGCCAGGCGACCGAGGGTGAGGCCTCGTTGTCCACAACGGTGGCCGCCACCCAGGACCGGATCGTCGTCGACGGCCGAGGGGTCGTCCCGCTGGTGTCGTTCCCGGGAGTCGAGGGCCACAGCATCGCCTGCAACGGACCGGCCGCGGTGACGGCGGCTCCGCTGTACGTAGTGCCCGGATCATCGGCGCGTGATCTGTTGCCCTTGGCCGGTTACTCGGTGGCGGCCCTGCTGCTGCCGGTCGGCTTCGTCATCGTCCTGATGCTCGGATCCACCCGGAGTTGATCAGGATTCGACCGGTAGATCAGCGATGGTCAGCGGTGAATCGCCCAATGTGATCGTGACGGTTTGGACCGCCGGCGGCAATTCGGGGAACACCGCGAACAGCGTCGTCGTCTCGGTGCCCAGTTCTACCGGAATATGTGGGCACAGGCAGGCGTCGCGATAGTCGGTGAACTGCAGCGGTCGATAGCGAGTCGCGCTCACCCGAGCGTCCTCCATCAGCACGTCCCGAAGGAACGACTGGACACGCTTGATCCCACTGTCCAGGTCACCTGGAATGACTGTGACCGGATCACCGTCGACGCTCAACCGCATCTCGACCAGCGTGGCACCCTCGATGCGGGCCACGCGCACGACATCGAACGTGGCCGTCCGATTCTCGAGATCGGCCACCGGGGCGGTGACAGACCCGATGGGAGCCACCTCAGCGGTCGCATCGCCGGCGGCGAAGACCTGCGCTGCGAGTTCCTCCGGTTCGAGGCCCTCCGGCGTGGTCCGGTCGGTGGCCGTGGCGATGCTGGATGGCGTGTCCCCAGTCGTCTGCGAAGCCGACGTCGGGGGCGCGTCGTCGTCGACCGTGCTCAGCGTGCAGCCGGACGTCACCACAACGGCCACGGCTATGGCAGCCGCCCAGGACCCGTTGACCCGCATCACGGACCCACCTCGCTCGGATTCTCGATCGAGAAGCTGATCGACACGCGTCGGTTGGCCTGGCGACCGGCGTCGGTGTTGTTGTCCGCGACGGGTTCGCGCTCGCCACGGCCCTCGACCACGAGGGTCAGCCCGACGCTCTGAGCCGTCGGGCCGAGCACCGCGGCGACGGCTTCGGCTCGGCGACGTGACAGGTCCTCGTTGTATGCATCGTCCGCGGTCGAGTCGGTGTGCCCGACGACGCTCAACGATCCGGCGGCCGCTCTGGTGGTGATCTCGGTGGCGATCTCGTTCAGGCGGGTCTGGGCCTGGGGTGACAGGTCAGCCGAGTCGACAGCGAAGACCACGTCCGACGCGAGATCGATGGTGACCGTCTCGGTGGTCTCGGTCGTCGCGGTGGAGCGGTCGATCGCCTCGCTGACCTGCGTCAACGGGTGCACCGAGCGATCCGGGTCCTCGATGCTGTCGAGGCTTCGCGGGTCGAGGCGCGGCCAGCCCGTCCCCAGCGGGATCACGGACTCGGGGTCCAGCGCCGGTTCCAGGACGTCGTCGGCCACCGGGACGTCAGCGATGACAGAACCGAAGCCGACCTGGACGTCGACCGAGCGGGTGCCCTCGGCCAGCGGCGGCAACACCGCGTAGACGGCGGCCATCACGCCGGGCTCGTCGGGGAAAGCCGATTGCGGGCTGACGTAGCCGAGGGGTGTGTCAGGACCGAGACGGCCGGCGGGATCGGGTACCACGCTCAGAACGACCGATTCTGCGGTATCGACGATCCGGGTACTGGTCAACGCATCACCGCCCAGGTAGCGCCCGCCGATCTGGGTGCCGACGAGTTCGGACAGCCCGGCACCCAGCGTGCCGCCGAGGTCACCGAGGGCAGGGTCCTCGTATCCCACGGACAGATAGACGACGGTCGCGTCGTCGACCCGATGGACGCCGTGAACGGCGATCGTCACCGGGGAGTTCTTGGCGGCCTGGTACGGCCGGACCTGGACGACGCCGTACGTCGTGACCTCGACACCAGACGTGGACGTGACCGGATCCGGTTGTGTGGCGCCTGCCGCCGTGGCGCCGGTGCCGACCACGGCCAGGCACAGCACACCCACCATCCATCGGTTGTTCATCGCGTCACCTCCTGTCCGTAGGGCGTGCCCACCCTAGGTGACCATCCCAGGTGGGCGCCTGGGCCGGAACCAGGGCCCTCGGACCCATCGCCAGGACGCCGTGGCGGTGTCTAGTCGATTCAGTAGCCAGACCCGGCGACGGGTTCGGCGTCCGGTTCGGACCCATCACACCCGATCGGGGAGGACATGCAACCCGACACCACTGCGGCTCTCGGTAGCTACCTGCCGATCGCGACGCCTCCGGCGCCCGTGCGTGCGCTACGCGTGCTGCTGTACCTGACAGCGGTCCTCAGCGTGGTCATCATGATCGCCTACCTGGCGTCGGGGCCGGTCATGGGTGAGACGGTGGGGCGTGCCGTCTGGGGGGTATGGCCCGGCCTGGTGGCCTTCGTGCTGGCTGACCGGCTGTTCAAGCCGTCGCGCCGGGTCTACTGGTTCGTTGTCGCCCTGGGGGTGGTCTATGCGCTTCGCGCGCTGTCGACGATCGGTCAGGGTGACCCCCGGGGGGTGACCAACCTTGCCCTGCCCGCCCTCATCCTCATCCTGGTTCTGCGTGGGTCCTCTCGTGCGTACCTGAGGCAGAACCGGTGACCGAGGTGGTCGCCCAGCTTCGTCGAGCCTGGCGGCGGCGCTATCGGGTGGCGATGGCCACCCGCGGTAGCGAGCAGGGAGCCAGCGCTGTGGAATACGTCGGCATCCTCGGCGTGGTCGCGGCCCTCGTTGCCACCCTGATTCTGGCGCTGTCGCAGCCACAGCTGGTCATGCCCGGTGTGCGTGGCCTGATCTGCGCGGTGGTCGGCGGCGATGCGTGTGGCGGTGGCCCTGGTGGTGGCGCCTCCGGGGGTGGCGAACCAGGTGGCGGTGGCGAGGCGGCAGGCGAGCCCGGCCCCACCGACGTCGACGCTGCGGGTGGAACGTCCGGCGCGTCCGGCGACGGCGCATCGCCGGCCGCCCCGGGTGCCGGGCCGGCCGGGCCCCTCGAACAGGTGGGCAGTGCGATCGTCAACATCGGTCGTGGCGCATGGGACGAGGTGGTGGGCATCGTCGAGCTGGTCCGGGACCCGTCCCGGCTGATCGACGCCGCCGAGTACATCTGGAACAACCCACTGGACGCTGCCCGGCAACTGGTCTGGGACGACGAGAGCGGCCGGATGTGGGAATCCGGCGACTACGGCGGCGCGGTGGGGCGCACCATCTGGAACGTCGGGTCCTGGTTCATCCCTGGTTACAACATCGGCAAGGCTGGCGGTCTGGCCGGTGACTTCGGTCGCATCGCTCGTCTCGGGGGAGAGATCGCCGGCCGCTTGGACGAGGTCGCCGACCTTGCCCGACGGGCGGAACGGGCGGCGGTGGCCGGCAACCTCGACGAGGCGGCAGAGCTCGCCGCCCGAGCCCAACAGCAGGCCGACGAGATCGCCGATCAGGCCAGGCGAGCAGGTTGTCTGGGCGCGGGCGCCGTCCGCGGCCCCAACCGCGTGCTGGCGCTGGGCGGACCGGGCATGACGGGTGTCGCCGTGGCGCAGTGGCCGGGTCGCGGTGACTCGGCTGTGCTCGCGGCGCCGTGCGACGACAACCTGGCCGCGGTCACCGAATCCCAACGCCTCGCCGACGCTGCGGCGACGGCGGCGACACGGGCCGACCTGGCATCGCGGGCGGCGGCGTACCGTCAGGCCAACGGGATCGAGGCGCGGCGAAACATCGGCGTCGCCAGCTATTCCATCGACGGAGTGTCGGGCGACCTGGTCGGCGTCAGCGGCGCCCAGGCCCGACCTGGAGCGGTGGGCGTGCCGGCCAACCCGGTGTTCACACCGACGAATGCGGGCGGCTTCAGTCGCTCTCTGGACTCGGAGTACAAGATCCTCGAGGACCTGGCGAGCCGACTCGGTCCGCCTAGTCAGACCCCGCGAGGGACTGTCAACCTCTACACCGAGCGCCCCCCGTGCGCGTCGTGTGCCTCGGTGATCGACCAGTTCCGCGCCCGCTACCCGAATGTGACGGTGAATGTCTCCTCCCAATGAGCCGGACGAGGCGTGGTTCGTCGATCTGCTGCAGGGCAGGTGTGACCCCATCGTCGGACTGTCCGAAGCCGAGGTCGACGAGGTTGCCGCTGATCAGGGTGTGTCCCTACCGGCGGCGTATCGGGCCTTCTTGAGCGTCGCGGGTCGGGAGTGCGGAGACCTGTGGGAGGGGTCGGACGCGTTCTACCCAGCTGTTCTGGGTTTGCGGAATGCGGCGGTAGAGATCCTTGCCGGTGACGAACAGGGCGTGGAGTTAGTCCCTACCGACGTGGTGTTTGCCATGCACGAGGGCTATGAGTTCTTGTTCATGTCCGGCGGAGGCCCCGATCCTGCGGTTCTTCGCTATACCGAGGGCAGCGGCGCGACGGTAGCTCTCGCTCCTCGCTTCACGCAGTTCGTCAGCGACCTCGTCGCAGAGTAGCCGTCGCCATCACATCCAGTCTTCGTGCTCACACCCAGTGTGAGCACAGCGTCATTCGATGATGCGGGGTTCCAGGTCCTCGTACAGGCCGGTGCGGCTGTCGCCACCTGCATAGGACACGGTTCGATAGCTTCCAGGTGAGTTGACGATTCGGTAGGACGCCCGCCACTCACCGCAGATCAGGGTGCGGTCGAAAAAGGGTGGTCCGCCCGAACCCGGCGGACTGGGTGGTATCGGATTGTCCCAGCGGCATCCATTGAACGAGATATCCATCTCGACGGTGGATTCGCTCTCGGCTGTGCCGGTGGCCGGGTAGGCGGGATCGGTGTTGCGGACCCGGGCGAACACCCGGCCCTGCCCCGGAGTGACGTCGTACCGGACGACCTGGCCCTGGTTGACAGAGGCGTAAGAGGTGGCTGAACCGCTACCTGAAAAGGGGGCCACGGGCGGTGTCGGCAGTAGGGGGAACACCAAAACCCCGACGGCAGTCGACAAGTCCACCCACTGCGTCCGGATCTCCTGCGCTCCCGCCAGTGCTGCCGCATCGGCGGCCCGCTGGCTGCGGCTCTTCTCGTCGGTCGCCGCGCCGAAAGGAACGACCACGACCACCAGGAACGACAGCATGAGCATGCCGATGAAGATGACCAGCGCGGTGGTCATCTGGCCGGCGTCGTCACGTGGCCACGACGACCGGGGTGCAGCGCCACATGGCGCCACACCCCGGTGTGACCGACTGCCCTCAAGGGGCGTCAGTGGTGGGATCAACGGGTCCTCAGGACGTCGTTGATCAGGGTGGTGAGGCCGCTCTGAATGGTCGAGGCGTTGCCGTTGACGGCAGCGACGACAACGGTGATGACGACGGCGGCGACAGCGAGGATGCCGATGTACTCGACGGCGCCCTGGCCCTCGTCGTTGCGGGTGCTGACGCTGAGGCGGGTGAGGAACTTGCTCATGGTGTCGCTCCTTTCCCGGTCCGACCGGGAGTCGTTTGTTAGCACGTGTCGGGCGCCGGCATGTCCTCCGGTGCTGGCTCCAACCTACGAATCACGTGCTCACCTGCAGCGGGTCCACGGACCCAACGCCGGGCCCAGCGTGGCAGGACCACGCTCGCCATCCGGGACGTCGATTCAGGCATCGGTGAGTTCTTCCACCGTGGTGCCGCCCAGCCACAGCGAGATCGCCTCGGCACGGTTGCGGACACCCAGCCCCGCGAAGATGTGATTGATGTGGTTCTTGACGGTCTTCTCGGCCAGGAACAGTCGTCGAGCGATGTCGCCGTTGCTGCAGCCCTGCGCGACCAGGTGCATGATCTCGACCTGACGGGGACTGAGCGCCGTCTCGGGCCGGGCCCGATTGGGGACGGGGCGACCCGCCCGCAGCGCGGCCATCGCCGGGCCGCCGAAGACCCCCGTCCCAGCGGCGGCCGCGACGACACAGGTCACCAGGTCCGCCTCGGCGAACGTGCCGTGCACCAGAAAGCCGACCGCCCCGGCGTCCACGGCGTCGTGGACGGCGTCCGGCGTATCCGTGAAGGTGGTCATCACGACATGCGTCAGGCCGACCAGTTCGCGCGCCGCCTGCAGGCCGTCGAGGCGCGGCATCCGAATGTCGAGCAGGGTGACGTCGGGACGAAGCGCCCGTGCCAACGTGATGGCCTGCTCGCCGTTGGCCGCCTCGCCGACGACCTGGATCCGCGGGTCGAGGCCGAGCAGGGCCAACAGCCCGGTGCGGACCACCGGGTTGTCGTCCACGACCAGCACCGTGACGCTCACGCCACGGCATCCTCGTGTCGGGCGTTCACCGGATGCCGGGCGCTCAGGTCGCCACGTGTCGGGACAGGGTCAGCTGTCACCGGCTGACCCTGTACCCCCACCGTGAGGCTGACCTGGGTGCCGCGGCCGGGATGGCTGCGAATCAGGGCGCGCCCGCCGATCGAGGCCACGCGTTCGCGGATGCCGGTCAGGCCGTAGTGACCCTGGTGAGTCGCGTCGCGCTCGCGTCGGGCGTCGAACCCGGGACCGTCGTCGATGACCATGACGGTGATGACGTCGTCGTCCTGAGTCAGTCGCATGACCACTCGTGCCCCCGGGGCATGGCGGGACACGTTCTCCAACGCCTCGGAGACCGCGCACGTCACCTCGTGATGGGTGGCGGACGGCAAGGGGTCGGTCTCTTCGAGGTCCCGCTCGATACTCAACCCGTGCTCGTCCTCGACGCGATCCGCCAGATCGTTGAGGACTGCCGCAAGGGGACCCTCGGGTGTGTCGGACCGCAACGACGTCATCAGCTGGCGAGCGGCCGTGACCGCGTCACGGGCACCGTCCGCGACGGCGTTGGCGTGCCGCTCGGCGACCGCGGGATTGCGCTGCATCCATCCCGGCAGGGCCGATGCGGTCAATGCCACCCCCTGACAGGCCTTGGCCACCGTGTCGTGCAGGTCGCGCGCCAACCGCAGGCGTTCTCGGGCAGCCGCTTCGGCCGACCGGGCCGCTGTCACCTCGCGCTCGATGTGTTGCTGGCGTTCGGACATCCGGCGGAACGCGACGCCCATAGCGGTGACACACACCAGGACCACAGGTTGCCGGGCCGCTGCGACGGGGTCCCCGCTCGTGGCGGCCGCAGCGGCGGCGGCGTGGGTGGCGATCAGCAGCAGGCCCAGTGGGATGACCGTCCGCAGCGGAAACAACACGCCGATGAGCAGGGCGGAACTGAGCGAGACCAGCGTCAGTGGGCTGTCTATCCCCACCAGAACGGGTACGGCAGCGACCAGGAGCACATCGGGTAGCGCCACGATCGGGTGGCGGACCACGAGGCGTCGCACCCTGGGGCGCTGCAGCCCGAGGTGACTGGTGAGGGTGAGGCAGATGACGAGCACCGCGGCGATGACAGGACCACCCTGCGCGGCCAGGACGACGATGGCGAACACCAGGGCCACCAGGCGGACGAGCAGTGACACGCGGACCAGATTCTCGGCGGTGTCCGCCGCCTCGGGCCGGGGGGCGCGCCGGGTACCACCGTCGGCCGTCATGGCGCCCCGCCTGTCAAGCGCCCTGCCTGTCATGGCGCCCCATCGATGACGTCGCCGAAGTTGACGTCGATGCCGAGGACGAAGCCGACCACGAGGATGGCCAGTGCCCCGGGGACCAGGACCATAGAGGTGACCAGAGTCACCCGCGGTGCGACGCGGCCCGCCTGCTGACGTTGCCGTTGGGCGCTGTCGCGGCGCATGTCCTGAGCGATCCGGGTAAGGGTCTGGACCAGCGGAGCACCGAGTTCTTCGGACTGCAGGTACGCGGTCACGAAGGCTGACAGCGGTTGCGAGTCGTTGCGGGCCCGCAACCGACGAAACGCCTCACGTACGGAGGCGCCGTTGCGGATCTGGTCGAGGGTCAGGGTGACCTCTTCTGCGAGTGGGCCACCGAAGCGGTCGGCCACGGTGGCCAGGGCCGCCCGGAACCCCACACCCGCGGTCACCGTCACGGCCAGGACATCCAAGAAGTCCGGCAGGTCCCGCGACAGGCGCTCCTGGCGTAGGCGTCTCGCGCGGGCGATCCCACCCAGCGGGAGCGCCACCACGACGACCAGTGCGGGCACGACCGCCCACCAGACCCCCTGAATGAACAGGATGAGCACCAGCGGTCCCATGATCAGCAACCAGACGCTGATCCGCAGCGCAACGGCCTCCACGTCGACCCCGTCGGGTCGTCCGGCCAAGTCGATGGTGCGGGCGAGACGAGTACGCCCGCCCGATCCCATGGTCCGCAGCACGAGCGGGACCAGAGGCTTGGCGAGGCGCTCCAGCGGGCCGAGGCCTCCGGCCCGCTCGCGCTCACCCTCACGCAACAACACGAGGTCGTCGACGTCGAGTCCGGCGACCGGGTCGGCACGCATCGCGCGCAGGCCCACCACGAACAGCACCAGGCAGCCCACGACGACCATCGCCGGAACCGCGCTCAACAGCGTGAACGTGGCGTCGGGCAGTGCCACGAGGCTCAGGCCTCGATCCGAGTCATGCGACGGATGGCCAGGAACCCGAGTGAGAACACCGTGCCGGCGAAGATCAGAGCGATCTGGCCGACCAGCGTGCGGGTCATCTCCTCGACCGTTCCCGGGTTGATCGTGTTGAGCAGCAACAGCAGGGCAAAGCCCATCCCGATCACGGTGTAACCGGTCGCCACCGACTGCGCGAGGGTCGAGCGGATCTCGCGTCGGGTCTCCTTGCGCTCCTCCAGTGTGTCGGCGATGGTCCGCAGTGACGTCACCAGCGAGCCGCCGGCCCGCGCGCTGACCAGCAACGTGGACATCAAGATCGACACCTCGCGCGAGGGAAGTCGATCGCGCACCTCGTTGAGCGCGGTCTCGATGTCGTTACCGAAGGTCAGGCTGGTGGATACCCGCCGCAGTTCGGCTCGCGCCGGGTCGTCCAATTCCTCCGCGGCTATCGCGATGGCTGTCGAGATCGACAGTCCGGCGTGTGTGGCGTTGGCGAGCACCCGGGCCAGCTCGGGCATCTGGGCGATGAACGCCTCGCGACGGCGATCCTGCCCCCGGCGCAGCCACGCCTGCAGTGCCAGTACGCCGATGACGAGGCCGACCACGCTCAAGGCCGGCGCCAGCAGCGTCCACAGCAACGCGGCCAAGGCAATTGCCAGGGCGACTCCGCTCGACAACACGGTCAACGGCAGTCGTGCGCTACCCGCGAGGGCCAGCTCGCGCTCCAACCGTCGTCCCAGCCTCGTTGTACGCAGTCCCCGATCGAGGCGCACGAACCGGGCCAGGCGTTCGTCGTCGCGGTCGTCCAGGACCGACGTCATGGCTCGTCGTTGGGCGAGTGGGCCCGACGCCAGGTCGGCGAAACCCGCGGACAGCAGGACCAGCGCGATCGTCAGCAGGGCAACCGTTACGAGGACCACGTCACCCCACCGCCCTCGTCGTCACGAGAACCGCTCCGGGCGACGCTGAACCCGGCAGGCACCGGCTGGGCGCGCACTCGCAGCTTCTCGGCCAGCGCCGCGGGCAGGTCGTGACGGACGAATTCGCCGCGCCCGTCGCCGGCCATCGGGTCGAAGTGCATGATCCGGTGCAGTCGGTACTCCTCGCGTCGACGCGAGGTGAGGAAGTCGACGGCGACGGTCCGCCGGGTGCCGTCCGCAGCGCGAACCAGTTGGACGATGAGGTCGACTGCGCCGTTGACCTGGTCGTGGATGGCTGCGAACGGCAATTCGATGTCGGACATCGCGGCCAGCGTCTCCAACCGCGACAGCGCGTCGTCGGTGGTGTTGGCGTGCACCGTGGCGAGTGAACCCTCGTGACCGGTGTTCATGGCCTGCAACATGTCGAGGGCCTCGCCGGCGCGAACCTCTCCGACGATGATCCGATCGGGCCGCATCCGGAGCGCGTTGCGGACCAGGTCGCGAATACTCACCTGGCCGTGTCCCTCGACATTGGGCGGGCGGGTTTCAAGCTGAACGATGTGGTCCTGGACGAGGACCAACTCTGCCGCGTCCTCGACGGTGATGATGCGCTCGTCGTTGGGGATGGACGCCGACAGCGCGTTGAGCATCGTCGTCTTGCCGGAGGCGGTGCCGCCCGACACGATGATGTTGAGTCGCGCCTTCACGCACGCCGACAGCAACCCTGCGGTCGCCTCGTCGATGCTGCGGAACTGGAGGAGTTCGGCCATACCGAGTGCCCTCGGGAACAGCCGGATGGTCATGGTGGGGCCCTTGAGTGCCAGCGGCGGCAGGACGACGTTGACCCGGGCGCCACGTGGCAACCGCGAGTCAGGCGGCAGTCGGGCGTCGACCATCGGGCTGGATTCGTCGACTCGGCGGTTGACGGTCGACACGATCCGGTCGATGGTCTGCATCAGCTGGTCGTTGCTGGTGAACCCGGTGGCGAGGCGTTCGAGGCGGCCGAAGCGCTCGACGAAGACCTCGTCGTAACCGTTGATCATGATCTCGCTGATGGCGGGATCGGCCAGCAGCGGTTCCAGGACACCGAGGCCGATCGACTCGTCGACGACCCGGCGCACCAGGCGGTTGCGCTCACGCGTGGTGAGGATGACTCCCTCACGTGAGATCAGGTGGGCGATCACGCGTTCCAGGCGGACCCGCCGCTGCGACATCTCCAGTCGACCGAGTTCGTGCAGGTCCACCTCTTCCAGCAGCAACCGCTTGAACCGCTCGACGAGTGGCTTGTCCGCCTCTGCGGCCAGCGTGGAGCGCGCCGGTTGTCCGGTGTCCGCACCGAAGCCCGCATAGGACCTCATGGCAGGTAGGCCGTCCGTTCGATCTGCACGGTGGGGACGAAGTCGGCGGAGGCGCGCAGGATGGGCACGTCGACCACCAGGCGCACCTGGTTGCCGCGACCCAGCTCGCCGCCGCCGGGCGCCGAACACGACCTGACGGTCAGTGAGGACGTCAGCGTGTCGCGGGCGGCCCGGCAGCCGTCCTGGCCCAGGCTCTCGGCCCTCACGCCCTGGCGTACCGCCTCGTTCGTCGATGTCACGGCCCACATGAACGATCCGACCTGCAGCGCGATCAGGCCGAAGATCAGGGCGAGTGGAAACATGCCGAGCAGTTCGATCGACGCGGACCCGTGTTCTCGTCTGGTCATCTCGGCTCCCGAACGACGTCGCGGCTGGTCGTCACGTCACGAGGTAGGCCAGGCAGGAGGGGTACCCCCGGCAGGATCCCGGCGACGTCGAGCGTGACGGTCACCGAACCCCCACCCGAGCTCACCGACACGCCACGCGCCAGGCGGTCGGGTACGGCCTGCTCGGCCGCCGATTGCGGGTCCTCACCGATGGCGACGGCCCGAGATGCGGCGTCGGCGGCATTCGCCTGCAGCGCAGCAGTGACGCCGTACACCCCGAGATACCAGACGATGGCAGCCAGGACGGCGACCAGGGGCACCATGGCCAGAGATTCGATGGCGGCCGAGCCGTCCTCACCGATGAATCGAGCCTCGCGACGCAGGGTGCGACGCGATGGGCGCCGGTGGCCACCGTTGGGCCGGGCGCCGGCCGGGTCGGCGTCGGCCGCTGCGGTGCCCACATAGTCGGCGTCCGCCGGTTCGGGGTTGGTCACGGCAGGCACCGGGCTCGGGGTGCCACGTCGAGGGGTCTCGCTCACCACGTCGGCCACGTCTCGGCCGTTCGGGGGGGCCGGTTGCAGGGCGCGTCGACCCCGCGGAGCCGGGCTCGCAGTGCGGCGACTGGAGGCGTGTTCGGGTGGCACCAGTCCGATCTCACGCCCGACCCGACGGAGGTCGGCCCACCAGGACGGATGACGGACGTCGAGCGGGTGGCGGGTGTTGAGTGACGGTTCGAGGCGGCGATAGCCCGCTTGGAGGCCCACCGGCAGAACGGTGGCCTTGGTGAGTTGCCGGATCGTGTCCGGTGACACCGTCACCTGTTTGCTGACCCGATTGACCAGGACCCGGACGTCGCTCTCCTTGACGACGCCGAGCGACTCCCAGGCGTTGATGGTGCGCCGCATGCCACGCATGGCCGCCACGTCAGGTGTGACGACCAGCACGATCTCGTCCGCCAACTCGACGGCTGTCGCCTGCGCGGGCGTGGTGTGTGACCCACCGTCGATGAGCACCAGGTCGTATTCCTGACGCAGTGCCGAGATGACCTGGCGCAAAGCCTGGGGGGTGACGGCCTCCACGTCGCGAACGTCGACCGGGGCCAGCAGGAAGTCGACGCCGGACTCGTGACGTGTGACGGCATCGGCGACGGTGCCCGGCGACAGATCGTCGGCCACCTTGGCCAGGTCCGATATCCCGATTCGGTGCCTGACCTCGACCAGGCCGGGGACATCGCCCTTCTCGAGGTCGAGATCGACCAGACAGATCCGCAGACTCGTCACCGACCGGGCGACATCCAACGACAGGTGAGTCGCGATCGTCGTGACCCCGACGCCTCCCTTGGCGCCACCCACCACCACGACCCGGCCGCGGCCGCTGTCCTCGTAGGCGAATCCGGCCGGGCCCGCGGCCAACATCCGCCGAACCTGTTGCGACCATGCCGCGGCCGCCCTGACCCGCAGATCGACCTGCTCGAACGACAGCGGGAGTGACACCAGGCCGCGGGCGCCCGCCTCCATCGCCGATGTCACGAGGTCGGCATCGGCGTCGGCGGCAACCAGCAGCATGGCGATCGCCGGTCGCCGGACGTTGAGATCACGCATGACGCCGAGCACGGGTTCTGGGCCCAGCGCCTCGTGGACCAGGGCCACATCCGCGTCGTCACGCAGGATGGCCTCGGTCAGTTCGTCGCTGGTGGTCGCGATCGCGGCCACCTCGGCGTCGCTCATCTCGAGGACGGAACTCTGGATCTGCTGCGCGAGTCCCTGGTCGGCCGCGGCGATGACTGCTCTGATCATGGCGCGACCCCCGTGAAGCCCTCGATCTGGTCCAAGCCCTCGGGTACGGCGGTGCCGCCGAGGTTGCCGGCGTCGAACGTCTCGACGTCACCCGAGCGGTCCACTCCGGCGTCGGTCGGGAGCGCGACCAGCCGCACCTCTTCGGCGAACGCATTCGCGTAAGTCACCGCGAGTGAGTCGTTGGGTTCGAGCGCCAGGGTGACGGGGATGACGTCGCTTTCCGAGATCCCCTCGTCGCTGGCCTCGATGACTGTCTGTTGGCCACCGATCGAGACCACTCGCACCTCGCGCACCAGGACCCGCACCTGCTTGGGCAGGCCGGCTACGTCGGCGAACACCGCGTAGACGTCGACCCGATCACCCGGGCGCACCCGGCCGGCGACGCCGGTGACCGGATCGACGTTGATCGCCACCTCGCGTTCGGTCGGACTGAGGTCAGAGGGGGGCACCAGCATGTCCGAGTTGAGGACGGTGCCCTCTTCCAGCCGGAATCCGACACGACGCCCGTCCAGCTCGGCGAACTCCAGGCGTGATGTGGCCGCGGCCCATCGCTGGGGGACCTCGACGGGCCGCAGGTTCTGCTCGTCCAAGGGGGTGTACGCGTCGATCGGGCCCGCGGCCTCGTACACCGTGGTGAGCGGTCCGACCTGGCTGCTGATCGAGCGCACGTAGTTCGTGAGGATGACGAACACGGCGAAGGCGACCACCACGCTCAAGACCATGAGGATGATCCCGCGTCGCTGACGTGGGTTCACCGTCCCCACTCCATCGCTGTGGGCATCCGGGTCCGGCAGCACTCGCAGACGTCCTCGACGGCGGACCAGCCGCAACCCTCACAGGTGGGACCTCGATCACGCAGCACGGCCGTGGGCTCGTCCGGGACGAGAGCGATCTGGTAAAGCTCGGCACGGGCGAAACCGGCGGTCCAGGACGTCGGCAGCGCGACCGGCAGCACCGCCCGGGGGGCGACGACCTGGCTGATCGCCTCCACCAGGGGATCCGCCGTCGAGCCACTGACCAGGAGGTCGTACTCGCCCCGGCGCAGTCCTGCCAGGGCCGCGTGAGGTTTGGTCGCGGACACGGCGAGCGGATCGGTGCCGAGGCGCACCAGGAACCTGCTGCCGGGCAGCCACGATCGCACGTGCTGGACGACCGTCGGGTTGGGGTGATCCAGCCCTGCCACCGACGACATCACCACTGCCGACCAGGTCGCGGTCGACAGGTCGCGCCAGATCGCCGCACCGTGACCGGCGTCCGCGGCGATGTCGGTGGCGGTGCCCAACGTGATGAGCGCGGCCAGTGGCGCCTGCGGTGCGTTGACGTGGGCGATGTGCCGGCCGGGGCGGTGCGCCGCCAGCATCGAGCACGCGACTCTCGTCGCATGTTCGTGGTCGGGATGACAGGCCACCAGCAGATCGGCATCGTCGTCTTCGAACGCGAGGGCGAGGGCGAGCGGCGACGAGACGTCCACCACGGTCACCGTGTCGAAACCCGGGATGCGGCCGACGAAGCCGGGTGTGGCGAGCGTGGTGAGGGCGGCGCGCCACACAGGATGTCCCCTCCCCTTGTCCGGCTTGTCAGTCGTGTCCAGCCGAAACCCGACGGAACCAGAGGTCCGTGGTCGTCATCGGGTGTCGCGGTCGAGGCTAACGGCGCCGGACAAAGGCCGCACATGGGTCCACGGGCCCATGTCGTTGATCCGTGACCGGTGTTCCCTGAGGCGGTGACCAGGCCGCGTCCGTGGGCCCGGGCCGGGGGAGGGTCACCACGGACCACGAATCTGATCCGCGTGAGTAGACGCGGTCGAGACGCCACGGGGGATGCCGAGCCCACCCACGGGATCGTGGTCGAGCTGGCTGACACCTACTGGAGACGGTTGCGCGGCATGTTGGGGCGACGACGGCTGCCGGACGCCTTGCTGCTGACCCCCGGCGCGAGCGTTCACGGTGTGGGCATGACCAGGTCCCTCGACGTCGCGATGCTGGGCGACATGGATCCCCGGTCCGGGGGTTTCGCGGTGTTGTCGACGACCCGGTTGCGACCCTTCGGGTTGGTGCTTGCCCCCAGAGGGACGCGGACCGTGCTGGAGGCTCCGGTCGGCTCCTTCGCCCGGTGGGACCTTCGGGCAGGTGACGCTGTCCGTCTTGCCGCCCACGGGGAGTTGGGCAGCGGTCGGGGGTAGGACTGCTCAGTAGTAGGTGGGGGCGGGCGGGGTCGCCTCGTCGCGGCGGCGGCGCCGGCGGAGGAAAAGGTACCCGGCGGCGGCCAGGGCCACGAGGGTGACTATGAAGGCGATCGTCACTCCGGATGCTCCCTCCGAGGGCGGATCCGGTAGGGCGACAGCACCCGGGCTGGGCGCGACCGCACCCGGCGTCGAACTGGGCGCGATCGCCGGCGTCGACGCGCCGGCGACCGAGGACGGATCATCGGCGATGATTTCGAGCACGTAATCGTGGGCAACGTCGGGCGGGAACCCGCCGATCGTCGCGCTGAGGTAGTAGGTACCGGGGTCGCGGGTGCCGCCCAACGGCGATCGCGAACCGTCGACGGTGCCGGTGGCGACTGCGAGGGTGTTCGCCTGTCCGGGGCGCAGGGCAGCAAGCGACTCGGTGGCGACCAGGTCGGCATTGCCGTCTTGCCACCGGAGGTCGACCGTGCCGGTGGCGGGTACGCCGGTGGTCCGGACGGTCAGACGCGCGGTCACCGTCTGGCCACGGGCCGCCTCGGCGGCGTACCAGAGGGTCTCCCCCTGGAAGATGCTGTCCTGGTAAGTCCCGGTCTCCAGTGGGGTGGCGTCGATCAGGGCAGGTCCGCCTGCGACGACCTCTCCGCGCGGCTGGAACGTGCGCTGGGCGCGTTGTCGGGCAGCGATGATCGCGTCCGCCAACAGTCCGGCGTCGGCTACCGACGTGAACTCACCGCCACCGGCGGCGGCCATGCATCGCAACTGGTCGGCTCCGCCGCTGGCCACCTGGAGTCCGATGGTTTCGACGCGGAGGTCCAGGCCCTCCGCGATGAGGTCCTTGGTGACTTGGCACGGTTCCGGGCCGAGGTCCGGAAAGCATTCGTCCGCACCGTCCGACACCAGGATGAGGGTGCCCGCCGACCCCGCCGGAAAGTCCCTCGCCGCCTGCTGGAGGGACAGTCCGATCGGGGTCTCGCCGAGCGGTTCGAGGGCATTGACCGTGTCCACGAGGCGGGTACGGTCCAGCGTCGAGACGGGAACGACCAGCTCGGTGTCCTGGCATGCCGCGACCTTGTCGGCGCTGGGCGTCCGGTGCCCGTAGACCCGCAACCCGACCGGCAGGTCCGCGGGAAGTGCTTGGACGATCTCGGTGACTGCGGTCTTGGCAGCAGCGATACGCGTCGACCCGGCACCGTCGGACTCCAACATCGAGCCGGAGAAGTCGACCACCAGCAACAACGCGTCGTCACCGGTCGCCCTGGCGCCGGCCTCCGAGCCTGTCGATGCTGTCGTCGAAGGTGTCGTCGACGCGGCTGTCGATGGTGCCGTCACAAGGGCGGCCAGCGCGCACCCGACTGTGATCAACGCCATCGGAACCGTCCACCCGACAGTGCGCCTCACCCGGTTCGTCACGGGCGTGAGGATACGGACACTGCCGACGTACCCCGGATATCCCCAATGGCCGCTGTGGCTCGGGGTCCACAGCCGGGCGATCGGACGGTGCCCGCCGGCAGGGTCGATCCTTAGCGTCGCGTCGTGGCCAGAGACGACGCCGGGCTTGCCCGACTACAGCAGCCAGCCGCAGGTCACGACTCCCTGGCCGATCAGCCGGACACGGCCGGTCAGCCGGACGAGCGGGCGATAGCGGACACTGCGCCTCGTGGGCGACATCTTGCTCAGGGTGAGTTGCTGTCGACGGTTCGCCAACTGGTCACCGTGCCGGTTCCGGTGGTGGCGGCAGTCTGCGTCGTCGCTGTGGGGGTGGGTGTCTGGTGGTGGTCGACACGGGCATCGGCTGACTCAGGGGTGGTCCTGCCGGCCCTGTCGGCCACCACGAACGGAACCGGTGCCGGGTTGCCACCGCCGTCCGGGGACCCGGCAGCAGCACCGTCCGCAGCGGTCGACGGCTCCAGCCCGAGTTCGACCTCGGTGCCCACCGCGAGCGCGACCGTCCACGTGGCAGGGGCAGTCGCCTCGCCGGGCATCGTCGTCGTCACACCCGGCGCCAGGATCGTCGACGCCGTCACCGGCGCCGGCGGGTGGACGTCGGAGGCCGACCTTGCCGGGGTGAACCTCGCGGCCGTCGTCGTGGACGGCCAAATGATCGTGGTGCCGACACCCGGGCAACCGGGAATGGTCGCGGGTGGCGCCCCCGGTCCGGGATCAGGCACTGCCGGGGGCGCCGCTGCCAGCGCCTTGATCGACATCAACACCGCCGATGTGGCGACTCTCGAGGGTTTGCCCGGGATCGGACCGGTTCTCGCGCAGCGGATAGTGGACTGGCGGACCGACACCGGCCAATTCCGACAGCTGGAGGACTTGCTGGCGGTCCCCGGGATCGGGTCGGCCCTGGTCGAGGAGATTCGTGACCTCGTCACCGTCTGAGTCCTCCGTCAGGGCGGACTGGCGCCTCGCGGTCCCAGCGGTAGCGGTGTGGGCGCTGACCTGGTGGGGTATCGGCGCCGATCCTGAGGGGCTGGGGGTGGCGGCCGCAGGCGCAGGGTCGGTCACGGCGATCCTCGTGGGGTGGACTGTCGCGTGCCGAGCCCGCCGACGGGACGCGGGGTCGCCCGCCGCGGTGACCGGCGCGATTCTCACCCTGGCCGTCGTCGCGTCAGCCGCTGCGATGCTGTCGGTCCGCGTGGGCGAGCGGGTCGACGGCCCCGTCGCCCAACTCGCCCACCAGAACGCGGCCGCCGTGGTCGACCTCGTAGTCACCTCCGACCCCCGACCGACCAGCAGGTTCGGAGGTGTCGTCGTGTCGGCGCGGGCCGAATCCGTCGCGCGGCACGGCAGTCGCATCCGGGTGTCGGTTCCTGTCCTGATCATGGCGGGGTCCTCGTGGGATCAGGTCAGGTGGGGGGCGCGGTACCAGGTGGCCGGCGTGCTGCGCGCACCCCAGGACACCGCCGACGGGTACGCGGCGGTGCTCGCGGTCCGGACACCCCCGACCGAGGTCCAGCAGCCTGGTTGGTTGTGGCGGGCAGCAGAGCGCACCCGAACCGGGCTTCGCACGGCATGCGAACCGCTCCCGGCCACGGCGGCGGGGTTGCTTCCCAGCCTGGCGGTGGGTGACACCTCCGGTGTCACCGACGAGGTGAAGCAGGAGATGCGCGATTCCGGTCTGGCGCACCTGTCTGCGGTGTCCGGCGCCAATGTCACCCTGGTGTGCGGCGGCGTGGTCGCGCTTCTGGGGATCGTGCGGGTTCGTGCCCACTGGCAGGCGATCGCCGGTGGCGCGGCCCTCGTGGCGCTGGTGGTCACCGCTCGACCCGAACCCAGTGTGCTCCGCGCGGCAGTGATGGGCGTCGTGGGGCTCGTCGGGTTGCTGGCGGGGCGCCCCGGGCGGGCACCAGCCGCGTTGGGTCTGGCATGTCTGGTCCTGCTGGTGGTCGACCCGTGGCTGGCTCGATCGTTCGGTTTCACCCTCAGTGTCACGGCCACCGCCGCAATCGTGGCGTGGGGATCACAGCTGTCCCGGTTCCTGCGCCACCGGCTCCCGGCGATCGTGGCGGATCCGCTGGCGATCGCGGTCGTCGCCCAGTGCGCGGTGACGCCGATCCTCGTCCTGTTGGACCCCGTCGTCACGCCCTACGCGGTGGTCGCCAACCTCGTGGTGGTTCCGGTCGTGGCCCCCACCATGCTCCTGACGTCGGTGGCCGCCGTGGTGGCGCTGGCGTCACCCTCACTCGCCACATGGCTGCTGTGGCCGGCCGCAGGCGGGGCGTTGTGGGTGGCTGGGGTAGCTGATCGCGCAGCCGGCGCTCCGGGGGCCCGTATCGACTGGCCTGCCGGAGTGGGCGGGGCGGCGACGGCTGCGGCGCTGGTGATCGGCGTGGTCGGGGCCGTGCGTTTCCTGCCTCGCCGAATCGGGCCTCGTCGAATTCTGTCGGCCGGGGTCTCGGCGGCGATCGTCTTCGGCCTCGCGCTCGGCCCTCAGCTGCTCGGCCGAGGTGATCGGCTGGCCGAGGACTGGGTGTTCGTCGGCTGCGACGTCGGGCAGGGGCAGGCAGTCCTGATCCGGACCGGTCCCGACGCGGCGATCGTGGTGGACACGGGACCGGAGCCGCGACTGGTGACGACCTGTCTCGATGACGCCGGGATACGCCGGGTCGACCTTCTCGTCCTCACCCACTTCCACGCCGACCACGTGGGTGGGCTGTCCGGCGTCGTGGACGCCGCCCGCGTCGCCCAGGTCTGGCACACCCCGGTTCTCCTTCCCGCAGCCGGCGCTCGCGAGGCATTGAACGGCCTTCGTGTTGCGGGCGTCGCGACCCGTGCGGTCAGTGCGGGTGACACGACGAGTGTCGGGACCGCTCGGGTACGGGTGCTGTCGCCGCTGGGTGGTCGCGACCGCGGTGACGGCCACGCCGCCGAGAATGACGACGGGACGGCCATCAACGACGCCAGTGTCGTCACCCGGATCGAGACCCCGGATCTCGCGGTCCTGGTGCTGGGTGACATCGAGATCGCTGCACAGCTCCGGCTCGCAGCAATGGACCCTGCCCTGCTGCGCGCCGATGTGACGACCATCGCGCACCATGGCTCGGCAGCTCAGGTGCCCGGCCTGTACGCCCGGATCGGCGCCACCGTGGCGGTGGCAGGCGTCGGCCGAGGCAACAGCTACGGGCATCCAGCGGTCGCGACGATCGACATGGTCGAGGCGACGGGAGCGAGCGTTCGACACAGCGCGATCGACGGCGTGGTCGCGATCCTGCTGGAGCCACCGACGGCGGGTCGGCCCCGGGGCCTGCGGGTCCTCACCCGGCCACCCTGATCGCGGGCCGCCGAGACGGTGGCGCCGGACGTCGCGCAGGCCGCCGAGAACGTGGCGTCGGCTGTCGCGCCGAACCTGGCGCCGAACCTGGCGCAGAACCTGGCGCAGAACCTGGCGGAGGACGTGGCATCGAGCTGGCACCCTCGTCTCATGCCACCGACCCGCCGTAGCGCGCCTCGCCCCGCTGCGGGCGGCGTGAGTGCCTTCGAGGCACGCCCCGCCAGGGTCGTGTTGCTGACCGGTACCGACTCCGCCCTGGCCGACATGGCGATCTCTCGGATCGAACGGACCCTGCGTGCCGAGGACCCGGACGTCGAGCGTCATCTCCTCGACACCTCCACCGCGACTGCCGGGGATCTGTCGCAGGCCCTGACCCCGTCGTTGTTCGGTGGCGCGCGCCTGGTCGTCGTCACCGGCCTCGAAGCCGCTGCGGGCGCGTTGTCGAACGAGCTCCTCGAGACCGTGGCGACCTGGGATGGCGGGACCGGACCGGACGACGTCACGCTGATCGCTCGCCATGCCGGTGGAGCGGGGGGCAAGGCGGTGCTGGGTGCTCTGCGGGCCCTACCCGATCTGTTGACCGTCGACTGCACGCCGGCGACGAACGATCGGTCGCGAGCAGAACTGGCCCACGCCTGCGCCCGGAGTCTCGGCGCGGCGATCGACGGCGACGCAGTCGCCGCTCTGGTCGAGGCGACCGGCAACGACACCGCTGAACTGCTGGCACTGGTCCGTCAGCTGGTGGCTATGGCCGATGTGAACGACACGCGGTCGATCGCCCTGGCGGATACCCGCGCTCTGGTGTCCGGGCGCCGCGACGCATCCGGGTTCGATGTCGCCGATGCCCTGGTCTCGGGCGATGCCGCCGACGGTCTGGCGCTCCTGCGGCATGCCCAGGGCCAACGTGTCGAGCCGATTCTCATCGTCGGGGCCGTGGCGTCGAAGATGCGCACGATGGCCCGAGTGGCCGCAGCCGGTCGCGGCGCGCCCGCCGCGGTGGCACGCGCACTGGCCCTGGCGCCCTGGCAGGTCGAACGGGCACAACGGGACCTGCGTCATTGGACCCCCGAGTCGCTGGCCGAGGCGCTGGTCGCACTGGCCGACGCGGACGCGGCGATCAAGGGGGAAGAGGGGGCGGTACCGGGTTGGTATGCGCTGGAACGAGCGGCGCTGGGCATGCTCACCGCTCGCAGCCAGCGGCGACGCGGTTAGATCGAGGCGGCCTTGGCTGCCATGGCCGACTTGCGGTTCGCAGCCTGGTTGCGGTGGATGACGCCCTTGGAGACCGCCTTGTCGAGCTTGCGTGAGGCGTCGCGCAGCGCGGCCTTCGCCTGTTCGGCGTCGCCACCGTCGGCCGCCTCGCGGAAGCGGCGCACGAGCGTCCGCAGCTCTGACTTCACGGCCTTGTTGCGCAGCCGTGCCTTCTCGTTCTGACCGTTGCGCTTGATCTGCGACTTGATGTTCGCCACGCGTGTGCTACCCAGCCCTTCGCTTGTTGAGGTGTCGACGTGTGATCCGGCCCCTGTCCTGCGGATCGACCCGGGTGCCAGCCTGCCATGTTAGGCCACATCAGGGCTGAGCGGTGAACACGGGCCGAGGCCGGCAGGCGACGGTGCCGGACACAGCGTCGTAACCCGCAGCGTGCACCACCCCCTCTACGATCTTGCGTCGTGGCAGACGATCCGGGCGGGCTGTTCTCGGGGTACCTCGACAAGCCGACCGCAACCCGCGGCTGGGACGAGATGCTTGCCCCGAATGGCGTCGTGCGCGATTACTACAGCGAGGTTCATCGAACCGTCGAGGGGCTTGGTGCCGAGAGCTTGCGGGCCCGCGCCGACGCCCTGGCCAGTACGTTCATCGACCGCGGCGTGACATTCGACCTGGGTGGCGAGGAACGGCCGTTCCCGCTGGACATCGTTCCCCGGATTCTGCCCGCTGAAGAGTGGGAGGTGATCGAGGCCGGCGTCGTCCAGCGAGTGCACACCCTCGAACGATTCCTGGCCGACGTCTACGGCCCGCTGGGCGTGGCCCGAGACGGTGTGGTGCCCCGTTCGGTTCTGCTGTCCAGCCCGCATTTCCTGCGCCAAGCCGCCGGCATCGAGCCACCCAACGGGGTGCGGGTGCACGTCTCCGGGATCGACATCGTTCGTGACGTGAACGGCCGGTTCCGGGTGCTCGAAGACAACATCCGGGTGCCGAGTGGCGTCTCGTACGTCATCGAGAATCGCCTTGCCATGTCTGCGGTGTTCCCGGAGGCGTTCGGCGATTACCGGATCCGGCCGGTCTCGGACTATCCGGAACGGCTGTTGCAAGCACTGAAGGCCGCCTCCCCGTCTGGGGTGGACAACCCCACGGTGGTCCTGCTGACTCCGGGCGTGCACAACAGTGCGTACTTCGAACACGCCCTGCTGGCCAGGTCCATGGGGATCGAGCTGGTCGAGGGCCGCGACCTGGTGTGCAGCGGCAACCGGGTACGGATGCTCACCACCGAGGGCGAGCGGCGGGTGGACGTGATCTACCGGCGGATAGACGACGACTTCGTCGATCCGCTCCAGTTCCGCGCCGACTCGATGCTGGGTTGTCCCGGGATGCTCAACGCCGCCCGGGCCGGTGCGGTCACCATCGCGAATGCCATCGGCAACGGGGTCGCGGACGACAAGCTCCTGTACACCTACGTTCCGGACCTCATCCGGTATTACCTCGGCGAAGAACCGATCCTCGACAACGTTCCGACATGGCGACTGGAGGAGCACGACTCCCGTACCGAGGTACTCGATCGTCTCGACGAATTGGTCGTCAAGCCGGTGGACGGTTCCGGTGGCAAAGGAATCGTCATCGGGCCGTCGGCGTCTCGCGCGGAACTGGAGGTGCTGCGGCACAAGCTCATCGCCGATCCGCGCGGCTGGATCGCGCAGCCGGTGGTCGCGCTGTCCACGGTCCCCACCCTGATCGGATCGGACCTCGCGCCTCGCCACATCGATCTACGGCCCTTCGCGATCAACTCCGGCGACGAGGTGTGGGTACTGCCGGGCGGTCTGACCAGGGTGGCGCTGCCTGAGGCCACTCTGGTCGTCAACTCCAGCCAGGGTGGCGGGTCGAAGGACACCTGGGTGGTGGCATCCGACGAGCCGGGTGACGAGGACCCCAAGACCTCGACCGACGTCGAGGTCGTCGCGGCTCGCGGCCGATCCGACTCGCGCCCCAGCACGGCCAGGCCCGGCGCACCGCAGACCCACCAACGTGCCCAACCGCAGGCCCGGCAACAACAGCAACAACAACAGCAGCGATCGGAGCGACCATGCTGAGCCGAATCGCCGAATCGTTGTTCTGGATCGGCCGCTATCTGGAACGTGCTGACAACACGGCTCGGATCGTCGATGTCCACGTGCAACGGCTCCTGGAGGATTCGTGGCTGGACGAGGCCGAGGCCGGGGTCGCGTTGTTGACCGTGATGGGTGTGCCCGAGGAGGACATCGCGGGCGACCCGGTGTCGACGATGGATCGAACCCGACTGTTGGATCTGCTCGCCTACGACACCGAGAGTCCGTCGTCGATCGCGGGCGCCCTGAGCGCCGCCCGCGACAATGCCCGCCGTGCCCGCGAAACGGTGTCGAGCGAGATGTGGGAATCGCTCAACACCATGCATTACGCCCTCGCGGCGCGGATTCAGGCCGGATCACCGAGCCGCTTCTGTGGCTGGGTACGCGAACGGGTCGCCACCGTCACCGGGATCGCCGAGACGACCATGAGTCGAGACGCCGGATACCAGTTCCTGTCGCTCGGTCGCAGTCTGGAACGCGCCGACATGACGGCTCGGCTGTTGACGACGACCGAGTTGGCGGCTGGGCCGACGTGGCAGACCATGTTGCGATCCTGCGGCGCCTATGAGGCCTTCCTGCGGACCTATTCGGGCGGGCGCTCGGGTTCGCGCACCGACGCCCAAGCTGCCGAGTTCTTGCTGTTGGATCGGTTGTTCCCGCGCTCTGTGGTGTTCGCCCTGTCCACCGCCGAATCGTGTCTCGGAGAACTCGCTCCCGATGTGCGGCGAGCAGGTTACGGCGACGAGGCGGTCAGGACCTTGGCCCGCACCCGCACCCAATTGGAGTTTCGCAGTCCGGTGGAGCTGCTGGCGATGCTCGACGCGGAAATGGAACGCATTCAAGAGGCCTGCTCCCAGGTGTCCGAGGCAGTGAGTAAGCGGTACTTCCCAGCCGTGGCCGCGGTGTCCTGGATGGCCGAGTCATGAGTGACGGACCGGTTTCGTCGACCATCGACAACGGCGCCGCGAGAGGCCAGAGTCGACTACGGATCGTCCATCGCACGGTCGTCGCGTATCAGGGCCTGGTCCATGCCAGCTACAACGAGGTTCGAATGACGCCGCTGACCATGCCGGGACAGCTGGCGCTGGAGGCGCGGGTAGAGGTGACACCGAGGGTGGCCGCCTACCGCTATACCGACTACTTCGGTGCCCAGGTGGTCGCCTTCGACACCCAGGCACCCCACGACCGACTCGAGGTGGTGGCCACCAGCCTGGTGGAGGTGGACCCGTACACCACGGTCCGCCCGGCACCCGCATCGTGGGAGTACGTGACGGCACCGCATCGGCGAGACCGTGCCATCGAGTGGCTGGTGGATCGCAGCGGCACCACGCCCGATCCCGAGGTGGCCGAATACGCCAGGGCCAGGGCCGCCCGACTGTCACCTGCGGATACGGCATTGGACATCTGTGGCTGGGTCCACGAACGGATGGCCTACGTCCCCGGATCCACGGGCGTCTCCACCACCGCTTCGCAGGCATGGCAGGCGGGAAGCGGCGTCTGCCAGGACTTCGCCCAGATCGTGGTGGGTGCGCTGCGCTCGGTGGGAATCCCGGCGCGCTACATCTCCGGCTATCTTCACCCCTTCCCTGATGCGCCCGTCGGGCGCACGGTCGAGGGCCAGAGTCACGCCTGGGTCGAATGGTGGGTGGGGGACTGGGAGTCCTTCGATCCGACCAATAACCTTCCGGCGGGGTCTGACCATGTCGTGGTGGCCCGAGGTCGTGACTACGACGATGTCCCGCCACTGCGGGGCGTTTTCTCCGGTCGTTCCGGGTCGGTGTTGACCGTCACCGTAGAGGTCACCCGGCTTCGCTGACGCCTCTCGTTCGAGGGTCGACAATCGGTAACACGGGTGGCTGCCTGCATGAAATGTTTGCTCCGCAGCGTCTGCCCATGGCAGACCCGATGATGCAGGGGCAGTTCAGGCACCCGCCTAGATGAGCACCCGTGGTCATGGGCTTGACGGTCGACAACCGCAAGCCGTTCTTTCGGCGCTCGCCGTTCTCCGGCTGGTGGCCGACCTCGGTCCTGGGGTGTCTGCGAAAGACGTGCACACCGTTCTCGGAATCGCCCCTGCCACCGCGTACACCCTCCTCAACCTTCTGGTTTCCGAGGGGTACCTCGCGCGCACCGTGCAGCCGCCGGGATTCGCCCTGGGCCCCGAATGTGAAGACCTGATAGCCGCCGCAACCAATCGGAGGAATCATGACCCGTCAACAGAGTCCGGTCACACCTGGTGAACCGACATGACACTCGCCGAGGATCGCCTCGACATCAGCCGGACGTCCCCGACCGTCGGCCATCCGCTGGAGCCGCTGTCCGCCGACGAGGTGGCCATGGTCCGCGACATCCTCACGGCATCTCTCCTCATGCCCGAGGGCACCCGCTTCGTCTTCGTCGAGTTGGACGAGCCGGGCAAGGACATCGTCTTCGCGT
>JANNOG010000135.1:0-52188 GCA_031398915.1 Micrococcales bacterium | reverse complement strand
GTCGAACTTGAAACTCAAAATCAGCTCACCGGTCAAACGAGGCCCCGTAGACACCAAACGGCAGAGCAATGCTTTGGAGACAAACGGTGACATACCTCCTTAACAATCTCCTCCCGCACCCTCTCCACCTCCTCCCTCCTCCGCACATCACAGCGATACCACCTGACGCCCCTCTCCTCCCACTCCTCCCTCTCCACCCCCGCCTCCGGCACCACCACATCCAACCCCACCACCGCCCTAACCCCCTTGATCGCATAAACCTCGACCAACAACCTCCCCAACCCCCTCCCTCCCGCCCCCGCCCTCCCGCCTCCGCCCTCCCGCCTCCGCCCCCGCGGTGATCATGGTCGATCAGGGGGGTGAGGGGGTCCTCGACCCCCGAATCGCCCATGATCACGGACTGGATGGGGGGAGGGAGGCATAGGCGGGCAGGGCGGTGAGGACGGGGCGCGGGAGGGGACGGGGCATACGAGGGCGATCTGACGTCGGTAGTCGCTGGTCGCGCTGCCTCCGGTGGCGAGCCGAGCCACCCGGCCCTACGTTCGTCTTCGTCGAGCATTCCCACGGCGTGATCTTCAGGAGGATTCGTGCTGATTCAGCGGCTTCACAAGATCGGCGTCACGAGTGACGTCATGAATATTCTCGGGCTCGCTTCCATCGGGGCGAGCATCATCACCTGGTTCCGGGCCAAGAAGGACGACCCCGGCAACGGTCAGCGATCGGGGATCTTCGTCGGACTCTGGGCGCCGACCTTCTTCGTTCTCGGGAGCGGGCTCGCCACCATCGAACAGGGAGAGGCCATCGAAGAGGCCTTGTAATCGACTATCGGCTCACTCGTCGGCGTCTCGACCGTCGAGCCGAAGGACGGTGGATTCGTCGCGGTGGGCCCCGGTGGACCCGATGTGCACGTCACTGATGACGGCGCCGTTCTTGATGACGTGCACGAGCGCCATTGCGTGACCCCGGCCGAGGTCGTAGTCGGCCTTGAGCCACTCGATGATCAGCGCCGCCTTTGTGTTCGCGTCATAGCCCCGCTCGGTGGCCAGCGCCACGAATTCGGCCGGGGTCTTGCCGGTCTTGGCCTCGATGTTGTCGAGGTAGGCCTGAAATGACATCGTATTCTCCTGATCCGTCGATGAGGGTGCTTAGCCGTCAGGCCGCGTACTGGTCGTGCAGCCGCAAGAATTCGAGGAGCTCGTCGGGGTTCAGCGAACCACCCGCGGCTGCGCGTTGCGCGTTGGCCTCGAAATAGCTCTCGCGGGGCGCGCCGGGGGCGAACAGCAGTAGCATGTCCGCCCGTTGCCCCGACTCGTTGCGGAAGGCATGGACGCTCCCGACCGGTACGTAGAGGAAATCCCCGGCGGTGGCGTCGATCCATGTCCGGCCGTCGTAGAGCCGCACCTGACCGGAGATGATGAAGAAGCTCTCGGATATCGTCCGGTGGAAATGGGGATCGGGACCACCGGGCTGACCCGTCATCGTGTACCGGTACAGGCCGAACTCGCCGTCGGTGGTGATCGATGTCGCGAGGTAACCGATCTCGGTGGTGACGGTGGCGAGCTCGACCTCAGCACCGGCCGGGCGGAATCGGGCGTCGGTCTGCGGCGCAGCGGCGGTGTAGCGCTGCGCCGGATAGGACGTGGTTGATCCGCTCATGCCTGGGACCGCGCGTGCTGCCGAAAGAACTCGGTGACCACGCCGCCGATAGCTGCGGGCTTCACGTTGTGGGTCTGCCCGGGCAGCACCTGGTACGTAGCGCCGACCAGTTCGGCGAGGCTGCGCACCCCTGCCGCCAGCCACTCGGGCGCCTTGCTGCCGTTCGTCATCAGGGTCGGCGCGCTGAGGTGCTGCCAGCGGTCCCGAGGCAGGGGTCGACCCTGCTGGGTGTCGCCGAGAATCGTCAGGTCGTACGGCAGGGTGTGCGCAGCGTCCTTGAGTCGGCGCCACAGGGGCAGTAGGCGCAGTACCGCTATCGCGGGGCGTGGCGTCCCGACGTGCCGCATGAACATCTGGACGGCCTCGTCGGGGCGGCCGTCGTCGATGCACCGTTGCAGCCGGGCGATGAAGTCCGACGGGAGGACGTTGCCTTCCGGAGTGACGACCAGCGGGGGCTCGTACCCCGCTACCGCTGTCACGTGGGGGAGCCGGGCCGCGGCATCGAGGGCCAAGGCCGCACCGGACGAGAATCCGAGCAGGTGAGCCGAGCCTCCTGAGGCCCCGATCACGGCGTCCAGGTCCTCGACCTCCCGATCGGGAGAGTAGGGCGCAGTGGTCGAACTCTCGCCCCGACCGCGTCGGTCGTAGGTGACGACCCGGAAGTCGTCGCTGAGCAGCCGGGCCGTCGCCCGGCTCGGACCGAAGGACCGCGAGCACAGGGCGCCGTCCACGAGGACGAGGACGGGCCCGGTCCCCGAACTCTCGAAGGCGATCGTCGTACCGTCGGCGGAGGTGGCGGTGCCTGTCGTGACCGTGGTGTTCATGCGCTGCTCCTACGTTGGTGTGCGTCCGTGTACTGATGAGATGCGGGGACGTCGTCGAACTCATCGGTGATCCGGGTGCCGGTTCTGGGTATTCGGGCGGCGCGGTGGACGAGGATGAGAACGGCCGGTTCATGACCGTGGGCGCGCAACCACGCCACAGGCAGCGTCGTCAGGGCCACGATGTCACCGGTCGCCATCACCACACGGGTGCCGGCCCGCGACTCGATCTCCAGGGCGCCCGCCGTGACGACGACCAGCGTGTCCGCCCACTCCATGCGGACGAAGGCCAGCGGACTGCCGGGCGCCACGACGAGGGTCCGCCGCCCGGCCCAGGTGGGCAGGTCGCCGCTGACCAACCGTCGGGTGAGGGTCACGGCAGCCGCGCCGGGAGCCCGAACAATCCGAAGAGGTCCGGGTCGGTGAACGTCGCGATCTCGACGATCGAGTCACCGCGGATGTCCAGCACCACCAGGCTGAACGCCTCGAAGTCGGCGGTGCCGGTGGCGCGCAGGTAGTGCGCGACTGCAGGCTGCCCATTGGCCCTGATCGCCCGGCATCGCCATACCCCGAGGGCATTCATGTTGTCGACGTAGGGCTGCGTGATCTCAGCGCGCGACGTCCACGCCAGCCCCTGTGGACTGACGCTCAGTCGGGCGTCGTCGCGCAGGATCGCCACGATCGCGTGTGGGTCGGCCTGCTCGTGTGCCCGCATGTACAGCGAGACCAGGCGCCGCTGCGCCGTGGAGCTGCCCCGGCCATCCTGGGGGGCACCCACGTCGTGCAGGGTGCGCAGTCGTGCTCGGGCCCGCTGCAGCGCGCTGTTCGCAGCAGCTACGGAGATGTCGAGCAGTTCGGCGGACTCGTTGGCCGAGTACATGAGGACGTCGCGCAGCAGGAGTACGGCCCGCTGCCGAGGGGCCAGCATCTGGATCGCGGTGAGAAACGCCAGGGAGACGCTGTCCCGCAGGGCGACGACCTCGTCCGGTTCGTCGTCGCGTGGGGCCGCGATCCCCAACAGGTCGTCAGGGATCGGGCTGAGCCACGGCACGGTCGAGCACGGCGCCACCCGGGTCGCCGGCGATCCGGGTGGCGGGGGCGGCGTGGGCGAGGCCTTACGGGTCGTGTGCCGCAGCATCTGCAGGCACGAATTGGTGGCGATCCGATACAGCCAGGCTCGGACGGGGGCCCGGCCGCTGTACGTCCGACGTGCCCGCCACGCGTTGAGGTAGGTGTCCTGGACGGCATCTTCGGCGTCGGCCGCCGATCCCAGCAACCGGTAGCAGTGCGTCCGTAGCTCGCGCCGGTGGCGCTCGACGATCTGTTCGAATTCGGGGGGCGTGCCGGTCCGGACCGCGTCGATCTCACTGTCGTCTGTGACGCCCTCATTGGGCGTGGTCACGAGGGCGCCTCGACGGACTGCCTGGCACCGGCCGGCTCGCGGCGGTAGATCGTGCGGATCAGGCCGGTGGGCATCGCATCGACCGACTCGACGGCCCACGCGGACATGTGAACCGAGGCGGTGGTCAGACGCTTGCCCTCGCCCAGCATGACCGGATGAACCAGGAGGTGGAGCTGGTCCACCAGGTCCAGCGCCAGCATCGAGGCGAGCAACCGGCCACTGCCGATGATCACTACGTGGCCCTTCGCGTCGGCTGCCATGTCGGCCACCTCGACGAGGTTACGCAGCACCGTCGTGCCGGGCCAGGGCGAGACGACGAGGCTGGTCGAGGTGACGTACCGGGGGAGCCTGCGGAAGGCGGTGGCCACCAGATTGGCGGAATCGGTGACGCCCGGCCATGCGGCGGCGAAGATGTCGTGGGTGCGCCTGCCCATGAGCAGGGCTCCGGCGTCATCCAGTAGGCCGGACATCACCGACTGGTGGTCGGCGAAGTACGGCCTACTCCAACCGCCATGGGCGAAGTTGCATGGGTCTTCGGTCGTGGTGCCGGGTGCTTGGAGTACGCCGTCCATGGACACGAACTCCACCGCGACGATGTGTGAGGACACGGTACGAGTGGACACGGGCATGGCCCTTCTGTCGGGACTGTTGCCCCGTAGGACGCCTGCCGTGTCCAGAACTCATCGGTCGCGGGTGGATCGGTTGCGGGTGGCTCGGTGCGGGTTGCTGGGTCGGCGGTCCTCAGGCGGCGAGTTCGCCGAGGGCGTCGCGGTAGTGGAAGTAGGACCCGGCCGAGGCCATTGCCCGGCGGAAGCGACCCTCGACCGGTTGGCTCAACAGGGTGCACTCGACCCACATGATGCCGTCGTGCACGGCTGCGGTGGTCGGCCGACCGCACGCGCACCTGGGGTGGGAGTCGATCCCGTGCTCGATCATCTCGATGGTCATCGCGGAAGCTGCGCTGGACTGGCTGGAGTTGTCGCCTGAGACCAGGGTGAGGTTCGTCTGCTCGGTCATGTTCGGCTCCGTTCGTTGATACGAGACGTTCCGTATACTAGGCGCTCGTCGAGCAGATGCAAAACGCTCCGTCTCGTATGATCCATCGATGGCCGAATCTGCCTCGTCGCAGGGATAACGTGACGGAGTGTTGACTCCGGCGCTCGCCTGCCCCGGGCCGACCACGACGCTGGTCGTGATGGGTGTGTCCGGGGTCGGCAAGAGCACCGTTGCGCGCGCGATGACGGAGCTGACCGGCTGGGTGCTCGCGGAGGGCGACGACTTCCACCCGACCGCCAATCGGTCCAAGCTGGCCGCCGGACAGCCGCTGACGGACGATGACCGCTGGTCGTGGCTCCGCTCGATCGCAGCGTGGATCGGCGTCCGCGCGGCGGAGGGAAGCAACGCCGTCGTCGCCTGCTCCGCCTTGCGACGCACCTACCGTGACCTGCTGCGTGAGGGGAATCCCTCGATCCGCTTCGTTCACCTCGTCGCCCCGCGCGAGGTGATCTCGGCTCGTTTGGCCCAGCGGCGGGGCCACTTCATGTCGCCTGCCCTACTGCACACCCAGTTCGAGACCCTGGAGGACCTCGGGAGAGACGAGCCCGGCGTCCGGGTCGACTCGACCCACGACAGGGAGACGATCGCCGTGCAAGCGCTGCGTGCCCTCGGCCTCGAGCCACGGGCCTTCGTCGTGCACGAGCACCGCGTGCCGCGGCACCACATCGACCTCCGGCTCGAGGAGAACGGGGTGCTGCGGTCCTGGGCAGTGCCGCGTGGGATGCCCGCCGAGCCCGGAGTCAACCGCCTCTTGATCGCCGTCGCTGACCACGATTTCGATCATCTGACGTACACGGACGCGGACAAGGACATCACCGACACGGGATGGTGGCAGGAGAACGACCGCGACGACCACCGGATGGTCTTCACGCTGCACGGTCGTGCGGGCGCTCGCCGATACGTGCTCGTCCGGACGGCATCGGGTTGGCTCATCCGGCTCACCAACGAGCAACCGCGCGCCCAAGGCCCATCGGGCCCTCTGTGCACTCGCGAGTAATCCGGTGGTCTGGCCCGACGAATATCCGGATATCGCGTCGGCGATTCGGGTATACGTGACGACTCGTATCGTATGATCCCTGGGTGGCCGTTCACACCGTCGATGACGACGCCCTGACTGACCTGACTGCATCCGCTCGCCCGCTGTTGCGAGCGACCCTCCCGCGGCTGGGCCGCCCCCGCAGCGAGGACGCCCACCAGCGCATCCTGGACGCCGCTCGTGACCTGCTCATCGAGAAGGGCTACGCCGACCTGCGGCTGGAACACGTGGCCGCCAGGGCGAAGGTCGGCAAGGCGACGATCTATCGGCGGTGGGGATCGAAGGAGGACCTGGCCGGTGAATTGTTGACCGTTCTGTCGGGTCCGCATATGGCCGTCCCGGATAGCGGCAACACCCGCACCGACCTCTTGTTGGCAGTGATGAATCCGATGCGCGCGCTGACCGAGAGCGACTACGGCCCGGTGATCCGCGCCCTGTTCTCGCAGATCGCGCGTAACCCCACGATCGGTGACCCATTCCGTGCCGTAGTCGTCCAAGCTCGCCGCGACGAGATCAGCCGCATCATCACGCGCGGCATCACCCGTGGCGACCTCCGCGCCGATGCACCCGCCGCGCTGGCTACCGAATTGTTGGTCGGGCCGGTGTACTACCGCCTGATGTTCGGCGGCGACCTCACAGCGGAGTTCGCCGAACAGGTCGTCGACGCGGTGTGGCGCGGTTTCGCCGCCGACTCCGCCGCTGCCGCGGGGTAGGTGGAGGTCGCCGTACGTGCGGTCGTCGGGTACACCGGGGGCCCCGTCTTCGTGCGGGACACTTCGGCGTGAGCCCTCTGGCACCCGCCCCGTCGACTGGTCTTCGGCAACGGCGAACTCTGCAGGTCATCGTGGCGGCCCAGGTCCTCGGCGGTGTCGGCCTGGCAGCCGGCGTCGCGGTGGGGGCGCTGCTGGCGCGCGAGTTGCTGGACGACGCGCTGTTGTCCGGTATCCCGGGAGCGCTGGCCACGGCCGGCGGAGCAGCTGCAGCCATCGGGTTGTCACGGTTGATGGCACGAGAAGGGCGCCGACCTGGCTTGGTGCTCGGCTACGTGGGTGGTGCGATGGGGGCAGCGGTCGTCGTCGTGGCGGCCCAAGTGGGCAGCTTCACGCTGCTGTGCATGGGTATGGCCCTGTTCGGTGCCGGCAACGTCGCAAGTCTGCAAGCCCGATACGCCGGGGCTGACCTGGCCTCACCCGAGCGGCGGGGCACGGCGCTCAGCATCGTGCTGTTCGCCACGACCTTCGGCGCCGTCGCCGGTCCGAACCTGCTGGGTCCGACGCAACGCCTGGCCGAGGCGATCGGCCTGCCCGCGCTGGCGGGACCGTTTCTGGTGTCCGCCGTGGCATATCTGCTGGCGGCGACGTTGTTGGCGGTGGCGCTGCGGCCCGACCCGCTGTTGTTGGCCCGCGCGATCGCGGCCGAGGCAGCAGCGGCCGCCGCCGACCAGCCGGGCCCGGGCAGCCCGGAGCCCGCCGAGCGGCCGATCGGATCGTGGCAGGCACTGGCGCGCGGTCCTGCCGCGATCGGGGTCGCAGCCATGGTCACCGCTCAATTCGTCATGGTGATGATGATGACGATGACTCCGGTCCACATGGCTGACCACGGTCAGGGACTCGTCGTCATCGGCTTTGTCATCAGCGCTCACATCGCCGGGATGTACCTGCCGTCCCCCTTGTCGGGGCTGATGGCGGATCGGGTGGGCCGGGTTCGCACCATCGTTGCCGGGGCCGGCGTACTGGCGACGGCGGGCGTGGTCGCTGCCCTGGCCGATCCCGACGGTCGGGCCGGGCTGACGGTGGCGCTGTTCCTGCTGGGGCTGGGGTGGAGCCTGTGCCTGGTCGCGGGCAGCGCGCTGCTGACGGACGCCGTGCCCCTGTCGATCAGACCGCAGGCCCAAGGCAACGCCGACCTGCTGGTGGGGTTGTCGGCGGCGAGCGCCAGTGCCGGCTCGGGTGTCGTGCTGGACCTGGCCGGATGGGTCGCGATCGCGACGATCACCGTGGCCGCCGCACTCGCGATCGGCAGCGTCGCAGTCGCCCGCGGTGCGCGCCGGGAGGTGTCCGCAGTCGGGTCGGCGGCGTGACGCGTGGGGTCAGCGAGTCAGTGCCTCGCGCATCGGGACGAACTTGGCCGCGGCCTCTGCCAGTTCGGCCGACGGGTCGGACCCGGCGACGATGCCGCAGCCGGCGAACAGCCGGACCTCGCGCCGATCCTCGCTGAACAGGCCGCTGCGCAGGGCGATCCCCCACTCGCCCTCACCGGCCATGTCCATCCAGCCCACCGGCCCGGCGTAGCGGCCGCGGTCCATGCCCTCGATCTCGGTGATGACCTCTTGAGCGACCTTGGTCGGGGTGCCACCCACCGCTGCCGACGGATGAAGAGCGGCGGCGATCGTCAACGACGAGACGGCATCGGCCAGCACTCCGGTGACGTCCGTCGCCAGGTGCATGACGTTGGCGAGGTGCAGCACATAGGGACTGTCGGGCACGTTGATCCCCGAGCACAGCGGGCGCAACGCGTCGACCACGCTGCGAACCGCGTACTGGTGCTCGACCAGGTCCTTGCCCGAGCGGGCCAGGGACGCCGCGAGCGCCAGGTCACGATCGTCGTCACCTGATCGGCGGATGGTCCCGGCCAGCACCCGAGACGCCACCATCCCCCCCTCGGTACGTGCCAGCATCTCGGGTGTGGCCCCGATCAGGCCGTCGACGGCGAACGTCCACGTCGACGGATAGCGCTCGGCCAGCCGGCGGGTGATCGCCCGCGGGTCGACGGGTTCGCGGGCGTGGGCGACGAGGTCGCGGGCCAGGACGACCTTGTCGACCTCTCCGGTCTCGATCCGGGCCACCGCGGCTGCGACGACGTCCTGCCACGCCGTTGCCGGGAGCGCCCCGTCGGCGAAGGTCACCTCGCCCGGTGGTGCCACGTCCTGGGGGCGCAAGGCCACCGCCGCCGTGTCCATCGCCTCAGCAGGCAGCGCATCGCCGGAGGTCAGCCGGTCGCCGGACGTCACGGTGGTCACCCACCACCGGCCGTTACGGCCTCCGACCAGCGTCGACGGCACGATCAGACTGCCACCCGCGGGCGAGTCGTCGGCGAAGGCGAACGATCCGAAGGCGACCAGACCGCTGCCCCGGACACCGACCTCGTCGCGCACGGTGGCGCCCGCAGTCAGCCGACGCCAGGCAGCCTCGGCGTCGAGGAACCGCCCGGCGCCGGTGGCGTCGATCCGCGCCGCCTCACCCCAGCCGACCATCCCCTCGCCACGCCGCACCCACGACATCGCGGCGGGATCCGGTGCCAGCAGCATCAGTGGTCCGGGGTCGTCGACCTCGACTGTGCGAACGACAAGCCGGGGCGACGCGGTAACCACGCCGCCGCGCTCGTCATCGGCCCGCGTGGACATCGCCGCCAGCGTAGAACGCGCCCTCAGGACGCCCGCAGGCGGGCGTGTCACGATGTGGGCGTGGTCAGTCAGGTCTCGTCGCCCGATTCCGGGGCGGGCGTGCGCGCGGACCTGGACAAGGCACCCCGAGACGTCGCCGCGATGTTCGATCAGGTCGCACCCAGATACGACCGGACCAATGCGCTGCTGTCCTTCGGCTCCGATCGGCGGTGGCGTCGACTGGTCCGCCAGGCAGCCGACCTTCGGCCCGGTCAGCGAGTCCTCGATCTGGCGGCCGGCACCGGAACCTCGACCGTTCCCTTCGTCGAGGCCGGCCACCAGGCTGTGGGTTGCGACTTCTCGATGGGGATGTTGCAGGTGGGCCGGGGTGGGCGGCCGACGTTGCCGCTGGTCGCCGGCGACGCGACCCGGCTACCGTTCGAGGACGCCTCGTTCGACGCTGTGACGATCTCGTTCGGGTTGCGCAACGTGGTCGACACCGAAGCGGCGCTGCGTGAGATGTGGCGGGTGACACGCCCGGCGGGGCGCCTGGTCGTCTGCGAGTTCTCCCACCCCACCAACGGCACCTTCCGCAGCGTGTACGACACGTATCTGACGCGCGTGCTGCCCGGCGTCGCCCGCCGCGCCGCCAGCAACCCCGATGCCTACGTCTACCTGGCCGAGTCGATCCAGGCCTGGCCGGACCAGGGTGACCTGGCTGCTCTGATCGGCATCGCCGGTTGGGTGGACGTCGAATGGCGTGATCTGACCGGCGGTGTCGTCGCGCTGCACCGCGCCATCCGACCCTGGCACTGATCCGGCGGCCACACCGTCGACGACTGCGCGAGGGACTCGTCGTACGCTGGTTGTGAAGGACTGCACAAGCTGACGTGAAGGGGTGCCTGCGCCGTGACCACACTCGCCACCACCCACAACCCGCTGGATCACCGCAACGAGCGCCACGCCGACGTCGTCATCGTGGGCGCGGGGCCCGCCGGGTCCACCGCAGCCGCCTATCTGGCGCGCGCCGGGATGGATGTCGTGGTCTGCGAGAAGTCGGCCTTTCCCCGCGAGAAGGTCTGTGGCGACGGCATCACCCCGCGTGGCGTGAAAGAACTGGTCAGCCTCGGTGTCGGGCACCCGGAATCCGACGGGTGGATCCGCAACAGGGGATTGCGTCTGGTCGGCTACAACCGCAGCGTCGAGATCGACTGGCCGGACGTCACCGGGGTGCCGTCCTACGGCCTGGTCCGCCCCCGCCAGGACTTCGACGAGGTCTTGGCCCGTCATGCCCAGCGCAGTGGGGCAACCGTCCTGGAGCGCCACTCGGTGACCGCTCCGATCACCGACGACCGGACCGGACGAGTCAGCGGGCTCGACGTCGCCGTTCTCGACGAGCGTGGCCGCAAGAGCGGGCAGGCGCTGCGGGTGTACGCGCCCGTCGTCATCGCCGCCGACGGCAATTCCTCGCGCCTGGGCCTCGGGATCGGCTTGGCCAAACGAGACGACCGCCCGCTGGGCGTCGCCGTCCGCACCTACTTCACGTCGCCGCGCTCGAACGACGACTACCTCGAATCGTGGCTGGAACTGTGGGACGGCGAGCCGCGCCGGTCCAACCAGTTGCCGGGTTACGGCTGGATCTTCGGCGTCGGGGACGGGACCAGCAACGTCGGGCTGGGGATCCTGTCCACCTCGTCGGCCTTCGGCAAGGTTGATTACCGCGACATGCTGCTCAAGTGGCTCGCGACGCTGCCTGCCCACTGGCAGTTCACCCCCGAGTTCCAGGTCGGTGAGATTCGCGGGGCGGCCCTTCCCATGGGCTTCAACCGCACGCCGCACTACCACCGCGGAGTCCTCCTGATCGGTGATGCGGGAGGCATGGTCAACCCCTTCAACGGGGAGGGCATCGCGTACGCCATGGCCAGCGCCCGGATCGCGGCAGAGGTCACGCTCCAGGCCATGGCAAAGGACGGGATGGCCCGCGAACGCGCCCTGGGCACCTATCGCCAGGCGATGTCGGCCGAACTGGGCGCCTACTACGCATTGGGCCGCATCTTCGTCCGCCTGATCGGCAATCCTCGATTCATGGCCGCCGTCACCCGGATCGGGATGCCGCGCCCGCTCATCATGCGGTTCGCGGTCAAGCTGCTGGCCAACGTGTACGAACCGCGCGGTGGTGACGCCTTCGACCGCGTCATCTCGACCATGACCCGCCTGGCACCCGCGCGGACCGATGTCCTGCCTCGCCGCTAGGGTTCGGCCGTGAGCCCGTACGTCCCGCTTGTGATCATGCTGGCGCTCGGCGCCGGATTTGCCGCATTGTCGGTGGTCGCGACATCGTTGATCGGTCCCGCGCGCTACAACCGCGCCAAGCTCGAAGCATACGAGTGCGGCATCGAACCCTCTCCCCAGGCCAGCGGCGGCGGCAAGGTTCCGATCAAGTTCTACCTCATTGCGATGCTCTTCATCGTCTTCGACATCGAAACCGTGTTCCTGTTCCCGTTCGCCATCGCGTTCGATTCACTCGGACTGTTCGCCGTCGTCGAGGTCGTCCTGTTCGTCGCCACCGTCATGACGGCCTATGCGTACGTGTGGCGCCGCGGAGGCCTGGAATGGGACTGACCCACAATGCTCGGCTGGAGAGGTAGCACATGGGTATCGAAGAGAAGGTCCCGGCGGGAATAGCGCTCGCCTCGGTCGAGAAGTTGGTCGGCCTGATCCGCAAGTCGTCGGTATGGCCTGCCACATTCGGGTTGGCGTGTTGCGCGATCGAGATGATGTCGACCGGTGGCCCCGACTACGACCTGGCCCGTTGGGGGATGGAACGGTTCTCGGCCACGCCGCGCCAGGCCGACCTGATGATCGTCGCCGGCCGGGTCAGTCAGAAGATGGCACCGGTCGTACGCCAGGTCTGGGACCAGATGCCCAACCCCAAGTGGGCGATCGCAATGGGCGTGTGCGCCTCCAGCGGTGGCATGTTCAACAACTACGCCATCGTCCAGGGTGTCGACCACATCATCCCGGTCGACATCTATCTGCCGGGCTGTCCGCCGCGACCTGAAATGCTGCTGGACGCCATCTTCAAGCTGCACGAGCAGATCAAGAACGAGAAGCTGGGCGCGCACCGGGTGATGGCCGAAGATCTGGCCGAAGCCGAGGCGATGGCGACGATCCCCACCCTGCAAATGCGGGGTCTGTTGCGCGGGGCCGGGCAGTGAGCGACCCGACACCCACGAGTGACGCCGCCGTGTCCGCCGACCTCGTCGAGATCGAGCCCGGCAGCCTCCCGACGGTCGTCAAGGTCTCCAGCGGCATGTTCGGTGCCGCGGACGGTGGCGACACGTCCGGATACCGCGGTCTGCAATACATCACGCTGCTGCCGGGTGCGTCGCCCAGGCCCTACGGCGGGTACTTCGACGAGGTGGCCGACGCCCTGGCTGCCTCGCTCCGCGGTGGTGACGACGGATCCGAGGCCGGTGGCGACGCCCTGTCCGAGGCGATCGAGAAGATCGTGGTCAACCGGGGCGAGATGACCATCCACGTCAGGCGGACTCACCTGACGGACGTGTGTCGGCGGTTGCGTGACGAGCCCGACCTACGGTTCGAGCTGTCCATGGGGGTCTCGGGGGTCCACTACCCCAACGACGCCGGTCGTGAACTGCGGGCCGTCTACCACCTGCGATCGGTGACCCACCGCCGGCGGATCCGGCTCGAGGTGTCAGCTCCCGACGCCGATCCCCACATTCCCTCGACGGTATCCATCTACCCGGCACACGACTGGCACGAGCGCGAGGCGTGGGACTTCTTCGGCATCATCTTCGACGGTCACCCGTCGCTGACCCGGATCGAAATGCCCGACGACTGGCCGGGCCACCCGCAACGCAAGGACTACCCCCTGGGCGGCATCCCCGTGGAGTACAAGGGCGCCACGGTTCCACCGCCCGACGAGCGGAGGGCCTACAACTGATGGGCATCGACAGCGACGGCTACCAGGGCACTGCGAGTGGTGACCCCATCGAGGGCACGTTGGTCACGGTCGGCGGTGGCGACTGGGACGAGGTCGTCGACACGGCTCGCCTGGGCGAAGAACGGATCGTCGTCAACATGGGGCCGCAGCACCCGTCCACGCACGGCGTGTTGCGCCTGGTGCTGGAGATCGAGGGCGAAACCGTCACCGAGGCACGCGCGGGGGTCGGTTACCTCCACACCGGTATCGAGAAGAACATGGAGTTCCGGACCTGGGTACAGGGCGTCACGTTCTGCACCCGGATGGACTATCTGTCCCCGTCGTTCAACGAGACGGTGTACTGCCTCGGCGTCGAGAAGCTGCTCGGTATCGAGGTCCCGGAACGCGCGAGCGTGATCCGTGTCCTTCTCATGGAACTGAGCCGTATCGGGTCGCATACCGTCGCGCTGGCCACCGGCGGCATGGAGTTGGGCTCGACGACCGTCATGATGGACGGCTTCCGCGAGCGGGACAAGGTCCTCAAGCTCATGGAGGAGATCACCGGCCTCCGGATGAACCAGGGATTCATTCGTCCCGGTGGGGTCTCCCAAGATGTACCGACACAAACCCTCGACCACATCGACGAGACCGTGATCAGCCTGCGCCACGGGATCCGCGAACTCGAGTTGCTGATGAACGAGAACCCCACCCTCAAGGCACGCCTGGTGAACACCGGATACCTGAACCTCGCCGGATGTATGGCACTGGGTATCACGGGTCCTGTCACCCGATCGGCCGGTCTGCCGCTGGACCTGCGCAAGGACGACCCGTACTGCGGCTACGAGACGTACGACTTCGACGTCGCCATCCGTGACGGCGCCGACAACTACAGCCGCGTGCGTATCCGGTTGGACGAGATGTACGAGTCCTTGAAGATCATCAGTCAGGCGGTCAAGCGGCTGCGCACGGATCCCGGCCGGATCATGGTCGACGACAAGAAGATCGGCTGGCCCGCACAACTCGCCCTCGGCGGCGACGGCCTCGGCAACAGCGTCGAGCACATCCGTCACATCATGGGCAGCTCGATGGAGGCACTCATCCATCACTTCAAGCTGGTCACCGAGGGCTTTCGGGTACCGGCCGGCCAGGTGTACACACACGTCGAGTCACCCCGAGGCGAATTGGGGTGCCACCTGGTGTCGGACGGCGGCACTCGGCCCTACCGCGCGCATTTCCGGGACCCGTCGTTCAACAACCTGCAGGCCGTGTCCGCGATGTGCGAGGGCGCCCAGATCGCCGACGTCGTCGCCAACGTGGCGTCGCTGGACCCGGTCATGGGAGGGGTGGACCGCTGATGACGTACCCCGCTGTCGTCGAGGCACGGTTGCGTGCCGAGGCTGCCGAGATCATCGCCCGCTACCCCGTGGCTCGCTCGGCACTCCTGCCGATGCTGCATCTGATCCAGAGCGAGGACGGCTACGTCAGCCCGGGCGGCATCGCGCTGTGCGCCGACATCTTCGGTCTGACCACGGCAGAGGTCAGTGCGGTCGCCACGTTCTACACGCAGTACAAGCGCCACCCCAATGGCCGGTACACCGTCGGGGTGTGCACCAACACCCTCTGCGCCATCATGGGCGGCGACGCGGTGTGGGACAGGGTGAGCGAGCACCTGGGCATCGGCCACGACGAGACGACCGCAGACGCCGCGATCACCCTCGAACGCATCGAGTGCAACGCGGCATGCGATTACGCACCGGTCGTGATGGTCAACTGGGAGTTCTTCGACGACCAGAGCCCCGAATCCGCTGTCGAGCTGGTCGACCGGTTGCGGGCGGGCGAGGCAGTCGCCCCCACCCGGGGTGCGGCAGAGGTCGTCGGCTTCCGCGAGATGTCCCGGGTCCTGGCGGGTTTTCCCGACGGGAGGGCCGGCGAGGGCATCGGGGCCGGACCGAAGACCGTCGTCGGCCTGAAGCTCGCTCGCGAGCGGGGCTGGGTGGCACCCGCTGCGGCGGCGCGATCCACCGACTCGGAAGTCACCAGTGCACCCCCGACCAGGAAGGACGCCTGACATGACGACCCTGACTCCGGTGCTGTCGCGATTCTGGGACGCGAAGTCCTCGTGGACGCTGGACACCTATCACGACAACGACGGATACGAGGCGCTGCGGAGCGCCGTGGCGATGGCGCCCTCGGCCATCATCGACGCGGTCAAAGCGTCGGGCCTTCGCGGTCGGGGCGGGGCAGGATTTCCCACCGGAATGAAGTGGGGCTTTCTGCCGCCCGCCGACGGCGGTCCTCGATACCTGGTCGTCAATGCGGACGAGTCCGAGCCGGGCACCTGCAAGGACACCCCGTTGATGCTCGCCTCGCCGCACCTGCTGATCGAAGGCATCGCCATCACCTGCTACGCGATCGGCGCCGAGCGTGCTTTCGTCTACCTGCGGGGCGAAGAACTGCACGTCTACCGACGCCTGCTGCAGGCCGTGGCGGAGGCCCGCGCGGCCGGATACCTCGGCCCCGACGTCCTCGGTACCGGGCGCACCATCGAGGTGGTTGTCCATGCGGGCGCGGGCGCCTACATCTGCGGCGAGGAGACCGCCCTGCTGGACTCGCTGGAGGGTCGTCGCGGCCAACCACGACTCAAGCCGCCGTTCCCTGCGGTCGCCGGCCTGTACGCCCGCCCCACGGTGGTCAACAACGTCGAGTCGATCGCCAGCGTGCCGTCGATCATCGCCAACGGCGCCGACTGGTTCGCCGGTATGGGCACGCCCAAGTCGACCGGGTACGGGATCTTCAGCCTGTCCGGTCACGTCACCCGGCCCGGGCAGTACGAGGCCCCGCTGGGGATCACGCTGCGAGAGTTGTTGGACATGGCGGGCGGCGTCCGCGCGGGACACGAACTCAAGTTCTGGACCCCGGGCGGGTCGTCCACGCCGATCTTCACGGCCGAGCACCTGGACATCGGGCTGGACTTCGAATCCGTCGCCACCGCGGGGTCGCTGCTGGGGACTCGGGCGCTGCAGATCTTCGACGAGACCACCTCGGTGGTCCGTGCGGTGCTGCGCTGGACCGAGTTCTACGCGCACGAATCGTGCGGCAAATGCACTCCGTGCCGTGAGGGCACCTACTGGATGAAGCAGGTCCTGCGTCGGATCGAGGCCGGTCAGGGCACTGCAGAGGACATCGACACGCTGGTCGACACCTGCGACAACATCCTCGGCCGGTCGTTCTGTGCCCTCGCCGACGGTGCCGTCAGCCCGATCACCAGCGCGATCCGCTACTTCCGCGAGGAGTTCGAGGCGGGCATGCACACCCCGGCGTGGGACTTGTTCCCGTACCACCGTTCCGCCGTCGTACCGGTCGGCGAACTGGCGGGGGCCTCGGCGTGACCCTGACCACTCCGCCTCCGGCGGCCGCCCCGGCTCCGATCGAGCAGGTCGGCGTGACCATCGACGGGATCGAGGTGTCCGTCCCGCGCGGCACCCTGGTCATCCGCGCCGCCGAGCAGCTGGGCATCGCGATTCCCCGGTTCTGCGATCACCCCCTGCTCGAGCCCGCCGGGGCGTGTCGCCAATGCCTGGTCGAGATCGCCATGCCCGACCGGGAGGGCAACCTGCGTGCGATGCCCAAGCCGCAGGCCTCCTGCACCATCACGGTCTCTCCCGGCATGGTCGTCAAGACCCAGCTGACCTCGGCCGTGGCGGACAAGGCACAGCACGGCATCATGGAGCTGCTGCTGGTGAACCACCCTCTGGACTGCCCGATCTGCGACAAGGGCGGCGAGTGCCCGCTGCAGAACCAGGCCATGAGCAACGGTCGCGGCGAGACCCGATTCGCGGACACCAAGCGAACCTTCGCCAAGCCGATCAAGATCTCGACCCAGGTGCTGCTGGACCGTGAGCGCTGCATCCTCTGTCAGCGATGCACCCGGTTCTCGGCCGAGATCGCCGGTGACCCATTCATCGACCTACAAGAACGCGGTGCCGGCCAACAGATCGGCGCGTTCTCGCCGGCCATCCTGGGTATCGCCGATGATCACGGCGACGACCACGGTGACGGCGCCACGGCCGGCCATGACCACGTCGACGTGCTCAGCGCCGCCGCGTCGCTGGCCTCACCTGAGGGCCCTGCCGAGCTGGACGCCTCGGGCCAGCCGTTCTCGTCGTACTTCTCGGGCAACACCGTGCAGATCTGTCCGGTGGGCGCGCTGACCGGCGCCGCCTATCGGTTCCGGGCGCGCCCGTTCGACCTGGTGTCCAGCCCCACCACCTGCGAGCACTGCGCCTCAGGCTGCGCCATCCGGGCCGATCACCGTCGTGGCGTGGTGCTGCGCCGGTTGGCCGGCGACGATCCCGCGGTCAACGAGGAGTGGAACTGCGACAAGGGCCGCTGGGCGTTCCAGTACGCCCAACTGCCGGATCGCCTCACCAATCCGCTGGTCCGTGACGAGGTCAGCGGTGAGCTGGTCGAGGCGTCATGGCCCGAAGCCCTGTCGATCGCCGCTGCGGGACTGCGCGCCGCGACGACATCCGAGTCCGGCGTCGGAGTCCTGGTGGGTGGGCGCGCAACGGTGGAGGACGCCTACGCGTATGCGAAGTTCGCCCGGATCGCGCTGGGGACCAACGACGTCGACTTCCGCGCCCGACCGCACTCCGCCGAAGAGGAGGCCTTCCTCGCCCATGCCGTGGCCGGACGTGGCCTCGGCGTGACGTATGCCGACGTCGAAGCCGCACCCGTCGCTCTCCTGGTCGGTTTCGAGCCGGAGGAAGAGTCGCCCATCGTGTTCCTGCGGATGCGCAAGTCCGCGTCGCGGGGCCGCACCCACATCTTCTCGGTGGCACCGTTCGTCACGCCGGGGTTGGCCAAGCTGAACGGCCGACTGTTGGCCTGCCACCCTGGCGACGAGCCCGACGTTCTCCTGGCCCTGGCCGTGGGGTCCCCCGACGCGGATGCCAGCGCCGTGCCGGTCACCGCGGTGGACGCGGCCTCGTCCGCGGTCCGCGAGCCAGGGGCGATCATCCTGGTCGGTGAGCGGATGGCCGGCGTGCCGGGAGCATTGAGCGCTGTCGTCACGCTGGCCGAGGCCACGGGTGCCCGGGTTGCGTGGGTGCCGCGCCGCGCCGGAGAACGGGGCGCTGTCGAGGCGGGCGCCCTGCCGGGCCTGCTGCCCAACGGTCGCCCGGTGGCCGATGCCGCCGCTCGGATCGACGTCGCAGCCGCCTGGGGCGTGGACACGCTGCCCGCCGCACCGGGACGGGACACGTCGGCCATCCTGGCCGCCGCGACCTCCGGTGCCGCGCTGGTGGTGGGTGGGGTCGACGTGAACGACCTGCCAGACCCTGCTGCCGCGCGGCGGGCACTGTCGGCGAGCAGCTTCGTCGTCAGCCTCGAGATCCGCCCGTCGGCTGTTCACGAGTACGCCGACGTGGTCTTCCCGGTGGCTACCGTGGCCGAGAAGGCAGGCACGTTCGTGGACTGGGAGGGTCGGCCCCGGCCATTCGACGCGGCGCTGAACAGCCCCTCCCTGACCAGTGCGCCGCTGTCCGACCACGCGATCCTCGACGAACTGGCTACCGAGATGGGCGCCGGGATCCACTGCGCCACAGCCGCGATGGTGAACGCCGAACTGTCCGGTATCGGGGCGTGGGACGGTCGACGATCCCCTGCTCCCCGGGTGTCGCCGCCGGCTCGCTCGCTGTCGTCGGCCGGTGGGGTGATCCTGGTCACCTGGCATCAGCTTCTCGACGGTGGTCGAGGTCAGGACGGTGATGCTCATCTGGCCGGTACCGCGCGGCGGGCTGTGGCTCGGATGTCACCCGGCACGGCGGCGGCCTACGGTATCGATCCACGGGGCCACGTGCGGATCACGGGAATCGCGGGGTCCCTCGAATTCCCGGTGCTGATCGGTGAGATGCCCGACGGGGTCGTGTGGGTTCCGACCAATTCGGTCGGTCGCCCGGTCCGAGCCGAGTTGGGCAGCGCCACCGGGGATCTGGTAAGCCTGTCCGCCGCGGAGCGCTCCGGCTCCACCGTGGACGGAGGACGACCCTGATGATCGCCTGGCTGCCCACGGCTGTGTCGTCACCTGCGGGTGAGGGACCGGCTGTGGACTTCACCAACGACTCGCCCCTGTTGGCGTTGGTCAAGGTCTTGGGCGTATTCGTCTTCCTCGTCCTCAACACCCTCGTCGTGATCTGGGCCGAGCGACGCATCCTGGGCCGGATGCAGCAACGGCCGGGCCCGAACCGCCACGGGCCGTTCGGCCTGTTGCAGTCCCTGGCCGACGGTCTGAAGCTGGCCCTCAAAGAGGACATCGTCCCCTCGGGTGCAGACAAGCTGGTCTACCTCCTGGCGCCGACGATCAGCGTCGCGCCGGCGTTCCTGGCCTTCGCGATCATCCCGCTGGGGCCTGAGGTACGGATCCCGTGGTACGTCGACGACAAGTGGTCCGACGGCCTCAACGGGTCGTGGGACCTGATCACCACGCCGCTGCAGGTGACCGACGTGCCGGTCGCCGTGCTGTTCGTGCTGGCTGCCGCCAGCGTGGGCGTGTACGGCATCGTCCTGGCGGGCTGGTCGTCCGGTTCGACCTACCCGCTGCTCGGCGGACTGCGCTCGACCGCCCAGGTGGTCTCGTACGAGCTGGCGATGGCGCTGTCGCTGGTCTGCGTCTTCATCCAGACCGGATCGATGTCGACGTCGAGGATCGTCGCCGAGCAGTCGGACCTGTGGCTCATCGCGCCGCTCTTCCCGTCCTTCATCATCTTCTTCATCGCCATGTTCGGTGAGACCAACCGGGCGCCCTTCGACCTGCCCGAGGGAGAGGGTGAACTGGTCGGCGGTTTCCACACCGAGTACTCGTCGCTGAAGTTCGCCCTGTTCTTCCTGGCGGAGTACGTGGCGATGCTGTCGGTGTCGGCGTTGGCGGTCACGATGTTCCTGGGTGGCTGGCAGGCGCCATGGCCGCTGGGAACCGTGTCGGACGGTGCGCTGAACACCGGGTGGTGGCCGCTGCTGTGGTTCGTCGCCAAACTCTGGCTGTTCATGTTCGTCTTCATCTGGGTCCGCGCTGCACTCCCCCGGCTGCGATACGACCAGTTCATGAACCTCGGCTGGAAGGTACTGATTCCGACCTCCATCGCGTGGGTCGTCATGTTCTCGGTCGCGCAGGGAGTTCTCGAAGCCGGTCTGCTCAGCCGCGTCCAACTGGTGGGTCTGGTCCTGGGAGTCGGTGTGGTCGGATTCGGTCTGGCAGCTGTGATCGGCGGTCCTGTCCGGTCCGAGCCCGAACCTGACACGGATATCGACCCCTTCGCGGACGGGTTCCCGGTGCCGCCGCTACCCGGGCAGACGGTTCGCCGCTCGCGCGGCAGCCTGGAACCTGTCGAGCGCATCCCGGATCCGACTCCTGATCCGGCCGGCGAACTGACCCCCGGAGGGATTCCCCGTGAGTGACGACCGCCCCACCGGTAACCCCGTATCGGACTTCTTCGCTCCTGTCGCTGGTTTCGGGGTGACGTTCTCGACCCTGTTCCGCAAGACCGTGACGACGACCTATCCCGACAAGAAGGTGCCGACCCAGCCCCGATTCCACGGTCGCCACCAGCTCAACCGCTGGCCGGACGGCCTGGAGAAGTGCATCGGCTGCGAACTCTGCGCCTGGGCGTGTCCGGCGGACGCGATCTATGTCGAGGGTGCCCAGAACACCGAGGACGCTCGGTTCTCGCCCGGCGAGCGGTACGGCGGGGTTTACCAGATCAACTACCTCAGGTGCATTTTCTGCGGGTTGTGCATCGAGGCCTGCCCGACCCGGGCGCTGACGATGACGAACGAATACGAGCTGGCCGAGTCGACCCGGTCGGCGACGATCTACGAGAAGCACCAGCTCCTGGCGCCGTTGTTGCCCGGCATGGTGGCGTCCCCGCACCCCATGGTCGAGGGCACCACGGAGAAGAACTACTACCGCAACGAGGTCACCGGAGCGACGCAGGTGCAGCGGGACTGGGCGGCGAGTCACGCCGCAGCCGACGCTGACGCAGCCGACACGGCTGACCACGCTGACCCTGCCGATCGAGGCGACACGACCAGTGAGAGTGTCGCGTGAGTTCGCTGGGTGAGGCGTGGCTGTTCTGGACCCTGGGTCCGCTGATGGTCGTCGCCGCTCTCGGTCTGCTGTTCGCCCACAAGGCGGTGTACGCGGCGCTGTCCATGGCCGTGGTGATGATCAGCCTCGGTGGCGTCTACGTCGGTCTGGGGGCGCCGTTCCTGGGCGTCGTCCAGGTGTTCGTCTACACCGGCGCGGTCATGATGCTGTTCCTGTTCGTCCTCATGTTGATCGGTGTCGACGCCTCTGACTCACTGGTGGAGACACTGCGCGGGCAGCGGCTGGTCGGCGTGCTGGCGGGCCTCGGCTTCGCGGTACTGCTGGTCGCCGGCGTGGGTCAGGTGACGTTCGCCGAGCCGACCGGCCTGGACGCGGCCAACCAGGCGAACGGCGGCCACCTGTCGGGCCTGGCCGCGTTGATCTTCAACCGCTACGTCTGGTCGTTCGAACTGACCGGCGCGTTGCTGGTCAGCGCCGCCCTCGGTGCGATGGTGCTGGCCCACCGCGAGCGGCTGACCGAGAAGCCCACCCAGCGCAGCATCTCCGAGGCTCGGTTGCGCCAGGGCAAGCGGTTCACGCCGCTGCCGAGCCCGGGTGTCTACGCCCGACACAACTCGGTCGACACCCCCGCCCTGCTGCCCGACGGCACGCCGAGCGATATCTCGGTGTCGCGGGTGGTCGCAGCCCGCGGTCAGGCTCGGCTCAACGTGGACCTGGTGGACGACGTGCCCGAGATCGTGGCCGAGATCGACCCGAGCGAACGCGGTGTCCGCCGACCGGCCCGGAGGCCCTGACCATGATCACCGAGTGGCTTCTGCTGTCGATGGCCCTGTTCACCATCGGCGGCATCGTCGTCGTGCTGCGCCGCAACGCGATCATCGTCTTCATGGGCGTCGAACTGATGCTCAACGCCGCCAACCTGACCTTCGTCGTCTTCGCCCGGCAGAACGGCAACCTGGACGGGCAGGTGGTCGCCCTGTTCGTCATGCTCGTCGCGGCCGCCGAGGTCGTCGTCGGCCTCGCGATCATCATGGCCATCTTCCGCACCCGCAGGTCCGCGTCGGTCGACGACGCCAACCTGCTGAAGTACTGAGAGGCCACTGATGTCCACCTCCGACCTCGCCTGGCTGGTCGTCGCCACCCCGCTGGTCGTCTCGGCGGTCCTCCTGTTGGGCGGCAAGGCCTTGGACGGCTTCGGGCACTGGCTGGGGGTGATCGCCAGCGCCACCTCGGGGCTCTTGGGCGTGGTGTTGTTCGCCGACATGGTCGGACGCGACGCCGAATCCCGGGCGGTCGCCGTCGAGGGGTTCTCGTGGGTGCCCGCGGGATCGTTCCAGCTGTCGGCCGGCCTGTTGGTCGACCCGCTGTCGATCGCGTTCGTCCTGCTGATCACCATCGTCGGCACGCTGATTCACGTGTACTCGGTCGAGTACATGCGCCACGACCCCTCGCGGCGGCGATTCTTCGCGTACCTGAACCTCTTCGTGGCCGCCATGCTGCTGCTGGTCCTGGCCGATTCGTACCTGCTGCTCTACATCGGGTGGGAGGGCGTCGGCCTGGCCTCGTACCTGCTGATCGGGTTCTGGAACTACAAGCTGGACTACGCCCGCGCCGCCAAGAAGGCCTTCGTCGTCAACCGCGTCGGCGACTTCGGGCTGTCGTTGGCGTTGATGGCCATGTTCGCCGCGTTCGGCACGGTGTCGTTCACCGGTGTCTTCGAGGCCGCCGAAGGCTCCAGTGAGGGTTGGCTGACGGCGATCGGCCTGCTGTTGCTGCTGGGCGCCTGTGGTAAGTCGGCACAGTTCCCGCTGCAGAGCTGGCTGGGTGATGCCATGGCCGGCCCCACTCCGGTCTCCGCCCTGATACATGCCGCCACCATGGTCACCGCCGGCGTGTACCTGGTGGTTCGGTCGGCCCCGATCTACGAGGGTGCCCCGGCCGCCGCCCTGACCGTCGCCATCGTCGGCGCGGTGACCCTGGTCTTCGGCGCCGTGGTCGGTTCGGCCAAGGACGACATCAAGAAGGCCCTGGCGGCGTCGACGATGTCGCAGATCGGCTACATGATGCTGGCTGCGGGCCTCGGCCCGGCCGGATACGTCTTCGCGATCATGCACCTGCTGACCCATGGTTTCTTCAAGGCCGGGATGTTCCTCGGCGCCGGTTCGGTCATGCACGGCATGAAGGACCAGGTCGACATGCGCCGTTTCGGTTCGATGAACACGGCGATGCGCGCCACCTGGGTGACGTTCGGCCTCGGGTGGCTGTCGATTCTCGGCATCCCGCCGTTCTCCGGCTTCTGGTCCAAGGACGGCATCATCGAGGTCGCCTACGAGGGTGAGGGGTGGCAGCCCTGGGTCCTCGGCAGCGTGGCGCTGATCGGAGCCGGCATCACCGCGTTCTACATGTCGAGGTTGTTCTTCATGACGTTCCACGGTCGCAAGCGGTGGACCTCAGATGTCGAGCCGCACGAGTCGCCGTGGCTGATGACGGCGCCGATGGTCGTGATCGCCATCGGGTCGGTGGGTCTGGGGTTCCTGCTGGCCGCCGGGGACACGTTGGACAGGTGGCTGGAGCCGGTCATCGGCGTCCACGAACCCGAGCCGACCGTGCTACCCGTGCCACTGATCATCGGGCTGACCCTGCTCGCCGTCGTCATCGGATTGGCCATCGCCGCGCGGAACTACGCGGCCCAGCCGGTGCCCGAGACCGCGCCGGCAACCGGTGTCGTCGGCACCGCCGCCCGCCGTGACCTGTATCAGGACGACGTCAACCAGCTCCTCGTCATCCAGCCTGCCGTCGCCTTCACCCGCGGCCTGCGTGAGGTCGAAGACGACGGCATCGCGGGGGCCGCCCGCTGGATCGGGCGCAGCATCGCCGGTATCGGTTCGGGCCTCGGGTCCCTGCAGACCGGGTTCGTCCGGTCGTACGCACTGTCGATGGTCGGTGGAATCGTCGCCATCGTCGCCGCACTTCTCGTCGTGCGGCTGTAGAGAGAGGCCCTGATGGACTTCCCCTGGCTGAGCGCGATCATCGTGCTCCCCGCCCTCGGTGGCCTGGTCGTCGCGTTGCTGCCCCGCTCGATGGCGCACGTCGCACGTGCCAGCGCGCTGATGTTCGCGCTGGCGACCCTGGTGCTGGTTCTCGTGGTCGCCGTCGGATTCGACGTGTCGGCGGCGGGCGACTACCAATACGCCGAACAGCAGTCGTGGATCCCCCAGTTCGGCGTGTCCTGGGCGCTGGGCATCGACGGGATCGCGTTGTCGATGGTCGCGCTGACGGCCGTCCTGGTGCCCGTCTGCCTCTTGGCCGGATGGAACCAGCTGGGCCATGGCAAGGTCGCCGATCCCACCTTCCTGGCCCTCATTCTGGCCGTCGAGGCTCTGGTCGTCGCCGTGTTCTGCGCCCGGGACCTGTTTCTGTTCTACGTGTTCTTCGAGGCCATGCTCATCCCGATGTACTTCCTCATCGGACGATACGGCGGCGACAAGGCCCGCTCGGCGTCGTTGACATTCCTGCTGTATTCGCTGGCGGGCGGTTTGATCATGTTGGCCGCCGTCATCACGGTCTACTTCTACGGCCCCGGCGGGGAGACCGGGTTCCTGCTCGATTCGCTGGCCGGCCTCGACGTGTCGCAGAACACCGGTCGCCTGCTGTTCCTGGGCCTGTTCATCGCCTTCGCGATCAAGGCGCCACTGTGGCCGCTCCACACCTGGCTGCCGGACGCCGCTGCCCAGGCGCCGCCCACCGCCGCCGTATTGCTGGTGGGCGTGCTGGACAAGGTCGGCACCTTCGGGATGCTGGTCATCTGCCTGCCGCTGTTCCCCGAAGCCGCCCGGTGGGCGACGCCGGTGATCATCGCCCTGGCGCTGGTGTCGATCCTGTACGGCGCATTCCTGGCACTGGCCCAGACGGACGTCCTGCGACTGATCGCGTACACCTCGATCTCACACTTCGGCTTCATCGTCCTGGGCATCTTCGCCATGACCACGACCGGCCAGATCGGCGCCGCGCTCTACCAGGTCAACCACGGGTTCTCGACGGCCGCGATGTTCCTGGTCGCGGGCATGTTGGCGACCCGCCGGGGCTCGACCAGGATCGCCGACTTCGGTGGCGCACAGAAGGTCGTGCCGCTGCTCGCCGGGGCATTCCTCATCGCCGGGCTGTCCAGCCTCGCCCTGCCCGGCCTGTCGAGTTTCGTCTCCGAGTTCCTCGTGCTGGTCGGGACCTTTGCCCGGTACCAGGCCGCTGCCGTGGTGGCGACCATCGGCATCATCCTCGCCGCGGTCTACGTCCTGTGGTTGTACGAGCGGATGATGACGGGACCGACCGCCGAGGAGGTGAAGGGCTTCCGCGATCTCCGGCCGCGCGAGGCGCTCGTCGTGGCCCCGTTGATCGCCGTGATCATCGCCCTCGGCGTCTACCCGAAGCCGGTTCTGGACATCCTCGATCCGCCCGTCGCACGCACCATGGAGCAGGTGGGCATGACCGACCCCGAGCCCGCGTATCCCGTCGCCGAAGGGACCGGGCCGTGATCGCGTCCACCGGTATCTCGATTCTCGCCGCTGCCACCCCGGCCGCCGGGATCAGCGCGCCCGACATCGACTATCGCGCGGTGTCCCCACTGCTGATCGTTGCGGGCGCAGCAGTGGTCTCGGTGCTGCTGGAGGCTTTCCTGCCACGCGGCACCCGCCGAACACCTCAACTGCTGGTGACCGTCGCCTCGCTGATAGCAGCGTTCGTCGCGCTGGTCACCATCGGCAACACCGAGGTGGTGACTGCCGGCGGCGCCATCGCCGTCGACGGTGTCTCGCGGTTCAGCCAGGGATTGCTCCTGATCGTCGCGCTGTTGGGCGCGATCCTGATCGCAGACCGACTGCCCGACGGCGAGGACGCCTTCGCCCCCCAGGCGTCGGCGACACCCGGTTCACCCGGTGAGGCGGCTGCCCGCCAGGCCGGCCTGATCCAAACCGAGGTGTACCCGCTCTTCCTCTTCACCGTCCTGGGCATGCTCGTCTTTCCGGCCGCGAACGATCTGCTGACGCTGTTCGTCGCGCTGGAGGTGTTCAGCCTGCCGCTCTACCTGCTCTGTGGCATGGCTCGTCGTCGCCGGCTGCTCAGCCAGGAAGCCAGCCTCAAGTACTTCCTGCTGGGCGCCTTCTCGTCTGCCTTCTTCCTGTACGGCGCTGCGCTGTTGTACGGGTACGCCGGCTCCACCCAGCTGCCGGCGATCAACGCCGTGATCAGCCCGCCGCTGGACGACCAGGGTGTCCCGCTGGCTGCGGCCGCCACGGGGACCGGCTCCGACCTGCTGCTGTTGACCGGTCTCGGGTTGCTGGTCATCGGGTTGCTGTTCAAGGTCAGCGCGGTGCCGTTCCACTCCTGGACCCCCGACGTCTATCAGGGTGCACCCACGCCGATCACCGCGTTCATGGCTGCGGCCACGAAGATCGCCGCATTCGCCGCGCTGCTGCGGGTGCTCTACGTCGCCGTACCGTCCAGCCGCTGGGACTGGCAGCCCGTCCTGTGGGTGGTCGCCATCCTCACGATGGTCGTCGGGACGGTCGTCGCGGTGGTGCAGAGCGATATCAAGCGGATGCTGGCGTACTCGTCGGTGGCCCACGCCGGATTCATCCTCACCGGCGTACTCGCCCTGGAGGAGGTCGGTGTCACGGGCACGCTCTTCTACCTGGCGGCATACGCCTTCACCACCCTCGGTTCGTTCGCCGCGATCACGCTGGTGCGCGACAGTTCGGGTGAGGCGTCCTCGCTGGCCGCGTGGACCGGAATCGGACGGCGGTCCCCGATCTTCGCCGGAGTCTTCGCGCTGCTGTTGTTGGCCCTGGCGGGGATCCCGCTGACCAGCGGATTCATCGGCAAGTTCGCCGTGTTCAGTGCCGCGGTCCAGGGCGGGGCCGAGTTCTTGGCGGTCGCGGGCGTACTGGCGAGTGCCATCGCGGTGTTCTTCTACGGCCGAATCATCGCCCTGATGTACTTCGCGGAACCGACCGAGGACACGGCAACCGTCGCGGTGCCCAGCATCGGCATGGCGACGGTGCTCGGCGTCACGAGCGTGGCCACCGTGTTCCTCGGCGTGGCGCCCGCGGTCGTCCTGCAACTGACCGCCGACTCCGGCACGTTCCTCGCCCGATGACCACCGGCGGCGCCACCACAGGCTCGCCCGCCGCCGCTCCGGCCGCGTTGGCCCTGCTCGCCTCGGCCGGCATCTCTGATCCCGACCTGGCCGAGGTGCTCGCTCACGGCCTGTCCCGAATCGAGACTCGGCTGCGTGAGGCTGTCGCGACGACCGACGTCCTGGCCGCCGACACCACCAGCCACCTGCTCGCCGCCGGGGGCAAGCGCACCCGCCCGCTGTTGTGCATGCTGGCGGCGCAGTTGGGCAATCCGACGACGGCGGTCATCGACGCGGCCGTCGTCGTCGAGCTGACCCATCTGGCCACGCTGTATCACGACGACGTGATGGATTCGGCCGATGTCCGGCGAGGCGTCCCCGCTGCTCAGACGGTGTGGGGCAATACGGTGGCGATCCTGTCCGGCGACCTGCTGTTCGCCCGGGCGTCACGGGTGTGCGCGGATCTCGGGACCCAGGCGGTGATCGTGCAGTCGGAGACCTTCGAGCGCCTGTGCCTCGGGCAGCTGCACGAGAGCGTGGGACCGGCAGCGGGTGAGGACGGCGTCGACCACTACCTGTCCGTGCTCGCCGACAAGACCGGGTCGTTGATCGCCACGGCGTGCCTGTTCGGGGCGATGTTCTCGGGATGTGACGAGGCGACGTGCGAGGTGGTGCGTGCCTATGGCGAGCGGGTGGGCGTCGCGTTCCAGCTGGCCGACGACATCATCGACCTCACGTCGGACGCGGCCGACTCGGGCAAGACCCCCGGTATCGACCTGCGTGAGGGTGTGGCCACCCTGCCGGTCCTCATCGCACGGGCCATGGTTCGGGCCGGCAGCGGGGGACCGGATGGTCGACGCCTGGTCGACCTGCTCGACGGTGGCGTCAGCTCGGACGAGGACCTGACGGAGGCCTTGGCCATTCTCCGGGTCCATCCCGCCATGGGCGAGGCGAGGCGGGCTGCCCGGGAGGCCGCGGACGAGGCGGTGGCAACCCTGGCCCCCCTGCCGCCGGGGCCCGTCCGTGACGCGTTGGCCGCGGTCGCCGGTGCGCTGATCGATCGGGTGACGTGATCGATCGGGTGAGCTGATCGATCGGGTGAGTGATCGATCGGGTGAGCCGATCGATCGGGTGACCTGAGCGATCGACCCAGTGAGGATCCTGGGAGGACATGTCAGCCCCGCGTGGTTCAATCCGGTGGCGGCCCCGCCAGTGTCGACGCCGAGAGGATCCACTCGTGCCCGAGCGCGCCCCGCTCAGCAGCAGCGGACGTCGACGACGACTCCGGACGGTCGCCACGTGGGCGGGCGTCGGTGCAGCGCTAGCCGGGTTGACGGCCACCCCGGGGGCCAGCGCCGCAGGCGAGTTCACGCTCTCGTTGGCGTCGCTGACCTCGACCGGCGCCCAGGTGGCCGACGGTGGCCCGACCTCGGCCTCGGTCAGTGCCGACGGCAGGTTCGTCGTCTTCGCATCGCCGAGCGCACTCCTGGTGGCCGGTGACACGAACGGAACCTCGGACATCTTCATCCGCGACACCGTCGCCCGCGTCACGGCCCGACTGTCGGTGGACTGCGACGGCCGACAGGCGATCGGTGGCGACTCACTCAGCCCGCGGATCACCCCGGACGGCCGGTTCGTCGTATTCGAGTCGTCGGCGACCAACCTGGTGGACGGCGATATCAATGGATTGCGCGACATCTTCGTCCACGAGGTTGCGACGGCGGTCACGCGACGGGTCTCGGTGGGTGTCGCCGGGGGCCAGTCTGCCGTGGCGGACTCGACGAATCCCACGATCAGCGACGACGGCCGCCTGGTGGCCTTCCAATCGGCTGCCCCCAACCTGGCGCCGGGCGACCTCAACGGCACCGATGACGTGTTCGTCCGGGACACGTTGCAACAGACGACCACCCTGGTCTCGGCCGGGACCGACGGTCAATCGGCTCCCGGGCCCTCCAGCGATCCGCAGATCAGCGGGGACGGCCGGTTCGTCGTCTTCACCTCGCCTGCGGTGGTGCTGGCTGGCGACGACAACGACGCGGCCGACGTCTTCGTCCGCGACCTCTCGGCCTCCTCGACCGCGGCAGTGTCGCTGCTCCCCGGTGGGGGCTGGGCACGTGGGGCGTCGGAGCAGCCGACGGTCAGCGCTGACGGTGCCCGAATCGCCTTCCGCAGCACCGCTGTGCTGGTCAGCGGCGACACCAACGATGTCGCCGACATCCTGGTGGCCGACCGAGGCGCCGGAACTCTCACCCGGGCGTCAGTGGACTCTGCCGGGACACAGGCCGACGGCGCCTCGGGTGAGGCGGCGATCAGTTCGTCGGGGGCGTTCGTGGCGTTCACCTCGACGGCCACCAGTCTGGTGCCGGGCGATACGAACGGGGTGGCCGACGTGTTCGTGCGCGGCGTCGACTCCGCGGCGACCTCGCTGGCGTCCATTGCCGTGTCCGGGGTCCGCGCAAATGCGGTCGCCGCAGCCCCGTCGACCAGCGCGACCGGCCGGTACGTCGCCTTCGTATCGGCGGCCGACACGCTGGTGCCGGGCGACGCGAACGGGACTGCCGACGTGTTCGTCGCCGACCTACTGCCGCCGCCCGGAACTCCCGGAACGCCGACCGTCGTGGCCGGCGACACCACGGCCACTCTGACCTGGACCGCCCCCACTGATCCCGCCGGCGCGTCGGTCACCGGGTACACCGTCGACGCTGTCGCCACGTCAGCCGCCGCGCCCTCTCGCCAGTGCACCACCCCGGCGGCCACCCTCACCTGCACCGTCACCGGACTCACCAACGGCACCGAGTACGAGGTGCGCGTCGTCGCCACAAGCGCCAGTGGCCGCGGGGCGCCGAGTACACCGGTGTCGGTCACGCCCGGTGTCGTACCCGGCGCACCGACGGGCGTCGTCGTCACCCCCGCCGACGGCTCGGTCGTGGCGGTCTGGGATCCGATGGCGACCTCGGGTGGCCTGGCGGTCACCGGCTTCGTCGTCGCAGCCGTCGATCCGGGCGGAGCCGTGACGCAGTGTGCTGCCCCGCCGGGCGCCACCAGCTGCCGCGTGATCGGTCTGACCAACGGGACGTCGTACGCGGTATCCGTGCTGGCGCTGAACTCCGCCGGCCCGGGCCCGGTGTCGGGTGCGGTGAGCGTCATCCCGGCCGGGGTCCCCGGCTCACCCGACGGTGTGGTCGTTACGTTGGACGACGCTCGGTTGACCGTCTCGTGGGCCGCACCGATCACCACGGGTGGCCTGCCGCTGACCGGCTATGCCGTATCGGTGGTGCCCACCGTCGGGTCGCCGGCCGCCGGCTGCGCGGTGGCCGCCACGACCACCACGTGCGACGCCGGAGCCCTGGTGGCCGGCGTTCCGTACCAGGTCAGAGTGATTGCGCAGACCTCGGCTGGTGATTCTCCGCCGTCTGCCGCGGTGAGCGTCACCTACGTGAGTCCCGCGGGGTCGTCCGGCGGGACCACCCCTGTGCCTACCGTCACCGCCCCACCGACCAGCACGGCGCCGTCGACCATCCCCAGCACCGCACCGGTCACGCCCACCTCGGTGGCGACCACGTCGACCTGACGTCAGGTGTCGATCAGGATCGACCCAGCACTCGCCCCCAATAGCGGTCCTCGTCAGCTCATCGGCCGTAGCCGAGATAGACCGCCGACATGTCGAGGTCTCCGTGACCGGCAGCCACGACCCGGCGTTGCTGCGCCCGCAGGGCGTCGATCAAGGTGGTGTCGACTCCGGCGTCGGCTGCCGCGGCGGCGATGAGGTCGGCGTCCTTCAACGCGCCGTCCAGGCCGAACGCCGGGGCGAAGTCGCCGGCCAGCATGGCCTTGCCCTTGAGCTGGACGTACGGCGCATCCAGGGCGCCGCCGCCTATGGCAGCCAGGAAGGCCGCCGGATCCACACCCAGAGCATCGGCGAGGGCGAGTGATTGCGCGATCCCACCCATCATCGTGATGACGAAGGCGTTCGCAGCGAGCTTGAGCCGCGAGCCGTTCGGAGCCGCCCCCAACCGCATCACCCGCGCGGAGACGGCATCCAGGACCGGACCCACCCGATCGAGCGCCTCGTCGGGTCCGGCGGCCAGGATCACCAGAGTGCCCTGCTCGGCAGGCTGCTTGGTGCCCAGCACCGGGGCGTCGACATAGGTCAAACCCAGTTCGTCGGCCACGGCCGCCAGACGCGTGGCGCCCTCGACCCCGACCGTGCTGGCCTGCACCAGAACAGCGCCCGCACGGTAGGAACCCGCGCCCTGACGGAGGGCATCGATCACACTGTCGGCGTCCCAGAGCATCGTGACGATCACGTCGGCCCCCATCGCCGCCTCGGCCACCGTCGAGCTGACCTCGATGCCGTCCTCGGCCAGTGGCCGGGCACGTTCGGCGGTGCGGTTCCAGACGCGCAATCCGATTCCGGCCCTGGCGATGTTGCGGGCCATGCCGGCGCCCATGGTGCCGGTACCCAGCAGGGCCACACTCGATACCGCGGGCAGGTTGCTCGATTCGGTCACGTGGGCATGTTAGGTGCCCGGACGGTCGGCTCGGCATGCCCTCGCACCGGCCCAGTCCATGCCATCAGCGATGATCTCGGCATGCCACGCGTTGTCATCGTCGGCGCATCCGTGGGTGGACTGCGGGTCGCCGAATCGTTACGGACCGCGGGGTACGCCGGGGACATCACGGTCGTGGGCGAGGAGCCGTGGCTGCCGTACAACCGCCCGCCCCTGTCCAAGGAGGCGCTTGCCGGGGGCCTCGATCATGCGGCACTCGATCACGCGTCGCTCGAACTGCGCCGACGCAAGAACGTCGCGGATGTCCGGTGGCGACTGGGCGAAGCCGTCGTTGCCAGCGACGTGAACAGGCGCACCGTCACCTTGGCCGGTGGGGAACAGCTGCCGTGGGACGCACTGGTGGCGGCGACCGGGCTTCGAGCCCGCCGCCTGCCCCTGTCAGGCCCCGCGGACCAGCGGTACGTGCTGCGAAACCTCGACGACGCCGTTGCCCTCCGTGCCGTGCTGCGCCCGGGGGCCGGAGTCGTCGTCCTCGGCGCGGGCTTCATCGGGTGTGAGGTGGCAGCCACGGCCACCGCTCTCGGCTGTCGTGTCGTCAACGTCGCGGTCGATGCCCAGCCAATGATCCGGGCTCTGGGTGAGGTCGTGGCGAAGGAGATGCGCGCGCGGCTGGAGCAACGCGGGCTCCACTTCCGCCTCGGACTGTCGGAGGTGACCGACGCGGATGTCATCGATGCCGACGTGGTCGTGGAGGCGGTGGGGTCACTCTGCAATACCGAGTGGCTGGAACACAACGGTCTGGATCTGAGCGACGGCGTGCTCACGGATTCGCTGTTGCGCGCCGTCGCCACCGACGGCACCCCGGTGGACGGCGTGCATGTGGTCGGAGACCTCGCCCGCTTCCCGAACGCCGCCTTCCCGGTCGGGTCCGCCGGTCGACCGGCGATCCGGCGGGTCGAACACTGGAGCGTGCCGAGCGATACCGGCCGACGGGCGGGAATGATGCTGGCCGGGTTCTTGAGTGGTGCCGGATACCCCAATGTCCAGGAGTCACCTTTCTCGTGCCTGCCGTCGTTCTGGTCGGACCAATTCGACCTGCGCCTGCAATCGTTCGGTATCCCCGGCCCGGACTGCCGGGTCGAGATCATCGAGGGCTCACTGGACAGTGATTTCGTGGCGGGCTACTACGACGTCGATACCCTGGTCGCCGTGGTGGCGCTCAACATGACCAGGGCTGCGACGGCCTACCGGTCGACGATCATGCCGTCGGATTCGCGATAAGAGAGCAGGGCGGCGACATCTGCCGGGATGACCTCCAGCTGTTCGACGTAATCCGACACCCGGTGCTCGAATTCAGGGTAGGTCCCGCGGTACCCGCGCATTCGGGCGATCGGAGCCAACGCCGCGAACACCACGCGCTGGACTGGTCGCGGTGGGCTGGCGAACCGGATGACGTCGTCGAATTCGCGCGCCATCAGAGCGGCCTGCAACAGGTTGGGACGGCCCCGAGAGTCAGTCTTGCCGTCGGCAGCCAGGAAGAAGCCTGTCCGGATGGCCTCGACGAATCGACCTGCAGGTGTCACCTCGACGATGACCCACGACGTCTCGTCGGCGGTGTTCCACCAGTCGTGACGGGTGTTCGGTGGAACCACCACTCGCTCGCCGGCCGACAGGGTTCGTTCGACCCCGTCCACCATCGCGCGGATCTGACCCCGCACCACGGTGAAGGACTCACGCGAATACGGATGGAGATGGGGGGCCGACACCCGGGAGCCGGGCGCTGCGTACAGGTCGGCGACGAGTCGTTGACCATTCTCGGCAGTGGGAATCACGCGAGGGATTCCTCTTTCACCAGTGACGGGGTTGTCGTAGACGGCGTAGCTCACGAACGGGTCCTTTCTGGGACGACACGACGATGGCGCCCGGGCGGGCCGCCTGCGTCGACTGTGCCTCCCGCAGGGACTCGCTGCCTGGAGACGGCGTGGAGACGGCGTGGAGACGGCGTGGAGACGGCGTGGAGACGGCGTGGAGCTCGGGTAGAGGTCAGCGGGGGTCAGGCGCGTGGACGACCGTCAGGCTTGGGCGAGGAACGCCCCGCCCTCCACCAGGAATGCTGCCCAGGCACGCTCGTCGGCGGTCAGCAGATGGTTGGCACTGTCGAGAGCGAGCAAGGTGCTGCGAGGGATCAATCGCGCGAGTTCCTCGGCCTGCGTGAAGGGCACACGCCGGTCGTCGCGCGAGTGGACCACCAACGTCGGACAACTCACCTGACCCGCGATATGCGTGATGTCGATGCGGGAGAAGGCGTCGAGGAATGCGACGGCATTCGGGGCCGAGGTCGTTCGACGTTGGAGGTCGTCGAACGCCGTCCATTGCTCTCGGCTGCCGCTGGGTAGGAACTGTGCGGTGAACACCTGTCGAAAACTCGGGTCGTCGTTGTCCCAACCGACTCTCGCCAGTTCGATGTCGAGTGTCGCCTCACGTCGTTGCGCCTCGCTGGTGGCTCGGGCCATCCGGCCACGGGCGTAACCACCGACGAGTATCAGGCGTGACACCCGCTCGGGATGCCTGACCGCGTAGGCGACGGCGACCGCTGCCCCCTGCGACATCCCGAACAATGGAAAGCGGTCGAGACCGGCGACGTCGGCGACGAGCTCGAGGTCGTCGACCCATGAGTCGAAATCACTGACGACCGGGTCGGAAAGACCGCAGCCGCGCGCGTCGTACCGAATGAGCGTGTTACGGCACGTCAGGGCTGTCAACCAGTGACGCCACACCGGGTTCGCCCAGTCGTGCGCCAGATGCGACATCCAGTTCGCGGCCTTCAGAAGTGGCGGGCCTTGGCCCGCGGTTGCGTAGGCGATACGCACACCATCCGACGCGACCGTGGTCTCGATACGCTGCACCACGTCCGATCGGTCCACGTCGGAATGTGAGTCCGGAATGGCTGACGCCGCAACCACGGGCTCGACCGCCGCGACGAATTGATACCCGCGACCGCGAACGGTACGCACGACCTGTTGCCTACGACCGTCGTCGCCGAGCGTCCTGCGGATCACCTTTATCCGACTGGTCAACGCCGAGTCGGTGACGAAGTGTCCACCCCACACCTCGTCGAGTAGTTCGTCCTTGCCGACGACTCGATCGCGGTGAATGATCAGGTGGGCCAGGACATCGAATACCTGGGGCTCGACGTGGACCAGTGTGTGACGGTGGCGCAAAGCCGCAGCGCCGACGTCCATCTCCCAATCGCCGAACACAAATCGGCGGCCAGGTCCTTCCCGGGCGCTCGTCACGATGCCTGTCGTCCTTTCGCCTGACGGAAGCAACGACGATGCCGGTTATGTTAGGCCCTACTCGCCGATCTCTCGTCAGGTCGACGGCACCGGAGTGCCCATCAGGCGGTCCGGCCCACAGCCGACGCACAGCCGGGCCACAACCCGATCCGGCACACCGGGGGAGATCATGTGTACATGGTCATTCCCGCTACGCGCGCCGACCGGGCAACGTTGTCGCGAGCAGACGGATCCCCTGTCCGGGTACTGGTCGTCGACGACGAGGTGACCCTGGCCGAACTGCTGTCGATGGCCCTGCGCTACGAGGGCTGGGACGTGCGCACGGCCGCAACGGGTGCAGCCGCCGTTCGGACGAGTCGCGAATTCAATCCGGACGTCGTCGTCCTCGACATCATGTTGCCCGATGTCGACGGGATTGACGTGTTGCGTCGTCTGCGCGACACCCAGTCGCACGTCCCGGTGCTGTTCCTCACGGCCAAGGACGCCGTTGCGGATCGGGTCGCCGGGTTGACCGCCGGTGGCGACGACTATGTGACCAAGCCCTTCAGTCTGGAGGAGGTCGTCGCACGACTGCGCGCTCTGCTACGACGCAGCACCGGCGTCGTCGGTGCTCCTGAACGGGTGCTGGTCGTGGGTGACCTGATGTTGGACGAGGACAGCCACGAGGTCAGCCGCGGCGGTACGGCGATTGCCCTGACCAACACCGAGTTCGAGTTGCTTCGCTACCTGATGCGCAATCAACGTCGGGTGCTGTCCAAGCCGCAGATCCTCGACCGGGTCTGGCAGTACGACTTCGGTGGCCAGGCCAACGTCGTCGAGCTCTACATCTCCTACCTGCGACGCAAGATCGACAACGGCCGCCCGCCCATGATCCACACACTGCGGGGGGCCGGGTACGTGCTCAAACCGGCTCCGTGATGGCCGGCTGGTCACTTCGCCGACGCCTCGTCACCACCCTCGTATTGCTGCTGGTCGTCGCAGGCGTGGCGATCACCACCGTCACCACGGTGGCGGTTCGAACAGTCCTGCTCGGCCAGGTCGACGCGAGCCTGGTCGAGACCGGGCGCCGGGCAACGGACGTGACGGGTGGTGGACCATTCGGGCGCGGTGGTCGCGACGACGGGATGCGCGGCGCCGATCCACGTGAGGCGGCACTGCGCTGTCTCGGTGCTCCTGGTCAGGCCGCCGGCACGCTGTGCGGCGTGGCCAGCGGTACCGCGACCGCGATCGTCGTCCTCGACAACCGTGCCGCACTGCGTCAGTTGACCGGAGACCAGCAGGCCGCCGTTCTCGACGTGGCCGCCGACGACCGCGCCCACACCGTCGAGATTCCCGGGCTGGGCCGCTACCGGGTCGTCATCAGCGAGGGTGCGGACGGCTCGGCCGGCATCGCAGGCGTTCCCCTGGCGCCCCTCGATACTGCCGTCGCCCGCACGGTCGTGGTCGCTGTGGTCGCCACCGTGCTGTCCGTCGTGGCCGCGGCACTGATCGGGGGGGCGCTCATCGGTCGCTCGCTGCGGCCGCTGCAACGCGTCGCGACAACCGCGACCCGGGTGTCTCAGCGCCGCCTGGCAACCGGAGAGGTGGCACTGCCGGAACGGGTGCAGGCCGACGACACCGACGAACGCACCGAGGTCGGACGGGTCGGCGCGGCCCTCAATCGGCTACTCGGACATGTCGAGGCGGCGCTGGGAGCCCGCCAGCAGAGCGAAACCCAGGTACGACAGTTCGTCGCCGATGCCAGCCACGAGCTTCGGACCCCGTTGGCCGCGATCCGCGGCTACGCCGAACTGGCCCGACGCAGCCCCGAACCCGTGCCGCCGGATGTCGCACACGCGCTCTCCCGGGTCGAGTCGGAGTCGGTGCGGATGACCGGCCTGGTCGCCGACCTGCTGCTGTTGGCGAGCCTGGATTCGGGTCGCCCGCTGGATCGCGATCCGGTGGACATCTCCGCCGTGGTGGTGGACGCGGTCGGTGATGCGCACGTCGCCGGACCCGATCACAGGTGGCGGTTGGACGTGTCGCCGGATCCGCTGGTGGTCGTCGGTGACGGCGCACGACTGCACCAGGTGGTCGCCAATCTGTTGGCCAACGCGCGGGTCCACACCCCGCCCGGCACGACGGTGTCGACCCGCATCGGCGGTGATCCCGTCACGCGGCAGGTGGTGATCGAGGTCTCGGACGACGGCCCAGGAGTCACCCCCGCGCTGCAGAACACGCTGTTCCAGCGCTTCACCCGCGGTGACAGCAGTCGCTCGCGCGCCGCCGGCAGCACCGGACTCGGCCTGGCAATCGTCGCCGCGGTGGTCGAGGCGCATGGTGGTGACATCGCCGTGAGGTCGGTGGTCGCGCCCGAGAAGGGTCACGGTGCGACGTTCGTCGTTCGCCTACCCAGCCGTACCGAATGACGAGCACCACACGACGGCCGCCTACGCTTCCGGTGTGAGCCTCGCCCCCGATGTCTACCTCACCGCCCTCGACGACCGCGGTCGGCTACAAACGGAGGGCAGCGCGGATATCGCCCTGGCGGGTGCGCTGGTCATCGGTGACCTGCTGGGCGGACGCAGCCTGCGTGATCTCGTCGGCTTCGATGGCGACCCGGCCGAGTCGATCGGTAACCGCACCCGTGGCGTGGTGTCGATCGTCGCGTCGCAGGCGGTGGCGACGGGATTGGTTCGGATCGATGAGTATCGACTGCTGGGCCTGCTACCTCGGCGCCGCCATGTGGTGGCCGACACCGGCACCCGCGATCGACTGGTGCGGCAATTGACCGACGCGCTGGTCCCTGGTGCCCGCCCCGAGCGTGACGTCGCCGCGTTCGCCCTGGTGTGCGCCATATCCGGGATCGCCCGGCGGTGGGTCCCACCGTCCACGGTCGCCGAGGAACGCGCCGTGCTGGCCGGCCAGGTCAACAGCCTGAGTGAGATCGCAGGTGAGGCCGTGACCACGATCGTGGCGGCGATGCGCTCGCTCTACGGGCGAGCGGGCGCACAGCCGATGACCGACGCCGGAATGGGCGTCGCCCCCTTCGCTTTCGTGCTGCTCGCTACGGACGGTTCGGACGACTACGGCGACACGAACAGTGGCGGTGGAGGTAACGGGTGGTACGACGGAACCTCCGGTAGCGACGGCGGCGGCGATGGTGGGGGCGGCGGGGGAGGCGGCGGCGAGTAGCCGCTCAACCGACCGGGGCGTCCGAGGGTCGCGTGCCGAACGTCGCCGTCCAGGGCATGTGCACCTCGTCTCCCATGGTCACCCGCCACTGGAACCGCTTACCGCCGGGCAGGGGCATCGGTGGCATCCCGAACGCCTGGGTGGAACGGATCGGTACCCCCTGCGGGTGACCGGGCGGGCGACCCACATGCATGGTCACGTTGATGCTGACGCCCTGGGTACCGTGCTCGGGAACCTCGAAGCGGACAGGGGCGCCGTCCTCGTCAACCAGGTCGATCATCAGCGGGATGTCCTGGTTGGTCTCGTTCCAGTCGACGTCGATGAGGACCACCAGCGACATGGGTGGGGTGGGCGAGCCGGTGAAGGTCCACCCCAGACCGAGCGCGCTGGCCTTGCCGTCGGGGCTGGACTGGGCGGCATCAGCGAGGAGGACCGCGACCCTCATCGGTCGAGCAGAATCGGTGAGTGGACGGGCGGTTGTGGCGCACTGGCAGGCATGGCTGACATCCTCATCTGTCGTCGTCGATGCGACAACGGTCGCAGCAGCCACATCGTGCCCGTCCGAGCGGCGGGACTCACGGCTGTTTCGCCCGCGACGGTCGAACCCGCATCGGCTCGCCCGGCATCTTCGGATAGTTGGGCGGATACGGCAGTTCGGGCATTCCAGCCGCTGCGTCTGCGGCGGCTTGCTCCAACAGTGGCACCAGCGAGTGGGCGACGGTATCGATGTCGGCCATCGGGTCCCCCCGGCGCTCCAGCAGGCCGGGAACCGTGTGGATCGTGCAATCGTCGGGGTCCACGTCGACCAGCTCGTCCCAGGTCAGCGGGGTCGAGACGGTAGCTCGGGGGGTGCGGCGACACGAGTATGCGCTGGCTATGGTGCGATCCCGGGCGTTCTGGTTGTAGTCGATGAAGATCGCTTCGCCCCGCTCCTCTTTCCACCACGCGGTCGTCACCAGGTCGGGTGCGGCGCGTTCGATCAGTCGGGCGAGGGCGATCGCGGCGCGACGGACCTCGATGAAGTCCCACCGGGGCTCGATACGGAGGTAGACGTGAATTCCGCGCCCGCCGCTCGTCTTCGGGTACCCGGCGTATCCCAGCCCGGACAGCACGGGTCGGACGGCCTCCAGCGCGACCCGACGAGCCTCGTCGAATCCCGTCCCGGGCTGGGGGTCGAGGTCGATCCGCAATTCGTCAGGGGTGTCGGTGTCGCCACACCGGGTGGGCCAGGGGTGGAACGTGACGGTGCTCATCTGCGCCGCCCACACGATGTCCGCCGGGTGGGCGACCCGCATCGCGTCGGCCTGGCGACCTGACGGGAAGGTGACCCGACAGGTCGTGACGTGATCGGGAGCGTGTGTCGGCAGCCGCTTTTGATACACCTCGTCGCCGTCGACCCCGTCAGGGAAACGCTGGATGTGGCACGGCCTGTCGCGCAGTGCGGTCATCAGGGCGCCGGACGGGTGGGTGGCCACGGCCGCGTAGTAGCCGACCAGGTCGCGCTTGAGCCCACCCGCCTCGCCGAGCACGGGGAACACCACTCGATCGGGGCTGGTCAGGCGAACGTCCACGCCGTCGACCGTCACCGTCTCCGCTGCCGTCTTGGCCATGTGAGCAGTCTGGACCCGGTGTCGGCTCAGTGTCCTGCGAGGACGTCCGCGAAGTCGTAACGGACCGGGACCTCCAGCTGGTCGTACGTGCAGTCCTCGGCGTCCTTGTCGGTGCGCCAGCGCAGGAAACGGGCGGCATGGCGAAACCGGTCGCCCTCCATCTGGTCGTATTCGACCTCGCACACCAATTCCGGACGCAGTGGAAAGAACGAGTGGTCCTCACGCTGTGCCCACCGGTTCGGCTCACCCGGACGAGCGTCGCCGTCGCGGTACTCCTGCAGCATCTCCAGAAGTTCTTTCCGGCGGGCGACCGTGAAGGCAGAGGCACCACCGACCATATGCATCCGGGTATCGCCGTGTAGCCCCAGCAGTAAAGAACCGATGGCACCGTCGATGCTCTTGTGGGGGCGGTATCCGATCACGATGCAGTCGGCAGTCCGGTGATGTTTCACCTTCACCATGTCTCGGGTGTCGGGGCGGTACGGCCCGGCGAGCCGTTTGGCGATCACGCCGTCCAGCCCGGCCCCCTCGAATCGGTCGAACCAGTCAGCCGCCACGGCCGCATCACCGCTGGAGGTCGACACGTGGATGCTGGTACCCGCGCCGGCCAGCGCGTCTTTCAGGCCGATCCGGCGATCCCGCAGTGGCAGCGCCATCAGGTCGACGTCGCCCAGCGCCAGGCAGTCGAAGGCGACGAACTGTGCGGGGGTCTGCTCGGCGAGCATGTCGACCCGGGATGCAGCCGGGTGGATGCGCTGCGACAGCGATTCCCAGTCCAGGCGGGTCACCTCGCCGCCGTTGCGCGGCACGACGATCTCGCCGTCGATCACGCACCGCGGCGCCACCTCGGTCTGCGCTGCGGCCAGCAACTCAGGGAAGTAGCGACCCAGGTCCCGCTCGTTGCGCGAACCCAGCACCACCTCGTCACCGTCGCGGAACAGCAGGCAGCGAAAGCCGTCCCACTTCGGTTCGTACAGCCACACGTCTCCGTCGGCGTCGACCGCCTGCTCGGGCACCGTCGTCGCGGCTTTCGCCAACATGGGTTTGAGCGGCGGCATCACGGGCAGGTCCACACGACCATGGTGACCCACGCGACGGGCGAATGCGCCGCTCAACGGTTGCCGTCGACCTCCACCAGCCGGAGTGCGAGCTCCGGGCAGGACGACACGGCCCGCCGCGCCAGCCCGATCAACTCGGGCGCCACGCCGTTCTGGTCGATCACCGGGTATCCCCACGGATCGAGCCACACCAGTTCGGGTAGCACCTCGGCACACACGCCGTGAGCTCGACACCGCGGCCAGTCGACCACGAGGCGGTGTGTCATGTCAGACACCTGCCCCGGGTGTGGGCCTCGACCTCGTCTGCGAACACCGCCACCAACGAGTACGCCAAGCGGGCGGCGCCGTCCGGGTGGGCGCATGCGCCGCGCCCATTGATCAGGCTGGCCAGCGTGCTCACCTGATCACCGGCGTCTCCCGCGGCTGCAGCTGCGGGCGGATGACCGAGCGGCGCCGATCGCGATCGCCCGGCACGGGACAGGGCGGTGGTGACCGCGGCGAGTTCCGGTAGGCCCGACGCGCACGGTCCGCACTGTCCGATGCGCGCGGCAGCGAGGAACGTCAACACCTCGGCGCTGACCTGGATCGGACAACGACCGGCCGCCAGGGGTAGCAGCACTCCGGGACCGAGAATCGGCGGACCGCCACGCCCGGGCCGCCGGGTGATGAGGACCGACGTCGCCGCATGCCACGGCACCCAGGTGCCGTGATAGCCGCCGACGAGCACCGCGACCGGTGGTTGGCGCCGACCGAGCACGTCCTCGAGTGACACCCCGTGAGGCACCTCACCGACGATCGTGGTGGCCGAGGTGTCGACGATGCCGTCTCCGCCGATGCTCACCAAGGTCGTCCCGGGTTCGTCCGTCGTGCCGAGGGCCCCGTAACCCTCGGCGCCCAAGGCGGACAGCGCAGCCGTCTGGGCGAAGGTTTCGGCGTTGGACAGCAGGGTGGCGCGTTGGCGTCGCGACCCCTGGGCAGCCGGAGCCCACCGAGTCACCGGCCGGTTCGCTCGCCCGGCAACGAGTTCCAGAACGGCGCTGGAGTGGCCACCCACGAACCCGCCCGTGGTCGCCGCCACGGACCACGCGATCTCGGTGTCGCGCTGGGCGATGGCCCGCGTCACGGCCGCTTCGACGGGAGGGCGACTGCCTGACACGACGACATGGATACGTCGGGCCCCGATGGCCCGGGCGACGGACTCGGCCCCGTCCAGAACCAGGTGTGGAGCGACCAGCAGGAGGGCGGAGTCCTTGGCGCTACCGGGTTCGCTTTCGGCGCCGTTGACCACACCGCGTCGGCGTGCCTCGCCTCTACGGCGGCCGCCAGTTTCCGAGCGAACGGGAACCCTGCGCCACCGCGGCCGAGGACCGCCGATCGGCTCAGCATCCGAACCAGTCCGGTGCCGGGCCCAGGTGGGGGCCAGACCCGGCGGTGAGCCAACAGCGAGGTCAGCGGCAACGGGCCACGCAGCAGCACCGGCCCGGGATACAGCGTCACGCCCGCGCCACCGGGACCGCCCGCAACGACCAGGCCGTCGGTCATCGCCGTCCGGCGGATGCGATCGCCGGACGAGGACTCGTGATCAGGCGCCAGACCACGGCGACCACGAATGCCACCCCACAGGCGGCGGCTGTCGCGATCGCCCACGGCTCGCTGATGTCGGTCCCGATCCCGACGGTGTGAATCATGGCCACCACCCAGGCCGCGTACGTGGTCACATGGACTATTCGCCACGCCGGAGCGCCCAGGCGCCCTCGCACGGCCGCCGTCGCAGCCGCGACGATCAGCAGGTCACTGCTCAGTGTTCCCAGACCGATCCACAGCGGCTCGTAGGCACCGACGAAGGGAACGATCGCGTCCACCCACGTGATGTCGACGTAGTCATGGACCACTGCCGTGACGATGTGGACGACCAACAGGACGAGGCTCATCACACTGAGGTCGCGGTGCACGCTCTGGCGGGCGAAGCGCGGCAGTCGACCGCCCGACGTGGGGCCCGGTGATCGGATGGCGGCCACTCCCACCACCACCGCGGCAGTGAGCAGCACCAACAGGATGATGCCGCTACCTCGCATCGCGAACCAGGCCAGGCGCTCGTCGCTCGCGATGTCGTTGATCATCGGCGCCCCCCAACCCTGTCGGCCTCGTCCGTGGCGATGTCCGATCCGGTGTCCGTTTCGGTGATCAGACCAGTGTGCCCGGCCGGGCCCGGCCAGCCGCAGGTGGTCGTCACCTCGCCGTCGACGGCGACCAGGCGTGCGGCCAGCTGGTGGCCTCGCAACCAGTCGTGGGCCGCGGCACCCAGCACCACGGCGGCCGTCGAGGCCGTGTTGGCGTCGACCGCCGAGGCGGCTGCCACGGTGACGGTCCGCCATACCTCCATGGCCGGGGCCTGCGTACGTGGATCGATGATGTGGTGGGCCACCTGCCCCTCGGTTCGCCATCGACGGTGGGTCGTGGTGGACGTGGCCAGCGCGCCCGAGGTGACGACCAGGCTCTGTTCGGCCGGTGTCCCTGGACGTTCGCTGACGTCGACCCGCCACTGATGCGTTCGCGGACCGGGAGTGACGGCGACGTCACCACCCAGACTGACGACGGCGTCGACACCCGCACGCCCCAGCCGATCGGCGATCACGTCGGCCGCGTAGGCCTTGCCGACCGCACCGAGGTCGAGGCTGACGCCCGCGGGTACCCGGACCTGAGCCGGTCGGTGCCCCCGGCCCGCGATCAGGTCAATGCCCTGCCAGGTCGGACGGTCGGCGCCGGACGGGGTCGTCACCGTGAACACCGGGACGGCCACGCTGGCCAGATCCGCGCTGGCCAGATCCGCGCTGACCGGATCCGCGCTGACCAGGTCGAGCTCCGTCAGATCTGCGACGTATCCGGCCCGCTGCAGTGCCCCGCCGACCGTCGGGTCCACCAGGCCACCACTGACCTGCGCCGCTCGGATCGCGGCCCTCAGCATGTCGACGAACACGGCGCCGACCGGTACCCACGACCCGGACTGGGCGTTGACCCGAGACAGATCGGAGTCGCCACGGAATCGGCTGGCGGCGACGTCCACCTCGACGAGGGTCGCGGTGGCGATGTCCCGGGCCCGCACCAGACGGGTTGCCGCCGACCCGGCACTGTCGACCGCGACGACCAACTGGGCCGTCGTGCCCCACACCGCCCAGCTGGTGGCGGTGTATCGGGGGGTCATCACGTTCCCGACGTGGTCACCGGCGTTGGGGAGGACGAGGTCGGGGCGGTGGTGGGTGCCTGAGTGGTCGCGGGCGGTGGCGGTGGCGGGGCGGCAGTGGTCGCAGCAGGTGCCGAGGTCGGCGCGGGTGCTGGGGGTGCCGGTGGCGCCGGCGGTGCGGCGGTCGGCGCCGGAGGACCACCCGCGGTGGTGGAGACGACCGCCGCAGTCGTGGCCGGCGCTGTCGGGCCCGGCGCGTTAGTAGGCGCCGGAGCCGGTGTCAGGCCGGCGCCCGTGCCGGCTGTACCACCGCTGACGGCCGCCGTCGAGGTCGACGCTGACGTTGTGGCACCTGCGCTGGGGGTCGCAGAAGTCGCGGCGGCCGGGTCGATCGTCGGTGCCCCGGCTGGATCACCGGTGGCGACTGCATCCGCAGACGCCAGGCCGTCAGGACCCGACCCGTTGGACGTCGCGGCTGGTTCGGCGTCACCGGTCGGATCCGACGAGAGGTCCCGGATGGGGTCGCCCGCTCGCGTCTGGGTCGCCGCCAGGGCTGTCACACCAGCGGTCGCCACCACCGTGGCGACTGCGATGACCCCCGAGACGACTCGGGCAGTGGCGACTGCCCGGTCTCGCCCACGCGGGGTCAGGGACGACATGAGCCGTATCGTAGGTGCTCAAACCGGACACGACGATGGTGTGACGTTCAGCTGGGTGTGATTAATCTCAGCCGCCGAAGTGAGTCCACGGAGACCACCAGCAATGCGACCCAGATCAGTGCGAATCCGCCCCACCGGATCGATGACATCTCCTCACCGAATACGGCGATACCGACCAGCAGCTGCAACACCGGGGTGACGTACTGAATCAGACCCAGCGTGCTGAGCCGGATCCGGCGGGCGGCGGCAGCGAACACCATCAGCACCCCAGCGGTGAGCGGTCCGCTGACGATGAGAAGGACGGTCGTCGTGGTCGACGACGCGAACGCCGCATCGCCGTTGACCTGCAACCACACCAGGAAGCCAATGGCCAGCGGAGCCAGCACGGCTGTCTCGATGGCCATTCCGGGCAATGCGGCCACTCCGCGACCCACTCGATTCTTGAGTAGGCCGTAGAGGCTGAACGACACCGCGAGCAGCAATGCGATCCACGGCAGGCGACCATCCTCGATGGTGAGGACGACGACGGCGATACCGCCGATGACGATGGCCACCCATTGCCAACGGCTCATGCGTTCACCGAGGACCACCACCCCCAACAGCACCGAGAAGAGTGGGTTGGTGAAGTAGCCGAGAGAGACCTGCACGACCTGGGCATCGTTGACGGCGTAGATGAAGACCACCCAGTTGACGCACAGCAGCGCGGCAGCGATCGCCAAGCCGACGACCTGGCGCCACGACAGGCGACGAATGTCGCCGAATCCGCCGACTCGCGCACCGCCTATGGCCAGTAGTGCGACACAGAAGACCAGCGACCAGACGACCCGGTGAGACACGATCTCGACCGGGCCGACCTCGCCGAGCAGGACGAAGAACAGCGGGAACAGGCCCCAGGCGATGTAGGCCCCGAAGCCCAGGGCCACGCCACGCCGCGACCCGGGAACCCCGCTGCCGGCGGTGGGGGCGGCGGGTGGGTTGGCGGCGGGCCCGATGGTGGCGGGCCCGATGGTGGCTGCGACTCCCACATCTGGGGTGAGGGCGGCCGTCATGGCCTGAGGTCTGGTTCGAGCGGGAGGACGACACCGGGCCCCAGCAACCCCGTCGGGTCGAGGCCGGCCTTGACGGCTCGCATGGTCGCGATCTCGGCGGGCGAGCGGGTCAGCGACAGCCAGGCGGCCTTGGCCCGACCCACGCCGTGCTCGGCCGAGATGCTGCCGCCGCGAGCCGCCACCTCGGTCAGGACCGCTTCGGTGACGGCCTCGGCCTCGGCCTCGTCGAATTCGCCGCCGGTCTCGGGCAGGACGTTGACGTGCATGTTGCCCTCGTTGATGTGGCCCCACGTGACGACCCGGCAGTTCGCGACGGCGCGGCGGGCGGCCGCGGTGAACGCGGGCACGGCGTCCTCCAACTGCCTGGCGGGGATGGCGACGTCCAACTTGACCGGAACCCCGGCCACGCCGACCGACTCGGTGTGCGCCTCGCGGTATCGCCACAGCCGTTCACGGGTCGGCCCGTCCTCGGCGACTACGACGTCGCCGACGCGCGCCTCGGCGTCGTCGGAGACGTCCTCGATGGCCGCGAACAGCGTCGGGGTGGGGTCGTCGTGGGCAGCGACCTCGATCAGCAGGTAGGCGCCCTGACGCTCGGCCATCAGTTGCCCCAGGCCGGTGTGTGCCCGGACCAGCTCCAACCCGTCGTCGAAGAACAACTCGGCGGACTCGAGGTCGGCCAGCCGCCCACGGAGGATCCGGAGCGCTCGCTGCGCCCCCGCGACCGTCGCGCAACCGAGGATGGCGACCGCGCGTGCGTTGCGGCGCGGCACCAGTCGGACCAGCACCCGGGTGAGCACGGCGAGGGTCCCCTCGCTGCCCGACAGCAGTCCGACCAGGTCGTATCCGGTGTTGTCCTTGGGTAATCCGGACAGTCGGGTGAGGACTCGGCCGTCTGCCAGCACCGCCTCCAGCCCGAGTACCTGCGCCCGCATCGCCCCGTGTCGCAGGACGTTCTCACCGCCGGCGTTGGTGGCGACCAGACCACCGACCGTGCACGAGTCGCGGGCGGCGAAGTCGATTCCGGTGTCCCAGCCGAGGGGCCGGGCCGCGGCCTGCAATTCGGCCAAGGTGACCCCCGCGCCGACGAGGACGTGACCGGAACCCTCCTCGATCGCCTCGATCGTCCGCAGCCGGCGGGTGGCGAGAACGACCTCGCCACCAGCGGGGACACCGCCCCCGACCAAACCGGTGTTGCCTCCTTGGACGACGACGGGGGCGCCGTGGCGGTGGCACGCCACCAGTACCGCGGCCACCTCGGCCGTCGTCGCCGGGCGCACGACGCACCGTGAGCGTCCGGTGAAGCGCCGGGTCCAGTCGGTTTCGTACGAGGCGGTCAGCGCCGGGTCGTGCAACACGTTGGCAGCGCCCACGATGTCGGCGAGTTCGGTGATCAGCGCGTCGATCCCGGTGTCGTGGGCACCGCTCTGGGTGGCGGTCACGGCAGCACGCGGACCCGGACGGTCTCGGGCATGGTGCGCAGCTCGGTTGCCAACGCGGCAGTCGCCGCGCTGGAGACGTCGCAGGCGATGTCGGTCACCGCGTACCCGAACTCGCCGCGGGTGCCCAGCTGCTGCGCCTCGATGTTGATCTTGTGGTCGGCCATCACGCTGTTGGCGAAGGCCATGACGCCGGGTGTGTTGCGGTGAATGTGCGTGACCCGACAGCTGTGCGGTGGGGGTGGCGAAAGCGCGCCCGCAGCGGGGTCTCGGGTGTCCAGTGAAACGCTCGGTAGGTTGACCGACAGGCTGGTCAGGCCGGAGGCGTGGTACTCGCGCAGCTTGGTGGCGACGAAGCGGCCGATGTCTGCCTGTGCCTCCTCGGTGGACCCGCCGACGTGAGGCGTGAGGATCACGTTCGGCAGTCCGGTGAGGACGGATTCGAAGTGGTCGCCGCGGCGCTTGGGTTCGTCGGGGAACACGTCCACCGCAGCGCCGGTGATCCGTCCGGCGACGATCTGGTCTCGCAGCGCCGCGTAGTCGACGACGAAGCCGCGCGACAGGTTGAGGAACAGGCTGTCGGGTCGCATCGCCGCGAACTGCTCGGCGCCGAACAGGCCGGCATTGCCCGAGCGGCCGTCCACGTGCAGCGTGACGACGTCGGCCACGCTCAGCAGTTCCGCCAAGCTGGCGCACGGGCGGGCGTTGCCCAGCGCCAGCTTCTCGGCGGTGTCGTAGAACACGACCCGCATACCCAACGCCTCGGCGACGACGGACAGCTGGCTGCCGATGTTGCCGTACCCGACGATTCCCAGGGTGCGACCACGCACCTCGTGAGCCCCGGCCGCAGACTTGTCCCACACCCCGGCGTGCAGTGCAGTGCTCCGCTCGGTGAGGCGGCGATACAGGGCGATCACCTCGGCGATGACCAGCTCGACGACACTGCGGGTGTTCGAGTACGGGGCGTTGAATACCGCGATCCCGAGTTCGGTGGCCGCGGCCAGATCGATCTGGTTCGTTCCGATGCAGAAGGCTCCGACGGCCAGCAGGTCGTCCGCGCGACTCAGCGCATCCGCTCCGAGCTGCGTGGTCGAGCGGATCCCCACCAGCCGGACCCCCGCCAACGACGCGGCCAGATCGTCACCGTCGAGGGCACCGGTCCGGGTGGTCACCTCGAAACCGGCAGCCGTGAGGATGTCGACGGCGTGGGGGTGGACGCTTTCCAACAGCAGGGCCTTCACAGCAAGCCATTGTGGCTGTGGTTCGGGGCCACCCGGTCGTCCGGGGGGCCATCAGGCGATCAAGGAAGCCACTTCCGCCGCTGTGGCGTGCTGTCCGGCGGCCACCGACAGGGGCCAGGTGTCGCCGTCGATCATTCGCACCGTCAGGTCGACAGCCCCCCGGCTGCGGCTGCGACCGCCGCGCTCCTCGAGGTCGATCGCCTGCACCAGCGGGCGGGCGACCCGAGCGAGCACCACGCCACTCAGGCGTCTGGCCAGCAGGCCCCGGCCCACGGCCAGGAGGACCAGTTCGGCGTCGGTCGCGGCGAGGAACATGGGTCCACCGCCCACGTCGCGCGCCGATCCGCTGGTCCCGTTCAGACCGGCGGGCCCCTCGGGTAAGCCACCGGCGTAGGCGGGCTGGGTGCCCCGGGGTTCGACGAGAACGCCCGCGGTGACCGGTTCTGCCAGAATCCTCACGGCCTGGTCGGCGAGTCCCACACTGTGACGGTAGCGGTGCCGACGCGCTGGGAGGAGTCCTGATGGGAATCGAGCTGGTGACGGCGCTCGGGTTGTCCGCGTCCAGCGGCCTGAACGCCTACATCCCGATGCTGATCGTGGGGATGTTCGCCCGGTACACCTCGGTGGTGGACCTGCCGTCGTCCTGGCGCTGGCTCGAGAATCCGTGGGTCATCCTGATTCTGGCGGTCCTGCTGGTGGTCGAGGTGGTCGCCGACAAGGTACCCGCTGTGGATCATGTGAACGACATCCTGCAGACAGTCGTCAGGCCGACGTCCGGAGGCATCGTCGTCGGTGCCGCCGGGTTCGGTGGAGAGGCTCTGGTCGCCGATCCGCAGGCGTTCGTGTCCGACGGTGGGTGGGTGCCGGTTCTGTCGGGGGCCCTGGTGGCCCTGGCGGTTCACCTCACGAAGGCGGGCCTGCGAGGGGTGGCGAACGCTGCCACTGCGGGGGTCGCCGCCCCGGTGCTCAGTACGGTCGAGGACGGGTCGGCCATCGCGCTGTCGCTGGCCGCGCTGTTGGCACCGGTCCTGGTGGTGATCCTGCTGGGTGTCGGGGTGTGGGCGATCGTGGCGTGGCGACGCAGGCTGCGGCAGCGGGCAGCGCTACGAGACGGTCCAGGTGTCTGACCCGGCCAGGAGTGCAGCCAGGTCGTCGTCGCCGGTGTGACCGCCGGTTGCGCTCACAGCCCCGTCGACCTGGCCGCGAACCAGGTCGTCGTAGGCCGGGCGTGCGACGTCGCGGAAGATCCCGATCGGCACGTGGGACAGGGTGACGTCGTCCAGTCGGCTCAGCGCGAATGCGGCAGCGGGATCGTCGGCACTCGGGTCGTGGACGACCGCCGCGCGGCCCTGTGCGCCGGCCCACTCGGCCGACATGACCTCCACACCGCCGCCGTCCGGGCGGGCCACGACAGCGTTGGCCTGCCCGTCCGGGCCGCCGAACGTGACGGGTTCGCCCGCGCGCAGGCGAACCACTCGCGCCTGTGCCTCGGTCGAGTCCTTCAGCACGTCGAACGCCCCGTCGTTGAAGATCGGGCAGTTCTGGTAGATCTCGACCAGGGCGGTGCCGCGGTGTTCGGCAGCGGCTCGCAGCACGCTGGTCAGGTGCGCCCGGTCCGAGTCCAGGGTGCGTGCCACGAACGTCGCCTCGGCGCCCAACGCCAGTGACACCGGGTTGAACGGTGCGTCGACAGACCCGACCGGCGTCGACTTGGTGACCTTGCCCGACTCGGACGTGGGGGAGTACTGGCCCTTGGTGAGCCCGTAGATCCGGTTGTTGAACAGCAGGATCGTCAGGTTGACGTTGCGCCGCAGGGTGTGGAGGAGGTGACCTGCCCCGATGCTCAGCGCATCCCCGTCGCCGGTCACCACCCAGACATTGAGGTCGGGGCGGGCGACGGCCAGGCCGGTCGCGAACGCGGGGGCGCGGCCGTGGATCGAGTGCACGCCGAAGGTGTCCAGGTAGTACGGGAACCGTGACGAGCAGCCGATGCCCGAGACGAACACGATGTTCTCGCGCCGGAGGCCGAGGTCGGGAAGGAAGCTCTGGACCGCGGCCAACACTGCGTAGTCGCCGCAACCAGGACACCAGCGGACCTCACCACCGGGGATGAACTGCTTGCGGGTCAGGCTCTGCTCGGAGTCGAGGGTGGGGACACCCGCGAGACCGGAGGTCGTGGGGCTGGGCAGGCCGAGGTCGATGGCACTCATCCGTTCAAGAGTAAGGACAGCCTAGGCATGCCTGCGCCGCCGGGGAGCGTCGCCGGTCATGGCTGTGATGACATTCACCAGGTCGCCGGAGGCGAAGGGAAGGCCACGCACCGAGGTGTGGCTGGTGACGTCGACCAGGTACTTCGCCCGCAACAACAGCGACAACTGGCCCAGGTTCATCTCGGGGACCAAGACCTGGGGATAACTGCGGAGCACGTCGCCCAGGTTCGCTGGGAACGGATTGAGGTGGCGCACGTGAGCCCGGGCGACCCGCAATCCGGCGGCGCGTGCGTCCCGGACGGCAGCCGCAATGGGGCCATAGGTGGACCCCCAGCCGAGAACCAACAGATCCGCGTTCACGCCGTCGACCCGGGGGTCGTCCACGATCAGATCGGGCACCTCGATGCCGTCGATCTTGGCCTGGCGCAGTCGCACCATCCGGTCGTGGTTGTCGGGGTCGTAACTGATCTCGCCGGTGCCGTCCGCCTTCTCCAGCCCGCCGATCCGGTGCTCCAACCCGGCGGTACCCGGCAGCGCCCAGGCGCGGGCCAACGTCTCGGGGTCGCGGTCGAACGGTCGGAACCTGGGCGCCGAGGGATCGGTGGGCGCCGGGGTGAAGGACGGGTCCACCCGGGGCATGGCCGAGACGTCGGGCAGCAGCCACGGCTCGGACCCGTTGGCCAGGTAGCCGTCCGACAGCAGGATGACCGGGGTGCGATACGTGACCGCCATGCGTACGGCGTCGATGGCGACGTCGAAGCAGTCCGTCGGGCTGGAGGCCGCGAGGACGGGCAGCGGGGCCTCGCCATGGCGGCCGAACATCGCCTGCAACAGGTCGGACTGTTCGGTCTTGGTCGGCAACCCGGTGCTCGGCCCACCGCGCTGGATGTCGCAGAGGACCAACGGCAGCTCCAGCGACACGGCCAGGCCCAGCATCTCGCTCTTGAGGCTGAGCCCTGGTCCGGACGTGGTCGTCACACCCAGCGCGCCGCCGTACGAGGCACCCAGGGCGGCGCCGATCCCGGCGATCTCGTCCTCGGATTGAAGCGTGGTGACGCCGAACCGCTTGAGGCCCGACAGGATGTGGAGGATGTCGGACGCGGGGGTGATCGGGTAGGACCCCAGCACCAAGCGCAATCCGGCGTGTTGGGTTCCGACCACCAAGCCGTACGAGAGCGCCACGTTGCCGGTGACGTTGCGGTACCGACCGGCGGGGGCGGGCGCCGG
>JANNOG010000014.1:0-45228 GCA_031398915.1 Micrococcales bacterium | reverse complement strand
CCTTGACCTCGAAGCTGACGTCGTCGATGGCGCGCACGGCGCTGTCGGCAGCCTTGACGCCCTTCTGCTTCTCCCCCACGAACGACTTGACGAGGTTGTCGATGGTCAGCATGTCCTGGTCCTCTCGGGCGACAGGTGCGGGTCGGTCGGTGGGGTTGGGGACACGGGCGACACGGGCGACACGGCAGCGGGGTCAGTCCTCACGCAGGCCCACCTTGGCGCCGGCCTTGTAGGCGATCGAGACCAGCACGACCAGGGTGAGGACCATGAGCACGCCGATCGCAGCCAGCACGGTGAACTGACCGTTCTCGTACTGCTCGAAGATGAGGATCGACAGCACCTCGTTGCCGGGGCTGTACAGCAGGATGGAGCTGGACAGCTCGCGGAACGACACCACGAGGATGTAGACCCAGCCGGCGAGGATGCCCGGTGACAACAGCGGCAACAGCACGCGCCGGAAGGTCTGCCACCAGCTGGCCCCGCTCACCAGCGCCGACTCCTCCAGCTCCGAGGAGATCTGGCCCATCGACGTGACGGCGTAGCGCATCCCGTACGGCATGTACTTGGTGGCGTACGCGATGAGCAGGATGAACAGCGTCCCGTAGATGGGGATCGGGCTGCGCAGATACACGAACGACAGCGCGAGGCCCAGCACCAGGCCCGGCACGACCAGCGGCAGGAACGTGAGCTGCTCCAGGATTCCGCGGCCGGGAACCTTCGAGCGCACCGTGATCCATGCGGCCACGGCCATGAATGCCATCACGCAGGTTGCGGCGGCCACGCCGAGCACCAGGCTGTTCTGCAGCGCGGTACGGGCCTGGTTGAGCTCGAACACCGCGAGATAGTTGTCGAACGTCAGCGACTGCAGCGCCTCCAGCGACGGCGCTCGGTAGAACGGCAGCAGCGACGTATAGATAAGCACGGTGAGTGGAGCCAGCACGGTGGCGAAGAAGTAGAGCAGGATTCCTGCGGCGACGACCGGCTTCCACCTGCCCAGCTCCATCGGGCGTGGCCGGAAGCCCTTGCCGGTGATGGTCTGATACGTCTTCTGGCCGCGCCCAGCCAGCAGCCGCGCGATCGCCACGCCGATCACGGCGATGACGAGCAGGCTGACCGCGAGCGCCCCGGCGGCGGCGAGATCCGGGGGGTAGGTCCGCAGCACGAAGTAGATCCGGCTGGTGAAGACGTAGATGTTGTTCTGCAGCCCCAGCAGGGCGGGGACCTCGAAGGATTCGAGGCTGGTGATGAGGATGATGAGGACGGCGCTGAGCAGGGCTGGGCGCACCAGCGGCAGAGTGACCAGGCGAAGGGTCTGGAACCGGCTGGCCCCCGACATCAGCGCGGACTCCTCCAGGGAGGGGTCCATCGACCGGAATGCCGCCACCATCAGCAGAAACACGATCGGCGACGAGTGCAGGCCCTCGACCCAGATCATCCCCCAGATGGTGAAGATGTCGAACGGCGCGCGTCCGACGAGGGGTTCCAGGACGGCGTTGAGCAGGCCGATCTGTGGGCTGGCCAGGAAGATCCACGAGATGGTGTAGAGGATGCCGGGGATGATCAGCGGCACGATGGACGCGGCGAAGAACAGCCCCTTGAACGGCACGGCCGTCCGGACGTTGAGGTAGGCCAGCGTCGTGCCCACGGTGAGGGACAGGACCGCCGAGCCGATCGCGAACGCGAGCGAGTTGCGGAACAGTTCACCGATCCGGTCGTTGCCGTACGCCCGCTCGAAGCCGCCGACGGTGAAGCCCTGGGCGTCGAAGAACGTCCCCCACGCCAGGTAGACCAGGGGGACCAGGGCCAGGTAGCCGACCACCAGGGCGACCACGCTGATCACGAGGAACTTGGATCCGGGGACGAAGCGGCGCCACGCGGGCGGCGGCGGTGGGGGACCAGGCAGGACCGGAGTCTCCACAGTGCTCACGGTGGGGGTCGCGAGGGCCATGCCGTCGTCCTCTCGTCTTCGGGCGGTGCGGGCGAAGCGGGTGCGAGTCGACCGGGTCGACATCGCCAGGGGTGGCCGCAGGCGGCGCCGGGCAGGTGCGCCGCCCCCGGTCCAGCCGTTACTCCTCGACCAACTCGCCGCCGGCCAGCAGCTCGTCGTAGCGGGCGCTCCACTCGTCGCCCTCGGCGATGAGGGTCTCCAGATCGACCGGGATCAGCTCGACGTCGGCCAGGGGGTCGTCGCCCTCCACGATGGCGGGGGTCAGAGACTCGTCGACGAAGACCTGCTGACCCTCCTCCAGCAGCCAGTCGAAGAACAGCATGGCCGTCGCGGGGTTCGCGGCAGTCTTCATCAGGCCGGCCCCGTTGGGCCGTGCGATGACCGGCTCCACCAGCGGCAGGTAGTCCACCGGGGCGCCATCGGCCTTGGCGCGCTCGACGATGTACGTGTAGTTGGAGGCGGTGACGCCGAACTCACCGGCACTCATCAGCTCGCCCTGCACGGTGTGGCCTCGGACGACCTTGGATCCGTCGACCATGTCGGCGAACAGCTGGTCGACCTCCGCCTCGGACTTGCCCTGGTCGATCCAGTAGCCGTACAGGGACAAGTACCAGTCGTAGTCACCGAGCTCCATGCTCAGCTGGTCGTCGTACTTGGGATCCGCCAGGTCCTCCCAGCTGGTGGGCACCATGTCGCCGGTGATCAGGTCGGTGTTCCAGCTGGGCGCGAACAGGTTGAACCGGGTCGCGGTCCACGTCTCGGAGATGCCGGCCTCGGGGACCAGGTCACGCCGTTCGCCGGTGTAGGTGGCGAGCACCGCCTCGGTCTCCAGTGCGACGAGCTCGGTCGCGTTGGTCTCGACGATGTCGTTGCCTGCGAAGCCGGCGTCCTGCTCTTGCAGGATGCGCTGCAGCACCGTCTCCGAACCGGCCCGGTAGATGCTGACGTCGATGTCGAACTCGTCGGAGAACGCCTCGGTCACGGCATCCGCCACGTCCGAGGTCAACGATGTATAGAGGTTGAGGCCGTCCTCCTCAGCGGCGAGCTCGACGAGGCGGTCCCGACGCTCTTGACCGGTGAGTGCGCCGACCTCCTCGTACAGCGCCTCGGCGGCGGTGGGTCCGCCTGCCGCGGCCTCGGACTCGTCGTCGGCCGGCACTGCGGTGGGGGACCCGCCGCACGCTGCGAGCAGCACGGCGCTGACACCGGACATGGCGACCAGCGCCGCGGATCGGGTGGTACGCATGGGTCGTGGGCCTCTCGTCGGAAGGGGGGCGAGCGCGGGGGAGGTGGCGGTGCCTGGCAGCCGGTTCACGAGACGTCCTGGCCGTTCAGGACGATCTGCTCATAGAGCTCGTTCCACCTCGTGGGATCGTCCAGCAGCTTCTGCTCCGGCACCGGGTAGGTCTCCAGACCGGCCAGCGGGTCTTCGCCGCCCTCGACCGAGCCCACTCGGAACGCCTCGGCGAATACGTCCTGGCCTTCGGTGAGCTCGTAGTCGACGAACAGCATGGCTGCGGCCGGGTTGGTCGCGGTGCCGATCAGTCCGATGCCGTTCGGCCGGACGACGATGGGCTGCACGGGCTCGCCGTCGGCCGGTCGCCACGCGACAGGCGCCCCGTCGGCGGCGGCCTTGTCGATGGTGTGGCTGTAGGAGGAGATGGTGACGTCGAACTGGCCGGCGGACAGCAGCTCGCCCTGAACGGTGTGACCCTTGGCGATCTTGGCGTTGGCCGCGATCGCCGTCATCAGTTCCTCGTACTCCTCGTCGGTCCAGCCCTGCTCCTCGACGTAGTAGTCGCGTAATGCGGTGAACCAGTCGACATCGCCGACCTCCATGGAGACCCGGCCCGCCCACTGCGGCTCGGCCAGCTCCTCGAACGTCTTGGGCTCGGTGCCCGGCGGGACCAGGTCGGTGTTCCAGCCGACGACGAAGGAGTTGAAGCGGGTGGCAGTCCAGCCCTCGGACGCCCGACCCGCCTCCCGAACCGAGTCACGAAGCTCGGACTGGTACGGGTACAGCAGCCCTTCCTGCTCCGCGATCCCCAGCTCCAGGGCGTTGGTCTCCAGCACGTCCGCGCCGTAGTAGCCGGCGGCGTCCTCCTGCAGGATCCGCTGGAGCACCGATTCGGAGTTGGCGCGGTAGACGCTGACGTCGATGTCGTAGAGATCGGAGAAGCCGTCGACCAGGGTGTCCATGTCCGTGTTGGAGGTGTAGATGTTGAGCTCGCCCTCCTCCTCAGCGAGACGGACCAGCTCGTCGGTGCGCTCCTGCCCGGTGAGGCCGTTGATCTGGTCGTACACCCGCTGGGCAGCGTCGGACAGTTCGGTGTCGGCCACCCCGGCGCCGGCTGATTCCCCGGCGACGGGCGCTGCGGTGGGCGAGCCGCCGCAGGCGGCCAGGAGTGCGGTCGCGGCCAACGCGCCGAGGGCTACCACGGGTCGATTGCGCATGTGCCTCTCCATCGAGGACAAGGGCCCGGGGGGGCCGGTTGGGTGGTGAACCTGGTGAGGCTGTACTCAACCCTTCGGGGGACTGAAGGTCTAACCATTACGCCTCATTGTTACGCGACCGTAACGTCTGATCCGCCGGACATCGGTCCGGTCGACGTGCCCGCGGCGGGCTGGTCGGCCAACAACCGTCGCACGTCATCCACGGTGGTCGTGAGCATCACCTGCCGGGCGGTCTCGGCGACCGGCACCGCCATGCCGACACGTGCGGCCAGGGCAGCGGTGTTGGCCAGGTCCTTGACGTGCCACGTCAGACGCATCTGCTCCAACTCGCGAAGGGTGCGGGAGTCGGTGGGACCGTCCATCAACGCCTGACGGAGCGTCGCCACCGGGACACCGCCCCGGCGGGCCAACTCCAGAGCCTCGGTGATCGCCGAGATCTGGGCCCAGTGCACGAGGTTGTTGGCCGTCTTGCCGATCTGGCCGGCCCCCAGCGGACCCAGTAGGTGCACCGCGCGGGTCCATGGCGCCAGGAGCGGGCGGACCGGGTCGAGCTCGGCTGCGTCACCTCCGACCAGCAGGTTGATCTCGCCGCTCTCGGCGCCCCGGACTCCACCGGTCAGCGCCGCATCGAGGACGGCCACGCCGGGCGGTGCAGCCGCGGCCACCGCCTCGCAGGTGTCGGGACGTAACGACGAGCACAGCAGGACCACGGCCCCCGGTGCGCAGCCGGCCAGCGCACCGTCCTCGCCTGAGCACACCTCCAACACGTCCTCGTCGCTGGGCACGAACACCGTCACCATGTCCGCACCGGCGGCACAGTGCCGCGACGAGTCGCACACCACGGCCCCCAGCGCGGCAGCCGCCTCCATGGCGGGAGCGGCCAGGTCGAACACTCGGACCGCGACACCGGCTGCCCGCAGGTGACGTACCACCGGCGCCCCCATGGCGCCCAGGCCGATGACGGCCACTACCTTCTGCTCCGACGATTCGACCACGACGTCTCCTCCAGGTTCCCGGTCGCCGCTGACCGTTCTGGCACACAGTGATGCTGCCTCCGCTAAAGGTAATACCATTTGCTGAACGATCCAAGGAGGTCTCGTGCGGCAGTGGGCGAGGCGACGACGCAACGGTGCTGCCGCCACACGCCAGCGGGTCTTCCGATCACTCGCCGTGCCCAACTACCGGCTCTGGTTCGGCGGGCACGCCGTCAGCGTCACCGGCACCTGGATGCAGCGGGTCGCGCAGGACTGGCTCGTGCTCGAGCTGACGGACTCGGCGGTCGCCGTCGGGATCGCCACCGCGCTTCAGTTCCTGCCCACGCTCCTGTTCGGTCTGTGGGGCGGGCTGCTGGTCGACCGGTTGGACCGGCGCACGGTGGTGATGGTGTGCCAGGGGGTCTCCGCGGTCCTGGCGATCGCGCTCGCGGCCGTCACGATCACGGGGGTCGTGACGGTGTGGATGGTCTACGCGCTCGCCCTCGGACTGGGTGCGGTGACCGTCGTGGACGTCCCGGCCCGTCACACCTTCGTCACCGAACTGGTCGGCCCCGCGGACTTCGTCAACGCCCAGTCGCTGAACTCGACGGTGCACAACCTGGGCCGGCTGCTCGGCCCGGCCGCGGCCGGGGGCCTCATCGCGACGGTCGGCGTGGGCTGGGCGTTCGCAGTGAACGCCGTCTCGTTCATCGCCGTGCTGGTGAGCCTGGCTCGAATCGACCGCGACCAGCTGCGCCGTGCCGACGTACCACCGCGTGCGCGTGGCCAGGTGCTCGAGGGACTGCGCTACGTCCGGTCGATGCCCGAGCTGCGGGCATGCATGCTGCTCGTCGCGGTCGTGGCGCTGTTCGGCCAGAACTTCCGTGTCGTGCTGCCGCTGCTGGCTCGGGACACCTTCGACGGGGGCGCCGAGGTCTACGGCTACCTGACCTCTGCCCTGGGCGCAGGGGCCGTGCTGGGCGCGCTCGCCAGCGCCGCTCGTGAGCGGGTCACCGCGTGGTCGATGCTGCTGTGGGCGGGCGTATTCGCGCTGGTCAACCTGCTTCTGGCTGCGTCACCGGGGCTGCTGGTCGCACTGCTGCTGCTGGTCGGTCTGGGCGTCGCCAACATCACCTTCAACACCCTCGCCCGGACCATGCTGCAGCTCGGCACCGACCCGTCGATGCAGGGCCGCGTCATCGCGCTGCACGCCATGGTCTTCCTGGGCAGTACCCCGATCGGCGCCCCGCTGCTCGGCTGGATCTGCGAGACCTGGGGCCCTCGGGCAGGCCTGGCCGTGGCCGGGCTGGCACCGGCGGTGGCAGCCCTCGTCGTCCTGCCGGAGCTGCGGCGGCTCAAACGAGCACGCGACACAGTCGAGGCTGATCCCGTATAAAGGTAGGACCATTCACATGTGAGGGGATCATGGTCGATCCGGGCACGCTCGTCGTCGGCGCCAGTCAGGCCGGCCTGCAGGTCGCCGCTTCGCTGCGCGAACGCGGGGACACCTCGCCAGTCACCGTCGTCGGTGCCGAGCCGCACCCGCCCTATCAGCGGCCGCCGCTGTCCAAGGAGCTGCTGCACGGCGGCGACCCGGCCATGACGACGCTGCGGACCCCGGCCTGGTACGCGGACGCGGATGTGCAGCTGCGGCTCGGCGAACGAGTCGTCGACCTGGTGATGAGCCGCGACGACGGTGGCGGTACCGCGACCACCGACACCGGTCGAGAGCTCGAATTCGCGCGCCTCGCGCTGGCGGTCGGCGCTCGCCATCGTCGCCTCGACGTACCGGGCGCCGATCTGGCGGGCATCTGCTATCTGCGGGAGCTGTCCGAGGCGCAGCGGCTGCGCCATGAGTTGGCTGCCGCGCGTCACGTGGTGGTGGTCGGCGGCGGATTCATCGGCCTGGAGGTCGCCGCCGCAGCCCGGGCGGGCGGGGCCGACGTCACCGTCGTCGAGGCCACGGATCGGTTGCTGTCGCGCGCCGTCGCCCCGGTGGTGTCGGAGTTCTACCGCGCCGCCCACGAACGCCGGGGAACGACCGTGCTGCTGTCGAGCGTAGTGACCGGCTTCCTGCCGGTGGGCCCGACCGGCGCCCGGGGCCGGGTTACGGGTGACACCGTCCGGGTCGGGGCGGTGGCGCTGGGCGACGGCCGCGAGCTGCCCGCAGACCTCGTCGTGGTGGGTATCGGCGTCATCCCTCGCACCGAGCTGGCGGAGCGGATCGGGCTCGCCTGCGACGGCGGCATCGTCGTGGACGCGTGCGCCCGGACCAGCCGAGTGGGCGTCGTCGCCGCCGGGGATTGCACGGTGCAACCACACCCGATGGGCGGCCTGGGTCGGGTCCGGCTGGAATCCGTGCCCAATGCCGTCGCGCAGGGATCGGCGGCGGCGGCGACCTTGCTCGGTCGACCCGAGCCGATCACCACTGTGCCGTGGTTCTGGTCCTACCAGGGGGACCTGAGGCTGCAGATCGCCGGGCTGTCGGCGGGTTGGGACCGGCTGGTGGTGCGCGGCGACCCGGTGACGGAGAAGTTCTCGGTCCTCTACTACTCGGAGGGGACGCTGCTGGCCGTCGACGCGGTCAACACCCCGCTGGACTACATGCTGGTCCGGCGCACGCTGGAGCAGGGTGGCAGCATCCCGGCGGACGCGGCCGCCGATTCCACGGTGCCGCTGCGGTCGTTGGTAGTCGCAGTCGCCCGAGGCCTCAGCTGACGGCTCGGACGGCTCGGATGGCTCGGCTCGGGCGCCTCAGATGACGAACGACTCCAGCGACTCGGGCGCGAACAGCTGTTCCGGCGTGAGCAGCCGTGGTGACAGGCCCTGGTCGTGGTGATACCGGAGGAAGGTCTCGAGAGTCGATCGGTTGGCGGCCAGACCGTATGACCAGTAGTCGGGACCGAGCAGGGCCTTGGTCGCCTCGAGCTCCTGCAACAGCCACGGCAGCATGACCTGTAGCGCCGAGGAGTCGTAGAGCCTCGCCTCGGCGTCGCGCTTGGCCAACTGGAGGGCCTTGGTGAGCGACTGCGCGACCCACGGGTGGGCCTGATACACGTCACGGCGGACGACCACGACGTGCATGATCGGGAAGATGCCGGTCGCCGCCCAGTAGGCCTTCTCGGTAGCCACGACGTCGTCGAACAATCGGCGTACCCGCCGGTCGCCGGCAGTGAACAGACCGGGGATCCGAGGGCTGTACAGCGCGTCGATCCTGCCCTCGGCGAGCATGGCCGTCAGCGTGCTGTCGGGACCGATCCGCTCGACCCGCGCCCGTCCGCCGAGGTCCAGGGCGGCCTTCTCGATGCGTCCGGGTGATTCCTGGCCGCCGGTCAGGTAGCGGACCGAGTCCACCGCGACGCCGTGGTGCTCCGCGAGGATGCCCCGGATCCAGACGCACGCGGTGAGCTGGTACTCGGGCGAGCCGACCACCCTGCCGACGAGGTCCTCGGGCCGCTCGATCCCGGCGTCGGCGTTCACGAAGATGCCCCCGTGGCGGAACATCCGCGACGTGTACACCGGCAACGCCACGAACGGTGAGGTCCGCGGGTCGCCCGTGACGTGAATCGACGCCACGTACGACGACAGCGACATCTCGGCCACCTCGAACTCGCGGTGGCGCAGCATCCGGAAGAACGTCTCCTCGACCGGCAGGCGCAGGTAGTTCAGCTCGATCCCGTCCACCTGCACGCTGCCCTCGGCCAATGCCCGGGTGCGGTCGTAGTCACCGCAGGCGAACGTCAACGACAGCCGGGCCACGCCCTACCTCCCCGCCGCACTCAGCCGCATGTCCAGGCGTGGGTAGACCCTGCGGGCGTTGCCCTCGGTGATCGCCTGCCGGTCGGCCGCAGACAGCTCGACCCGATCCAGGTAGCGGAGGGTGTCGTCCCATTCGATGCCGGTCTCCGGATCGGCACCGCGCACCGCACCCAGCATCTCCGAGGCGAACAGCACGTTCCGCGCCGGTACGACGCGCAGCAGCAGGTCGAAGCCCGGCTGGTGGTAGACGGCGGTATCCACGAAGACGTTGTCCCAGATCCGCGCCGGGTCGGCGGCGCCCTCGCGCATCGCCAGGCCCCGGTATCGCCCCCAGTGGAACGGGACCGCGCCACCGCCATGCGGGATCACCAGCCGCAGCGTCGGAAACCTTTCGAAGAGGTCGCTGCCCAGCAACTGCGCCATCACCGTCGTGTCGGCGTTGAGGTAGTGCGCGCCCAGGGTGTGCACGGCCGGGTTGCACGACGTCGAGACGTGGATCATGCCGGGCACGTCCAACTCGACCATCGCCTCGTACAGCGGAAACCACGAGGCGTCGGTCAGCGGGGGCGATGTCCAGTGCCCGCCGGACGGGTCCGGGTTGATGTTGGCGCCGACCACGTCGTACTCGGCGACGCAGCGGCGCAGCTCGGCGACTGCGTCGGCGACCCCGCCAACGGGGGTCTGCGGCAGCTGCGCGACGGGGGCGACGTGGTCGGGAAACAGGCCGGCGACCCGGCCGACCAGGTCATTGCTGGCCACGGCCCAGGCGCGCGCCGTCGCAGGGTCGCTCACGTGGTGGCCCATGCCTGACGCCTTGGGCGAGAACAGGATCACGTCACCGCCGCGCTCGCGCAGGATGCGCAGCTGGTTGCCCTCGACGCTGTCGCGGAGCTCCTCATCGCTGACGTCAGTGAGCACTGCGGCGGCGGCTGCGGGGTCGTCCAGCCGGGCGAGCTGTGCGTCACGGAAGCGCTGCAACTGCGAGGGAGCGGTGGTGTAGTGGCCGTGGCAGTCGATGATCACGCGCGCACCCCGCGGCCCGGCTCGGGTGATCCGGCCGCGACCAGGTGATGCGAACCGTCACCGGCAGTCGAGCCCCACGGCAGCAACGACACATGGATGGCGTCCTGACCCGTCTGACCGGCCATGGTCCGGATCGCCAGGTCGACGTCGGCGAGGCCGAAGGCGTGGGTACCGAGCCGGCCCAGTGGGAACCGGTGCGCGGCGAGGGTCTGCAGTGCGAGTTCGACGGCGGCGTAGCTGTGGCCCCGGGCGCTGCGGATCGTCGCTGCCTTCTCGGCCAGCTTCTTGAGCGGGAAGTCCGGGAACTGCGCGACCTCACCCTGGGTGACCATCACGCCCTCGCGGCGGACGAGCGCGTCGATGCCGAGCAGGATCGGGGCCGTCCCCGCACCCGCGGTGCAGTCGAGCACGACGTCGACCCCCACGCCGCCGGTGATGTCCATCACCCGGGCGAGCGCGTCCTCGGCCTGGACGTCGATCGTGGCGTGGGCTCCCAGGTCGAGTGCCAGGCTCAGCCGGGAGGCGTCTCGGCTGGTGCCGCTGACGATCACCAGCGACGCGCCGGCCTGAACGGCGGCCACCACCTGCGAGAGCCCCTGCTGGCCAGGCCCCTGGATCAGCACGGTCGACCCGACACCGACCCCGCCGGCGTTCAGGGCCCACTCGATGCCGTTGGACAGCGGGGTCACGACGCTGGCTAGCTCTGCGGACACCCCTTCCGGGATCCGGTGGATGACGGCGTTCCATGGCAGGTAGAGGTACTGGGCGAACCCTCCCCACAGCGTGCCCGGGTTGCTCATCGGGGTGTAGCCGTAGCGACGGGCACCGGGGTTGGTGCGCCAGTCCGTGGCCTCGCAGTGGCGGTACTCGCCCGCATGGCACCAACGGCAGCGGAAGCAGCCGACGTAGTGCTCGACGAAGATCCGGTCGCCCTCGGCCAGGCCGTGGCGCTCCAGGAAGGCGGCGCCCGCCCGGTCGAGGACGCCGACGTTCTCGTGACCCATGATCACCGGGTCGGCGAACGGAGGTCGGGTGTACATCTTGACGTCGGTGCCGCAGATGCCGGCCACCTCGACCCGGAGTAATGCGCCGTCGTCGGGCACGTCCGGCACCGCCAGCTCCTGCAGCTCGGTCACGCCCGGTGCGGTTCGCACCGCGGCGAGCACCCGCTCCGTCATCTCGGCTCCTTCGCTCGGATCGGTCGACACCACGCTAGCCTGAGGTCTGATGGTATGACCATCGCTAGGTTCCAGTCGGCCCTCAGAGACGAGGCGAACCCCGAGATGCACCAGAGCACCCCGACCCTGCGGACGGTGACCCGAACCTCGGGCGCCAACGCCGCACTGACCGACGGCAGCCTCGTCCCCGACGGGTTCGTGCTGGACCTCGTGGCCGCACCGGTCCTGGTCCAGGCGTTCCGTCGGATGGTCCGTGAGCTCGCGTTCGACTGTACCGAGATGGCCGTCACCACCTACCTGGTCGCTCGCGAGCACGGAGTCGCGTTCACGGCGTTGCCGGTCTTTCTGGTGCGGGGGTTCCACCACGGCGCCACCCAGGTGCTGCGAGGGTCGGGGATCACCTCGGTCACCCAGCTGGCCGGCCGGCGCGTCGGCGTCAATCGCGGCTGGACCGTCACGACCGGGGTGTGGGCGCGCTCGGTCCTGGCCGTAGAACACGGCCTCGACCTGCGATCGGTGCAGTGGGTGCTGTCCGGTGACGAGCACGTCCCCGCCTACGTCCCGCCCGCGGGTGTCGTCCAGGCATCCGACTCCCGCAGCCTCGAGCAACTGCTGCGGGACGGCGACATCGTGGCCGTCGTGGGGGCGGACCTGTCGGCGCCCGACGTCGTCCCGCTGATCCCCCACCCGACCGAGGCGGCTGTGGCAGCGCTGCACGCCCGCGGCTGCTATCCGGTCAACCATCTCGTCGTGATTCGTGACGAGCTGCTCCACCAGCACCCTGGGCTGGCCGGACACGTATTCGACGCCTTCGCCAAGGCCAAGAAGCCGTATGTGGCGGCGCTGCGGGCGGGGACGGTGACCGACCCCGACGCTTCGGACCGGACCTACATCCGGGTGCTCGCCGAGACCGGCGCCGATCCACTGCCCTACGGCATCGAGCGCAACCGGGCCGTGCTCACCGAGCTGATGGGCCATGCGGTCGACCAGGGCATCCTGCGCCGCGAGGTCGCCGTCGACGACCTGTTCGCGCCCGGCACCCATGACCTGGTCGGCTGAGGCGACAGCCGTGCGGGTCGCAATGGTCGCCGATCACAACGGAGCGCAGCTCAAGGCTCGGCTCGCCGCACTCGCTCGTGCCCTCGGCCACGAGGTCGACGAGCGCGTCGGCGCCGGCATGACGGACAGCGCGCTCGCCACGGACACCGCCATCGCCACGGACACCGGGGCAGTCGTCGACTACCCACCGTTGTGCGAGGACGCCTGCCGCCAGATCCTCACCGGTGCGGCCGACCGGGCCGTCGTCGTCGGAGGTAGTGGCATGGGCGAGACCATCGCCTGCAACAAACTCGCCGGGATCCGGGCGGGACTGTGCCACGACGTCTTCACGACGCGCATCTCGCGGGCCAACAACGACGCCAACGTCATGGTGATCGGCGCCAAGGTGATCGACGGTGCGCTCGCCGGGCAGCTGCTCGATCTGTGGTTGCGGACGGCCTTCACGGGAGGCGTCCACTCGGCTCGCCTGGCGCAGATCGCCGCTCTCGAACGCGGCGAGACCCTGCTCTGACTGGCCGACGGCGCCCTGAGTGCTGGGCGAGGAACTCAGTGCTGCGCGAGGAACTCCAGGATCCGGGCTGGGGCGGTGTCGGCGGTCTGCTCGACCACGGGCGCGTCCCAGTACTCCACGGCCGGTAGGCACTCCTGTAGGTAGCGCGCGGCCGAGGGGGCGTGCGAATCGTCCTGACCAGGGACGACCAGAGCGGGCACGTCGCAGCTCAGCAGGTCCTCCGGCTCCACGCCCGGGACGGTGTCACGGTCGAACAGCAGCCGGGCCATGCCGGTCACGGTGACGTCGTACCGAACCGGGTCCAGCGCGGCGTAGGTGTCGGCGAAGTCGTCGGAGCCGCGGATTGCGTTCACCCACGGCCCGACCCGGCCGTCCTTCGAGAAGCCGACATCGCTGCTGCGGGCCAGCTCGACGACACCGGCGAGGCCACGCTCGGCGACGAAGGACAGGTGCCGGACGAACCGCTGGTGCTGCTTGAGGCGGTACCGGGGACCTCCGGCCGGTGAGTACAGGACCATGCTGCGCACCCGGTCGGGGTGGGCGGTCGCGGTCGCCGCCACACTCGAGCAACCGACGCAGCCACCCATCAGGTGCGCCCGGTCGATGCCGAGGTGGTCCAGCAGGCCGATGCCCTGCCGGACGTAGTGCGCCCAGGCGATCCGCTCGACTCGTCCGCCCGACCGGCCCGACTCGCGCCGGTCGAACGCGATGCACGTGTGGTGCGGCTCGAGCCGGGCGAGCAGGTCCAGGCGACGGTAGATGCCGGTCGTGCGCCAGGCGTCCAGCGAGGAGTCGAATCCGCCCGGCGAGAACAGCAGAAGCGGCGGCCCGTCACCGGTGACCTCGTACCGGGTAATGATCCCGTCGATGGATGCGGTCGGCACTGGGCGGTCCTCTCGATGTACGGGGGTGGGTCAGGAGGAGGCGGGAGGCACGGCGATACCGCCGCTGACCTGGCGCGCCGACCGTACGTCGGCGGCGTAGCGGGTGATCGCGTCGAGCGCGACGGCCGCGACGTTCGCGTAGGTGTCGGGTGGGTCGTCGATGCCGTCGGCGGCGTAGCCGATCGCGGCGTTCGCCATCCGCATCCGGCCGTCCAGCCACGGCCCGCCACCGAACCCCCCGACCACGGGGATCGAGACCGCGGCGGCGACTGCGGCGCCGGCGACGGGCCCGGAGTTGGTGAAGTTGAGCAGCACGGCGCCCGCGCTCTCCAGCCGCCTCGCCTCTGCCACCAGGTCGTCGGCCATCTCGGCCGGCACGGCGTCGGCGGCCGAGGGGATCGCCCGGTACTCCACGCCGTAGCGCAGCGCGGTCTGCGGTGTGATGCCGAACTGCGCGAAGACCGGGATACCGGCCCGGGTCACGGCCTCGACCGCCTCCGGGTAGTCAGCGGCCGCGTCGAGCTTGACCAGGTCGACGCCGGCCTCCTTGACGAAGCGGATGGCGGCACGGACCGCGCTCGCCGAGCCCTCCTGCAGTGGACCGAACGGGAAGTCCGCGCTGACCAGGGCCCTGGAGACGCCGGCACGGACAGCCTGGCCGACAGTGATCATCTGATCCATCGTGACCTGGAACGGGTTGGCGTGGCCCCACAGGTTGATCCCGACCGTGTCGCCGACCGAGACGATGTCGACACCGGCCCGGTCCACGATGCGGGCCATCTGGTAGTCCCAGGCGACGACGCCGACGATCTTGCGGCCCTCGCGCTTCATCTGCTGCAGTGCCGCCACGGTCACCCTCGCCCTGCCCGTCTCGACCATCTCAGGCCCGCAGAGCGATCAGCATCTCGACGATGTCGCTCTCGTCCGCGGCGGGCAGCAGCACCCGCGCATGCGGTCGCAGCGCGGCCACGACCTCGGGTGCCGCGAGCCCGTCCAGCACCAGACCAGCGGTCATGATGGACCGCTGCCAGCAGGCGTATCCCAGCAGGTAGGCACCGGTGGCGGCGGAGTCGTTGCTGGCGATCATCATGACCACATCGGCATCGACCAGGTGCTCCTCCAGCCCGGCGGAGGGACCGCCGATGCCGTGCAACAGCATGTCCGCGGGATCGTCTCCGGCACCGGTGGCGTCGGCGACGAGGAACCGGGCGCTGACCCACTCGCGGGCGGCGACTCGAGCGGTCATCGCGGCGGCGCCGTCGTCCAGGGCGACGACGCGGACCCCCCTCGATGGGGCGATCGGGACGTCGATCCGGTAGGCGAGCTCGGCCGCGGTCGCCGCACGGGCACAACTGGCCAGTGTCCGGGCCGGAGGGACCTGCGTGGTCGGGGGATACGTCAGGGGTCCGGGCACGTCAGACCGATGCCACGGGCGTGCCCGGCACGACGCGGACGGCGTCGCGACAGGAGTCCAGGAACGCCTCCTTGGCGTCCAGGACGACGGCTGCCGAGCGCACGTGGTGGTGCGCCGGGTCGACACCGGGCGGCGTCACGCCCTCGTCCCGCAATGCCAGGACCGCCTTGCGGAGCTTCTGCCGGGCCTTGATGATCCCGGAGTCCGCGGGCACGAGCCGCTCCTTGGTGCGGTCGACGATCGGGCCCATGCTCTCCTGCAACGACGAGTCCTGGATCGCGATGCCCTTGATGCCGGAGTAGTAGTCGCCTCGGCGCTGCGCCTCGCGGTCCATCAGGTAGTCGTTGTCCATGTTGGCGACCGGCCGGTAGGTGCCGGGGATGTTCTCCGAGTGCACGCCGTGCCCGTCGATCATGGCCTGTCGCTCGTCTGTGGTCAGCGCCCGGACCGGGTGGTAGTCGAAGCTGTAGGCCCAGCAGTTCTCGTCGTCGATCGGGACCCAGAAGTGACCGTGGATCGGGTGGTCGCCGCGGGGCGGGACCATCGTGAAATTCGGCATGATCCACGGCGTGATCCGCCAGTAGTACTTGCCCTCCTCGGCGTTGCGCCGGGCGCCGACGAACAGCCCGCCCTCGGCGTCGACGACCTCGAAGAACGGCTTGGTGTCGTGCAGGTTGTACTCGTTGCCCTTGGCGCCCCTGAACAGGGGATCGCTCTTGAGTCCGCCGGAATGCAGGAACGTGACATGGCTGGAGTCGATGCCGCCCTCGAACGCCTGCAGCCAGTTGCTCTGCTGCCAGCGCTTGGAGGAGTACGTCTGCTCGGGCGGGACGAGGGCGAACTCCCACTGCGGCAACGGAGGGATCGTCGCGGGGTCGCCCATGTAGGTCCACAACATGTCCCCGAGCTTGACCAGGGGGTACGACCGGAGCTTCACGTTCGCGCAGAAGCTCGAGTTGTCGGCCTCCGACGGCACCTCGACGCACTGGCCGGTGACGTCGAACTTCCACCCGTGGTAGGCACAGCGGATGCCGCCCTCCTCGACCCGGCCGAACCACAGCGAGGCGCCTCGGTGGGCGCAGAACTCGTCGATCAGGCCGTAGCGACCCTCGCTGTCGCGGAACGCCACGAGGCGCTCGGACAGCAGCTTGATCCGGACCTGCGGGCAGTCGTCCTCGGCCAGCTCCTCGGCGAGCAGGGCCGGCATCCAGTACTGCCGGAACATCTCACCCATCGGGGTCTTCGGGCCGGTCTGCGTCAGCAGATCGTTGATCTCGCGTCGCAGCACGACGACTCCTTCCATGGGGCGCACCCGTGCGCCGCCAGGCTCGTTCGCTACAGAGGCCTAACTGTCATACCTTTGCGGATCACGTGTCAACGCGCCGTATGCGTCGCGGCTGGATCACGGCTGGGTCTCGGGGACGTCGACGACGAGGCCGTCCAGCGCGTCGCTGACCACGACCTGGCAGGACAGCCGACTGGTGGCGCGCCGCTCGGAGACTCCCATGTCCAGCAGGTCCTCCTCCATGTCGCCGATCTCACCGACCAACGGCCAGAACTCCTGCCGCACCCAGACGTGGCACGTGGCGCACGACGCGTTGCCGCCGCACTCACCGACGACGCCGGGCACGCCGTTGCTGACCGCGGTGGCCATCACCGACTGACCTGGGACGGCTTCGACCGACCGGTGTCGACCGTCGACCCCTACGTACACCACCTGTGGCACGTCCTGGATCCTCTCCATGGCATGTCAACTCGGACGCATCGTCGCGCACGACCGGTTTGGACTATCCATTAGACCAGAGGCATCTGTCAGCCGCCACACCCGAGTCAGGCTTTCGCGTGCCGGTGCGTCGCGTGGTAGACAAGGAATGGAGAAAGGTAAGACCATTGTCACATCGGCGACACCGCGAAGAAGCGAGGCAGCGCATGGGCAAGGGACGGGTCTTCGTCAGAGGACTGGAATCACAGACGTACGGACTGGGCGAGTTCCGAAAGGCACAGCTCGCCGTCGACCGGGTACGTGACGACAGCGTCGTCGTGGACGACGCCAAGGTCGGCCACTCCGGCGACAGCGAGAAGAGCCGGACGTGGTGGCGGATCGGTCCGGGTGACGAGGACTTCCTCACCCAGACCCTTCAGGTGCACTTCGTCGAGCTGCCGCCGCAATCCAGCAACCACGGTCACGGCCACCAGAACGAGGCGGCCTTCTACATCCTCGAGGGTGCCGGCTACGAGATACACGACGACCAGCGCTACGACTGGCAGAAGGACGATCTGGTCTTCGTCCACACCGACTCGGTACACCGCCACTTCAACCCCTACGACAGCAAAGCCGTCGCCCTGGTGGTCAAGGCGAAGTGCTCGTTCATGTTCCTTGGGCTGATTCAGCAGGGCCGCAGCGGCCCCGTGGCGGACGAGGAGCGGTTCGGACCGCGCGAGGACTGGTCCAAGATCTGGACCGCAGGGGTGATGGATCGCAAGAAGGTCATAACCCCGGCGGACACCGAGTGGACCGACACGCCGCTGGGTCACGTCCGGGTGATGAACGCCCCGGAGCGCACCGATGCCCGGCAGTTCTCCGTCGACGCGTTCGAGCTGGTTATCCCGTCGGGCTCCCGCTCCGGCAAGTACTGGAAGATGGCCGACGAGGTGTACTACGTGCTCGACGGTGGGGGTCACGCCCTGATGTGGGAGGTCGAGGCCGAGATCGCCGAGAAGTACCACGCGCGGATCGCGATGGAGCCGACGCGCCACGAGATCGTCACGGGCGACACGCTGTACGTGCCGCAGAACCATGTCTGCCAGCTGTTCGCCGCCGACGGGACCCCGCTGCGGGTGCTGTCCTTCCAGAACCGGCTGTTCAAGCACCTCGGCTACGACGCCGTGCACTACCTGGAGGAGGCCCCCACCCCGGCGGTCGCCGACGCCGTGGCCCCGGCGGTCACCGAGGCTCCGGCCTCGCACCCCGCTGAGGCGCTCGAACTCGCAGGCCAGGCCTGAGGCCCGAATCCCGGGCCGGCCACGACGGGACTCCGGCGCGAGCCACGCGTCGGCGCCCGGTCCTGGACGCGCGGGCCGGCGTCGCCGCAGCCGTCCTGTTCGCGTTGTCGCTGGGCCTTGCCAGCGTGGCACTGCCGCTGCTGGTACTCCAGGCCGGCTACAGCGGGCCGCAGGTGGGCCTGCTGGTCGCGGTCAGCGCGCTGGCCCAGATGACCGCGCGGCTGTTCATGGGCGCCTGGATGCGGCTGTTGCCGGACAAGTCGTTCGTGGTCGCTGCCGGAGCCCTGCTCTGTGTCTCGTGCCTGCTACCGGCGCTGAGCACGGCGATCGCATCGTTCGTCGTCGCTCACCTGGCTCAGGGAGTGGCCCGAGCATTCTTCTGGACGGGCAGCCAGACGCATGTCATCCGGGGTGACGTGCCCGTCGTGCGGGGCCTGGCCCGGATCAACCTGGCGTCAGCTGCCGGACTGCTGCTCGGCCCGGTCGTGGCCGGTTGGGTCGGTGAGCGGTCGCTTGCGGCGGCGCTCCTGCTGGGCGCCCTGCTCGCGGCCGGAGCTGTTCTGCCGGCGATGCTGCTCGACCGGTTGCCCCCCTTCGTCGTCCCCGAGCAGCGGGTACCCGGCCGGATCTGGCAGCGGGCCGGTGTGGACGCAGGCTGTTGGGCCGGTGTCGCCGGGGGCGCCTGGCGAGGTCTGCTGGGATCGTTCGTGCCCGTCGCGCTTCAGGGCGCCCGGCAGTCGTCGACGACCATCGGCATCCTGGTGTCGATGGCCAACGTCGCCCAGCTCGTGGCGTCGGGCGCCGTGGGCAGGCTACGTCCGGAGGCGATGGTGCCGGCGTTCGCGATCGGTTCTCTGGCGTGCGGGCTCGGCACTGCCGCTGTCGGATTCCTCGCCGGGGAGCCCGTGCTGTGTGCCGTCGCGCTCGCGGTGTCCGGACTCGGGGCGGGAACGCTGCAGACGGTCGGGCCTGCGGTGGCCACCGAGGCGGTCGATCCGCAGGAGCGGGGCGAGGTGATCGCCGCGACCGGCACGTTCCGGGCGGCAGCACTGCTGGTGGCTCCGCTCGGCGCCGCTGCCGTGGCCCTGGTGGCGCCGGTGTCGGTGGCGTTGGTCCTGGGTGGCCTGGTCGCGGGGGCACCGGTGTTGTTCACCAGACGGCTGCGCCGCCACGTCCACTCGTGAGCGATGTCGTCCCAGACCCCCGTTGCATCGCTGCCGCCCCACTGGCACGATCGAAGCTCACGGTCTGAAGGTCAGTCCATTGCAGAGGAGCTCACTTGTCGACGACGACGAGAACCGAGGTCACGCACTACCACGTGCAGAAACGCCGTCGGGCGCAGTTCCTCGAGGATTGGCGCGACAACCACCGCACCGTGGTGCATCACCCGGACGTTCCGCTCGCCCCGACTGCGCGAGGCATGCGGACGGGCGTCTACATGGGCGTGGACGGCGACAACCCCACCCGCTCGATGGACGCCCTGGTGCACGAGATGGACCCCGGAACCGCGACGACGCTGCACCGACACAGCTGGGACGCGATGGTGTTCGTGGTGGCCGGTCATGGCTGGACCGAGGTGGACGGCGAGCGCGTCGAGTGGGGCCCGGGCGACTCGCTGCACCTTCCCGCGTGGGCGTGGCACCGCTCGGGCAACCACGGTGACGTGAGCACCCGGTACATGAGCTTCTCCAGCGAGCCGTTGCTGGCCACGATGGGGATGTCGGTCCTGGAGGACGCCGGCCACGCCGATGTCGCCGGCCTTCCCGGTCGACCGCCGGTCAGCGACGGGGTCGACGGCGACGACGCCTACGCCCGTCGGCTGCGGCGGGTCGCAGGCCAGCAGACCAAGCGTCGCAACGGGCGGCTGCACACCAGCTGGGACTCTCTCGAACTGCTCAACACACCGCGGGGGACCCGGACCACGTTCCTGCTCGACAAGGCGATCGGCTACGAGGCCTCGGGTATCACGATGGCGATGTTCGAGATGGGCCCCGGCCGGGGCCAGTCCATGCACCGGCACCCGGGCGAGGCCTGGCTGTACGTGGTCGAGGGAGAGGGTCACAGCTACCTGGGCGCTGAGCCCGAGGGCGGCACGGACCACTCGTGGACAAAGGGTGACCTGATCGTGGTCGACCACTTCCTGTGGCATCAGCACTTCAACGACTCGGCCACGAAGACTGCCAAGGTCGTACGGATCCATATGTTCGACAGCTTGTTGGAGACCATGCGCGTGCTGATGGACCCGATGGTCCTGTTCGAGGAGCCGCCGGACCACGTTCGCGACGCCCAGGCGGGCGACCCCTCGACGATCGAGTGGCCCGAGTTGCAGCGGCCCACCTGGCCGTGACCGCGACGACCCGATGAGCGCGCCGCACCGCCTGCCACCGGGGGTCACCGGGGTCCACGTGCTACCCGCCGACCACCACGAGGGGCCGTGGGACTCGATCATCGTCCCGCAGGAGGTCAAGGACCGCCTCCTGGGCACAGCTGCGCTCGTGCTGCGGCACGGGCGCCGATTGCAGCAGCTCAGCGGCAGCCCGCATGGCCTCGTGCTGCTGTCCGGCCCGCCCGGCACCGGCAAGTCGACCCTCTGCCAGGGCCTCGCGCAGAAGGCTGCCCTGGCGGTGGCCGACCGGGGGGCGACCACCCTGGTGGCGGTGGACCCACACACCTTTCCGAGCGAGATGCTCGGCGAGAGCCAGCGCGCCGTGCGTACGTTGTTCGCCGAGACCCTGCCCGAGCTGGCCGCCCGGCGTCCCCACACCATCGTCGTGATCGACGAGGTGGAGTCGCTGGCCGTCCGGCGGACCACGGCGTCCTTCGGGGCCAACCCGGTCGACGTGCACCGTGCCACCGACGCCGTGCTGTCGGGATTGGACGAGCTGCGCGCCACCAGCCCGCACGTGCTGCTGCTGGCGACGACCAACTTTCCCGAGGCGGTCGACGAGGCGGTGGTCTCGCGCGCGGACCTGGTGCTCGAGCTGGCGTTACCGAGCGTGCCGGTGCTGCGGCAGATCGTCCGCCACAGCCTGCTCGAGCTGGCGGTGCACTGGCCCGGGCTGCTCCCCCTCGCCCAGGACGATGCACTGCACGCCGAACTCGCCGAGGCCTGCATCGGGTTCGACGGCCGGCGCGCGCGCAAGAGCGTGTTGGCAGCCCTCGCTCTGCGCCCGGCGCTCGCGGCCTCGCCGCAGGACCTGGTGGCGGACGACCTGCGGACCGCGGTCGCGGCTGCGGTGCGTCACGGCAGCGCGACGACGGTCCACGCATGAGCGGCCCGGACGCGCCCACGCCGGCCGGCCAGGTGCCCGACGATCTGGCGCTCGACGATCTGGCGCTGGACCCTGCGGCGTGCGGACTGCTCGGTTTCGACCTGCTCGAGCACTACCGGACTGGTGCGGAGGCGGCGGGTGTGTTGGGCCCGGTGCGCCGACTGGTCGACGGCTGCCGCGACCGAGGGGTGACCGTGCTGTGGGCGCGCGCCGACCACGCCGAGGACGGGTCGGACCTGGCCCGCACCCTGACCGACGTCGACGCCCGGCACGTGCCATGGGGCCCGGACAACCCGCGGCCGACGCGACCACCGCACGGATCGGGGTCACCGGGCTACCAGGTCCTGGCCGAGCTCGGAGCCCGGCCCGAGGACGTAGACGTACCCAAGCACCGCTTCTCCGCCTTCCACGGCACGCACCTGGAGCTGCAGCTGCGCAGCCGGGGCATCGACACCCTGTTGTTGGTCGGCGGCTCCACGCACGTCGGGATCGCCTCGACGGTGTACGACGCCCGCGACCGCGACCTACAGGTGGTGGTGGTGCGCGACGGCCTGACCGGGCGACAGCCGCAGCGGGACTTCTTCGCCGACCAGGTATTCCCCCGACTGTGCCGGGTACGGACCGTCGCCCAGGTCCTGGAGGCGCTCAGCCGGTCGTGACGGCCACCGGACCGGGTGGCACGTGACGGACGTCGACACCGGCGAACACCAGCGACTTGATGGTGACGGGGACCGTGCCCGACGGTTGTCGGACCCGGCCGAGGTCGATGTGGTCGAAGTCGTCCAAGCGGACTCCGTCCAGCACGACCATGGCGTTCGTCACGCCGAGGTCCTCACGCAACACCCGGCCCAGCGTCCGCGCCAGGTCGGCGTCCAGGACCAGCAGTAGCGGCAGCCCGCGCGCGATCCGGTCGACCAGCCCAGCCACGAGCCCCTGGGCGAAGGCCAGCACACGGGCGTACAGCGGCGGACCGGTGAACTCGAGCGCGAGCGCCAGGTCGTCGTCGTCGCGGCCCTCCACCCGGTGGGCGCCCGTGCGGGCCGTCACCGCGGCTGCCAGCGCATGGGTCAGGGCGGCCAGTGAGTCGGCGTCGCTGCCATCGGGGAGCGCGTACCGCGGCCGGACCACCGCCACGTTCCTGCGAGGCAGTGTCGCGTCGGGGTCGGTGACGGTGCACGTATTGCCGCTGAGCTGGACGCTGTACTGCGAGGCACCCAACACGGTGGCGCGGATGCACTCACCGGCCGGCAGCAGCGGGGCAGGCAGCGCTCCGGCGTCGAGCAGTCGACGCAGCGCCAGCCCGAGCCGACGACCCAGATCGCCGAAGTCACGGTCCTCACGGCCGTACACGTACTCTCCGACGCCACCGGAGAACATCACCCCCGCCAAGTCGCCGAGCGGCGGCAGAGCAGCGGTGACGAACAGTCCGAGGACGGACGGCGGCACCTCCTTCCCGCTGACGGCGGCGACCACGGCCTCGGCCATCACCTCGGCCACCGCATCGAGGTCGTCGTCGGTGACGACCTGGCCCCGTGCCAGTGAGCGCCCCGCCCGCTCCCCGTGTCGCGCACCTGCGGGATCGAGCCGGACGACACGACCGTCCGCGACGACCACCAGTCGACCGCCGACGTCCAGCGCGGCCGTGGCCACGACCTCACCGTGGTCGATCAGCGCCAACTTGGTGGTGCCGCCACCGATGTCGATGGCCAGCACCCTGGCACCGAGTCGGTACGACGCCAGCGTGGCGCCCGAGCCGTGCGCCGCCAGAGTCGCCTCCATGTGGTGCCCGGCGGTCGCGCACACCAGGTCGCCGGCACGCTGCGACAGGACGGTGGCGATCGGCTCGGCGTTGTCCCGCCGCAGCGCCTCGCCGGTGAGGATGACGGCGCCGGTGTCGATGTCGTCCGGGCGCTGGTGTGCTGCCGAGTACGCGACGTCGACCAGCTCGCCCAGTGCCCGGGCATCGATCCGCCCGTCCGCCAGATAGGGCGTGAGGTGGACCGGCGACTGGAACAGCGTCTCCCGGTCGACCACCACGTAGCGGGTGCCGAGGCCCTCGCCACGGCGGCGCAGGTGCAGCTGTGAGAACGCCACCTGCGTGCCCGAGGATCCGACGTCGATACCGACGCTGCGCAGGGTGATGTTCTCCTGCTGCCAGATGGGATTGGACTCCAGCGACACGTCGTCCCGGTGCTCCCGGTGCTCCCCGTGGTGGTCGTCGTGGTCGGTCACGCGCCGGGCAGGGGCGGCAGGTCCTCCAGCTCGCGCCGGTACGCCTCGTCCATCAGCGGGCTCAGCCCATGCTCGGCCAGCGCCGATGCGAACAGGTCACGGACCACCCGCGACTCGTCGGCGTAGTCGATCTGGTCGCCACCGACGCGCTGGCTGATCCATGCCTTGGGTACGCCCTGGGCGTTGCGGATGGAGACGCCCTCATGCTTGAAGGCCAGGTAGCGGGCAGGCTCGGTGCCGGTGTTGAAGTGCTGGTGAAACCACATGTTCGGCGGGACGATCATCGAACCCGCGTGCCACTCGTAGCGGCGAGGCTCCTCACCCTCGGGCCACATCAGACTGAAGCCGGTGCCGGACAGGACGATGACGTGGGCGCCGGGACCGTGACGGTGTCCCTTCTTGTACGTCGCGGTGGGGAACTGACTGATGTGGCTGTTCATCGACCCGCGCGCCATCGAGAACCGGATGTGGCCGCCACCAGCCCCGCGCTCCTTGGCCGAGACCAGCGGCAGGGCGACGGCGTCGGCCACGAAGTTGGTGCGCAGCAGCAGCCCGTCCTGCACCCCGCCGGCGGAGAAGTAGTCCGCCTCCCCATCGAACCTCGACGGAAAGTCGTGGGCCGTGCCGAATACGAAGTCCACATCGTCGTAGAGGTTGAGGATGGGCGGCAGATTGGTCGACGACACGAGCCGGGCCGGGGTGCCGCCTGAACCGTTGAAGTGCTGGTGATGGGTATTGAGCGGGATCGCGAACAACGAGTCCCGCCCCCACTCGAACGTCACCTCGGCACCCGCGTCGTTCCACACCCTGGTAGAGCCGTGGCCGTCCAGAACCAGCGTCATCTCCTCGAACAGCTGGCGCTGCGGGGCGAGTGCACCGCCGGCGGGGATCTCCACGACGTAGCAGTCGTTGGACGTGCGCGAGGCCTCGTGGTTGACGAACACGCCCGCGCCGCCCCGGCGCGCCCACGGCTTGAGCTCGACGGTGCGCAGATCGGGCACCCAGTGCGCGGCGATGATGTCCAGGCCCTCGTCGGCCACCCAGCGCGCGTAGGGCGTGTCCTTCTCGGACGAGAACTTCTTCGCGAGCGCATCGTCGACGAGTGCGTCCTTCGCCATAACGGGACCTCCTGCGGTGGGCGCCCGCGTCGCTGCGGCGCTGGCCCGGTCCATCCGGGCGTCGTCGCACAGTAGAGCGACGGATTTAAGGTAGGACCATTAGTCATCCGTGCGCAACCAGCGCGTCATTCCACCAACAGTCCGTCGTGTCGCAGCCGCGCCAGATGATGGCGGAACATCATGACGTCGGTGAACGCACCGCCGAGGTCAGGCAGCTCGGCGACATCCGCGTCGGTCAGCTCGACTGCCCGGGAGCCGCTTTGGTGATCGGCCAACGACACCCTGGCCAACGACTCCAGAGCCAGCGCTCGACACACCGCCTGCTCGACGGCGTGCAGGCCGCTGCCGACGGTGACCGCACCGTGGCCCCTCAGCAGGAGGACCGATGCACCGCCGAGCGCAGCTGCGACCTCGCGGCCCAGGTCAGGGCGACGGACGAGGACCGGGCGCGGGTACACGGGTACCCCTTCGAGGGCCAGCCGAGCCGCCGGGATGTCGTAGGCGCCGGCGATCGGGCGCAGGTTGATGCCCTCGATACCCACCAGCAGCGTCGCGGGCGGGTGGCAATGCACCACGGCGTCCACGTCCGGGCGGGCGCGCAGGATCTCGATATGGATCGGAAGCTCGTTGGGCGCGGCCCACCCGGCCTCGTCCCGGGCACCGGGCGCGGTGGCCAGGTCGACTTCGCGGACGTCGGCGGCGACCGTGAACAACAGGCCCTCATCCTGCGGGCCCCTGCAGCGGACGAGCAGGCTGTTGGTTCCGGTGCGCACGCTGACATGCCCGAGCACGTCCTCGGCAAGGCCACGGGCGGCCAGTACCCGGCACGCGTTCGCGACGAGGACGCGCATCTGAAGTAGCCTGCTGTCCATTGGTCTGACCGTACCCGGATTGGACCATCGACAGTTGTGGAGCGCATGTGACGGCCGGCGACATCGATCTATTCAGCCCCGTCAGTGTGGGCCGTGTCTCACAGGTCATCGTCGACCAGGTGAGGCTGTTGTTACGTCAGGGCAGGCTGTTGCCAGGGGACCGATTGCCCTCCGAGCGTGAGCTGTGCGGCCGGTTCGGCGTCAGCCGGGTAACCGTCCGTGAGGCACTGCGGGTGTTGGAGGCGGGAGGCCTCGTGGACATCCGGGTCGGTGCTCGCGGTGGGGCCTTCGTCACCTCACCCGATCCCACCAAGCTGGGGGAGGGGCTCGCCGACCTCATGGTGCTCAGCCAGCTGACCGCTGCCAACGTCACCGAGGCTCGCACGGTCGTCGAGCTCGGCATCGTGCCGATGGTGGTGGAGCGCGCCACGGCGGCTGACCTCGACGACCTCGAAAGCCTCTGCCGAAGCGGCAGGGAGGCCCTGGAGGCGGGTCGGTACACGATGGAGATGTCGGCCGACTTCCACGTCCGAGTTGCCGCGTCCACTCACAACCCTGCCGTCGAGATGTTGGTCCGCAGCTTTCACGGACCGCTGCTGATGTCCTTGAAGGAGGCCAAGGTCGCCGAGCCGTTGATGGGCCACCTCGGCGCCGAGGAGCACCTGGGCTTCGTCCAGGCGGTCCGGGCCGGCGCCGTCGCCGCCGCCACCGACCTGATGCGGGTCCACATCGGCCGTACGGCCACCCGGGTCCGCGACCAAGCGGGTAAGGCAACGCTCGACGTCGTGCGCGGTGGGCCTAACAGGATTTGAACCTGTGCCCTCTTCCTACTTTCCCCGTGATTCTGGAGGGAGGCCCGGGGGCGCAGGGGCGGAGGCCACGTAAGGCGCACCACGTCGGCACGTGATCCACGAGCGGTAACCCGATGGACCCTGTAGACGCAGGACGGCCAGAGTACGGGCATGACTGAGATCGTCGCGCTTCGCTGGCAGTGTGTCTGTATCGACTCCCCCGATCCTGTGCGAATAGCTGCCTTCTGGCAAGAAGCCCTCGGATGGCGCCGTACGTTCGAGAATGACCATCAGGTTGTTTTGGAGCCCCCTGCGGGCAGCCCTGAGGATGGCGTGTCGCCGGACATGGTATTCCTGAGGGTGCCCGATAGAAGGATGGCCAAGAACCGTCTGCATCTGGACCTTCGACCCCTTGACCAGGGCGATGCCGTTGCCCGGCTGATGACGGCTGGCGCTCGCCGTGTGGACGTGGGTCAGGGCGATGACGTGAGCTGGGTGGTTCTTGCCGATCCGGACGGTAACGAGTTCTGCGTGTTGCCACCTCTCAGCGAGTAGAGCCGGGCGACACGGGTTGTGAGGCCGGGCAAGGAGGCCGGACCGGCGCGCCAGCGCCGCCCGCCTACCGAGGGAGCAGGCGGCGCCTCGAGGCGGGAGATGACCCAGGCCCAGGGCGATGGCCAACCGCTCGGCCCGGACAGCTGCTGCTGGGGCGGTGTGTCGGGTGGGCCTAACAGGATTTGAACCTGTGACCTCTTCCTTATCAGGGAAGCGCTCTAACCAACTGAGCTATAGGCCCGTGTGGGCGACCGTGCCTGGCGCCGCGACAGAGTACCCGAGACGGAGCGAACCGGTCACGAGTCGTGTTCACTCGTCGGTGAGGACGACCCGGACACCGCCGACCAGTGCCGATCCGACGTTGTACAGGAACGCGAACAAGGTGGCCAGGACCGTGGCGATCAGCACGTTGGCAACGGAGATGACTGTTGTCAGGGACAAGATCCGCTCGAAGCCCACGTAGTCGTAGACGTCGAACGTGCTGTTGGTGGTGTCGATGTCGCGCACGACGCCATTGATGTCACCGAAGACCCCGATACCGTCGACCACCTGCCACAGGACGGCGATCGCGATCACGTTGACGATGCCCAGCGCCACTGACAACAGGAAGGACAGCTTGAGCACGCCCCAGGGGTCGAGCCGCGCCAGAGTCAGTTTTGCCTTGCGTGGCGCCCCCAATCGCGGCGAGGGGCGGGGAGGGCGCGGAGCGCGTCCGGCCGGTGGGCCGCCGACGCCACGCACCACTGCCGGGCGGGCACCAGAGGGTCGGGCACCGGATGGGCGAATCCCTGGAATCGCGCCCGTGACTGCCCCCGACGGCTGGCTCGCGCCAGGCGTGGATCCAGGCGGTGACAGCGGCCCGGTGACCGAGGACCCCTCACCCCCACCCGGAACCCGGTTGACGACCGGCGAACGTGAGTCCCGGAACGGCTCGGCGTACGTTTCGCCGAAACCGCCGACCGCACGCGGATCCGTGGCACTCACGCAAGACCTCCCTCAACCGGACTAGGCGTCGTCTTCCCCGGACGCGGACGGGTCCACCTCTGGGGCAACAGTCCCTGACGGTACCCCGTCGTCCACCTCACCCGAAGTCGCCGCGTCGTCGGTGATCACCTCACGGTTGATCGCAACGGCCAGCACCGAGTCGTTATCGCCCGGTTTGGTAAGGATGACACCCATCGTGTCGCGACCGCTGGAACGGATGTCGGACACTCGCGATCGCATCACCAGACCGGAGGCCATGATCACGAGGACCTCGTCGCCCGAGGTCGCGATCAGGGCGCCCACCAGCACGCCTCGCTCGTCGTTCAACCGCGCGACCTTGATCCCCGTACCGCCGCGGCCCTGACGCCGATACGCCGACACCGGTGTGCGCTTGGTGTATCCGCCGTCGGTGACGACCAACACGTCGAGGCCGGTGTCGGTGTCCTGGGCCGGTACGACATCCGCTGACAGGAGCACGTCGTCGTCGCGAAAGCGCATCCCCGTCACGCCACTCGTGTCGCGCCCCATCGGTCGCAACGTCTGATCGTCGGCCGGGAACCGGATGGACTGCCCCGCCCGCGACACCAACAACAGGTCATCGGTGTCGTTGACCAACCGCGCCGACACCAACTCGTCGTTGTCTCGCAGCTTGACGGCGATCAGTCCACCCGTGCGGGACGAGTCGTAGTCACTCAGCCGGGTCTTCTTGACCAGACCCGACCGGGTAGCCAGCACCAGGTACGGCGCTGCCTCGTAGTCACCGATGTCGAGTACCTGGGCGATCCGCTCGTCCGGACCGAACGCCAGGAGGTTGGCCACGTGCTGGCCACGGGCGTCGCGAGCCCCCTCGGGCAACTCGTACGCCTTGGCGCGGTACACCCGACCCTTGTTCGTGAAGAACAGCAGCCAGTGGTGAGTCGACGTGACGAAGAAGTGTTCGACGATGTCGTCGGTGCGCAGCGCCGCACCGCGCACCCCGCGTCCACCCCTGCGCTGGGCGCGGTAGGAGTCGCTGCGCGTCCGCTTGGCGTATCCGCCGCGCGTGATGGTGACGACGACCTCCTCGTCGGGGATGAGGTCCTCCATGCTGACCTCGCCCTCACCCGGGATGATCCGAGTGCGCCGTTCGTCGCCGTACCGTTCGACGATGTCGGCCAATTCGGTCGACACCAATGATCGTTGTCTGGCCGGATCGGCGAGGATTGCCTCGTACTCCGTGATGAGGGCTGTGAGTTCGTCGTATTCCTCGCGGATTTTCTGCCGTTCGAGTGCGGCCAGTTGCCGCAATTGCATGGAGAGGATCGCCCGGGCCTGGATATCGTCGATATCCAACAACGTGACGAGGCCCTCGCGCGCCTCGTCCGCGTTCGCCGAGGCCCGGATCAAGGCGATGACGTCGTCCAGGGCGTCGAGGGCCTTGAGGTAGGCGATGAGGATGTGCTGGCGTTCCTGAGCCTGCCGCAGCCGGTAGCGGGTGCGCCGGACGATGACCTCGAGCTGGTGATCGATCCAGGCCCGGACGAATCCGTCGAGGCTCAGGGTGCGTGGAACCGAGTCCACCAGCGCGATCATGTTGGCGCCGAATGTCTGCTGCAGCTGGGTGTGCTTGTAGAGGTTGTTGAGAACCACCTTGGCGATGGCGTCACGCTTGAGCACGATCACCAGGCGTTGGCCGGTACGCCCCGATGTCTCGTCCCGCAGATCGGCGATGCCGTTCAACTTGCCGTCCTTGGCGAGGTCGGCGATGTTGACGGCAACGTTGTCGGGATTGACCTGATAGGGAAGTTCGGTGACGACCAGGCAGGTCCGGTTCTGGATCTCCTCGACCTCGATGACCGCCCTCATGGTGATCGAGCCGCGACCTGTCCGGTAGGCGTCTTCGATTCCGCGCCGGCCCATGATGATCGCCTTGGTCGGGAAGTCCGGCCCGCTGATCCGTTCGAGCAGAGCGTCCAGCAGCTCGACCGCCGTCGCCTCGGGGTTGGCCAGCGCCCACTGCACGCCGGCCGCGACCTCGCGAAGGTTGTGCGGTGGGATGTTGGTGGCCATCCCTACCGCGATCCCGGCCGAACCGTTGACCAGCAAATTCGGGAAGCGGCTGGGCAGCACGATCGGCTCGCTGGTCCGGCCGTCGTAGTTCGGCTGGAAGTCGACGGTATCCTCGCCGATGTCGCGAACCAGTTCGAGAGCCAGGGGCGCCATTCGACACTCGGTGTACCGGGGGGCTGCGGCGCCCTCGTTGCCGGGTGAACCGAAGTTGCCCTGACCGTCGATCAGCGGGTAACGCATCGTCCATGGCTGGACCAGCCGCACCATGGTGTCGTAAATGGGGGAGTCACCGTGTGGGTGGTATTGACCCATGACGTCACCGATGATGCGTGTGCACTTCGAGAAGGCCCGGTCCGGACGGTATCCACCGTCGAACATGGCATACACGATGCGCCGGTGGACCGGCTTGAGCCCGTCGCGCACGTCGGGCAAGGCTCGCGAGACGATGACGCTCATCGCGTAGTCGAGATACGACCTTTGCATTTCCAGTTGAATATCGACGGGCTCGATCCGGTCGATCGGCTCCGTCGGTGTCGTGTCCGTCATATGTCGAGGAACCTCACGTCCTTGGCATTGCGCTGAATAAACCCGCGACGCGATTCGACGTCGTCACCCATGAGGATGCTGAAGATCGAGTCGGCCGCCGCGGCATCGTCCAGGGTGACCCGTAACAACGTCCTGGTATCGGGGTTCATCGTGGTCTCCCACAGTTCGCCGTAGTTCATCTCGCCGAGTCCCTTGTAGCGCTGGATCCCGTTGTCCTTGGGCAGGCGCCGCCCCGCCTCTTTGCCGGCCGCCGTCAGGGCGTCGCGTTCGCGGTCGGAGTACACGTACTCGTGGGCCGCATTGCTCCATTTCAGCCGGAACAACGGGGGCTGGGCCAGGTACACGTGCCCTGCCTCGACCAGACCGCGCATGTAGCGGAACAACAGGGTGAGCAGCAGGGTGCGGATATGTTGACCGTCGACGTCCGCGTCGGCCATGAGGATTATCTTGTAATAACGCAGCTTGGTGAGGTCGAAGTCCTCACCGATCCCGGTCCCGAAAGCCGTGATGAGACTCTGGATCTCGTTGTTCCCCAACGCCCGGTCCAGGCGCGCCTTCTCGACGTTCAGGATCTTGCCCCGGATCGGCAGGATCGCCTGCGTTTCGGGGTCGCGACCCTGGATCGCCGAACCACCCGCTGAGTCACCCTCGACGATGAAGACCTCGGAGCGGGTCGGGTCGGTCGTCTGACAGTCCTTGAGCTTGCCCGGCATGCCACCGGATTCGAGTAGCCCCTTGCGGCGAGTGGCCTCGCGCGCACGCCGCGCAGCCACCCGGGCAGCCGCCGCCTGCTGAGCCTTGCGGATGATCTCGCGGGCGTCCTTGGGGTGGCTGGCGAACCAGTCGCCCAGGGCGTCGCCGACGGTCTTCTGCACGTAGGACTTGACCTCGGTATTGCCCAGCTTGGTCTTGGTCTGTCCCTCGAACTGGGGCTCGGCGAGTTTGACGCTGATGACGGCGGTGAGACCCTCGCGAACGTCGTCGCCGGTCAGTTTCTCGTCCTTCTTCAGCATGTTGTTGGCCTCGGCGTATCGACCGACCAACCCGGTCAAGGCGGCGCGGAAGCCCTCCTCGTGCGTGCCACCCTCGTGCGTGTTGATCGTGTTGGCGAACGTGTGGACGCTCTCGCTGTACGACGTGGTCCACTGCATCGCCAACTCGAGACCGATACGTCGCTCGGTGTCTTCGCTCTCGAAGGCGATGATCTCGGAGTGGACGGACTCGGCGCGCTTGGCCTGATTGAGGTGGGCGACGTAGTCGACCAGCCCTCCGTCGTAGCGGTAGCTGTCCTCACGCGGCTCGGCGACTGCGCCGTCGCCGTGGTCCACATGTGACGTGGCGTCCTGGGTCGGGTCTACCGGGTCCGCCGACGTCAGGTGCTGCGGACGGGTGTCGGTGACCGTCAGGCGTAACCCCTTGTTGAGGAAGGCCATCTGCTGGAAGCGGGTACGTAGGGTCTCCGCATCGAAATCCGTGCTCTCGAAGATGTCCTCGTTGGGCCAGAACGTGACGGTCGTCCCCGTGACGTCACTCGTCTCGCCCTTGACCAACGGTGCCACGGGGACCCCGACGGCGTAGGACTGCCGCCAGACGTGTCCCTGTCGGCGAACCTCCACATCCAGGCGAGACGACAGGGCATTCACCACGCTGATCCCGACGCCGTGCAGTCCCCCTGACACCGAGTAGCCCCCGCCACCGAACTTCCCGCCGGCGTGGAGAACCGTCAGAACGACCTCGACGGCCGGCCGGCCCTCGGATTCGACGATGTCGACCGGGATGCCGCGCCCGTCATCGACCACTCGAAGGCCGCCATCGGCAAGCAGGGTGATGTCGATCGTCGTGCAATAGCCTGCCAATGCCTCGTCGACGGAGTTGTCGACCACCTCGTACACCAGGTGGTGCAGACCGCGAGGGCCGGTCGATCCGATGTACATTCCCGGGCGTTTACGGACGGCTTCGAGGCCTTCCAGGACGGTGATGTCGTCCGCGCCGTAGTTGCCCGGGTCGAGGGTGGTGCCGTCAGCGAGCTCCGACACAGAGGTGACTCCTTCAAGGGTGGGATTGTGCTCACTATAGCCGCTGGAAGGCACATCTGCGGCTCGAACACCCTTGCGTGTAGGTACCCACGTCACCCGTAGGTGTCGCGGGCTCCACGACCGTACGGGGTCCGCCACGGACCGTGCCGCCACGACGGAGCAGCCGGACCGATCACGTCGACCCGATCGACCACGCCCGGTCCGACGACCTCGGCCATCCGACGGGTGAGGTCCCCGACGAGGTAGCGCAACTGGGTCGCCCACGCGGTCGTGGCGGCACGCACGACCAATACGCCGTCGACGAAGGTCTCCGGCACGCAGGCTCGTGCGACGTCCTCACCGACCACCTCGCTCCACCGCGCCATGACGCCGGCCACGGTGATGTCGTCCTGCCACCCCTGGTGGGCGATCATCTCCGAGGTCAGGTCACCCAGCAGCTGCGGGTCACGGGAATCCGGGCCCGTACCGCTGGTCACGGTGTCACCCGAGAACAGCCCACCGATCCGAGAACCCGCCTGCCACCGCGGCCGCCGCCGCGCCCGCGCGGTCAATCCGCGAGCCCGGGCTCCACCCACCGCTCGCCGCCACGCCTGATCGACTGCGTCAGGTCCGCCCGCCTCAGGTCCGCCCGCCTCAGGTCCGCCCGCCTGAAGACCACGCACCTCAAGACCACCCATGTCGGCATCACCCGCGCGCGCAGTCGGCTCGGGCTCGGCAGCCGCGCTCACGTCGCCTCCCGCACTTGCGACACACCCGTGGCTCGGTCGCGGGTCACCTGCCAGGTGCGAGCCGTGAGTCCCATCGGTACATCGTCTGCCACCGCGGCCGAAATGAGGGCCTGCTCGGCCGAGGTGGCCCGGTCCATCAGATGACGACGCCGATCGGAGTCGAGCTCGGCAAAGACGTCGTCCAGGATCAGTACCGGCTCGGCGGCGGCGTCACCGTCACTACGAAGCAGGTCGAAAGCTGCCAGGCGCAACGCCAATGCCATCGACCAGGATTCGCCGTGGGATGCATAACCACGAGTCGGCAGTCCACCGATGGACAACAGCAGATCGTCACGATGTGGGCCGACCAGGCAGGTGCCACGGTCGATCTCGGCGGTCCGGCGCTCGCCGGCCGAACGTGCGAGCAGCCGCTCGGCATCGGCTCGATCCATGCCGGCGAGCTCCGCGTCGTCCAGCACACCGCGAGCCACGTAGTCCGCCTGCGCAGTCTGCGGGTGCCCGGACACGGCTTCGTACGCCGCACGCAAGTAGGGGTCGAGGGCCGCCAAGACATCCAGTCGCCCACAGAGGAGTTCCGCGCCGGCAGCCACCAGGTGTGAATCCCACACGTCCAGGGTTGCCATCGCTGCCGACCTCGCAGCGGACGACGACGCTCGCGCGGACTTCAGGAGGGCGGTGCGCTGGCGCACCACTCGGTCGTAGTCCGCTCGGACACCGGCGAATCGCGGTGTCCGAGCGACCAGGAGGTCGTCCAGAAAACGGCGACGTCCGTCCGGGTCACCCCGAACGATGGCCAGGTCCTCGGGCGCGAATGTCACCGCTCGCAGCAGACCGGAACTGCGACGGGGTCGTGGGACGGCCACCCGGTTGATCTGGACCCGGACCGCCGACCCAGGAGAGATCTCGATATCCGTCGTCGCGACCCGTTCCCCGCGACGAATCCTGGCCCGGATGACCGCGCGCTCGGCTCCACTTCGAACGAGGGGGGCGTCGGCGGCCACTCGATGACTGGCCAGCGTCGCGACGTAGCCGACGGCCTCCAACAGGTTGGTCTTGCCGTGGCCGTTACCGCCCAGCAACACGGTGATACCGGGGCAGAGCGTGACATCCGCTGCGGGATAGCTACGGAAGTCGACCACGCTCAAGTGCTCCAGGTGCACCTCAGCCCGCTTCAGTCCCCACGGCGTGCCCGTCGCCATCACTTCTGGCGGCGTGCCCGTCGCCATTACTTCTGACGGCGTGTCCACCACCATCACTTCTGACGGCGTGTCCACCGAATTGCTGTCTGAGGGCCGCGACGGCCTTCATCGTCGGGCTGTCCGGCTGGCGGCTGGCGAAGCGCGCGAACAGTGCCGCGCTGATCACCGGGACGGGGACGGCGTTGTCGATCGCCTCCATGATGGTCCACCTGCCCTCGCCCGAATCCTGCGCGTAACCCTTGATGCCCTCCAGGCCCGGGTCGGCCTGCAGAGCGTCGACCAGCAACTCCAACAGCCATGAGCGGACGACGGTGCCTCGTTGCCAGGCGGCGAACACCGCCGTCACGTCAGTGACCACACCCGTGGTTGACAACAGCTCGTAACCCTCGGCATAGGCCTGCATCACGCCGTACTCGATGCCGTTGTGCACCATCTTGGCGTAGTGACCGGCGCCCACGGCGCCGGCGTGGCTGAAGCCCTCTTCCCGCGGCCCGGGCGGGCGAAGCGCGTCGAACACGGGCATCGCCCGTGCGATGTCGTCATCCGATCCCCCGGCCATCAACCCGTAGCCCTCGGTCAGCCCCCACACACCGCCCGAGACCCCACAGTCGACATAACCGATCCCCTTGCCGGCCAAGGATGCGGCGTGATCGATATCGTCGCGCCACCGGCTGTTGCCACCCTCGATGATCAGATCGCCGGCGCTCAACAGTTCGCCGAGTGCCGCCACGGTCTGCCGGGTCGGCTCGCCGCTGGGAACCATCACCCAGACCAGGCGCGGCGCAGGGAGGGCGGCCACCAGATCGGCCAGGGTGGCCACGTCCGTCGTCGACGGGTCGGGGGCATACCCGGTGACGGCGATTCCCTGTTCACGCAGTCGGGTGCGCATGTTGCCACCCATCTTGCCCAGGCCGACGAGGCCGATGTGAAGGTCGGTCATGACGCCATCCGGATCGGCATGAGGAGGTAGGTGAAGCCGCGGTCGTCGGAACCGTCGGACTCGCTGTGTCCGCTCAGCAGAGCCGGCTTCGAACCCTCGGTGAACGAGAACTTCACGTGCGGGGATTGGGCGACCGCCAACCCGTCCAGCAGATACTGGGCGTTGAAGGCGATAGTGATATCCGGACCGTCGATCGACGCCGCGACCGCGTCACTCGCCGACGCGTCCTCACCGGCGCCCGATTCGAGGACGAGTTGGTCCCCGCTGAAGGTGAGGCGAACCGGAGAGCTGTTGCCCACCAGTGCCACCCGACGCACGCCGTTGACCAGACTGCTCGTCTCGAGCACGGCCGACGTCTCGGTGGACGTCGGAAACAGTTTCCGCACCGGCGGGTATTCACCGTCCATGGTCGGCACCGTCGTGCGCCGCCCCGCCGCAGTGACGCCCAACAGATTGCCGCCCTCGCTGGTCATGCCGATGGTCACCTCAGCGCCGCTGCCTGCGGCGCGGGCGATGTCGGCCAACGTCCGAGACCGGACGAGGAACGATCGCGTCTGGCCCGACTCGGCGGGGTTCCAGCCGAACTCGCGTAGCGACAGGCGGTAGCGGTCGGTCGCCACCATCGTGATCCGGTCCCCTTCGATGTCGATCTTGACGGCGGTGAGAACCGGTGGCGTCTCGTCCTTGGCGGCGGCGATCGCCACCTGTGCGACGGCTGCCGCGAAGACGTCGCCCGCGATCGAACCGATCCGGTCGGGCTCGGCCGGGAGCTGTGGATAGTCGGCGACCGGCATCACCGGCAACGAGAAGCGAGCGGCGCCACACCTCAGACGTAACTTGCCCGCGTCCAGATCGATGCTGACATCCGAGGCGGGCAGGGTGCGCGCGATCTCTGCCAGGAGCTTGCCTTGGACGAGTACCCGGCCCGGTTCGTCGACGGTGGCCGGGGCATCGCAACGGGCGGACACCTCGTAGTCGAAGCAGGACAGCCGCACACTCTCGACGCCCGTCTCGATGAGGATGCCGGCCAGAACCGGCATCGGCGGCCGGGCGGGCAGGACGCGAGTCGTCCAGGCAACCGCATCGGCGAGAGCGTCGCGGTCGATCGTCACACGCACGTGGTACCTCCGGATCGACGGCGCCGAGGTGGCGCGGTCAGCGACCTTAGCGCTCAGAGTGCGGGTGTGGCATGTGCTGAGTGGTAGGGGTTAGTCGTCGTAGTAACGGGTGTGGATGCTGTGGACGACTAGTCGGGGGACAGTGGCGCCACGCCTGGGGAACTGGGGTCGGGCTGAACGCGCCGCGCAGTGGGGGGTGTGGACGGGCCGGTTGGTCCTGTGGGTAACGCAGGTTGCGGGACGCGCAGGCTGGGGATGACGAGGGCCGGCGCGGGCGACGTGTGGACGAGCGAGTCGATTGGGGGACGCTCACCCACAGGCTGGCGGAGTTGTCCCCAGGATTGTCCACAGGGTGTGGGGAAAATGGCACTCCGGCAGTGATCCGCGACTGCGGGTGACGCCTCGCTGGCCTGATGACACTCTTATCCACAGCTGTGGATGAAACCTGGGGACAAGTCCCCGACGCCGGGCTATCCGGACTCGGGGGTTGCGGGTGCCGCGTGGCGCTTGATCCGGTTCGTGAGCTCGGTGACTTGGTTGTACACGGCCATCCGCTCGCTCATCAGAGACTTGATCTTGCGCTCGGCGTGCATGACCGTGGTGTGGTCGCGGCCACCGAACTGTTGGCCGATCTTCGGCAGGGACAGGTCGGTCAGCTCCCGGCACAGGTACATCGCTATCTGGCGGGCGTTGACCAGCACCCGCGAACGAGACGAGCCGTGGATGTCCTCGACGGTGACCCCGAAGAAGCTCGCGGTCTCGGCAACGATGTGGGCGGCCGTGATCTCGGGTGAGTTCTCGTTGGGCATGAGGTCGCGCAGGACGACGTCGGCCAGGGGCACGGTGATGGGCTGGCGATGGAGGCTGGCGAACGCCGTGACGCGAATGAGCGCGCCCTCCAGCTCCCGGATGTTCGTCGAGATCCGGGAGGCGATGTATTCCATGACGTCGTCGGGCACCTGAAGAGCGTCGCCGATCGCCTTCTTTCGGAGGATGGCGATCCGCGTTTCGAGGTCCGGTGGTTGGACGTCGGTCAGCAGGCCCCATTCGAACCGACTGCGCATCCGCTCTTCGAAGCCCTGGAGCTGCTTCGGCGGTACGTCCGAGGTGATGACGACCTGCTTGTTGGAGTTGTGCAGGGCGTTGAAGGTGTGGAAGAACTCCTCCTGGGTCTGGACCTTGCCCTGGAGGAACTGGATGTCGTCGATCAGGAGGACGTCGACGTCGCGGTACCGGCTGTGGAAGGCCTGGGCCCGGTCGTCACGGATCGAGTTGATGAAGTCGTTGGTGAACTCTTCCGAATTGACGTAGCGAACCTTGATCCCCGGATACAGGCTCATGGCGTAGTGGCCGATCGCATGCAGCAGATGCGTCTTGCCGAGGCCGGACTCGCCGTAGACGAACAGCGGGTTGTACGCCTTGGCCGGTGCCTCTGCCACCGCCACGGCTGCCGCGTGGGGGAACCGGTTGGAGGCGCCGATGACGAAGGTCTCGAACGTGTACCGGGGATTGAGTCGTGCATCCGGGTCTGTGCCGCGGCCGCCACCGGGTGGGCGCTCGACAGGGTCGTGGTCTGTCGCGCGTCGGCCGGGGCCGGTCGGCGCACCGACAGCAGAAGGTTGGGGTGCCGGATCGGCAGTGTCGCCGTGGTTGGTCGCGAGTGCGGCGTGGGCCTGGTGAGGGCCCAGCGCGTCGATGGTGGAGTCGACCACGACGCGAACCCGCAGTGGACGGCCGATCGCGGCGCTGAGTCCGCTGGCGATCGGGTCCAGCAGGCGGGTCTCGATGGTCTGCCGGTCGTAGTCGGACGGGACAGCGAGCACGGCCATACCGTCGAGCAGGCCGACCGGACGAACGGTTCGCAGTTGTCCCAGTTGGAGCTTGGGAAGGACCGGCTCGAGGTCGACCAGGACCTGGGCCCAGGCCACGGAGATGTCGGTCGGTGAGTCGTCTGCGTCGGCGATATCCGGTGGGGACATGCAAACCCTCCATCGGACCTCAATGCGATCATCCACACGGTTGTCCACACCTGTGGAGGTGGCGGCACCCCACATTGCTGGGCCGACCCGGCAGGGGCGAAGCGTAGTCCCACATCGCCGAGGGCGACAGTGGGCCTCGGGGTGCTCGTCTCGCTGCCAGTGCCGCAGCGGGAATGAGCTAACCTGAGCAGCTGGGGTCGGTTCGAACCGGTCCGCCACATCCGACTTGTAGGAGTACACCGGTGAGCAAGCGCACCTTCCAGCCCAGTAACCGGCGTCGGGCCCGGACGCACGGGTTTCGGGCCCGGATGTCGACGCGCGCCGGTCGGGCCATTCTCGCCGCCCGCCGTCGTAAGGGTCGCATCGAATTGTCCGCCTGAGCCTCGTCGGCTCGGTTGGCTCGGACCACCCGACTCCGCGCCGGTGACCTGCGACAGGTCACACAGGCGGTCGGGGCGGCTGGTGTGGTTCGGCGGCGTGGGTCATCCGGCCCGGTCAGCGTCCACGTGACCATGGCGCAAGGCCAGGCCGGGTCGGTGAAGGTGGGTTTCGCGGTGTCTCGGTCTGTCGGAAATGCCGTCGTTCGCAATCGGGTGCGGCGTCGGTTGCGCACGGCTGTGCCAGGCATTGTGGACCGAATGGCAACGCTGGGCCCCGGTGGGGTGACACTGGTAGTCGTGAGGGTGTCTCCGGCGGGAGCAGATGCGTCGTCTGTCGACCTTCATGCTCACCTGGGTCGCGCCGTTGACCGCGTCGTGGGTGGCCGGGGCTGATGGCACGGGCTGTCACCTGGGTTCGGATAGCGCGCTGGGCGAGGCTGGCCCCTCGGTACTCCGTCATCGCCGTGCTGCGGGCCTACCAACTGCTGATCTCACCGATGCTGGGACCAGTCTGCCGATTTGCCCCCTCGTGTTCGTCGTACGCTGTAGAGGCCGTGCGTAGCTATGGGACGGTGCGAGGTGGCTGGATGACCGTCCGCCGGCTGCTCCGTTGTCACCCCTGGAATCCGGGCGGCCATGATCCGGTACCACCGCACCCCGTTCGACTGCGACGATCCGGCACCACTGCTACGACCCCAGCGATGCGGGTCTGCGAGGAGCACCTCGGCTGATGATTGACTTCTTGAGTTCGATCCTCTACCCACTGGAGGTAGCGGTCGCCTGGATCATGGTGTCCTGGCACTCGCTGTTCGTCTGGCTGGGGTTGCCGTCAGACGGTGGCTGGACGTGGGTGTTGTCCATCATCGGCTTGGTGCTGGTGATCCGCTCTTTGCTGATCCCGTTGTTCGTCCGCCAGATCCGGTCCTCACGCGACCTCCAGCTGATCCAGCCCGAGGTCAAGAAGATCCAGGACAAGTACAAGGGCAAGACCGACCAGGAGTCACGACAGAAGCTCACCGCCGAGACGATGGCGCTGTACAAGGAGAAGCGGGTCAATCCCTTCGCTTCGTGCCTTCCGCTGCTGCTGCAGATGCCTATCTTCTTCGCCCTGTTCAACGTACTGAACGGCATCCAGAAAGAGGACTTCTCGGTCGGCCCCTTCACCAGCGAGCTACGGGCCGAGGCGGACTCCGCGACGATCTTCGGCGCGCAGTTGTCCGACACGTTCCTGCGCGCGGACTCCATTTCCACCCAGATCATCGCGATCACCCTGGTGGTGGCGATGACCGCCAGCCAGTTCTGGTCACAGCGGCAGTTGTTCATGAAGAACATGCCCCCAGCGGCGCTGGACAGCCCGTTCGCGAAGCAACAGAAGATCCTCATGTACATCCTGCCGTTGGTGTTCGGCATCAGTGGTATCGGATTCCCGCTGGGTGTCCTGATCTACTGGCTCGTCACGAACTTGTTCTCGACCGGCCAACAGTTCTTGGTCATCCGCAACATGCCAGCCCCCGGTTCGCCGGCCGAGAAGGCTCTTGAGGAGCGGCGTGCCCGTCGTGCGGAGCGGCGAGGCCCGCGAGGGGATGCGGCGGCATCCATCGCTCCAGCCGCACTGACGCCTTTGGCGATCGAGGCGCCTGCGCCGCGCCAACGGCAGCAACCCAAGCGCGGTACCCGATCGACGCGGAAGCGCGGTTAGGGCTGGTGACTGTCCCGTCCTGACGGACGGTGTCCCTTCGCATACGCATGGCGCACACAGAGAGTGGTTCGATGATCGAGACGGAGAACGATGCCACGGCAGTCGACCTTCCTGAAGCCTCGGCAGCAGGGGCAGGGGAGGATGCGGAGCCCGACGAGGGGACCCGGCTGAAGTTGCTCGAAGCCGAGGGTGACGTCGCGGCTGACTACCTGGAGGAGCTGCTCGATATCACCGACATGGACGGTGACATCGACATGTTCGTCGAGAACGGCCGTGCGTCCGTTGCCATCATCGGCGAGGGGGCCGATCGGGCTCGCCTGCAGAGGCTGGTCGGGCGCGATGGTCAGGTGCTGGAAGCCCTCCAGGAGTTGACCCGAATGGCCGTGCAGGCTCGAACTGGTGAACGAACGCGGTTGGTTCTGGACATCGGGGGTTGGCGCGAGGCGCGGCGTCGTGAGGCGGCTGACGCGGCAGCGCAGGTCATCAGTGAGATCAAGGCCGGGGTGGCGACCGTGGAGCTGCAGCCCATGCCGGCCTATCAGCGCAAGGTCGTTCACGACCTCGTGGCGGAGGCAGGTTTGCGCAGCGAGTCGGCCGGCGTCGAGCCATCGCGTCGCGTCGTCGTGTTCGCCGGGTGAGTATCGCCCGTTTCACGTGAAACATCCGGATCCAACCACCGCCGCCATGTCAGTCTTCGGCGCTGGGCTTTCACTCGCTCAGACGTACGCGGAGCTGTTGGCCACCAGCGGCGTGGAACGTGGGGTGATCGGGCCTCATGAGCACGAACGAATCTGGGACCGCCATCTGCTCAATTGTGCGGTGATCGAGGAGGGCATTCCCCACGGGGCACGAGCGATCGACGTTGGTAGCGGTGCCGGACTACCGGGAATCCCACTCGCTCTCGCACGTCCGGATCTGTCGCTCACCCTCGTGGAACCGTTGGCCCGACGGGTGAACTGGCTGCATGAGGCGGTGGACGCATTGGGTCTGCACGATCGGGTGGTTATCGCGCACGGTCGCGCGGAGGGAGTGGCTATCGAGGCTGGGGACGTCGTCGTGAGTCGTGCGGTGGCGCCACTGGCACGACTGATTCCATGGAGCGTTCGGCTGTGTCGCGCCGACGGGCTCATCATCGCCATAAAGGGCGAGGGTGCCATGTCCGAACTGACGAATGTCGGTGGCGAACTCGTTGGATGGGGTGTTGCGGACGCCCGCGTGGCACGATTCGGTGAGGGACTTCTGGTACTGCCCACCACCGCTGTTGTGGGCCGCCGGGTCGCCTCTTCACGTACCGTCAGAAGGAGCACATCGTGACTGGTTCGGCTCCGGTTTCGGACGTCGCCATCCCTCAAGCGCACCTCGGTGTTTCACGTGAAACGGAGGCTGCGATCGACCTGCGTGACGACGACTTCAGGCGGGAGATCGCCGAGGCCGTCCCTGTTGCCGACGACGACACGCCGTTGGCCAGGCAACTGGCTGATGACGCACGGCGCCGCATCTCGCTGGTCGGGCGGGCGCTGCCCAAACCCGCACGGCCTCGCCTGGTCACGTTGGCCAACCAGAAGGGGGGAGTCGGAAAGACCACCACTACCGTGAACCTCGCCGGTGCATTCGCGCAGGGCGGCCTGGAAGTTCTGGTCATCGACGCGGATCCCCAAGGAAACGCCTCCACCGCACTGGGGATCGAACATCATGGCGAGGTCCCGGGAACCTACGACGTGCTGGTGGACGGAGCGGCCATCGCCGATGTCGTCGTGCCATGCCCCGACCTGCCCGGGGTGTCGTGCGTTCCCGCAACCGTCGACCTCTCGGGCGCAGAGATCGAACTGGTACCCGAGGTGGCGCGTGAATACCGCCTCCGCAAGGCCCTGACGGCGTACCTGTCGACGGTCGAGCGACGTCCGGACTACGTCCTGGTCGACTGCCCACCCAGCCTGGGGTTGCTGACGTTGAATGCTCTCGTCGCTGCGGACGAAGTTCTCGTGCCGATCCAATGTGAGTACTACGCGCTGGAGGGATTGGCCCAGCTGTTGCGTACGGTGGACCTCGTGCAGGCGAACCTCAATCCCACCCTGAAGGTGACGACCGTCCTGCTGACGATGTACGACGGCCGGACGCGCCTCGCCTCGGACGTCGCCCAACAGGTACGTGACGTCTTCGGTGAACGTGTCCTCAAGGCAGCCATCCCTCGATCGGTGCGGCTCAGTGAGGCGCCGAGTCACCTGCAGACCGTCATGACGTACGACCCCACCTCGACCGGTGCGCTGTCGTACTTGGAGGCTGCCCGGGAGATCGCTGAGCAGGTCGTGCCCCGTGGCTGACAAGCGTCGCGGCTTGGGCCGGGGGATCGGCGCCCTGATCCCACAGAGCGTGGAGGGCAACGGTCGCCCTGCCGGTACTCCGGTGGACGTCTTTTTCCGCGACGAGCGGGATCATCGCGACGACGGCGCGGCGAGTCCTCCGGATAGTCGCCTCGTGGATGTCCCCGGTGCTCGACTGGCCGACATCGACATCGACGACATCCGCGCCAACTCGCGTCAGCCACGCGCTGTCTTCGATGAGGACGCTCTCCAGGAACTGGTCGAGTCCATTCGCGAGGTGGGTGTTCTCCAGCCGGTGGTCGTGCGCCCCATACCGGACGCGGGCTCGCAGGGCCCGCACTTCGAACTGGTCATGGGTGAACGGCGCTGGCGGGCGTCGCGCCTGGCCGGGTTGGCCGCCATCCCGGCCGTTGTACGTGACACTGCCGACGACGTCCTGCTGCGGGATGCCCTGCTGGAGAACCTCCATCGTGCTGACCTGAACCCCCTGGAAGAGGCGTCCGCCTACCAGCAGCTGCTCGACGACTTCGGCTGCACCCAGGAAGAGCTGTCCCAACGCATCGGGCGGTCGCGGCCTCAGATCAGCAACACGCTGCGGCTATTGCGGCTACCACCGACCGTGCAGCGGCACGTGGCGGCCGGCGTCTTGTCAGCCGGACACGCGCGGGCGCTGTTGTCGCTGGAACCTCCTCAGGCTGCCTCCCTCGCGTCTCGGATCGTTGCCGAGGGTCTCTCGGTGCGCACTGTCGAGGAAATGGTGTCTGCCTCCGCCGGCGACACTGCTCGGACGCGTCGGGCCAAGCCACGCGCCGGAGGTCGGATGCCGCTGCTGGACGACATGGCGTCACGGTTGTCGGACCGATTCGACACCCGGGTCACCGTGACCCTGGGGAAGTCCCGGGGGAAGTTGACCGTCGAGTTCGCCACCGTCGAGGACCTCAATCGGATCCTCGGCGTCATGGACCCGTCAGGCGAGGGCCTGCGCCGCGCGTGACCCGATCACGGTCGACGCTGCTGCGGCACTGACCAACTCGTCGCACACGGCAGCGAGGGTGCGACCCGACGCGGTCATCGCCAGGGGAGTCGTCGACGTGTCGGTCATCCCGGGGGAGGTGTTGACCTCCAAGAACCACGCCCGGCCTGTCCGGTCGACGATCCAGTCACTGCGACTCAGAGAGCCCAGCCCCAGTGAGCGATGGATGGCCACCGATTGAGTGGTGACCAGGTCGAGCACGGCAGCGTCCAGCCGGGCGGGGCAGTGGAACTCGATGGCGCCCACGGTGTAGCGAGCACTGAAGTCGTACCCCACGCCGTCCGGTGAGATCTCGACCGGTGAGAGCGCGACCGCGTCCAGACCAGCGCCGAGGACGGTGACACTCACCTCGACTCCCGGGACGAAACGTTCGATCCGACAGACCGGATCATGTCCGAATGCCGTCATCATGGCGCGCGGTAGATCGTCGGGCGAGGTGACGACGCTGAGTCCGAAACTCGATCCACCATGGTTCGGTTTGACGACCACGTCCGGACCGAGGAAGCGCCAGATGTCCGGCATCACGCGCCTCGGCCCCATGTCGGTGACCGTTCGTACCGGCAGTGTGATGGCGTCCGGCACGTCGAGGCCGATTCTCGCAGCAACGGCCGCTGCCGCCGACTTGTCCCAGGCCAATCGGGAGCCTGCCGGCGCCGTCCCGACGACGGCGAGCCCAGCCATTCGCAGCAGTTCCGCAAGGGAGCCGTCCTCCCCGGCCGCTCCATGAAGCACCGGCCACACGACGTGCGGCTCGTGGCCCGCCAAGACGTCCAGGACGTCGGGGCCGGCGTCCACGATCTCGACGTCGTAACCCGCGTCGCCGAGGGCGCCCGCGAGTCTGGTGGCCGAACGAAGGGACACGTCTCGCTCGATCGACAGTCCACCGGCGAGGACGACGACCGGAGCGCTCAGCCGATCACTCATGCGTCGAATGCGGCACGTAGCGCCTGATCCTCTCGGATCACCCCGACAAGGCGACGCACTCCCTCAGCGATGGCGGTGGGGGTCGGAAAGCAGAACGACAACCGGGCGTACGCATGGCCCGAGCCGTCAGCGAAGAAGGCCGTACCGGGGACATAGGCGACCCGGGCTGCCACGGCCCGCGCCAGCAAGGCGGCCGAGTCGGTGCCCTCCGGTAGGCGAACCCAGACGAAGAAGCCGCCGTCCGG
>JANNOG010000001.1:0-43420 GCA_031398915.1 Micrococcales bacterium | reverse complement strand
CCGTACTCAGCCCACCCGCGATGTCCCGGAGCGACTGTCGCCCGCGGCCGCCGCCTCATCACTGCCAGTTACCGAGCGTCTCGGGGGATGGCGCGCTGTGCCAACCCCCCAGGGTCCAACCGTGCGGACACTCGCGGACCTCCCCGGACCTGTGGTCGAGGTCTCGGCCGACGACGGACTGCCAAGCAGGGGTCGGAGCTATTCGCCCATCCCAGCCTGACCCGGCGCGAGGTAGGCGAGCACGGCGAGCACTCGCCGGTTCACATCGGGCGCTTCGTAGAGCCCCAGCTTCGAGAAGATGGAATTCACGTGCTTCTCGACAGCCCGTTCGCCGACGAACAGCGCTGCCGCGACGGCGGCGTTGGACTTGCCCGTAGCAAGCTGCGCCAGGACCTCCTGCTCGCGGCGGGTCAGTGGGGACAGTGACATGTCGAGGTCGCGCGTGGTGCCCTTGGCCAGGGTCTCGACCACCATCGGGTCGATGAAGGAGCCGCCGACCCGCACCAGATCGATAGCTCGCCGCAGCTCACCTGGTGTCGCCACGTTGTCCTTCAGGAGGTAGCCGCGCCGGGCGCTGCCCCTACTGATCAGGCGCAGCAGGTAGTCCGGATCGGCGTATTGGGACAGCACGATGACGGCGGTGTTCGGCGCGACGGTCCAGAGTTCTTCAGCTGCCTGAATGCCCTCATCCGTCCCGGTCGGCGGCATCCGCACATCCGTCAGGACGACGTCCGGCTGGTGGGCGGTGACCGCGGTCAGGAGATCGGGCAACGACGAGGCGGTTGCGACGACGTTCAGATCGCTCTCGAAGCCGAGAAGTGCCGTCAGGCCGCTGCGCACCAGCAGGCTGTCGTCCGCGACCACGATCCGACAATCGGACAGGACGACCATGACCGCACTGTAGGGCGATATCGGTTGTGCTGGTGGTCACGATCACCGGCACGGTCGTGCTGGCACGACTGTTCTCACGATCCGACGACTGCCACTCTGGACCGGTGTCAACGCTACGGGTCCTCGTCGTCGACGACAGCCCGGCGTTTCGCGCGGCCGTCTCGTCCTTCCTGGGCCTGGACGACCGCCTCGATATCGTGGATGCTGTCGAGTCCGCTGCCGCAGCATTCGACGTGCTCTCTCACCGTAGGGTGGATCTCGTGTTGTTGGACGTGACCATGCCAGAGCGCAGTGGAACGTCTGCCGCCGTCGAGATGGCGGCCACATACCCCAAACTAACCATTGTGTTGTGCTCGACGATGTCGCGGACGGACCTCGGAATCCCAGCCCACGACGACAGTCGTAGAGTCATATTCATTCCCAAGGACGAGCTCGTCCCTGATGCGCTGATCGAACAATGGGAACGACACCTCCACTGATCACCGGATCCGAGCAGGCGCCGCTGACCGCACTCGGTAGGGATATCCGATCGAACCTGCTCGCCGACCTGGTCGTCCAGGCGGCCACCATTCTGGTCTATGTCTTCGTGGTCAGATCCTCATGGCTACTCGTATTGTGGCTGATCCGGTGGATCGTCATCGCGGCTATAGCAGTAGCGAGTCGTTTCGAGGGTAAAGGACATCGACAGAGCGCGCTGTGGATCCTGATATCAGGACACTGCTGGGGGGTCGTCGCAACAGCGATCGTGTTACCGGAGTTCGCTCCCGTCGGGGTACTCGTCCTCATCGGCGACATCGCGCTGCTGGTCCCGCATGCCAGTGGTCGCCGTACCAGGCGGCTTATCGGCCTACTCGTGGGCAGTGCCACAGCGACCGGGGCGCTGAGCCTGCAGTCGTGGACGGGACTAGCGGACGAGGCCCCTCGATGGCTCCTGGTGGGATTCATCGCAGGGCACTTGATCGCGACCGGATTCGCGATCATCACCAGTGTCAGAGCGGCCGAAGATCTGTTGCGCTCCCAGGCGTTCCGCTTGGCGGCAGCACGTAGCCGCGCTGCGTCCGCATCGGACCAAGCGTCTCTCGAATTGAGATTGCGACTCGACGCCGGCCCGGCGAGGGTTCTTGACGAATTGGGTCTCGCCATCGACGACATCGAGACAGCTGCCGAGCAAGGCAACACCGTCGAGGCCAGAAGGCTGGCCGATACGGCCGCTGATCGGGCGCAACAGGGGCTGAGGGAACTGCGCGAGATCTCGCACGGGCTGTTTCCCGACGTCCTCGCCACGGGCGGGCTTCGCCCGGCTGTCCAGGCGCTGGTGGGCACGACGTCTGCCGGGGGACCGAGTGTTCGGGCCGACGTCACGTCGCAGCGCGTGCACCGATCGAGCGAGAACGCCGTCTACGGCTTGGTGGGGTGCGTGTTGACGGCGGTCCAGGCATATCCGAACACCGCCGTGGACATAGTGGTCACGCCAGCAGGCTCACGATTGAGATTCGCGCTTCTCGCTTCCGGGCCGCCGGGGGCAGGTGCCGCCTCGCCGGAGGTTGGCAGCGTGACGCTGGACAGGGTCGAGGCTGTGGGGGGCCTGGTGACGGTCGACGAGGCTACGACGCCCGAGGGCTGGTCCTGGCGAGCCAGCGGTTCGGTCCCGATCGACATCGGATCGGTGACCGAAACTGTGGCGGCGGGTTTCGGACCGGATGACGAGACCGTGACCCTGGCTGTCTTCCTTCGCTTCAGTGCGTGGTTTGCCGGCATAGGAGGCGTGGTCGTCGCCATCGCGTATGCCCTCACCGGCGTCGTCGTCCTCCTGGTGATAGTGGGCGTCCTGGTTGTCGTCGTCGCCTGCGTCGTTCTGGCCCGATACGCATTGGGCACGGATCGTCCTGGACTGGCCGCTGCCCTGTTATCGGCGGAATCGTCGATCGCCGCATTGTCAGTCACCGCGTTGGTGCCGGAGTTCGCCCCGGTGACGGCAGTGATCTCGGTGCTGCCGATGGTGGTCACCCCGCCCGGAGTGTCGCGCCGGGTCGTCCAACTCACAGTAGTCGGGCAAACACTGACGGCACTGTGCTCGACCGTGCTCGGCGTTCTAGGCGGTATCGACGCGGGATTCGAGACGGCACCGGGATGGTTGGTCGCCGCTGTCCTGCCGCTGGCAACCGGTGGCGTGGCTGCCCTGGTCGGGGCGTCGACATCTGCGTCGCTGACAAGACTCAACGACCTTGTGGCAGCCACCCAACGGTCCCTGACACGATTGGTGACAGGTGCCGACGACGAACGACGCCGTATCGAGCGGGATCTGCACGACGGCGCCCAACAGGGCTTGGTCGCGCTGTCCCTGCAGTGTCGGGCCATCGCCATCGTCATCGCCAAAGGGCTACCGGACCGACTCGCCCCACTGCTGGCTGGTGCGCGTCAGCAGGTCGCCACCGCGCGCAGCGACCTGGACCAGTTGAGCAGGGGGGTGTTCCCGCGTCGCCTGGCCAGTGGTGACCTACTGGGTGCGCTGACCGACGCCGCGGCCGGCGGTCCCGTCGCAGTTCACGTCTCCGCCACGGGCGGACCGATCGACGACATCCATGGTGACGTTGCAGCAGGGGTCTATTTCGCGTGCGTCGAGGGGATGCAGAACGCCGCGAAGCACGGTGGCCCTGGTGTCACCGTGACGATCGATGTCCGTCGGGTCGACGACACGGTGATCGCGTCAGTTGTCGACGACGGACCGGGTCTGGGCCGATCGACAGCCCGGCCCGGTCGGGGTTTGGCCAACATCGCCGACCGAATCGGGGCGCTGGGCGGGCGGTGGACACTGTCGTCCCCGCCAGGGTCGGGAGTCCGGTTGGACATCGCCATCCCATTGCCGGGAGGGCCAGGAACGTGACGTCGTGGCGGCTGCGACTCGAGGACGAGTCATTGCGTCGCCAACCAGTCAGTCAACGCCCAAGTCAACGACACGGTGGTGCTCGCGTCGAGAACGAATGGATGGCGACCATCGGTGTCCACGACGTCGAGGACGAGCAGCCGAGACACCGTGTGATGCGGGTAGACCTCCAGAGCGACGCCAAGCGTGGTGGCGTCGACCAATCTGAGTCGGCGCGTACTCATCCGCGGTACTTGGATGCCTGGCCGCGTGCTGCTGCTGCCGCGCGGACGATCCACGAGGCGATGGTCCGGACCGTCTGCGGCTCCCATCCCGAGATCCAGTCGACGGTCTGCGAATCCTGCGACGTGAGATCCACGTCGTGCGCGGCCAAGGTGTCGAGGAGCAGTCTGGCGCTGGTGGCCCATCGAGCAGCAGCACCTCGGTTGGGTGGTCGGCCCAGCGGGTTGTCGTCGGTCATGGCGGTTCCTCCCTGGAAGTGATCTGTCCAGATCAGCGTAAGAGGCACATGCCACTTACGCAAGAGACATCGGGGGCTATCTTCAGCGCCTACCCGGGTCGACAATGTCGCCATGCCCGAGCTGCCCGAGGTCGCCGCGCTCGCCGCGTTCCTCCAGCAACGCGCCGTCGGTCGTACGGTCATCGGCGTCGACGTGGCGTCGATCAACGTCCTCAAGACCTACGCGCCCCCTCCGACGTCGTTGGCCGGGCTGACCCTGACCGGCGTGGCCCGATACGGCAAGTTCCTCGACCTCGACGCCGACGGCCTGCACCTCGTGTTCCACCTGGCACGGTTGGGGTGGTTGCGCTGGTCGGACGCGCTGTCGGCCACCGTCCCCAAACCGGGGCGATCGCCGATCGCCTTACGGGTCCGACTGGACGACGGATCCGGCTTCGATCTGACCGAGCAGGGCACCCAGAAGAAGCTGGCCGTCTATCTGGTCACCGACGCGCGTCAGGTGCCGGGGATAGCCACTCTCGGTCCCGATCCGCTGGCCGAGGATTTCGACGTGGCCGCGTTGGCGGCGATCCTGTCGGGGTCGCGGCAGCAGGTCAAAGGATTGCTGCGCGACCAGTCGATCCTCGCCGGGGTGGGTAACGCCTACTCGGACGAGGTACTGCACGTCGCGCGACTCTCACCGTTCGCCATTGCCGGGCGCCTCGACGACGAGGACACGAGCCGCCTCTACTCCGCGCTACGGGACACCCTGACCGCCGCGGTCCAGACCTCGTCGGGTAAGCCCGCGGCCGAACTCAAGGATGCCAAGCGGGCGGGCATGCGCGTCCACGGCCGCACCGGGGAGGCCTGCCCGGTGTGTGGCGACACGGTGCGAGAAGTGTCTTTCGCGGACTCGTCGTTGCAGTACTGCGCGACGTGCCAGACCGGTGGCAAGGTCCTCGCCGATCGTCGGATGTCCCGCCTCCTCAAGTGATCTGCCACGATCTGCGCCATGGTCGATGTCTCCGAAGTTCCCGTCACGGATGTTCCCCTGGATGCTGTGCTGGTCGATGTCCGTGAGGACGACGAATGGCAGGCGGGACACGCGCCGTACGCGATCCACATCCCGCTCGGTCAGCTGAGCGAGCGTGCGGCCGAGATTCCCGACGGCCCCGTTTACGTCGTGTGTCGCGCCGGCGCCCGATCCGCGAATGCGGCGGCGTGGTTGATCGACAACGACCGTGTCGCGATCAACGTCGGTGGCGGAATGGCGGCATGGGCATCGTCTGGTCGTGAGATGGTCGCCGAGGACGGATCGCCCGCGCGGGTGATCTGAGCTGCCCGGCCCGGTTCTGCCACTGGTTGTCGCCCACCGCGGAGCGAGTGCGCTGCTGCCGGAGCACACCCGGGCGGCCTATGTCGAGGCGATCGAGTCCGGTGCGGATGCGGTCGAGTGCGATGTGCGGCTCAGCGCGGATGGTCACGTGGTCTGCATCCACGACTCGACGGTGCAGCGCACCAGCAACGGTCGAGGCCGGGTGTCGCGACTGAGCCTCGCGGAACTACGTGGTCTGAATTGGGGAGCGGGGCATCCCGGTGCCGACCCGGACTCCTGGGACGCGAGCCGGGACGCGAACCGGGACGCGAACCGGGACGCGAACCCGGACGCCCGGTGCTTGATGACCCTGACCGAGCTCACCGACCTGCTGCTCGCCGCCCCCCGCCCCGTCGGGTTGTTCGTCGAGGTCAAGCACCCCAGCCGCGACGGTGCTCGCCTGGACGCAACGGTGGCGCAGTTGCTTGCTCGGGTGCAGTCGCGATTGTCTCTGGTCGTCGTCATGTCCTTCTGGCCGCCGGCACTGTGGCGATGGCGGCGCCTGGCACCCGACCTGACGCGGGTGGCGCTCCGGGCGCCGGCTTTCGCCCTGCCCGACTGGGGATTCGAACCCCACGTGGTGGGCCTTCCCGTCGACCTGGTGCGCCGCCGCCCGCGCGTCGTCGCCCAGGCCCGGGCCCGGGGGTGGGGCGTCTACGTCTGGACCGTCGATCGACCGGACGACGTCCTGCTGTGCCGTGAACTCGGGGTCGACGCCATCATCACCAATCGCCCCCGAGAGGTCCGTGCCATGCTCACGCCGTGACCAGCACGACGACGACCACCGACATCGAGGCACCCCGCGGCGGCCTGCGTGCCCCGTGCCCATGCGGATCAGGGAAGCGATACAAGCAATGCCACGGCCGGGTCCGCCCGCGCGCGGCATTCGTACCGAGACCGTTCGAGGGCGTTCCGCGGGAGACCGACATCGTCGCCTTCCGCGAGATCGTCCCTGCCGCGACGATGGAGGGAACGACGACAGGTGGCGTCCCCGTGACCGTGGCCACGGTGCTGCCGATGGCGTGGCCGGCTCTGCGGCGCCCCGACGGATCGGTCATGTTGGGTGTGCAGACGACGGGTGGGTCGGTCGACCTCAGCCACGACCTGGGGGCTGCCCTGGCGGCCGCGCTCGCTGCCGAACCGGCCACGCCGATCACCCACGTCGACCTCGCGCTCGACCGCGGCACCGACACCGGCGCTGACGGCTCCCGGTTGCAGGACCTGGTGGAGAGCCTCGACCCGCCGGTCGTCCACGACGGCTTCGCCTTCTGGGTGCAGGGGTGGGGCGAGGACGACGAGATCGGCGCCCCGGGGACCCTGGCGGCCATAGGCAGCACCATCGAGCAGGCCGATGCGTCCATCGTGCCGACGGAGGCTGTCGACGGTGTGGACAGTGCGTACTGGGTCCGGCTGGGGGCCACCACGTTCGTCCGGTGGATCGTGCCGTTCCCCGAGGACACCTTCATGGACGGCATCGCCCGCCTGCACGCCGCCCGATCCGGCTCTGACCTGGGGGAGGGCACGCGGTTTGCGGGCGCATTCCGCGCTCACGGCCTCCTGGTGCCGGTGTGGGACATGGGCGCCGCCGCCGGCGCCGACTCCTGCGCCGCTCCGCTGGCTGCGTTCGCCGAGCGAATCGAGGGAGCCATGGCCGACGACACACCGTTGAGTGCGGACGAACGTCGGGCGAAGGCGGGTCTGGTCTCGCGCCAGGTCACCCTGCGCTGACTGTTGCGAGCCGCTGCCGGCTGAACACGTGACCGACGGACGGCCTCAGCGCCAATGCTCGGCCGCGGCAGCCGACGCGAGGTCGAGTACGTGCTTGGCGGGAAGGTCGGCAGCGGTGGCAGCGGCAGCGACGTCCTCCCACTCCGGTTGGAGGTTGACGATTCGGCCGTCCAGCATGGCGCGCTTGACCCGGATCGGGTGCCCGGCGACGTGGACCGTCACGTTGTCCCGGGGCAGTGCGTGCTTGGCGACGGAGTGGACGCGAACCCCGATGGCCGTGGTCTCGCCGAGGATGACCCGGCGGATCGCGTCGGCCCGCGCCGGATCGGACAGCACGGTCAGGGTGTGGGCGGGTCGGCCCTTCTTCATCAGGATCGGGGTCAGCCACGCGTCGTCGGCGCCGGCGGACATCAGCTGGGCGAGCACCCTCGGCCACAACCGCGGGTCCATGTCGTCGATGTTGGTGGCGCTGACCAGTGATAACTCCGGTGCGGCTGGGTCTGCCAGGGCGGGGTCGACACCCAGCACCACCCGCAGAGCGCCGAACCGGCCGGGGGTGAGGCGGGTTCCGGCACCCGCGCCCAGCGCCGAGATCCTCACCGGCGGCAGTGCACCGGCGGCAGTGCACCCCAGGCGTCGGTGAGCGTGGCGAGTAACGCCATCCCGGTGGGGGTGCACGCCTCACCCGGGGTGGCGCCCGCCGAGGCGGGAACTCCGGCCAGCTGGGCGATCTGCAGCACGGCCGGTGCCGGGACGGGAAGAATCCCGTGCCGGCTCACGGGTTCTGCAGCGGGTTCGGCGGCGAAGCCGACCGCGACCGGCGTGGTGACGATCCGGGTGACCCCGAGGTCGGCCAACGCGGCGACCACTCCTACGATGTCGGCGACGGCGTCGTGACCGCCCACCTCGTGGAAGTGCACCGTCTCGACGTCGCCGCCGTGGATGCTCGCCTCGGCCCGGGCGAGCAACACGAAGACGGCGAGGGCGCGCTCGCGGATGTCGGCCGGCAGTGCGGCGGCGCTGAGGCCGGCGCGGACCGACGCCCAGGTACGCGAGGTCACGGGGTCGTTGACGTCGGCGGTCACGACCGCGCGAGCGATCGAGAACCCGTCGCGGACCTCGTGGTGGAAGGCGACATCAGCCGGGACCGCCGTCCGCACGGCTCGGCGGATCGCCTCCGAGTCGGCGCCTGCGTCCCACAGGGCGCCCAGCAGCATGTCGCCGGACGCGCCCCGCCCGGCGTCGATCCACGCCAGCGTCATCGGGGCGCCCCGGCAGCACGGGCGACCCGAGCGGCGTGGACCCCTGCGCCGTACCCGTTGTCGATGTTGACCACGACGACGCCAGGTGCGCACGAGTTCAACATGGCCAGCACGGCGGCCAGCCCCCGCTCGCCGGTGCCGTACCCGACACTGGTGGGAACGGCCACCAGCGGGACGCCGACCAGTCCACCGACGACGCTGGCCAACGCGCCCTCCATGCCGGCGACGACGATCAGGCAATCCGCCGCTGCCAATCGATCGCGTACCGCCAACACCCGGTGCAGCCCTGCCACCCCGACATCACTGATCCGCTCGACGGCGGCGCCGTGCACCGCCACCGTGACTGCGGCCTCGGCGGCTACCGAGGCGTCCGACGTCCCGGCGGACACCACGATCACGCGTCCCCGAGCCTCGATCGGGGGACCGAGGACAGCTGTACGGGCCTCGTCGTCGACGACCGCGTCCCGATCTCCGACTCGGACCGCGTGTCGCGCGTCGGCGTCCAGCCTGGTGGCCATGACCTGGCGGTCGGGGTGGGCGGCGTGCAGCGCACGCAAGGCCCCGAGGACCTGATCAGGTGTCTTGCCGGGGCCGAACACCACCTCGGGATCGCCGGTGCGGGCGCGGCGGTCGACGTCCAGGCGGGCGTATCCGAGGTCGAGCGTCTCGGGTGGCAAGCCCGTGGGTGGCGAGTCTGCGGGCGACGCGTCCACCGGGATCGAACTCACGTCGTGCAGTGTCCCATCGAGGGTCTATTCGGTGGTGCCGAGCCGCCCGCGCCGTAGGCTGCGGCCAGTGAGCGATCACCAGTCAGCCCGCCGCCGTTACGCCTACCTCGGGCCCGCCGGGACATTCACCGACACGGCGTTGGACCGAGTGATCGACGGCCACGGCACGGCGGGTGTCGCGGTGGTCGAACGCCTCCCGCTCGGCACCGTGGGCGCGGCGCTGGCCGCGGTTCGCAGCGGCGCCGCCGACGCGGCCGTCGTGCCGATCGAGAATTCGGTCGAGGGTGGGGTGAGCGCCACCCTGGACGATCTCGCCGAGGGGGCGGACGGCCTCGTCATCATCGGCGAGGAGGTCGTTGCGGTGCGGTTCGTCCTCGCGGCGCCCGCGGGTGTCGGCCTCGCCGGTGTGAGCAGGATCGCCACCCATGCTCACGCGCAGGCGCAATGTCGGGGATGGCTGGCGTCGACGCTGCCCGGGGCCGTCGTGCTGCCGGCGCTGTCGACCGCAGCCGCGGCTGCCGGATTGAGCGAGGCGGGTGCGCGTGCATCCCGGGCAGATACCGGGGTCGGATACGACGCGGCGATCTGTGCCCCGGCGGCGGCCGCGCACTACGGCCTGACCGTGTTGGCCGACGACATCGGTGATCGAGCGGGTCACACCCGCTTCGTCGTGGTCGCTCGCCGCGGCACGCTGCCGCCACCGACGGGTGCCGACCGCACGACCGTGGTGGCGTATCTGCGCGAGAACAGGTCGGGATCGCTGCTCGAGCTGCTGGAACAGTTCGCGGTTCGAGGGGTTGACCTCACCCGGATCGAATCGCGACCGACCGGAACCGCCATCGGCGAGTACTGCTTCTCCATCGACCTGGCGGGTCATGTCGCAGAGCCCAGGGTTGCCGAGGCGCTCAAGGGGTTGCGCCGGCTCAGCCCTCACACCCGGTTTCTGGGGTCGTATCCACGAGCCGATGCCGAGGCGACACGGGTGCCGGATTGGACGACGACCGAGTCGTTCACGGTGGCCAATGACTGGCTCGACGGACTCACCGGAGGCGACGATCCCGTCCCCTCGGTCAGCGGAGCAGGGCACGCACCTCGTCCCACGCCTGCGGTCCGGTGAAATGAACGCCGAGCATGCCCACAGCCCGGGCACCGGCGACGTTCTCGGCACGGTCGTCGACCATGGCGGCGTCACTCGGCGCGCAACCCAGAGCCGCCACGGTGTGCCGGAAAATCGCCTCGTCCGGCTTGACGACCCGAAGCCGACAGCTGAATACGTGGACCGCGAACGACGACGCCCACGGCTGCGCCGACATCCAGGCGGCGTGCTGCTCGGAGGTGTTGGACAGCAACGCCATGGGGACGCCGCGACCAGCGAACTCGGACAGGGCGGCCACGCTCTCGGGCCGCAGGTGCGACCAGCCGGCCAGATCCAGTCGGACCAGCTCGTCGGCCTGTTCCGGCGTCGGTGATGCCGCCGTGACCAGGGACCAGTACTCGCGGTCGCCGAGGTCCCCGCGGTCATAGGCCAGGCGGAACTGCCAATACCTGTCGAGGAGGCGGGCGCGAGTCTCGTCCGCGCCGTTCACCGCCCGCAGCGCGGCTACCAGGGCGTCGACGTCAGGGACGGGCTGCTCGGTACAGATGACCTGGCCATAGTCGACGACGAGATGAGTGACGGTCACCGAGGCATTCTGGTCGACCGTGGTGACACCGGCGCGCATCGTGCTTGCCGTCGAGGCGCCCGACACTGCGGATTCGCTCAGCCTGATCGACGAATTGACGGCCGAGTTGGCCACCGCCGGCTATCGCGCTGCCAGCACCCATGGCTATTCGGCGGATCAGCTGGTGGCTGCCGGGGTGACATTCGTCGTGGCTCGCGACAGGGCGCGACCACTCTCGGGTTAGAGACAGGTGTGCGCCAGCACGCCGCGATCCGTTTCTGCCGCAGCCAGGGTTTCGTCGAGGTGGCGGCGTTTCTGCCCTACATTCCGGATGACGAGAGCGTCTTCATGGAGTTGATTCTGGACCCGCCGGATTCGGCGTGATGCGAGGGTCGGTGCCGCTGCGGACCGGGCCGTAGGGTGCGCTCGTGGATTACGCCTTCGCGTTCCTGGCCCCGACGCTTCCGAGCCTCGGCATTGCCATCTTCGGCATCACCCTCGCTGTCATCCGCGGCCCGCGTCATCCGGCGGTCTCCATCCTCGCCGGAGTGGGGTGCTTTCTGATTGCCGTGCCACCCATGATCTCCCTCTGGCTCCGCCTGGCGATCTTTCGCGAGGCAACCACGGACGAGTCGATCGCCGTATTCGGCGTGACCGGCGCGATCTCGTCGGTGTTGGGAACGGTGGGCTTCGGGCTGCTGGTCGCGGCGGCGTTCGGATGGCGCTCGACGAGCCGCCAGAGGTCCCAACCGTGACAACGGGTGCGTCGCGATCGGCCGAGTCGTACCAACCGCTGGGCGAGCCCGTTCCCGGATGGGTGGCCCGACCCGCTCCCCCGGGCCAGGTACTGATCGGTGATCACTGCCGTCTGGAGGTGTTGACCGATGTCCACGTCGCGGATCTGGTCGCGGCCTACCGATTGGACGCCGCAGACGAGGGGTGGACGTATCTGCCCTTTGGACCCCTCCACACAGTCGAGGAGTACCGGGCGTGGTTGGCGGTGGCGACGGAGGCAGCGGACTCGTTGTTCTACGTCGTTCTCGATCCGGCAGGTCTGCCGGTCGGTGTCGCGGCCTACCTCCGAATCCAACCGGATGTGGGCTCGATCGAGGTAGGGAACGTCCATTTCTCGCCACTGTTGCAACGGCGCGCGGCCGCGACGGAGGCGCAGTATCTCCTGATGCGGCATGCCTTCGATGACCTCGGATATCGCCGTTATGAATGGAAATGCAACGCACTCAATGCACCGTCGCGAGCAACCGCGCTACGGCTCGGATTCCATTACGAGGGGACCTTTCGTCAGGCGGCGGTCGTCAAGGGGCGTAATCGCGACACGGCCTGGTACTCGATCATCGACAGAGAGTGGCCGGTGGTTCGGGCGGGGTTCGAGGCCTGGCTCGATGCTGCGAACTTCGATTCCGATGGCCGGCAGTCGAGACGGTTACACCAACTACGCGCCGAACCGGGCAGACTGCGCGCGTGAGCAACCAGGCCACGACACCCGCTCCGGCGTTCGTCCCGCAACCCCCATCGGTCGCCGCGATCGAGGCAGCTTGGCAGTCGGCCTCGGCCAACGACCCGTCAGCTGCCGCGGATGCGCAAGCTCGCCTCGATGCAGTCCGCAAGCGCGCTCAGGAGTACCGCATCGCTGCTGCCGGTCTGGTCGTCCTGCTGGCCGCGGGGCTGTCGCTGCGCGACTCGACCTCGACCATCCGCATCTTCGACCAGCCGAACCGGACGATCGTCATCGTCTGCATCGTCGGTGGATTCGCCCTCGGGGTGCTCAGCCTCGTGCTGTTCCTGCGGGCGGCACACGGGGGCAACAAGGACTTCTGGCGGCCTCAAGGCGAGCAACCGGCCGAGGACGACGTGTCGAGCATCCTGCTGGAGGCGCGCATGTCAGCTCTCTACCAGCGGGCGGCGTTCTATGCCCTGATGCTGGGGGTGCTGGCCTACGTCGTCGGCGTCATCCTCGTCTGGTCGCTGCCTGCCCCCTCGCCCAACTGAGACGACGAACGGCGGGGGGGTCGGCAATCGCCCACCGCCCCGCCGCCGTGGTGCAGGCCGCCATCTCAGACCAGCGACGGACGTCCGTCCATCGGCTGATCGGCTTGATCAGCAGCGGTCTGGCGGACAGCTTCCAAGGCCTCGGGGCCCTCGTCGCGAACGGTGTCCTGGGCGGCGTGGAGGGCATCGACGGCGACGACTCGCCCGCGGTCGACAGCATCGTGACCAACGGTGAGGGCTCGCTCCTTGATGCCGTCCGCCACCGGACCGAGGCGTTCCCGCTCGATTCGGGTGGCAGGCACGAGCAGGCCGAGCAGGAACCCACCGGCGACCGCACCTATGGCGAGTCCTATCGGATTGTCCTGCGCGATGCCCTTGGCCCGCCTGGCCGAGTCGGCGGCGCTGTGGCCTGCAGAGTCTGCCGCATGCCTGACGTTGTCCCTGGCGTGGTCAGCCGTGTCCGCCGCGCGCCCGGTCAGTCGATCGGCCACCTCGCCCACCCGGTCCTTGGCCGAGGACAACGTGTCCTTGGCCCGGGCCGGCACGTCCGCCTTGTAGGCCAGGGCATCGGCGCGCTCGGTCATTCGTGCCCGCGTCTCTTCGATGTCGTGCCGGATGTCGTCAGGTTCTTGGCCCATTGCACGTCCTCCTTCAGGGTGTCGATGGTCTGCTCGGGGGTGGGAGTGAATTCACGGAGCCTGGCGCGTCCGGTTGACGCGAGGGCTGCTGCCACGATCGCCCAGATCAGGGTGACCACCAGCGCGGCAGCCCAGGTAGGCATCCCCAGGTCGAACAGGATGATCAGGAAGGCGGTGAGAGCGCCCAGCGTCAGCAACCCGGCCAGGACCGCGCCCGCGATCATGCCGATCGGACGACCGAGCTCAGCAGCCTTTCCGGACAGCTCTACCCGAGCCAGCTGAATCTCCTGGCGCACCAGCGTGGACATGTCCCTGGACAAGTCCCCCAGGAGCTGGCCGACAGACTCGTCCCTCAGCTGTTCCTGGCCGGCGTGGTGCACCTGCGGTTCAGCGCTGGACATGGGTGTCGGGCTGGATGTACGACGGCGGCACCTGGGGAGCCGGCGCGTCGTATCCAGGACCCCACGCCAAGCCGTCGTCGGCCTGAGCGGGGGCCATCGGTTCGTGGTAGTCCGCGGCCGGGCTCGAGTCGGCCAGGCGAGCGGGTGCCGGGGTGCCTCGATGCGCGGTGGACGCACGGACGAATCGCGACGCGGCGAAGCCCACGACCAAGCCGCCGACCAGCATGGCCCACGGCTGGCGCCGTCCCATGTCTTCGACGTCTTCGAGGATCTGCTGCGGGGTCGAATCGCGCAGGTAGTCCGCAGCGCGCTGGGTCAGGTCGGCGGCGCGAGTCGCCAATTGTGCGGCGGTGTCCATGCCTTGATCGGACAGCGACGTGCTGACGTTGCGTACGTCGTCGGCGGTGGTGTTGATCCGCGCCGCAGCCGAGTCGGTGCCAGAGGCAGCGGCGTTCTCGACAGCACGTGTGGCCGACGACCTCGCCTGGGTCAGGGAGTCGGTCATGATGATCTCCTTCGATGCGAGTAATCGGGTGTCACGACTAACACCATGCGCTCTCGCCGTGGACTCCGCATGTCAGAATTCTGCACTCAAGATCGAGATGCGGAACTCGGTATTCTGTGAGTCCGGCATCGGGACTATGTTCTGCACATGGCTCGCGTCGACGGAGTAACCCCGCTGGGTCCGCCCCATGGGTTCGAGGTGCCCCGCTTCGCAGGCCCCGAAACCTTCGCCCGCCTGCCGCGCCTCGACCAGGTCGACGCGGCCGACCGGGTGGGCGTCGCCCTGCTGGGGGTCCCGTTCGACTCGGGTGTGTCCTACCGACCCGGTGCCCGCTTCGGGCCGGCCGGCATTCGGGCGGGTTCGAAGTTGCTGCGGCCGTATCACCCCTACCTGGACGTTCACCCCTGGGACGCGCATCAGGTCGTCGACGCCGGCGACGCACGCGCCAACCCGTTCGACATCCTGGCAGCCATCGCCGACGTCGAGGCAGCGGCCCGAATCGTGCTGGACCGGGCAGACTCTCTGATCACGATCGGTGGTGACCACACGATCGCCCTGCCGCTGCTGCGTGTCATGGCCGAGCGGCACGGCCCCGTCGCGCTCGTTCATTTCGATGCCCATCTGGATACCTGGGATACGTATTTCGGTGCCCCGTTCACCCACGGCACACCCTTTCGGCGGGCGGTCGAGGAGGGGCTGCTGGATCTGGATTGTTCGGCACACGTCGGTATTCGGGGACCGCTGTATTCGGCCCGGGACCTGAGTGAGGACCGTGCCTTGGGATTCGCCGTCGTCTCCACGGTCGATGTGGCTCGCCGGGGGGTCGACGAATGCGTCGATCGCGTCCGCGAGCGCGTCGGCGGGCGGCCCGTCTACGTCAGCATCGACATCGATGTGCTGGACCCGGCTCATGCCCCGGGCACCGGCACCCCAGAACCCGGTGGGCTGACCACGCGCGAACTGCAACTCATCCTGCGCGGCCTGGCCGGGCTGCACCTGGTAGGTGCCGACGTGGTGGAGGTTGCCCCGGCTTACGACCATGCCGAGCTGACGACGATCGCAGCGGCCAACGTCGCCTACGAACTCCTCGGCCTCCTCGTTCCCGCCCGGACCAGTTCGTGACCAGGGTTCACGGCGTGGCCGTCCTCCTACTCGGGTGACCATTCGGGCGCGTGCTTCGATAGGGGTGCCTGGTCTGCGCATTGCAGCCACCTCCTCCGAACCCAACGGAGACCAGACGATGTCCGTCATCACCCCCGCCCAGGTGTCCAACCCGGCGCTCATGCACACCCCCGACGCTCACCTCGTGGACGCCGTCCTCGACTATCTGCGGCAGCGGCTGCTCACGCCCGAGATCGAGCTGGACCACACCGCCGAGCCCGACGTCCTCGACGCGTTGCTCGCTGGGCTCATCACCGATCACCCCCGGCCGGTCGAAGACGTCCTCGCGTTGTTCGTCGACCACATCGCACCCGCCGTGATCTCGGCCGACTCGCCGCGATTCCTGGCGTTCATCCCCTCCGCGCCGACCAAGGCGTCGCTGGTGTTCGACGCGGTGGTGTCGGCATCGACCATGGCCGCGTCGTCGTGGTTGGAATCCTCGGGCGCCGTCGCGGCCGAGAACCAGGCGTTGCAGTGGATCGCGGACCTCTTCGAGATGCCGACCGGCGCTGGTGGAACCTTCGTCTCGGGAGGGTCCGCCGGCAACCTCAACGGGCTCGTCGTGGCACGTGAGCACGCCCGCAACCGGGCCGGCGGCACGCGATTCCCGGTCCGCGTCGCGATCAGCGAGCAGGCGCACTCGTCAGTCGGCAAGGCCCTCATGGTGCTGGACATCGAACCTCTGCTGGTGCCGACCGAGGACTTTCGACTCACCGGAACCGCGCTGCGCGCCGCACTCGCCGCCGACGACGCCCGCCATGCCGACGACCCGGCGGGCAGCGTCGCCCCCGTCGTCGCGGTCGTGGCCACGGCCGGCACGACCAACGCCGGCATCGTGGACGACCTGAGCGGGGTGGCCGACGTCTGCGCCGAACGTGATCTGTGGTTCCACGTCGATGCCGCCTACGGTGGTGCCGCCGTGTTGTCGGCCACCGACGGGCACCGGTTCGACGGAATCGGCCGTGCCGACTCGATCGTCACCGATCCTCACAAATGGTGGTTCGCACCCTTCGACTGTGCGGCACTGTTATGGCGCTCACCGGCGATCGCTCAGGGTGTGCTGACTCAGGACGCCTCGTACCTCGATGTCCTGCACACCGCCGACACGCCGACGCGCAATCCCAGTGACCTCGCCTATCACCTGTCGAGGCGCGCGCGCGGGCTGCCGCTGTGGTTCTCGCTCGCGGTCTACGGGGTGCAGGCCTATCGCGACGCCGTCCAGGCGTCCATCGACTTGGCGACGCGCACCGCCCAGCGCATCTCGGCTCTGCCGTACGCCGAACTGGTCCGTCCCGCCTCACTGTCCATCGTGCTGTGGCGGCGGCCCGGCTGGGGCCCAGATGACTACCAGCGGCTGCAGGACGACCTGTTGCGCGATCAGGTCGCCCTCGTCACCCCCAGTGCGTGGGAGGGCGAGACGGTCGGTCGGTTCTCGTTCCTGCACCCCGGGACCACGGACGAGATGGTCGAGGAGGTACTGGCTCGCCTCGCCTAGGCCTGAGGTGCCCTGACCAGCAGAGACCGCTCCTCGACTGACACGTCCAGTCTCATCACGTCGCCGATGGGATCGCCGTCGACCTGGGCCGGGGCCGGGCGGGGAGTCTGGATCCGCACGTGACGGACCACGGCATGGCGAACCAGACCGTGGTTCTTGCGAGATCCGGACAGCACCCACCCGAGGATGGACAGCCACCCGGCGATGCCCTTGGGTGCCACCGTCAACACATCGAGGCGACCGTCGTCGTAGGCGGCGGTCGGGAGCAGCACCACACCGCCGGTCAGGGTGCCGCACGAGGCGACGATCACGGTGCGCACCTCACGCCGCACCGGCGGCCGATCATCCAGCCAGATCCGGATGGGCAACCGCTTACCCGCCAGTCGGGGCAGACCGGTGGCGACATACGCGCCCCAACCGAACCGCCGCTTCATGGTGTCGTCGGCGCCGGCTACGACCTCGGCGTCGAACCCGAGGCCGAGCATCACCACCGACGCCTCTTCGATCACCTCGCCGCCATGACGGACACCGCGCAACCGGGCGACGTCGATCGGCACCGTCTGCCCGGATACCGCAACCTCGAGTGCCCCGGCGACGTCGTTGAGCGGTATCGACAGGTTGCGGGCCAGAAGGTTGCCGGTCCCCATGGGCAGCAGACCCAGCGGGACGTCGGTTCCGGCCAACACACCGGCGACGGCGCGCACCGTCCCGTCACCTCCGGCGGCGATGACCAAGGTCGCGCCCTGTTCGAGAGCAGCGTGCGCCTGGCCGACACCCGAATCCTCGACTGTGGTCTCGAACACCCGATGCGGCGCCCACCCGGACTGCTCACCGGCGTCGTTCAGCCAGGTTTCGATCTGCTCCATGGCCTTTCCGACCTTGATCGGGTTGGCGATCAGTGCGACCCAGACCTGTGGGGCGGCTGCTTCGTCTTCCACGGCCTAACCGTAGGGTCGACCTCGGGTCAGCGCGCGTTCGATCCACGCTGGTGCCGACGAGCCCGCGTCCCCGGTCGCGTGACCCGTACCCTCGCCATCGTGATCGACGTGCGGCTGATTCGCGACCAACCCGACCTCGTCCGAACCAGTCAGACGCGACGCGGTGCCGATCTCGACCTCGTGGAGCGGGCAGCGGCAGCGGACGTCGCGCGACGCGAAGCCCTCACCAGGTTCGAGCGGTTGCGCGCTCAGCAGAAGGCGTTCGGCAAAGAGGTGGCGGCGGCACCCAGAGACGCCAAGGCCGCCCTCGTCGCGCAGGCTCGCGAGCTCACCGAATCGGTCAAGGCAGCCGAGGTCGACGCCGAATCCGCGGTCCTCACCTTCGACGCGGCCATCCGCGGTATCGACAACATCGTGCTCGACCCGGTCCCATCAGGTGGGGCGGACGACTACGTCGTGGTCAAGGAGGTCGGGTCGCCGAGGGATTTCGCGGCGGAGGGCATCACCATCGCCGACCACCTGGCCCTGGGTGAGGGGCTGCGGGCGATCGACACCGGGCGCGGTGCGAAGGTCTCGGGCAGCCGGTTCTACTTCCTCACCGGTCCCGGGGCCCGACTGGAACTGGGCCTGCTGAGCCTGGCGATGGACACCGCCCTGGCCGCCGGGTTCACTCCGGTCGTCACGCCCACGCTGGTGCGCCCAGAGATCATGGCGGGCACCGGCTACCTGGGCGTCCACGCCGACGAGGTCTACCGATTGGACGCCGACGACCTGTACCTGGTCGGCACCAGCGAGGTTGCGCTCGCGGGCTACCACTCCGACGAGATCCTCGACCTGAGCTCGGGTCCGCTGCGCTACGCCGGATGGTCAGCCTGTTACCGGCGGGAGGCCGGATCTCACGGTCGCGACACCCGCGGCATCATCCGCGTCCACCAGTTCCACAAGGTCGAGATGTTCGTGTTCTGCGACCCGGCGGACGCCGAGGCCGAACACGAGCGGCTGCTGTCCTGGGAGGAGGGCATGCTCGCCGCCATGGAACTGCCTTACCGCGTGATCGACACCGCCGCCGGCGACCTGGGCGCGTCCGCGGCCCGAAAGTACGACTGCGAGGCGTGGCTGCCCAGCCAGCAGCGGTGGTTGGAGCTGACCAGCACGTCCAACTGCACGACCTACCAGGCCCGGCGCCTGGACATCCGATTCCGCCGCGACGGCATGGACAGCCCCACCGAGCCGGTCGCCACGCTGAACGGCACCCTCGCCACGACGCGCTGGCTGGTCGCCCTCTTGGAGAACCACCAGCAGGGGGACGGGTCCGTGCGGGTGCCCCCGGCATTGGCCACCAAGATCGGCACAGACGTGTTCGAACCGGTAGCGGGCTGAAGGCGATGACCCCCGTGGTCGAAGAACCCGGAATGCCTGGGCCCGCTGTTCCCGAACGCCTCCTGGTGGGTGTCGACATCGACGGCACGATCCTGCACTACGACGACACCATCACCGACGCGGTGCGCGAGGCGATCGCCGAGGTCGATGAGCGCCATCACCTGGTGATAGCAACCGGCCGCAGTGTCGACGGCACGCTGCCGGTGCTACAGCGGCTGGGTCTGCGCACCGGCACCGCCGTATGCGCCAACGGCGCAATCACGCTGACCCTGGATCCTGACCTGCCCAACGGGTGGGAGGTCGCCGATATGCAGACGTTCTCGCCGGCTCCGGCGTTACGGTTGATCGCCGAATATCTGCCGACCGCGCTGTACGGAGTCGAAGCCGTCGACCAGATCAAATACTTGACTGCCGAGTTTCCTGAGGGCGAACTGTCCGGCGAGATCGTCGTCGAGAGCTTCGAGTCGATGATGCACCGACAGGCGTTGCGCGTCGTGGTCCGCTCGTTGGAGCACACACCAGAGGAATTCCTGGAACTCGTGCATCGCATGGGCCTGCACGGCGTGTCGTACGCGGTGGGCTGGACGGCCTGGTTGGACATCGCCCCCGAGGGAGTTACCAAGGCGACGGCACTGGAAAGCATTCGGCAGCGGTTGGACGTGTCCATTGCGGGCACCCGGGCCATCGGCGACGGCCGCAACGACATCGAGATGCTGCAATGGGCCGCGCGTTCGGCAGCGATGGGTGATGCCCCGGACGAGGTCCTGGCCGCTGCAACCGAGAGCACCGGCTCGGTGGCCGAGGACGGGCTGGCCACCTGGCTCCGGTCCGTTCTCGCGGAGTCGCTAGCTGCCTGACCCGAGCGGTGCGCCGTGGCGCCGGGCTCCTTCGAGAGCCTTGGGGCCCGGCGAGACCAGCGTGACCACCAGTGCCAACAGCAGTGGTAGGCCGATGAGGACCATCGCGATGGTCGACCACGGCACGGCGATGGTGGGCTCCACGTATCCCGAGACGCCATAGCTGTTGGCTGAGAAGAAGTCGGTCTGGGTCCGGGACGCGAAGATCCCCGGCACCAGACCGAGGACTGTGCCCAGGACCCCGCCGACGACGGCAATCACCAGGGCGGTGGCCCCGGCGGTCAGCCGGTTCGTCAGGGGTCGAGCACCGACGACGGCAACGATTGCCCGCTCACGGCGGGCGTCGGTCAACGTCAACGCCGTCGCCGCGAGGGTGCCGGCCACGACAGCAACAATTGCCGCGGCCATGATGATCAGGTAGGTCCACTGGGTTTCCGCTTCGTACGCTCTTCCGACAACGGTCCGTCCGCCGAACTGCTCCACTGCCCCTGCCAATTGAATGAGCTGGTCGTTACTCAGCCGGCCGACCCCTTCATCGTCACCGACGATGATGCGATCGGGGACCGCACCCAACAAGGAGTCGGCCGTTGTCGGGGATACGGCGATATCACTACCGATGGTCAGGCCACCGCGAACCAGGTGGAGTGTCACGGTGGCGCTCTGCACCGTTTCTCCACCCGTGGGCGATTGCGTGGTCGCCGTTAGTGTCGCCTTGCCCTTGTCGAACCGATCGATGTCCTGGAAGTAGTTCGACGGGATCACCAGCCCGTTGTCGGCGAGGAGTGGAGCAAGATCCCGAGCCGGCTCCGAGATCGTGGCGAGCGGCCCGGACGTGACGGCGGGGGATTCGACGAACAGTGGATCGCACTCTTCCGCACAGCCCTCAGGGATGAGGGTGTACACCGCATCCGCTGCCCTGGAGACCTCGCGGGTGGGTGAGTTCGGGACCACCTGCTGAACCGCAGTCGTCAACGTGTCGACGGACGCGCCGGAGGGTCCCGATTGAGCAAAGGCAATGGCGGTACCCACAGGCAGATCACTGACGTACGTCGACTTCTCGAAGGCAGCGATGCTGGTCGAGAACGTGGCCACGGCGATGAGCCCGCCTGCCGCCGCGGCCACCGCCCCGATCGCCGCAACCGAACGGCTAGCGGCGCGCGCCGCGTCGCGGGTGGCCAGGCGGAACACTGGCGGTAGCACCCGGCCCACCGGAAGCAGCAGAGCCACGGCGAGTGGCACGACCAGCAGCACGCCCACGGTGAGGGTCAGCACACCGATCGAGGCGTAGAAGACTTGGCCGCTGGTCGACGTCAAGAAATCCAAGAGCTTGCTACCTGCGGCGAACGCCAACACCCCGACGAGAGCACGCCGCCATGGATAGCCGGTACTACCCCGGCTGGCGCCCAAAGCTCCGACGACCGACGTCTGACCGGCTGTCCACGCGGGCGCCCAGGCGGCCACCAACGCGGACACCACTCCGATCACCGCGGCCGCCAGGACGGCGTCGAGCCGCACCTCGAGAGGGCCGAGACCGCCCGGCCAGAGGTTGCGACCCAGCGCCGTGACCAGAACGGCGAGGCCGATCCCGGCCGTGGCCCCGATGAGCACCGCGACGGCGCCGAGCGCAAGGGCTTGTGCCAGGACGGTGCGGCGCAGTGCCCGTGCGTCCGCTCCATTGGCGCTCAGCTGCGCCAGACTGAGCTGCTGCTGACGAACGCTGACAGCGAACGCCGGCCCTGCCAACAGGGCGAGCTGAATGATGATCAAGGTGAGGGCAGTACCGGCGGCCGCGGGGCTCGGTCCCTGGCCGAAGAGCGGATCTCGCCGGACCGACTCGAAGTCTGCTCGCGACAACACCGTGACGGTTGGACCGCCCACCTCAGTAAGCGCGCCCAGTTCGCGCCCGGTCGCAGGTACAGGTAGGTCAATAATGGTGGTGGTGGCGGCGTCCACCAGATTCTCGGACGCGACAAGCGTGTTCGTCGATGCTTCGGCAAGCAGCCACGGTCGGGTTCGATCCGCATAAGCGGTCGTGGCCACGCCCACGATCCGGAGATTGCGGTTGTCGACCGCGAGTTCGTCGCCGATTCGCGCGCCGAGTCGATCCAGGAGGCCAGGGGACGCGGCCACCTCGCCCGGCCTCTCGGGCAGCGACCCATCCAACAGATCGAACAATCCGACAGCGATAGGCGAGGCGGGTTCAGTGACCACGATGCGGCTGAGTACCTGCTCGTTGCCCAGGGCGGCGAAAATGGAGCCCGTCACCACGTCCAACCGTGGAGCGTCGCCGACGATCGTCGCGATCTCGTCGCGAGTGACCCCCGTGGACCCGGTTTCCGCCAGGGACCCCGCGGGTTGCAGCGCCGACACGACCGGCGAGACCGTCACGTCGCCGGAACCGAAGGTCGCCGGTGTTCGCTCCGAGAAACTGACGTCCGCAGTGGCGAGAATCGTCGCCAATGCCGACGCCAACAGCACCGGGGTACCGATCATCAGCGCAGCGAGCAGGCTCCGGGCGCGGTGACGGCGGGCGTCTCGATAGGCCAGCCGGATCGGGACCGACCAGCCGCGCGTGGCCCGCAGCTTGGGTTGCGGGCGTGGCGGACTCACGGTGACGCTCATCGCGCGTCGTCGATCGTGACCGCGGCGATCTCGCCGGTGTCCTCGTTCGCCGTCCCCCACGGCCAGCTGGTCGTCGAGGCGACCGCGCTGGTCACGTCGCGGATCCGCCCGTCCTGCATGAAGACGACGCGATCGGCCCACGAGGCCAACCGCGGGTCGTGCGTGGCGACGACGGCCCCAGCTCCGCCGTCGACCAACGCCCGAATGACGCCCATCACCTCGTCGCCGGTCGCCGAGTCGAGCGCCCCAGTCGGCTCGTCGGCCAACAGGATTCGCCGATCGCCGACCAGGGCGCGCGCGATGGCGCCGCGCTGGCGCTGTCCACCCGACACGTCCTCGGGGAACCGGTCAGCCAGGTGAGCCACCCCGACCCGGTCGAGGGTGAGCAACGCGAGGTCGCGTGCTCGCTGCCGGGACATGCCGTCGAGTTCGAGTGGCAGGGCCACGTTCTCGGCAAGGGTCAGGGTGCTCACCAGGTTGAGGTCCTGGAACACGTATCCCACCCAGCGGCGGCGCAACGCGGCCAGGCGCGTCCTGCTCATCCCCGACACCGGGATGCCCAGCACGGACACCGTCCCCGTGGTCGGGACGTCCAGCCCTCCCGCCAGATGCAGCAGCGTGGACTTGCCCGAGCCCGACGGGCCCATCAGCGCGATCAGCTCGCCCGAGTGAACGTGCAGCGTGACGCCGTCGAGGGCGGCGACCCGGTTGACGCCCTCACCGTGGATCCGACGGACGTCCTCCAGCCGCACCAGCACCTCGGATCGGTCCACGTCGGCTGTGTCGGTCACGTCGTCTGCGTCGGTCATCGGGTGACCCCCTTCTGCTGATTGCCCCGGGACGGGTGGTGCGAGCCGGCGTTCTGGTGGGTCGCCTCGACGTGGTCCAGCCAGCGGGCCTCGGCCTCGGCGTCGAAGATCAGCCGATCCAGGACGAGGGCCGGCACGACACCCGAGCCGCTGCGCTTGAGCCGGGTGAGCTGCTGCAATGCCTGGATGGTTTCCCGCCGCTGGGCTTGGACCAGGGCCGCGACATCGACTCCGGGAGTGGATGTGGCGATGGCGAGCTTGATCGTCGCCTCGTCGCGTGACGGTGCCGTGCGGGGGACGGGATCGGCCCACCACGCGTCCACGTGTAGCCGGCCCTGCGTGGTGATCTCGTAGACCACCGCCCCGGCCTCGTCGGCCTGGCGCGAGGCCACCAGCCCGTCGCGCTCCAGGCGCTGCAAGGTCGTGTAGACCTGCCCGATGTTGAGTGGCCAGGTCCCACCCGTGCGCCGCTCGAACTCGGTCCGCAGCTGATACCCGTAGCGGGCCTCCTCGGCGACGAGGGCGAGCAGGGCGTGACGGATGGACACTGGACTCCCTTGCATACCGAGTATGGCTGACGAGGCCTATGTATACCCGGTATGGCGCCTGATGGCGAGCGATTCGTAGGACACACTGACGGGGTGCGCCTGATCGCCACTGACGTCGACGGGACGATCCTCACTCGCGGCAGCGAGGTGTCGGCCCGAACATCTGCCGCGATGGCCGCTGCGAGGCGGCGCGGGACGGCAATCGTGCTGGTCACGGGCCGACCGCTGCGCTGGCTGAGCGACGTCGTCGACGCGCTGGGCGGGGTGGACGCTCTCGTCATCGCCAACGGCGCGGTGATCTACCGACTACCCAACGGTCGAGTCGACGGCAGCCAGGAACTGCTGAGGCGCCATGTCATCGACCCCGACGACGTGGTGGACTGGGCGGTTCGGCTGCGGGCGGGTGTGCCGGGCGTGATGTTCGGTGTGGAATGCGGGACCCGATTCGGTGCCGAGCCGGGCTTTCATCCAGAGCCGTCGCGCGCCAACGTCGTCGTGGGATCGCTTCCCGAGTTGCTGGTCGGCGACCCCGACGTCGTCAAGCTGATGGCCAGAGTGCCCGTCGGAGTTCTGGCAGGTGATCGACCGGGCGACGTGTTGTTGGCAGCCGCCAGGGTGGTGCTGTCCGGGCGAACCGTCCCCGTCCACTCGGACAGCTTCAACCCGTTGGTCGAGATGGGCCCGCCCGGCATCGACAAGGCGACCGGTCTGCAGCAGATCGCCGAGTTGCTGGGGGTCGAACGGGCCGACGTCGTGGCGTTCGGCGACATGCCCAACGATGTTCCGATGTTGTCATGGGCGGGGCGTGGGTACGCGATGGCAGACGGTCACGCGGACGCGATCGCTGCCGCGGATTCGATCGCGCGGGCGTGTGTCGAGGACGGCGTTGCGGCTGTCCTCGAAGAACTCCTGACCCACCGACCCGCACCAGCCCGGGTGGTCTCGTGAGCGACGCGAGCAGCGCGCGGCCCGACGCCTTGCCCGGCGACACGACCGGCGACGCGACCGGCGACGCGACCGGCGACGCGACCGGCGACGCGACCGGCGACGCGACCGGCGACGCGACCGGCGGTACGACCACGGAATCGGTGCCGCGCCGTCGTGGCCGGGTGTTGCGCCGGGTCATCGTCGTGGTGACGAGCCTCGTCGTGGTCCTGGCCCTGGTGTCCGCCGCCGGCGTGGCGTGGTTCTTCTCGGGTGTGGCGTTGACCGTGGTGCAGGACCCGGTGCCGGCGGTGCCGGTCCGCGCGGTCGACGGTGGCGCCGGGATCGAGTTGCCCAGGTCCGAGCAGACCCGGTCGCTGGGCGTACACGCAGTCCGTCACCCGGACGGCTGGGGAATGATGACCGACGAGGTCGCCCTCACCGACACGGTCGTCGTACGGGAATGGCGTGACGTGGTGGGCACGCTGTCGAGCACCAGTGTCGACGGGTACGTCGATTCCGACGTGTTCATCGGTGGCCCAGAGGCGGTCGGCCTCGCCTACACCGACGTCACGCTGAGTAGTGACATCGGTGAGCTGCCGACGTGGCTGGTGCCACCTTCCGCCGACGCACCCGCCCCGGCCGGCGACACCTGGGTGGTCTTCGTCCATGGTCGAGGAGGGTCGGTGGACGAATCCCTCCGTTACCTCCCGATGTGGCACGAGTTGGGTCATCCCGTGCTGGTTCCCACCTATCGCAACGACGTCGGAGCACCACCTGACGCGAACGGCTGGTACGGCCTGGGCGAGACCGAGTGGCGGGACATCGATGCTGCCGTGGGGTACGCCCTCGACAACGGCGCCGAGCAGGTGGTGTTGGCCGGCTGGTCGATGGGCGCGGCCATCGCCCTGCAGGTGGTGGACCGCTCGACCCACGCGGACTCGATCGCGGGCCTGGTCTTCGATGCGCCGGTCCTGGACTGGCGGGACACCTTCGACTATCAGGGTTCGCTGTACGGACTGCCCTCGTTCCTCACGTCGTTGTCCGTCCGCACCGTCGAGTGGCGTGCCGACATCGACTTCGACCGGTTCGACTGGGTGACCAGAGCCGAGGAGGTCCCGGACATCCCGATCTACATCGTCCACTCGGCAGACGACACGTTCGTGCCCAACGATTCGACCATCGAGTTCGCGACCGCCCGCCGCGAACTCGTCACGTTCGTCGAGCCGACCGACGCTGATCACACCCGGGAGTGGAACGTGGACCCCGACGGCTACGAGGCAGCCATGAGCGAGTGGTTCACGACCGAGTTCGCACGCTACCCCTCGCCGTGAGCCCGTCCGGCGCCACTGCTCGGGTGGCCCGTTCGGCAAACGGGGTAGTTTGGTATCGCCGTCATTCCTGCAGCGCTGCTCGGGCCCTAGCGGAGTCCGCCCGGCGAATCGCGTGACCGGATGTCGACGGTCTCGAGCGCGCGGAGTGCGCTGACGGCTTGTGTCGCCGCGCGCACCGCGGCGGCCGTGTCCGGTTCCTGGGGGTCGGCCATGACAACCGCCTCGGCGGCCTGGGCGCAGCGCACCGCTGCACGGCTGAGCGCCCGGTGCAGGGCGGCCAGCCGGACGTTGCCGGGCACCTCGGCCGCGGCGCGGGGATCGAGAGCCGCCGCGCCGAGACAGCGTCGCCACGCCTCGGAGCGAGCCTCCTCGATCAGCCCGAGGACCTCCGCCCACGGCTGCCCGGAACCCCCCACCTGCAGAAAGCGCTGACACGCCCGGTCGATACGGGCGAAATCGTCGTGCCACAACCCCTCGGGCAATTCCTGGTGGCGACCCGACAGCCGTCGAGACGCCCGCCCCCACCAGGTGCTCAGAGGTAGTTGCCGGTTCCGCCAGGGGGCAGCGCGGTGCCTTCGGGTGTGACGCCCGGCGCATCCGCCAAGCCCGGTGACCCAGGTGGTAACGCCCGTCGCCGCAGGTCCTCGAACTGCGCCCGAGCCGCCATCTGCTGGGCGAACAACGCGGTCTGGATGCCGTGGAAGAGGCCCTCCAACCATCCGACCAACTGGGCTTGGGCCACCCTCAACTCGGCGTCGGACGGCGTCCGCTCGTCCGAGAACGGCAGGGTGATCCGCTGGAGTTCCTCCACCAGTTCGGGCGCCAACCCGCTCTGGAGTTCGAGGATCGAGCGTTCGTGGACCTCCGCCAAGCGGGCCCGGCCCTGCTCGTCCATCGGTGCCGAGCGCACCTCTTCGAGCAGCTGCTTGATCATGCTGCCGATCCGCATCACCTTGGCCGGCTGCTCGATGAGGTCGGCGACCTTGTCGTCCACATCGGCGACGCTCATTCCCTGCGGGGTGACGACCACGATCTTCCCGCCGCTGCGTTCGTCCGCCACCGTGGGGACCGCGGGCGCCACCTCACCCGCGTCCACTGCCTCGATCTCCGACAAGACCGGCTCGCCACCGTCGCGCCCACTGGCCTGATCACTCATCGTCCACCCTCCGGATTCATCGTGCAGATCCATCGTGACCGTGATCTCCGGTCCACGTCCACGGCGACGCTATCGGTCCGCGACGGTCACCGCCGATCGGGTGAAATGACCGACACACCACCTCACCTCTGCCGTGCCGGGGCCGATTCGATCATTCGTGCAGCCCTCACCCACCCGCCGTGAGAGCGCCCCGTGACCGACCCCGTCTGGCTACTGGCGCTGGCTGTGGCGACTCTGAGCGGGGGAGTGGTTGCGCTGGCCTGGACCGTGTTCGGCGTCATGGCGTGGACTCGGCGATCGGCGACAGCCCTGCCAACGGCTCTGCCGACACCCTCTCCGACGGCCACGGGCTCGCCCCCATCCGTCCGCGACGGGTCGAGCGCCTCGGCATCGGACACCCGCGGGTTCGTCAACATCGCCCGGCGCAACCAAACCCTGCTGGGACGCCAGCTCGCCCTCATCGACTCGCTGGAACGCGACGAGAGCGACCCCGATGCGCTCGCCAGTCTCTACAGCCTCGATCACCTCGCCACTCGGATGCGCCGCAACGCCGAGTCGTTGCTGGTCCTGGCCGGGGTCGACGGTGGACGACGGTTACGCGAGCCGATCGAACTCTCCGACGTCCTGCGCACCGCCGCGGGCGAGATCGAGCAGTACGAACGGGTCGGCATCGACGTCGACGACGACCCGTTGCTGGTGGCTCACGCCGTCCTGCCGACGGCGCACCTGGTGGCCGAGATCATGGAGAACGCGACCCAGTTCTCGCAGGGCCCGGTCACCGTCACCACCGCGGTCGGCGAGGACGGTGCCGTGTCCGTCGAGGTCGTCGACACCGGTCTGGGGATGACCGATGAGGAGGTCGCGGCCGCCCTCGACCAGATCCACGGGTCGCACGCCGACGACCTGGCCGCAGAGGCGCGACTCGGGTTCCACGTGGTGGGCCGCCTGGCGCGTCGACTGGGAGCGCGGGTAGCCATCACGTCGGTCCCGCACGGCGGCACCCGGGTCCAGGTGACGCTGCCGGCCTCGTTGATCGAGCCGTCCGCACCGAGCGTTGTTGCCCCGGTGACGCCGCAGACACCGGCGCCCGCCATCGGGTCTGTATCGGTCGGCATCACGGCACCGGTATCCGTGCCTCGGCAGGTGAGCGCACCCGATCGGCCACTGAGCCCGACGGTCCTGCCGCACGGCCTGGACATGCCCCGCCGACGCCGCGACCGACCCCGATTGCCACCCGGGTCGTCACCCGCCGCAGCCGCGGACCCGGCTGATCGTGCCGCCGTGTTCGCCTCGTTCCGGCCGACCACCGACGTGGCAGACGGTGACGCCCCGGTCCTGAGTCGTCGGGCGCGTCGTGGCGTGCCGGACGCGCCCAGCACGCGCTCCGCCGTCGCCTCGCAGGCCTTGTCCGAGCTGAGCATGTTGTCCACGTACCGGCCGGCGGCGCATGAACCTGCCGCAACTCCGTTACAGCGCCGTGATCGTGCTTCAGAGCCGGCCGCGGCCACCCGATCAGAGTCGAAGGCCGAGACTCCCGGTCCCGGCGACCCCAACCCGCAGAGGAGCTGATCGTGACCCAGGTGAGCACTGACACCACCGACTTCGGGTGGCTGTTGGACACCTTCACGACGACCGTTCCGCGGGTCCGTCACACCGTGGTGGTCTCTGCGGACGGCCTGCTGATGGCGATGTCGCAGCAGCTGGAGAGGGTCGACGCCGACCAGCTGTCGGCCATCGTCAGTGGAATCTCGGCGCTGACCCGCGGAGCTGCCCGTCACCTGCATGCGGGCGGGGTCCGGCAGGCAGTGGTCGAGATGGACGACGCATTCCTGCTGACCATGGCGGTGTCGGACGGGTCGGTGCTCGCCGTCGTGGCAGACCTCGGTTGTGACGTAGGGGTGATCGGCTACGAGATGGCGCTGCTGGTCAGCCGGGCGGAGCAGGCGCTCACTCCACAGCTGATCGGCCGGCTCCGCGCCGGATTGCCGCTGCGATGAACGCCGCCGGCGATCCACCCGACGTGCGCGGTGCACCCGACCTGCGCGGGGCAGAAGGGTGGGGGGTGGTGCGGCCCTACGCGATGGTGGCCGGTCGGACCCGGATCCCGGAGGGGATCGACCTGTCCCTGGAGGCGCTCATCCGAGGGGTACTGCCCGATCCGTCGACCTCCACCGTCAGTGCCGAACATCTCACCACCGAGGAGCGACGCATCCTCCATCTGACGGCGACCACCTATCAATCCGTCGCCGAACTGAGCGCCCGACTGCGGGTGCCGGTCGGCGTCGTCCGGATCGTCGTGGCCGACCTCCTCGATCGTGGTCGAGTTCAGGTCGGGCGCCGACCAGCCCAGGGCGAGGCCGGCCTGGGCCTCGACATTCTCGAAAGTGTGCTCGATGGCATCTCCTCGATCTGACTCCCCGCCCGCCACTGCAGGCCATCAGCCGGGCCGCACCGCGGAATCGTCGCCGCCCCCACCGGTTCCGGTCAAGATTGTCGTCGCCGGGGGATTCGCGGTGGGCAAGACCACCTTTATCGGCTCGATCTCCGATATCGAGCCACTCTCGACCGAGGCGGCGATGACCGAGCATTCGGTCGGTATCGACGACGCCGGGGTGGCCGAATCCCGAAAGACGTCGACAACCGTCGCGATGGACTTCGGTCGCGTCATTCTGCCGGGTGATCTGTGGCTGTACCTGTTCGGTACACCGGGGCAGGACAGGTTCCTGTTCATGTGGGATGACCTGGTACGCGGCGCGATCGGGGCGGTCGTCCTGGTCGACACGTCACGTCTGGACCAGTGTTTCGCGGCAGTCGACTACTTCGAGGATCGAGGTTTGCCGTTCGTCGTCGCGGTCAACTGCTTCGACGGTATCGCCCGGCATCATCTCGACGAGGTGCGTGACGCTCTCGGAATCGGTGACCACGTCCCACTCCGATATACCGATGCCCGGTCCCGAGCGGCCACCAAACAGACGTTGGTGTCCACCGTCCGACTGGCCATCGACCGCACCCCGGTGCCCGTCCCGGCCTGACGCCGACAGCGGCCTGTCTGGAAGGCTCGTCTGTCGGGGGCACAATCAGCTCCTCGGCAGAGAGGCGGATCGTGGCGTCGATCGAAGACGTGGCCCGGGCGACAGGGGTATCAACAGCCACGGTGTCGCGCGCCCTGCGGGGCCTGTCGTCGGTGGCCGAGCCCACTCGGGTGCGAGTGCAGGACGCGGCCATGGAGTTGGGCTACGTTCCTTCGGCCGCGGCGGTCAGCCTGGCCAGCGGGCGGACCCGGGCCATCGGCCTGATCACTCCCCATGTGGCGAAGTGGTTCTTCTCGGTAGCCATCGAGACCATCGAGGCGATCCTGCGCACCTACGGCTACGACGTCCTGTTGATCATCATGCCGCCTGGTCAACGCGCCTCACCGGGGCCGATGGCGGGGGTACCACCGTGGCGTCCGCAGCTGGAGACGGAACTGCTGCGCAAGCGGGTCGACGCGACCATCGTGCTCAGCCTGCCCATGGTCGCGGCCGAGGTCACCCTGCTGCAGGGTCTCGGCCAAGAGTTGGTGTGCATCGGCCCGGTGGTGCCCGGGCTCCCGATCGTGGGCATCGACGACCACGCCGTCGGGGTGCAGGCCACGCAACACCTGCTCGACCTGGGCCACCGGCGGCTCCGCTTCGTCGGTCATGACCAGCAAGAGGTGGATTGGACCCCGCCGCGCGAGCGTTATCGGGGTTTCTGCGACGCGCTGGCCGGTTCCGTCGGAGCCGAGGTGGGCCCACCCATCGGGTCGGACCTCACCGTTGCCGAGGGCCGCCGATGCGCGAGGCAGTTGCTCGCCGAGGGCGACCTGCCGACCGGTCTGGTGTGCTGCAGCGACGAGGTCGCGATCGGCGTCCTCCACGAGATGCACCTGGCCGGGGTCCGAGTTCCGCAGCAGATCTCCGTCATCGGTGTCGACGATCACCCGCACGCCGAGCTTCACGATCTGACCACCATCGTCAATCCCGTCGGCGAGCAGGCCGAGGCCGCGACCCGGTGGTTGCTGGCCGGGTTGGCCACACCGGGAATTCCGCCCCGACCTGTCGACGAGCTGCACCCGACGGGGGTGATCCAGTACTTCGCCACCGAACTCCTGGTGCGCGGCAGCACCGCCGCGCCGGCCGTAGATGCCAGCTGAGAAACAGGCATGTATCCGAATCGTTACGGTCAACCGGGGTCTAGCCCTTGATTCCTGACGATGTAAACGCTTGCATGTCATTGTCGGGTAGACCGGCACAGAGAGTCCAGGAGGACGTCCAATGGCAGCACGCACCTGGCGCAGCGGGGCAACAGTCTTCGCTACCGCACTGAGCGTCTCGCTCGTCGTCGCCGCATGTGGTGACAGCAGCGACACCGGTTCCACCGACGCATCCGGCGACGCATCCGGCGACGCAGCGGCCAACGCCGACTGCGCCGAATACGAGACGTACGGCACCTTCGACGGCGGCGACGTCGAGATCTACTCGTCGATCCGCGACGTCGAAGCCGACCTGTTCAAGGAGTCCTTCGCGGACTTCGAGGAATGCACCGGCCTGACCATCGAGTGGAACGGGACGGGCGAGTTCGAGGCCCAGCTCCAGGTCCGCGCCCAGGGCGGCGACCTGCCCGACATCGCCACCATTCCGCAGCCCGGCCTGCTGGCCACCCTTGCCGCCGACGAGTACCCGGTGCCGGCACCGGACGCCGTCACCGCACTGGTGGACGAGGGTTGGGGCGAGGACTGGAAGGCGTACGGCACCGTCGACGACACGTTCTACGCGGCGCCGCTGGGCGCCAACGTCAAGTCGTTCGTCTGGTACTCGCCGTCGTACTTCAGCGACAACGGCTACGAGATCCCCGAGACGTGGGACGACATGCTCGCGCTGTCCGACGAGATCGCGGCCACCGGCATCAAGCCGTGGTGTGCGGGTATCGAGTCCGGCGACGCCACCGGCTGGGTGGTGACCGACTGGTTCGAGGACGTGATGCTGCGTGAGAACGGCGCGGACGTCTACGACCAGTGGGTGGCCCACGAGATCCCGTTCAACGACCCCGCGATCGTCTCGGCTGCCGAGCGCGTCGAGAACATCCTCAAGAACGAGGAATACGTCAACGGTGGCCTGGGCGACGTTCGCTCGATCACCATCACCCCGTTCCAGGAGGGCGGCCTGCCCATCCTCGCGGGCGAGTGCGCCATGCACCGTCAGGCGTCCTTCTACGCCAACCAGTGGGGTGACGACGTCGTCGTCGCCGAGGACGGCGACGTGTTCGCGTTCTACCTGCCGACCATCAACGACGACGGCGACCGCCCCGTCCTGGGCGGCGGCGAGTTCGTGACCGCATTCAACGACAACCCCGAGACCGTCGCGGTGCAGACGTACATGGCGACAGCCGAGTTCGCCAACGCCAAGGCCTCCCTCGGTAACTGGATCTCAGCCAACCAGGGCCTCGACGTGGCGAACGTCGCCAACCCGATCGACGTCCTGTCCGTCGAGATCCTGCAGGACCCCGACGCCACCTTCCGCTTCGACGCTTCGGACCTGATGCCGGCCGAGGTCGGCGCCGGATCGTTCTGGAAGAACGCGACGGACTGGATCAACGGCAGCGTCGAGACGGACGCCATGCTGGCCAACATCGAGGACTCCTGGCCGGCTAGCTGACCGCAAGTGCACGAGCACTGTTGAACGAGCAATAGAGACGGGCGCGTCCCACGGTGACCTACCGATGGACGCGCCCGTCTTGCACACCTGAGTGAGTTGGCTCCACACTCGAGATCACCACTGCCAGACCAGTCGTACCGCACCTCGATGACGAGGTTCGTCCCTCATTGACGAAGGGCAAGCCTGTGGAAGAAGTAGGGACCAAACTCACGGTCTTGGGCGTGGGGGTGCTGGCCTGGCTGATCGTGACCGCAATCATCATCGCTGTCTCGGACATCGGCCGCGGCCGCAGCAAAGAGCGGTGGCAGATAGCCCTGTTCCTCGGTCCCACCGTGCTGTTGTTGCTCATCGGCCTCATCGTGCCGGCCGTCCGGACCTTTGTCCTGGCCTTCTTCGGGGCCGACGAGAGCACATTCGTCGGGCTGGACAACTTCCAGTGGATTTTCACCCAGCAGACCGCTCTCATCACGCTCCGCAACACGGCACTCTGGGTGATCATCGTGCCTCTCCTGGCCACCGCGGTTGGCCTGGTCTATGCCGTGCTGGTGGACAAGACACGCGGCGAGGCCTTCGCCAAGACGCTGGTCTTCCTTCCGATGGCCATCTCCTTCGTGGGCGCGGGAATCATCTGGAAGTTCGTCTACGCCTACCGCCCCGAGGACAAGGAACAGATCGGGGTGGTCAATGCGATCATCGCCGCCGCGGGAGGTCCGCCGCAGCAGCTGCTGAACAACGACAGCCTCGCTCTCAACACGTTATTGCTGATCGCGGTCATGATCTGGGTGCAGGCGGGATTCGCCATGGTGGTCCTATCGGCCGCGATCAAGGGCATCCCGGACGACATCGTCGAGGCCGCCAAGATCGACGGGACCTCACCGGTCCAGCGCTTCTTCTTCATCACCCTGCCGTCGATCCGACCCGCCCTGGTGGTCGTCCTCGCCACGATCACCATCACCACCCTCAAGGTGTTCGACATCGTTCGGACCATGACGGGCGGGCAGTTCAACACGTCGGTTGTCGCGAACGAGCTGTACAACCAGGCGTTCCGACAGAACCAACCGGGTCAGGGCGCCGCCCTCGCCGTTCTACTGTTCGCGCTGGTCATCCCGATCGTCGTGTACCAGGTGCGCCTCCTCAACCAGCAGAGGGAGATCCGATGACCACGACCGCCCCACCTGTTGTGTCCGCACCGCCACCCAAGACCCCGGCGCCGCCCAGGGAGTCCTCGTCGTCGCGGGCCCGCAAGGCGCTGTCCAATCCGTATGCGTCGATCGCTGCCGTGACCATCGCGGTGCTGTGGACGTTGCCCACGTTCGGTCTGTTCATCTCGTCGTTCAGGCCCGAGAACGAGTTGACCAATACCGGTTGGTGGACCTTGCCGTGGAACCCCGGATTCACGCTGGACAACTACAACGAGGTGCTGTTCAGCTCCAGCTCGAACTCCGGCCAGCTCGCGGAGTACTTCGTCAACTCGTTCGTCATCGTCATTCCGTCGGTGTTGTTCCCGTTGCTGTTCGCCACCCTGGCGGCCTATGCGCTGGCATGGATGGACTTCAAGGGTCGGGACCTGTTGTTCGTCGGGATCTTCGCGCTCCAGATCGTGCCGCTCCAGATGGCACTGATTCCGCTGCTTCGATTCTTCACCAACGGTGAGGTCGCGGGCCTCACGCTCTTTCCGGGCGGTCTGGGATTGACCGACGAATGGACGGCCATCCGCGTGTGGTTCGCGCACACGGTGTTCGCTCTGCCGTTGGCCATCTTCCTGCTGCACAACTTCATGTCCGAGCTGCCCCGCTCGCTCATCGAGGCGGCGCGGGTGGACGGTGCCAGCCACGCCCGCATCTTCCGGTCGATCATCCTGCCGCTGATCACCCCGGCGATCGCGGCATTCGGGATCTTCCAATTCCTCTGGACATGGAACGACCTGTTGGTCGGCCTCATCTTCTCGGACAACTCTGCCATCGCCCCCTTGACCGTTCGAGTCGCGGAATTGGCTGGTAGCCGCGGTCAGGACTGGGAGCGCCTCACCGCGGGCGCCTTCGTCTCGATCATCGTCCCCATGCTGGTGTTCCTCTTCTTGCAGCGGTATTTCGTCCGCGGCCTGTTGGCCGGTGGCCTCAAGGGGTGAGGCGAGCCCTCAAGGGCTGATCTTCGCTCTCCGATGACTCCTGACGAGGGGCGTGCGTGGGCGCGTTCCGCAGGGAGGCGTCGGTGGGTGACCTGGACGGGATCGTCGACGAGTTCATCGTCGAGTCCCACGAGAGTCTGGACCGCCTCGACGATGACCTGGTCCAACTAGAAGCCGACCCTGGCGCAACGGACCTGTTGGACGGCGTCTTTCGCGCTGTCCACACCATCAAGGGCACCAGCGGCTTCCTGGCGTTCACAGTCCTCGAAGCGGTGTCGCACTCGGGCGAGAACCTGCTGGCCCGACTTCGCAGTGGTGACCTCATGGTGACGCAGGCGCGGATCGACGCACTGCTCCACCTGTTGGACGTCACGCGGGCGATGCTGGAGCGGATCGAACAGACCGGCAGCGATGCCGGCTACGAGGTCCAGCCCATCATGGCGTGCCTGAATTCGGTGCTCGGCGACGACGAGGTCACAATCGCAGGGGCGGTAGCCCCCGACACCGCGACCGTCGCCGTGCCGTCACCAGCTTCCTCACCTGAGTCCTCACGAGAGCTGTCACCAGCGATCTCAACGGCGCCGACACCCGCGCCGGAGGTACTGGAGTCGTTGGTGCGCGAGTCCTCCGTCCGGGCGTCCTCCGTCCGGGTGGATATCGCAGTTCTCGACACCCTCATGCGTCTGGTCGGCGAGCTGGTCGTCACCCGCAACCAGCTGGTCCGTCAGGCCCACGTCGATGCCGACTCGGTGGCGGTCGCAACCGCGCTGCGGTTGAACCTCATCACGACCGAGCTGCAGGAATCCGTCATGCGGGCCCGATTGCAGCCCGTCGGGCAGGTATGGGCGACGTTGCCTCGCGTGGTCCGAGACGTGTCGCTGGCGTGCGGCAAACAGGTCGATCTGGTGGTCGAGGGGCGCGATACCGAGGTCGACCGTGCCTTGCTCGACGCCGTTCGCGACCCGCTGGTGCATCTGGTCCGCAACGCCGTCGATCATGGCATCGAATCCCCGGCAGTCCGCGTCGCAGCCGGCAAGCCGCCACGCGGCACGGTCACGCTGCGTGCGGGGCACGTCGTCGGCGAGATCGTGTTGGACATCGTCGACGACGGGGCGGGGATATCCCGTACCGCGATCGCGGCCCGAGCGCTCGATCAGGGCTTGGTGAGTGCGGCCGATCTCGACAGGCTGACGCAGGACGAGGTGCTGGACCTGATCTTCAGGCCTGGATTCTCGACTGCAGCCGCCGTGACCACGGTGTCTGGTCGGGGTGTCGGCCTGGACGTGGTCCGCGCAGGTCTGGAGCGGGTCGGCGGCACCGTCGAGGTGCACACGACCCTGGGCCAGGGATCGCGGATCAGGCTGCGGGCGCCGCTGACCCTGGCCATCGCGGCCACCCTGATCGTGACTCAGGCAGGGCTGCCGTATGCCCTGGGTCTGACCCATGTCCTCGATCTGGTGGACGTCGATCCGGCGGCCGAGCGGATGCCGGTCGAACTGGTCGCGGGCGCGCCGATGCACCGGTGGCGAGGGTCCCTGGTCCCCGTACTGGACCTGGGCGTCGTATTCGGCGGTCCGTCGACAGTGCCCGATGACGCCCCACGGCTGCTGGTCGTGGTGTCCGCGGGCGGTGCCGTGGTAGGCCTGCTGGTCGACGATGTGGTCGACACCCAAGAGATCGTCGTCAAACCATTGGCCGGGCCGTTGCGCACCCTGGACGTGTTCTCCGGCGCGGCGGTGCTGGGCGACGGCCAGATCGCCCTGGTGCTCGACCTGGCCAGGGTCGCCGACCGGCACGGGCTGCGGGCACCCATCTCGACCGGCATCCAGCCGAACAACCCGGCCATTCCCGCTCAACGATCGATCACCCGTCACGTTCCCGTTCCGGATGACGAGTTCGTCGTCGTCACGGTCCGCTCGGACGATCGGGTCGCGATCGCACTGAGCCTCGTGGAACGCCTGGCCGAGGTGGCGTCCAGCGACATCGATCGCGTCGGCGACTCACTCGTGGTGCGTCTCGGCGCCGAGGCCGTCCTGTTGATCGACCTGACCGGGGGCGCCCCGATCGACCCCCATGCGGCAGTCGTGGTCTGTCGCCTGCGAGGACAGCGAGTGGCGCTGCGCGTCCTGGCCGTGGTCGACATCGTCGAGAGCGCGAGGTCAGAGGGGGCCTGGCCGGGGGCGCCGGCCCACATCCTCACCGACGAGCGGGTCATCGAGGTCGTCGACGTGGACCGATTGGTATCGGAGGCCGCTGGTGTCCATGCCTGACGTTCGCTATTGCACGTTCCTGGTCGGCGGCCATGTCGTCGGCCTCGACGCCGGCGTGGTCCATCAGGTCATCGGTCGGGTTCCCATTCGGCACGTCCCATTGGCTCCGGCTGCGATCCGCGGTCTCACCCGGCTACGTGGCGAGATCGTCCCCGTGGTTCATCTGGCCGCGACCCTGGGCCTACCCGTCGGCGAGTCACCGATGACGGTCATCGTTCGGGCACGCAAAGGGTTGGTCGGGTTGTCGGTCGACAGGATCGAATCGGTCGTCGACGTTCCAGGCGCCGACCACGACCGCGTGCCCAGCAGCGTCGCGACCCAGGCTGCTCGTTACCTGTCGGCCACTGCCGTGGTGGGCGACTGCTTGATGTTGGTCCTCGACCCGGCCGTCGCCGAAGACCTGGGGGGAGTCGAGTGGTGAGGGTGGGCAGTTTCGACGACGTGAGTTTGCCGCTCAAGCTGTTGAGCTTGGCTGCCGTCTGCCTGACCTCGACGGTCATCCTCACGCTGGTCGGCTTGACCTCGCTGACCGGACAACGTGATGCCTACCAGGACCAGCAGACCGTGGTGCAGGCGGTCGTCATCCTCAACGACTTCGACGACGAGGCCATCGGCGACGACGAGGCGGCGTACGAACTCACCCAGCAGCTCGAAGCCCTGGGTCTCGGCGGACTCGAGTTCGCCCCGACAGTCGTTCCTGCCGTCACCGAACTGGAACGCATCTCTGCGTCGCCCGACGCGCCCGCCACCGAGCTCCGGGCCGCGTTCGATCGTGTCCGCGGGGCGCTGGACGATGCCGTGGAGGTCTCCGAGGCGCGCGCCGACGAGGCCACCCGCGACGCCCTCATCGGCTTCGTCGTATGCCTGATCACGGCTGTTCTCCTACCGATCAGCGCCGTCGCCCTGCTGAGCCGCAGCCTGCAGGTGCCGTTGCGCGAGGCCGTCGAGGCGTTGGAACGTATCGCGGCCGGCGATCTCTCCGTCCCCGCCACCACCGACCGTCGCGACGAGATCGGCCGGATCGTGATCAGCATCGGCACGCTCAACGAGCGGCTGCGTGAAACCCTGGGTGAGGTCCAGTCGGGCGCCCACCGCCTGGCCGAGGGCAGCGCGTCGCTCACCGAGTCGACGGTGACCGTGGTGACCAGCGTCGAGGAGTCGTCGCTGCAACTGCAGGGTGTGACCCGAGCCGCGGACGACGTCACCCGCAACATCACGACCGTCGTCACCGGTGTCGATCAGATGGGCTCGTCGATCCGCGAGATCGCCGAGAGCGCCCAGGACGCCGCCCGGGTCGCGAGTGATGCCGTCGAGGTCGCCGGAGACGCCAACCGCACCGTTCATCGGCTGGGCGAGTCGTCCGCCCTCATCGGTGAGGTGGTCAAGGTCATCACGTCCATCGCACGCCAGACCAACCTGTTGGCCCTCAATGCCACCATCGAGGCGGCTCGCGCCGGGGAGGCGGGACTGGGCTTCGCAGTGGTGGCGACCGAGGTCAAGGGGTTGGCCACGCAGACGGCTGCCGCCACCGAGGCGATCAGCGCCCGGGTGGCGGCGATCCAGGCCGACACCGGCGACGTGGTGGCCGCCATCACCGAGATCACCGACATCATCGGTCGGATCAATGACATCCAGACGTCGATCGCGTCGGCCGTCGAGGAACAGACCGCCACCACCGCCGAGATGGGTCGATCACTCGACGAGGCTGCGGTCCGATCGACCGACATGGCTGCGGGTCTGGGAGTCGTCACGCTGGCCGCCGGTAAGTCCACTCACTTCGCGACGGCGGCAACCCAGGAGGCAGCCGACTTCGGTGCCCTCAGTGCGTCCCTGACCTCGGTCGTCGCCGGGTTCCGGATCTGAGGAGGGCGACCGTGTCCTGGTCCGTCGGCTCGTCACCCGCGACAGCCGTCAAGTCCGCTGGAGCACCGGTCGATCAGCTAGACATGGGGCAGCTGGACACCGGGATCGGCATCGCGCAGCCGACGCCGCCACGGGCGGTCAGCGCGCCTCGTGCTCCTGGTCTGTGCGAATCCGATCTCGACTGGGTCCGAGACCTCCTCCGTCGTGAGGCGGCGAACGCGATCGACGGCAAGGAGTACCTCATCGACTCACGGCTGTCGTCGCTGGCCCGCCGATTCGAGTTCGCCGACGCCGAGACCCTGGTGGCTGTCGCGCGCGGTGGAGATCACCGGGTCTGTGTGGCGATCATCGAAGCTCTGCTGGTCAACGAGACCTCGTGGTTTCGCGACAAGACACCCTTCGATGCGCTCGGCGCGACCGTGCTCGAGCGGTTGGTGCGCGAGCGCGCCACCGAACGTCGGCTACGGATCTGGTCTGCCGGATGCTCGTCGGGTCAGGAGGCGTACTCGGTCGCGATGCTGTGTCGTGACGTCGTACCCCACGGGTGGACCGTGGACATCCTCGGCACCGACGTCTCCCGTCGAATCGTCGAGCAGGCCCGCTCGGGTCGCTACTCCCAACTCGAGGTGAACCGCGGCCTGCCGGCCACTCGACTGGTCAAATGGCTGCGCCGCAGCGGGACCGAGTGGGAGGTGGTGCCGGAGCTACGCGCCATGGTGCGCTGGGAGGCGCTCAACGTCGCCCGCCCGTTCGCCTCGCCGGGTCAGTTCGACGTGATCTTCCTTCGCAACGTCCTCATCTATTTCGACGTACAGACCAAGATCGACGTACTCGATCGGATGCACGCGACGATCCGACCCGACGGTTATCTGATCCTGGGTGGGGCGGAGACCACGCTGGGAGTCACCGACGACTGGCGTCGTGAGCTGGTCGGTGCCGCGCCGATGTGGCGGCCCGGCCCGGGCCCCGTACCCGACCAACGGACGTCTGCAGGCACTGTGCCCACCAACTCGACGGGAGGACGCTGACCCATGTACGCACTGGTCGTGGACGACTCCCGGACGATGCGGCGCATCGTGACCGCCACACTGACGGCCGCCGGATTCACCTGCGCCGAGGCGGGTGACGGTCAGGAGGCGCTGGACGTGCTGGGGTCTCTGGCCGGCGCCGGACACCCGCCCGCGGTCGCGACGGTGGATTGGAACATGCCGGTGATGGACGGACTGAGCTTCGTCCAGCAGGTCCGCGACGACCCGCGCTGGGCCGAGGTCCGACTCATCATGATCACGACAGAGAGTGAGTACTCCCGGATCGAGGATGCGCTGCGAGCGGGAGCCGACGAGTACCTGATGAAGCCCTTCTCGCCCGATGACCTGCTGTCCAAGTTGGCACTGCTCGACGTCCTCGACCTTCCGGCGGTGACGGGCGCATGACCATCGACATGATCGACCCGGATATCCTGGTCGACGTGCTCGGGGCAGCCTGGGTGTCATTTGTCGACCCGTGGGCCGAGCTGGTTCCGGGCTGTGACGACGGTGTCGCGACCGTCGACCACCAGGCGGTCGTCGACCACCAGGCCCCCGTCGACCACGAGGCGGTCGTGGCCGAGGTCTGGGTGAGCGGCCAGGTGCCGCTGCTCGTCTCGTTGAATCTGGCCCGCGACAGTGCTCAGCTGGTCACCGAAAGAATGCTCGGTGGGGCGGTCGGAAGTGGTGTGACCGAGGACGATATCGACGATGCCATGGGTGAATTGGCGAATGTGGTCGGCGGCGCCGTCAAATCGCTGCTACCCGACGGGTCACGGCTGAGTTTACCCAGCGTGCATCGCACGTCGGGCCCCGAACCGGCGCCGGGTCCCGAGCAGGGCGCCGTCACGGCGTGCGCGTACTGGGGTGAGCGCAAGGTCGTCATGTCGGTGCGCCGAACTGGCTGATCACCAGGGGTTGCGTCGGCCGATATCTTTCCGACATGGCGACCACCCTGGTGTCGGGACTGAACCCGACCGAGGCGTCGCCATCGCGTCGAGCGGACCTCTGGTTGTTCGGTGCGGTTCTCGGGCTGTACGTCCTCGGCGGGGAATTGGCTCTCGGCCCATTCGGTGGTGAATACGGGACACCGGCATTCTTCCCACCCGCCGGTGTCTCGCTGGCCGCGCTGGCGCTGATCGCGGTTCGGCGCTGGCCCGTCGTCATCGCAGCGATCGTCATCGGCGAGACGCTCGTCAACATTCGCAATGGTGCGTCGCCGTCGGCCACAGCCGGCTTCGTCCTGGCGAACGTGGCCGAGCCCATCGTCGGAGCCGCCCTGCTGCGTCGGTGGAACGGTGAAGGGCGTGGGTTGGCGACGCGTACCGGCATGCTGCGGTTCGCCGTGGCCGCTCTGATCATCGGTCCGGCAGTCGGTGCCGCCATCGGTACCGCCGTCACGATGGGGACGGTCACCGAGGCGGCGTCGGCGGTCGACCCGGTGATCGGCTTCGCCCTGTGGTGGACCGGAGACAGCCTGGGCGTGCTGGTGGTCGGCGCAACCCTGATCGCCTGGCGGCCCGGTCCGGCGGGCGAATCGCAGTGCGGCACCCGGTGGGAGTGGGCAGCCGTGCTGTTCAGCGTCACCGTCCTCAGCCTGGTGCTGTTCGCGACGGGCGTCCGACCGGTCTCGTACCTGCCGATGGCTGCGCTGTTGTGGGCCGGGCTGCGACTCGGGGTCCGGGGCGTCTTCACCGGTGGGTTGGTCATGGCGGTGATCTTGGACCTGCTGACCGCCCAGGGCTACGGTCCATGGCCGGACGTGGGCGGGTCTCCCGCCGTCGGGCTGGTGTATCTCAAGCTCTTCATCTTCGTGGCGGTGCTGTCGGCGTGGCTGTTGGCGGTCGAGGTCGCAGGTCGGGACCGCGCCGAGTTGCGCACCGTTGCCGAGCGTCAGGCCCGCGAGTCGACCAGGCAGGTGGCCGACCAATTCGCGCGGGTTCGTGACCTGACCGCAGCGTTGTCGGCGGCGACCTCTCGGCACGAGATCGCTCGGGCGTGGCAGCAGCACGCCACGGCGGCCTTGGGGGGCAGTCGTCGAGCGCTGTACCTGCGGGATACCGCCGCCGTGCCGGACGGGCGGTGGGTGGACCTGCTGACCGACGGCGGGATGGATCTTCGGGACGTTCCCGCCACCTTTCGCCGGCTGTCCCTCGATGACGACCCTGACCTGGCATACGCGGTGGCGGCGGGCCAGACCATGGTGGGGACGACTCCCTCACGGGTGGCTCGTGTCGTGGCACCGCTGATGGGGCGCCTCGGGGTGATCGGGCTCCTGGTGGTCGAGCACCGGGGCGCTGAGCCTGCGGACGATCTGGCGGACGAGACGGTGTCAGTGATCGCCGACCGGGTGGGGGACGCACTCGAGCGGGTGCGATTGTTGACCGAGGCGCTGGATGCGGGTGGTCGTCTCGCCACGCTGCAGCGGTTGACCAGCCGGTTGGGAGGGGCGTCGACCGTCGAGGACGTCTCGGCCCTCGTGGTAACTGCCGTGCGCCCCGCTCTGGGCGCCGCCGCAGGTGGACTGCTGGTCCCGGACGGTTCTGGGCGTGGGCTGCGCGCCGCAGGACAGTTCGGTGAGCCGCCGAGGGCGCTCGCAGCGTCTGGTAGAGCCGCTCACCCCGTGGCACGAGCGATGTCGGCTGGGTCCGACGCGGATCCTTCCGTGATCCGCGCGGTCCCGAGCTTGCGTTCGGGGGACCCGTGGTACTCGGCA
>JANNOG010000128.1:0-15131 GCA_031398915.1 Micrococcales bacterium | reverse complement strand
AGCGACAGCGGCCCGGGTTCCAGCTTGCTGACCAGAACCCTGTCCCCGATCTGCAGGGTGTCCTGCATGGACTGGGAGGGGATCTTGAAAGGCTGGACCAGGAAGGTCTTGATCACGATCGCGATCCCGAGCGCGACCGCGACGGTGCCCAGGATCTCGCGCACGTCGCGCAGCAGGCGTCTGCCCATGGAGGGCGGTGGCGGCTTCGGAGGTGAGCTCATCTGCGTCGATGCCCCTTCACTGGGTCGGCGACCAGACGTCGCAGGGAGGGCCGTCGGATCATCGGGCGCGACACCCTCTCCACCCGGTGCGGGCGTGGTGGACACGTTCGCGAAAGGCCCCGGCACCGCCGGCCGATGCGGCGGTCGCACCGTGAACGGAACGACGTCGACCGAGGTTCGCGCCGCGGGGGGTGCCGATCGTGGTGGGCCGGGAAACGGCCCCGGCCTGGACGTGGTGAGTGGAATCTCCTCCACTGCAGCGCTCTGCCAGCCGAGGGACGCTTCGGGTTCGGAGGCCTCGGCCAGGCGCCGCTCACGACGGGTGAGGAACCGCTGCTCATGAGTAGCCATAGGTTCTCCTATCGCCGATCGGAGTGGTAGCGGTCAGGGTGACCGACGTCGCCAGGCGCTGCACTCGCGTCACGCCTGCGACGGGATCGTCTCCCGGCGTTCGCGGATCTTGGCGGCCTTGCCGCGACGATCACGGAGGTAGTACAGCTTCGCGCGGCGCACGGCACCGCGGGTGACGACCTCGATCTTCTCGATGACCGGGCTGTGGCGGGGGAACGTGCGTTCCACGCCCACACCGAAGCTCACCTTCCGGACGGTGAAGGTCTCACCGACCCCGCCGCCGGAGAGCCGGATGGCTACGCCCTGGAAGATCTGGACCCGGGAACGTGACCCTTCGATGACCCGGACGTGCACCTTGAGGGTGTCGCCGGCACGAAACTCCGGTACGTCGTCGCGGAGCGACTGGGCGTCGAGTGAATCGAGGATGTGCATGGCACGAGACCTTCCCGATCAGCGCCGCAGGACGCAGATCAACCGGCGGAACCGGTAGTAGGCACAGCGACGTACGGCTGCGGGCAATCAGTCGGATGGAGACGCCCCCCTGCGGCGGGTGCGGCTGCCAGAGTGTGACACAGCGACCTGTGGATCACCCTCAGGACGGGGCGACACCCGCGTCGTCGGGACTCCAGCCCAGCTCAGCCAGGACACGTAGGTCGGCCTCGTCGAAGTGACCCGGCGGGATTCGCGCCAGCAGGTCCGGGCGGCGGGCCGCAGTGCGAGCCAGCGATTGTTCCCGGCGCCAGCGCGCGATCCGGGCGTGATCACCGCTGGTGAGGACGGCGGGAACGGCGCGGCCACGCCACTGCGCCGGGCGGGTGTAGGCCGGATACTCCAAGAGGCCGTCGACGTGGCTCTCCTCGCTCAGGCTGGCCGCGTTGCCCAGTACCCCGGGCAACAACCGGGTGACGGCCTCGATGACCACCAGCGCCGCAACCTCACCACCCGCCAGGACGTAGTCACCGATACTCAGCGGCGTCAACGGCCCTCGATCGGCGAGCTCGTCGAGCACCCTTTCGTCGATTCCCTCGTACCGACCGCAGGCCACCACCAGCCAGCCCGCCGTGCTGAATCGGCTGGCGAGGCTCTGCGTGAACGAGTACCCAGCCGGGGTGGGCACCAGGATGTGAGGCGTGGCGTCGGGACCGAGGGATTCGCGCCCCGCTGCCGTCACCCGATCGATCGCCTCGAGCCACGGCTGCGCGGTCATCAGCATTCCCGCACCCCCGCCGAACGGCGCGTCGTCCACGCTGCGGTGGGGGTCCGTCGTGACATCGCGCAGGTCGTGCACGTGGTAGCTGACGATCCCGGCACCGGACGCCTTGCCGAGCAGCGACAGCGACAGCGGGCTGAGGTACTCGGGGAAGATCGTCACCACGTCGATGCGCAACCGAGGAGGGCGACCCTCACTCATCGAACAGACCTCCGGGTGGGTCGATCACGACCCTGCCGTTGGCCACGTCGACCACCGGCACGAGGGCCGTCACGAACGGGACGAGGACGTCGCGCCCGGCGCTGCGCACGACCAGCAGGTCTTGTGCGGCCGCCGGGGCGACGCCGGTGACGACGCCCAGCTCGACGCCGTCGGGGGTCTCGGCGCGGCATCCGACGAGCTGGTGGATGAACCAGGCGTCGTCCGAGGTCTCGGCGGCGGCCTCGTCCGTGACGTCGACCAGCAGGTCGGTCTCGCTGAGCGCCTCGGCCTGGGTCCGGTCCACGACTCCGTCGAAGGCGACGAGAAGGCGGCCCTGGTGGACTCGGGTGGCGAGGATGAGGAGCGCACCCCGGTCAGGCTCGGTCGCCAGCCGGGTGCCGACGACGAAACGGCGATCGACGTCGTCGGTCCGGACGGCCACCGACACCTCGCCGCGCAACCCGTGAGCACGACCGATCCGGCCCACGACCAGATTGACCCGCTCGGTCAACGGCCGTCGACGTCGACGATGTCCAGCCGGACACCGCCGGCCTCGTCATTGAGCGCGTTGACCACGGTCCGCAGCGCTGTCGCCGTGCGACCGGTCCGCCCGATGACCTTCCCGACGTCGTCCGGGTGCACGCTCACCCGGATCATGGCGCCTCGACGCGAGTCCTTGACGTCCACTCGGACCTCGTCGGGGTGGGACACGATGCCGCGGACGAGGTGTTCGACTGCGTCCGCGAGCACTCAGGCCGTCCCGGTCTCGCTGTCGGCCTTCGCCTCGGCGACCGGAGCTTCCTGGTCCACCGTGGCAGGGGCGGCCTCGGCAGCAGTGGTCTCGCTCGGGGCAACGGCTGGAGCTGCGTCAGGCACCGCGGCCTCGGGAGCCGCAGCCCCGGGAACCGCGGCCTCGGGAGCCGCAGCCACGGGAACCGCCGCCTCGGCAACAGCAGCCACCGCGGGATCAGGTGCGGCAGCGGCCTTGGCCTTCTTGGCGCGGGGGGTGGTCGCCGAGGTGGTGGGCTCACCACCGGACTCACGCATGGCCGACTCGTACAGCGCCTTCCGGTCCGGCTTGGGCGCCTTGAAGCGGAGCGTGCCCTCGGTACCGGGCAGACCGTGATGCTTCTGCCAGTCACCGGTGACCTTGAGTAGCGCCTCGACCTGTTCGGTGGGCTGAGCGCCGACGCCGAGCCAGTACAGCGCTCGCTCGGAGTTGATGTCGATGAGCGAGGGCTCCTCGGTGGGGTGGTACTTGCCGATCTCCTCGATGGCGCGACCGTCTCGCTTGGTCCGCGAATCGGCGACGACGACACGGTAATAAGGGGCGCGGATCTTGCCCATCCGCTTCAGACGGATCTTCACAGCCACGAGCCGACGTTCTCCTGTTTCTGCTGGGGTGAGCCCGACGTACCGGGGTGGGGGTCCAGGCGGATCGGGTTCGTGGACACGCCCGAGCGCGGTGAGAGGGACCGCGGACGACGTTTCGCCTGCCGATTGTGCCAGACGCCACGGCGTGTCTGGCCCCGATCAGCGCCCAGCGACGACGACACCGCCGCGAATGACCGCCCTGGGTGTCCCGAGGACTGCCAGATCGAGCGTCGGGTCACCGTCGAACACGACGAGGTCGGCAGGGGCGCCCTCGGTGATGCCCGGTCGGCCCAACCACTCACGGGCAGCCCACGACGCAGACCCGACAGCGGCGACCCGATCCCCCAGAACGCCGGCCAGCAGGGCGATCTCGGCGCTGATCTGACCGTGGGCGTGCACCGTGCCCGCGTCCGTGCCGGCGAACAGGGGGACACCGGCGTGCCACAGGGCGTCGACGGTCTCGAGGCGACGTCGGTGGAGATCGCGCATCCGCGCCGCCCACACCGGGAACTTCCGCTGCCCGGCGTCCGCCAGCTCGGGGAAGGTGTCGATCTGCATCAGGGTCGGCACGACGGCCACTCCGGACGCCGCCGCCGCAGCGATCGTGTCGGCGGTGAATCCGGTGCCGTGCTCGATCCCGTCGATTCCCGCGGCGATCAGGTCGGGTAGCGCCTCGGCGCCGAAACAGTGCGCGGTCACCCGTGCCCCTGCCGCATGTGCCGCATCGATCGCGGGCTTCAGGACATCGCCCGGCCAGCACGGCATGAGGTCGCCGGCGTCGCGATCGATCCAGTCGCCGACCACCTTGACCCAGCCGTCGCCGCGCGCGGCCTGACGGGTCACCTCGGCGACGAGCAGTTCGGGTTCCACCTCGATCGAGACGTCGCGCAGATACCGGCGGGTCCGCCCGATGTGTCGACCCGCCCGAATGATCTCCGGCAGGTCCGGGTGTTCGTCCAGCCACCGGGTGTCCGCCGGAGACCCGGCGTCGCGAACCAGCAGCACCCCGGCGTCGCGGTCGGCGCGTGCCTGAGCCAGCGTCGTCGCCGCATCTGCTGCGCCCTCGGCGATCAGCCCGATATGACAGTGGGCGTCCACCAGGCCGGGGATGACGACACCCTCGATCGTCCCGGTCAGCTCACCCCTGGGACGGTCGAACGAGATCCGATCGTCGATCACCCACACCTCGGCGACCTCGTGATCCGCGTCGATCCGGACCGGACCGCGCAGCCGCCACGTGCTCACCCGGGACCGCCTGAGCCGGGCCTCCAATCGGTCGGGGCTCCGAATGACGAGCCGCCTGAGGTGGGGCGACCGAACGCGGACCCAGGAGACGACGGTGGCGCATCGGGCCCGGGGATCGCGCCGCGCTCCTGCTCGGCCCGCTTGGCGGGGTTACCGGACTTGGCGGTCTGGCGCTGTTTGCCCTTGCGGGCCTTCGCGCCGCGCTTACCGGGGCCGACTCCGGCGGGGCCACCCATCCCGGGCAGACCCGGCATCCCCCCGCCGCGGCGCATCTGGCGCATCATCTTCTGCGCCTCACCGAACCGATCGATCATCGAGTTCACGTCACTGACCCGCACGCCCGAACCGCGCGCGATCCGGGCACGGCGCGACCCGTTGAGGATCTTGGGAGTCCGGCGTTCCTGCGGGGTCATGGACCGGACGATGGCCTCGACCCGGTCGAACTCACGCTCGTCGACATTGTCCAGTTGGTCCTTCAATTCGCCCATGCCCGGCAACATCTTGAGCATGTTCTTGAGCGGGCCCATCTTCTTGACGGCCTGCAGTTGTTCGAGGAAATCCTCGAGGGTGAAGTCCTCTCCGGCCGTGACCTTGTCGACCAGCTTGGCGGTCTGTTCGGCGTCGAATGCCTTCTCGGCCTGTTCGATCAGGGTGAGGACGTCACCCATGTCGAGGATCCGCCCCGCCATCCGATCGGGGTGGAAGACCTCGAAGTCGGCCAGTTTCTCGCCGGTCGAGGCGAACAGGATCGGGCGACCCGTGATCGTGGCCACCGACAGGGCCGCCCCACCGCGCGCGTCACCGTCCAGCTTGCTCATGATCACGCCGGTGAGGCCGACGCCGTCCAGGAACGCCTTCGCGGTCGCAGCCGCGTCCTGACCGGTCATCGCGTCGAGGACGAACAGGGTCTCGTCGGGTCGCACGACATCTCGGATCGCCGCCGCCTGAGCCATCAGCGCGGCGTCGACACCCAATCGACCGGCCGTGTCGACGACGACGACGTCGTGACCACGAGCGCGGGCGTACTCCAGGCCGCGGCGGGCGACATCGATCGGGTCACCGATGCCGTTGCCCGGCTCCGGAGTGAAGCTGGCGACACCTGCCTGCTGGGCCACGATGGCCAGCTGGGTGACCGCGTTGGGCCGCTGCAGGTCGCACGCCACCAGTAACGGTGCATGGCCCTGTCCTCGAAGCCACAGACCGAGCTTGCCGGCTGCCGTCGTCTTGCCGGCGCCCTGCAACCCGGCCAGCAGGATGACCGTCGGGGCGGTCTTGGCCAGGGTCAGTCGACGCGACTCGCCACCGAGGATCGCGACGAGCTCCTCATGGACGATCTTGACGACCTGCTGGCCGGGATTGAGGGCCTTCGACACCTCCTCACCGAGGGCGCGTTCCCGGATGGCGGCGGTGAACTGACGCACCACCGGCAGGGCGACGTCGGCGTCGAGCAGCGCGAGGCGGATCTGACGAACGGTCGCGTCGACGTCAGCGGCAGACAGGCGGCCCTTGCCGCGCAGCGTCTTGAACGTGGCGGTCAGGCGGTCGGACAGAGAGGCGAACACGCACGTCCCTTGTCAAGTAGGCGGGAGGCCAGGCTACCTGCTCATCGCATCTAGCGGCAGGGACTGGGCGCAGCGGGCGCGGCCAGGTCGGCCTCAGCCGTCGGGTCGTGCAGCACCACGTAGTCATCGGACACGGCCATCACCTGGTAGCCCTGCCGTTGCAGGGCGGCAGCCCGCTCACGTTGGTCGTCCAGGGTGCAGAACGGAAACTGCCGGACGGCCGTGTCGACGATGACCCACGGGGTGTCTCGCTGGGTGTAGTCCAGCAGCAGGACTCGGGTGCGTGAGGTCAACTGCGGCCCCAGCGAGTTGGGCGCCTCGACCAGCACCCCGTCGGGAATCCGCGCCGCCGCCTGCAGACCCGCGACGGCGTGGGCGTCACGACGCCAGCCGTCGGGGGTCAGCCATGTCAGGTCACCCAGGCGAGGCAGGGCGATCACAGCGACCACGGCGATCAGTGCCGACCACGTGATGGTCACCCGCCGGGCCCGCTCGCCCGCCAGCCACCGGGCGACCCGGTCGATCCCGTCCACTCCGGCCACCAGCAGCGGCACCACCAGGAATGCGTTGTAGTGATAGTCGGGAGACCACCATGCGGGCTGCGTGGCCAGCAGCCTGGCAGCGAGCAACGGCACTACCATCAGAACCCAGGGCGACACCGCGGACGAGCCGAGCGTGAGGAGGCCGAGCAGGACCAGGGTGAGGACCTTGATCTGCGGGGTCACCAGTTCGCCGGCAACGGCGAGTGGGTCGCCGAGCATGGTGACCAGCGCCTCGCGCGGCGTCGCACCGAACTGGGTGTAGCGCCAGTCGGCGCCGAGGCGACCACCCATCGCCGGGATGACCACCGCGGTGGCCACGGCGGTCCACCCCAGACCCCCCAGGACGAATCCGACCCCCAGCGTCGTCACCCCGCGCCCTGTCCGCTCACCTCGTCCGGTGCGCCACTGCCGCAGGCCGATGACGACCACGGCCAGACCGAACCCGGCGAGCAACAGGCCCATGTCCTCCTTGACGCAGGCCAGTGCCACTCCGGCCGTGACCACGTGCCACGTCCGCGCCGACCCGGCACGCCAGGCGAGAAACCTCTCCAGCAGGAGCCCGGTCAGCAGCGGGGCGAAGGCGACCTCGTGGAAGTCGAAGCCGGCGGCCTTCGCCAGCGGCCAGGACAGCCCGTAGCCGACGGCGACCAGGTAGGCGGCGACGGTGCCGAGGTGACGTCGGGTGATCAACCACAACGGGATCGCCCCGGTCGCGAGCAGCAGTCCCTGGGCGACGACCAGCGTCGCCGGACTGTCGTAGATCCAGTACAGCGGAGCAAGGAGGGCCAGCACCGGCGAGAAGTGATCGCCCAGCAGGGTGAAGTCGGGCCCGAGACCGCTGCGTACCCCCATCGAGATCGCCACCGGTGGGTCGAATCGACTGTAGGCGCGTATCCCCTGGTCGTAGATCACCAGGTCGTACGTACTCGCCCGGACCGTCCACAGCTGCCGCAGCCCCACTGCCGAGAGGTAGCTGCCGATCAGGGCAACCAGGGCGAGCAGTCGGGCTACGTCACGACCCGGCACGACCCGAAGGCTAGCCAGCCGGCGACTGGGGTGATTCGCCATCGGCGGCCTCGACCAGGGACGCGATGATGGCACCCACGCGGGGGGGCGAGAGGGCGTTGCCGGTCTGCGCGTCCGACAGGTACAGCACGTCGACGGCCTGCCCGGCATGGGTGGCGACGTGCGCCGATCGGATGTCGATACCGGCCTCGGCCACCGCGACGCCGAGTGAGCGCAGCAGCCCGGGCCGGTCCAGGGCGCGCACCTCGACGACGGTGGCGAGGTCGCTGGCGCCGGGCACCAGCATCACCCTGGGATGGATCGCGGCTCCGCTGATCGGTCGGTACGACGCATCGCGTGAAGCCAGTCTGGCCAGTAAGCCCTCGTCGCCCCCTGCCACCCGATCGAGGTCACGGCGCAGCACCCCGGCGTCGGGCGCATCTCCGGACGGATTCTCCACCCACCAGGTGTCCACCGCGACGTCGTCGACGGTGCGGATCAGGGCCGAGCGCACCACCAGCCGGTGGGCTGCCAACAAGCCGGCGATGTCGGCGAACAGGCCGGTGCGGTCCGGGGCGATCACGGTGACGACGTGCAGGCCGTCCATCGGCCCGCTGGACAGCTCGATCGCACCGCTGTCGCGTACCCGGGTGACAGCGGATTCCTCGAGCGGGGTCAACGGCGCCGGGCCCGGTGGCTCGGACCCGTCCATCACGGCGCGCGCGCGGGTCACCAGGTCGTCGACCAGGCGTGCCTTCCACGGGCTCCAGGCGGCAGGTCCGGTGGCGAGGGCATCCGCCTCGGTGAGAACCCGCAGCATGGTGAGAATGTCGTCGCGGCCTTCGACGGCGGCCACCAGACCCGACACGGTCTGGGTGTCGTCGGGGTCACGGCGGGTGGCCAACTCGATCAGGGTGAGGTGCTCGCGGACCAGGCGGGACACGATCTCGGCGTCCAACCGGTCGACGCCGAGGCGGTAGGCGATCCGTAGGGCGATCGGGGCACCGACGCTGGAGTGGTCGACGGCACCGGGAAGCTTGCCGATGTCGTGCAGCAGGCAGGCCAGCAGCAACAGGTCCGGGCGCGACACCTCGCGCAGGAACGGCTGCGCCTGCACGCAGGTCTCGACGAGGTGACGATCGACGGTGAACCGGTGGACCGCATTGCGTTGCGGACGATTGCGGACCGCCGCCCACTCCGGAATCCACGTGGACACCAGGCCCTCGAGGTCCAGGGCATTCCACACCGGAACCAGCGCCTGCCCGCCCGACAGGGTCTCCAACAGGGAGTCACGGGCCGCGCTGGGCCAGGGCTCGTCCAGCCGGACCTCGGCATCGGCCAGGTTCGCGACGGTCACCGGAGACAGCGGCAGCCCGGTCCGCACCGCCGTCGCCGCAGCTCGCAGGGCCAGCAGCGGATCGGTGATCACCTGCGATGCGCTGCCCAACACGATTTCACCGTCGTGTTCCACCATGCCGTGGCCCAGCGGACGCAGTCGAGGCCGGCGCGGCATCGACGCCAGTCGCCGCCGCGGGAGGGACTGCCGGGCGCGGCGGATCGTGGTGTCCAGCGCATGTGCCACGGTGCGCCCCGCCTCGGCGACGCGTGCCAGGAGCTCGTCGGCGTCGGGGTCGCCCACCACCGACGCGACGACGTCCTGGTCGGCCAATCCCAGCCGGTTGCCGGGCCGGCCGGTGACGACATGGACCGCGTCGCGGATGTCCAGCAGTGCCGCCAGGGCAGCGTCGACGTCACCGCGCGGGCGATCCGTCAGCCACGACGACGACAGGGCGCGCAGCGTCGTGACGTCCATCAACCCACCGCGGGCCTCCTTGAGGTCGGGCTCCAGCAGGTGGGCCAACTCGCCGTGGCGACGACCGCGCTCTGCGGTGGCCTCGACGATGTGCGGCAGTCGACGCCTCGCGGCATCACGCCAATCCCGATACAGCGCGGCACGGGTGCGGGTGACCAGGGCAGGGTCGCCACCCACCAGGGCCAGGTCGAGCAGCCCGACGGCGGCGCCCAGGTCGGTGGCAGCCACCTCGCGGCACGCGGCGATGGTGCGTACCGAGTGGTCGAGCCGCAGGCCCCCGTCCCACAGCGGGTACCACAGGGCATCGGCGAGTTCGGAGAGCTTGGCGGGCGGGACGTGGCGCCCCTCGTGCAACAGGACCAGGTCGACGTCACTGGCCGGTCCGGCCTCCGACCTGGCCAGACTGCCCACCATCGCCAACGCGATGCCCGGTGGCCCGAGGACTTCCGGTCGAGCATCGATCGGCCTACCAGCGAGCGCCCGGTTGCCGAGCAGCGGATCGTCCAGCGGTGCCCGATCCAGCAGCGGACCGTCGAGCAGCGGACTGTCGAGTGAGGACGACGCTCCGGTCCCGCCGTCCGGGACGGCGCCCACATCACGCGCCAAGCCGGTGCTGAGCAGGGCCGCGTCCCACACCAGGCGCAACCGGTGGACCAGGAGGGCGGCATGGGCCAGGCGACGAGCCTGGCCGGTACCGGTGGACCGGAGGGCCGCAAACCGCTCTCGTCGAAGATCGGCGAGCGGCTCACGGCCCTCCGGAACAGTCACGCAGGCTCAGATCGCGTCGGTGCCGTGCTCACCGGTACGAACCCGGATCACATCGTCGACCGGGCTGACCCACACCTTGCCGTCGCCGATGCGTCCGGACTGGGACGCCCGAACGATCGCGTCGACGACCTCGCTGACATCCGCGTCGTCGACCAGCACCTCGACGCGGACCTTGGGCACCAGGTCCGACGTGTACTCGGCACCGCGGTAGACCTCGGTGTGGCCCTTCTGACGGCCGTAGCCGGACGCCTCGGAGACGGTCATTCCCTGGACGCCCTGGGTTTCGAGCGCGTTCTTGACGTCATCGAGCTTGTGTGGCTTGACGACTGCGGTGACTAGCTTCACGAGGACACCTCTGACGTGGTCGTGGGGCGGGACGATGTGAATGATCCACCGGCGCGACCGGTCAATTCGTAGGCGTTCTCGGCGTGTTCGGTGAAGTCGATACCTTCGAGTTCGTCTTCTTCGCTGATCCGGAAGCCCATCGTCTTGTCGATGATGAACCCGATGATGAAGGCGATGACGAACGAGTACGCCATCACGGCAATGGCACCGACGATCTGCTTGAAGAACAGGTCGCCACCACCACCGTAGAACAGCCCGTTCTGGCCGTAGTAGACCGCGGCGTCGCTGGCGAAGAACGCGATGAGGATCGTGCCCAGCAGGCCACCCACCAGGTGGATGCCCACGACGTCGAGAGAGTCGTCGTACTTGAGCTTGTACTTCAGGCCGACGGCGAAGGCGCAGACCACGCCCGAGATGAGACCGATGAATATCGCACCGACCGGGGTCACGGCACCGCACCCGGGCGTGATCGCGACGAGGCCGGCGATGGCACCGGACGCGGCGCCCAACGACGTGGACTTACCGTCACGCAACCGCTCGACCACCAGCCAACCGAGCATCGCCGCGCAGGTGGCCACGAACGTGTTGATCCAGATGTATCCGGAGTTGAAGCCGACGCCCAGGGTCGACGCGACGTTGAATCCGAACCACCCGAAGAACAGGATGCCGGCACCCAGCATGACCAGGGGCAGGTTGTTGGGCCGCATCGGCTCGGCGCCGAAACCCTTCCGGCGCCCGAGGACGAGGGCCAGAGCCAGGGCTGCGGCACCCGCGTTGATGTGGACTGCTGTGCCGCCCGCGAGGTCGATGGTGGCGAGATCGAAGCCGATCCAGCCGCCCGCGGTGTAGGCGCCGGCGGCGTCGTCGAAGCCCTGGAAGGCGAACACCCAGTGCGCGACCGGGAAGTAGACCAGGGTGGCCCACGCTCCGACGAAGACCATCCAGGCCGAGAACTTGGCCCGGTCGGCGATGGCGCCCGAGATCAGCGCCACGGTGATGACGGCGAAGCCCGCCTGGAATCCGGCGAAGACCGTGTCGGGCAGGCCGGCGGTGACGGCGGTCTCGGCCAGCACTCCCTTGAAGCCGGCGAATTGCGTCGGGTCGCCGATGATCCCGTTCTGGGAGGCCCCGAAGGCCACCGAGTAGCCGTAGAGCACCCACAGCACGCCGACGAGGGCCAGCGAGCCGAAGCTCATCATCATCATGTTGAGGATGCCGCGGGCGCGGTTCATGCCGCCGTAGAACAGGGCGAGGCCGGGCAGCATGAGCAGCACCATCGATGCGGCGCTCAACAGCCAGGCGGTGGTTCCGTTGTCGACTTCCATGTGTGGTGGCACCTTTCGAGTCGCGGACCCAGTGGCCCGGCCGAACTAGTGCGCTAAAGGTTCATCCTCCGTGTTTCGCACCGGCGTGCGTGTGATGACACGCATGTGACGAATCACCCGCCCAGGTGAACCCTGGGTTTCGTCAGTGCTGAGAGGGCGCCGAAACCTCCTCAGTCACCGACCGAACCACCGTGTCGGGAACCGACCGAACCACTGTGCCGGGACAGGAACTCGTACACCTCGGTGTCGTCCACGCCCGGGAACGTGCCGGGCGGAAGGGCAGCCAGGACGTGCGACTGGGCGCGGGCACTCGGCCACGAGTATCCATGCCACTGCTCGGCCAGTCCAGCAGGGGGCAGCCGACAGCACGACTCGTCCGGGCACCGCGAGACCGATCGCTCGGTGGTGTCGCGGCCTCGAAACCACCGGACGTGCGCGTAGGGGACGCCCACGGCGATCGACACGTCGCGACCGCGCCCGGTCTCCAGATGCGCGCTGCACCAGAAGGTCCCGGATGGGGTGTCGGTGTACTGGTGGTACGGCTCGCTGCCGTCGGTGGCGGTGAACACCACACGTGACGTCCAGTGCCGGCACACGGGTTGGCCCTCGATCGCCCCGGTCGGGTCGGTGGGAAAGGCCACGCCGTCGTTCTCGTACGCCTTCTGGATGACACCGCTTCGGTCGACCCGCATGAAGTGCACCGGCAGGCCGAGGTGTCGGGTGGCCAGGTTGGTGAACCGGTGCGCGGCAGTCTCCTGCGAGACGGCGAATGCGTCCCGGAGGTCTTGCACGTCCAGCTCGCGGCGCCGCTTGGCATCGGTCAGCAACGGGACCGCCGCCCGCTCGGGCACCAGCATCGCGGCGGCGAAGTAGTTCGACTCGACCCGCTGGCGGAGGAAATCGGCGTAGTCGGTCGGGTCGGTGTGGCGCAGCACGAAGTGTCCGAGGGTCTGCAGCACCACGGTGCGTTCGTCGTGCCCGCCCGAGCCACCCGCCTCGACGTAGATCCGCTGATGGCGCATGTCGGTCACCGATCGGGTGGAGTGCGGCAGGGCACCGACGCGATGAATCGCGAATCCGAGGTGCTCGGCCACCCCGGCGAGGCCGCGTACCGACAGCGGACCTGCCGTGTGCCGGACGGCAGCCAACAGCGCGGTGGCCTCCTGTTCGATCTCGTCGTAGTAGTTGTCCCGGCGGCGCATGGCCCGGCGTAGCTCGCGGTTGGCCCGGCGGGCCTCCTCCGGTGTCGCGGCCGAGATCGTGGCCCGGCGCACCACCTCGCCGTAGAGGCCCAGCAACGCGTGCAGCACTTCGGTCGGCAGCCGGGGCCCTGCCTTGACGTTCGGCAGACCGAGAGCGGTGTAGAGCGGGGTTCTGGACGCGCGTTCCCACGCGATCTCCAGCGCGGCCCGCTCCGACGGCGCATCGGGGCCCAGCAGGGACGCGGCCGTCGTGCCCAGTGCGGCGGCGATCCGGGTCAGATGCGACAGCCGAGGTTCACGCTTGCCGTTCTCGACCAGCGACAACTGACCGGGTGTGAGCCCGCACTGGTGCCCCAGCTCGGCGAGCGTCCAGTGGCGTTCGCGCCGTAGGTGCCGCACCCGCCGGCCCAGAGTGAGGGAGTCGACGCCGCCCTGATCCTCGGTTGTGGCGAGCGTCACATAGTCGGCAGTCATGAAGTGACGGTAGCGGAATTTTCGTGATTTTTATCAAGTGGATGGGCAGAAACTTCGGCCAGAAGTGGGTCACGATCGCAGACAACCGCCACGTTCGTGCGCGGCCCGTCAGAGAGGACGCCCGTCATGACCGACCCCCAACCCCGTCCAGTCACCGCCGAGCAGCTGCGCACCCGATGGGACACCGACCCACGCTGGGCAGGCATCGAGCGCACCTACTCCAGCGACGACGTCGTGCGACTGCGCGGCAGCCTGACGGAGGAGGCGACCCTGGCCAGGCGCGGCGCCGAGCGACTGTGGTCCATGCTCGAAGCCCGGACCTTCGTGCCGGCTCTGGGAGCTCTCACCGGCGGTCAGGCCGTGCAGATGGTCAAGGCCGGACTCGATGCGATCTACCTGTCCGGCTGGCAGGTCGCCGCCGATGCGAACCTGTCGGGTCAGACGTACCCGGACCAGTCGTTGTACCCCGCCAACTCGGTTCCCGCCGTGGTGCGCCGGATCAACAACGCGCTGGCACGTGCCGACCAGATCGCCCACGCCGAGGGTGCCGCAACCGGGCCCACCGATTGGTTCGCGCCGATCGTCGCGGACGCCGAGGCCGGATTCGGCGGACCCCTCAACGCGTTCGAGCTGATGAAGCAGATGATCGTCGCGGGCGCCGCAGGGGTGCACTGGGAGGACCAGCTCGCCAGCGAGAAGAAGTGCGGCCACCTGGGCGGCAAGGTGCTGATTCCGACCCAGCAGCACATCCGCACCCTCAATGCGGCCCGGCTGGCCGCAGACGTCCTGGACGTCCCGACCCTCATCGTCGCTCGCACCGACGCCCTGGCCGCCACGCTGCTGACCACCGACGTGGACGAGCGCGACGCCCGGTTCAGCACGGGCGAGCGCACCGCCGAGGGCTTCTACCGAGTCCGCAACGGGATCGAGCCCGTGCTGGCCCGCTGCCTGGCCTACGCCCCCTACTCGGACCTGATGTGGGTCGAGACCGGGACCCCGGACCTCGAATTCGCCCGCACCGTGGCCGAGGCCGTCCACGCCCAGTACCCGGGCAAGATGCTGGCGTACAACTGCTCCCCGTCCTTCAACTGGAGCGCACACCTCGACGCCGACCAGATCGCCAAGTTCCAGACCGAGCTGGCCGCGATGGGCTACCGCTTCCAGTTCATCACCCTGGCCGGCTTCCACGCCCTGAATTACTCGATGTTCGATCTCGCCCACGGTTACGCCCGTGAAGGCATGAGCGCCTACGTCGAGCTGCAGGAAAAGGAATTCGCCTCCGAGTCCCGCGGCTACACCGCGACCAAGCACCAGCGCGAAGTCGGCACCGGCTACTTCGACGACATCGCTACTGCGCTCAACCCGAACGCATCCACGCTGGCCCTGGTGGGATCCACCGAAGAAGGCCAGTTCCACTAATCCCCAGCCACCCCCTCCGCTCGCAAGCTCGCGAGGGAACCCGGCGGCCGTGGGCCCACTTACCGTTCGACGGC
>JANNOG010000119.1:0-25926 GCA_031398915.1 Micrococcales bacterium | reverse complement strand
AGGTCCTCCCCGACGACGACGGCACCGGCCCGGGCGGCCTCCAGCGCCAGGATGCCGATCAGGGCCTCGTGGTCGTAGCGAACGTAGGTACCGGCCGCAGGGTCGCTTCCCGAGGGCACCCACCACAACCGGAACAGGCCGATGATGTGGTCGACCCGGATCCCGCCGCAGTGGCGCAGGACCGAGCGCAGCATGTCGCGGTAGGGCGCGTAGCCCATCTCGGCCAGGGCGTCCGGCCGCCACGGTGGCTGTGACCAGTCCTGGCCCTGCTGGTTGAACGCGTCCGGCGGCGCACCGACCGTGACACCCGAGGCCAGGGCATCGGCCAGCGCCCAGGTGTCGGCGCCGTCGGGGTGCACACCGACGGCCAGGTCGTGCACGATGCCCAGCGACATCCCTGCCTCGATCGCGGCACGCTGGGCCGCCGCGAGCTGCTCGTCGAGGATCCACTGCAACCAGCAGTGGAACTGCACCCGGCGACCCAGTTCGTCGCGAACGTCCGCGACGGCGGGCAGGTCCGGTCGCGCGACGTGAGCGGGCCAGCGAGACGGCGGCAACGCGTACTGCTCGCGCAGCGCACACCAGGTCGCCCAGTCCAGCAGGCCACTGCCCTCGCGGATGCAGAACGCGTCGAATGCCGCTTGTCGGGCCGGCGAACGCGAGACCGCGAAGACCCGCTCCAGCGCGGCGGACTTGGCCTCCCACACCAGGTCGCGGTCGATCTGCACGTCCGCCCGGTTGAGCTCGCGCAGTTCTTCGGCGTGCCATTCGATCACGGCCCGGTCCGACGCAGGCAGGTACGCCGTCTCACGGATGTCCTCGACGCGGATGTAGAGCGGGCTGACGAAACGCCGCGTTGCCGGGAGGTACGGCGATGCCTCGATGGGCGGCGCCGGCTCGGCCGCGTGCAACGGGTTGACCAGGATGAACCCGGCGTCGTGGGCCCGCGCCGACCAGGTGGCGATCTCGGCCAGGTCGGCCAGGTCGCCGTGACCCCATGAGGCTTCCGAGCGCACCTGGTAAAGCTGGGTCATGAAGCCCCACTGACGGCGCTGAATCAGCGACGCAGGCATGGGGACCGTCTGCGGCGTGACCACCAGTGGCGCTGTCGACGTCTCGGTGACGGCCTCACCGGTGGTGACGTCGACGACCGTGACCTCGACGACCAGGCGGTGCCAACCCAGCGGCAGGTCCTTCGCCAGGACCAGGCGATGGGCCTCGATCAGGACGCCGTCGATCAGGCGGTTGTCAGGTGTCCCGGTCGCGATGCTGATGTCGCGGGCCGCCTCGTCGAATCCGCCGTCAGCGATTTCGAGGTCGATCGAGGCCTTGATGGTCGTGCCCATCGGGACGTGGACGAGAACATCGGCCGACACGCCCTCGCGGACCACACTGATCGTCGGGAGGACATGACGCCACGGCCGTTCGGAGATGTCGCGAGCCGCGTCGGCCACGGCCGTCGCATCCGAGGTGTCGACCTCCAATGCACCCAGGACGGCACGGATCGTGGCCGGTGAGACATCGACATGATGGCCCTGCCAGTCCCAGAACTCGGTGGCTATCCCGTAGGCATGCGCCAGTTGGATCAGGTCCTCGGTCAGGGCATCGTCGGTCAGGACGACGTCATGATCCGGACCGGCTTCGGGCTCCACAAAGTGGTCTTCCGCGTCCACTGTCGAGAGTCTCGCAGACCCTGACCGATCCTCATCACCCGACCGCGAAAGTTGCCCGGGAGGGCCGGGCGCGATCGGTCTCAGCCTGCGCTGCTGTAGGCGAGTCCCATCGGCGTCGGCACACCGTCCACTCCGAAGAGGCCCGTGCCCAGGCCCCCACTGTCGGGGGTGGTGTGCGAGAACCAGGCGTACCGCTCGACGAAGGCCAGACTTTGCAGCATCTCCGTCGACTCGGCGATGAACTCGCTCTGCGCCTCGGGAGTCGGCATCGCCGCGCCCCGGCTGAAATCGATGAGGGCGTACTCCGTGAGCCAGATCGGCTTTCCGTAGCGTTGATGGACCTGGGTCAGATAGTCACGGAGGTAACCGGTCGAGCGGGTGGAGTCGAAGTCCCCGCCGTACCAGTGGACGGCGATGGCGTCGACGCGATAACCGCGTTGTGTCGCCCCGGACATGAACCGGTCCAACCAGCCGCCCGGGTCCGCCCCGCCGAAGGCGACGGCTGGACTGACCAGGCGCATCCCGGTCCCCTCCAGCTGCGGCCAGAGGTCGAGCGCCTCCTCCACCGACATTTCGGCCTGGCCTGCGAGGTCGGGCTCGTTGAACCCGAGGAGGGTGTCTCCTGAGGCCTGGGCCGCAGCCAGGGTCTGCGGGTTGACATTGGCGGCGCCCCAGATCATGGGGACGAATTCGACACCGGCCATCCCCGAGGTGTCCGGCGGGCGCGGCGACCAGTTGTACAGCCAGGAGACGCCGGACGCGGGCAGCGAGGTGGCGTTGCCGGGGTACTCCTCGCCGAGGGCTGCGCCCTTCTTCGAGCTGATGGCCGGTGCCGGAGCGCCGACGGGTGCCGGTGGGGGCACAGCCGGAACGGGAGTGGCTGCGGGTGGTGGCGGCACCACGGTCGTCGGCGTCGTCGCGCCGACCGGCGTGGCCGAGGTGGTGGCTGAGGTCGACACCGCCGTGGCCGGGGCGGTGGGGGCAGTCGTGGCCCGCAGCGTCGTCCGCAGGGACGTGGCGCGTCCGGACGGGCTCTCGGTGGTCGTCGACTCCACGATCGAGACTGTCGTGAACTCGGCCCGGCCCGGTGCGGCCATGGCGACCCCGGTGAGGCCCACGAGCACCGCAGCCGCCGTGATGACGATCGTTCGAAGGCGCCTGGTCACGGGCGAATCGTAGGTAGGCCTCCATCGGAGGGCGTAGTAGGAAACGACCCATTGCGACGTCTCAGTCGCGCCGCCGGAAGCATCCGGACGGGTCCCGTGTTGGGCAGTCTTGCACCGGTGGGAAACCGGTGTCGACGCTCGCGGGACACGCCTCGCGGGACACGACTCGTAAGCGACGACCAACGGGAGACGACATGGCACAGGCAGTGCGGTTCAGCGAATTCGGCGGCCTGGAGGTGCTCACGGTCGTGGCGGTCGATCCGCCGGTCCCGGGCCCGGGACAGGTTCTCGTCCGGATGCGGGCGGCCAGCATCAATCCTGGCGAGGACAAGATCCGGTCGGGTGCGCTCGAATTCATGTTCCCGACGACCTTTCCGACGGGCGAGGGCAGCGATCTCGCCGGAACCGTTGTCTCACTCGGCCCTGACGTCGACGCTTTCGCCGTCGGTGACGAGGTGCTGGGCTGGGTGGACACCCGATCCAGTCATGCCGAGCTGATCGCGGTCGACGTGACCAACCTCCTTCCCAAGCCGGCGGGTATGGCATGGGAGGTTGCGGGTTCGCTGTTCGTGGCGGGCACCACGGCATGGGCGGCCGTTCGGGCAGTCGACGTGGCTGCCGGCGAAACGGTGGTCGTGTCGGGCGCGGGGGGCGCCGTCGGCTCGCTGGTGGTGCAACTCCTGCAGTTCCGTGGCGCCCGAGTGATCGCCGTGGCCGGCGAGCGCGACCTCGAGTGGCTGGCCGCGCGCGGCGCCCTGCCGGTTGCCTACGGCGATGGTGTGCTCGAGCGGATCCGGTCGGTCAGTGACCGCGTCGACGCGCTGATCGACGCCTCGGGTCATGGCTACGTCGAGCTGGCGATCAACGACCTCGACATCGACGCGACGCGGGTGAACACCATCGTCGACTTCGCCGCAGCTCAGCGATACGGCGTCAAGAGCGACGGCAGCGCCGAGGGTTCGACGGCCGAGGTCCTGGCCGAGATGGTCGCCCTCGTCGACCGGGGCGAGATCGAGGTGGCGATCGCGCGCACCTTCCCGCTCGCCCAGGTGGTGGAGGCCTTCCAGTACATGGCGTCGACGCGCGAGCGTGGAAAGGTCGTGCTCGTCAGCTGACCACCCGCTCGTCGCCACGGACGACGGTGTCGACTACTGCCGTCGCCCATGCCTGACGAGCTGACGGACGGCCACGGCGACCAGGGCGGCGACTCCCGCCACGCCGGCCACCGCCACGACCGCCGCTGCGGCGACGACACCGCCGGGTCGGGCACGGCCGGGACGGGCCACCGCCAGGGTGTAACCCCGGGTCCGGATCCGAACCGGCGGCCAGGACCCGGACACGGGGTTGTCGGTGGACATGCGATTGCGTGCATAGCTCGCCAACGCGCGAAGATCCGATCGTGAGGGCAGCGCACGCAGGACGGTGAGCGGCTCGTCCACGTCGACGAGCACCTCACCATCCTTGTCCCTCACCCTGATCTGGGTCGCCGAGCCGTCCGGTGCCGTGACCGAGACGTCGAGGTCAGCGAACACGCGCAGGGTGGCGCCCGGACCAGGACGTGTCACGGGGTGGTGCCGTTGGTGTCCTGGTCGCTGGTCGTGATGCGCAGTGTTCCGTCGAGGCGCCAGACCGCGCGGGGCGAATCGGGGCCGGTCTCGCGCGGCACCTCGACCAACATGTCGACGAAGGTGTAGTTGATGGCGGCGCCCTTGCCCGTGAGGAACGACCACATCTCCCGGCCGAAGTCGGCGATGTTGGTGGTCTGGCCGGACCGGACGTCGGTTCCCTCGTTCGTGTCGCTCATTGCTGGATCCTCCTGGTTGATCGTGCTGTCGGGCGTACGGCGCCAACGGTAGGCGGGGTTCGGCGCCGACGCGCGGCGAGGGTGCAGACTCCGTGCGTGTTCGGTGAGGGTGTCGGGTCGCGGTGACGGACAGCAGCACGGTTGTCGTCCGGCTGGCCACGGACGACGAATTGGACGCTGCGGGCGAATGCGTCCGGGCGGCCTACGCAGCGGACGGTATGGCGGATCTCGCCTACCAGGCCGTCCTGGCCAATGCCCGGGCCCGAGCCGACACCGCCGACGTCCTGGTGGCTCTGGACCGGCACGGAGTCCTCGTCGGATCGGTGACGTTTGCGCTGGCGGGGTCGCCGTGGGCTGAGGTGGCCACCCCCGGGGAGGCGGAGTTCCGGATGCTCGGCGTCGCGCCGGCAGCCCGTGGTCGCGGTGTCGCGCGAGCCCTGGTGATGGCGTGTCTGGAGCGTGCGAGGGCCAGCCGGGTCGACCGGGTCGTGTTGTCGTCGCAGGTGGCCATGACCACCGCCCATCGGTTGTACGCCAGCGTCGGGTTCCTGCGGGCTCCCGAGCGGGACTGGCAGCCCTACCCCGGCCTGCAGCTGCTGGGGTTCTCCCTCGACCTCTGACCTCACAACGCTCAGCAGACGCGCGGAGCCCGAGCACGTCCAGCACCTCGGCCACGTGTGACGCGTCGATCGTTTACCTCAGCTCCGTGCTCCGCTGGATGAACGGCGCGCGCCACCGGAGTCGAATCGTCGATGGTCCCCGTCAACGCCCTCCGGCCCCCCCATCTCTCAGTTCGTTGGTCAGAAGCGCACCCAGCGACGATACGTGCCAGCAACCGGTCCGGTCTCGACTCACATAGCGCGACCGTCCCCGTCCAGCGCCTCACCAGATGGACACGCTGCGCACAGACGTCGTGGACACAACCTGCCCCCGCCGAACACCCGCTGCCTTGGTGGTGACGACCAGGTTGCCTTCGACGTTCGGTAGCGACCCGGCGCTCGCGCCCGTCCGGCGGGCATGACCGCACCGGAGGTCGGGTAGATGCCTAGGCTGCTGCGGTGACGTCGTCGCTCGAACGGCCCCAGTACCCACCTGCTGACCGGCTCGACCTCGTCGACGACCTGCACGGTGTCGCGGTCGCCGACCCGTACCGGTGGCTGGAGGATCCTGCTGATCCCCGGACCGAGGCGTGGTCTGCCGCCCAGGCCGCCCTGTACACCCAGGTCAGCGACACGTGGCCGGGCACCGGGGCGGTGACCGACACAGTGCGAGCGCTGCTGCGGACCGGATCGGTGGGTGCGCCGACGTGGCGGGGATCGCGGATGTTCGTCACCCGCCGAGAGCCGGACGCCGAACACCCTGTCCTGACCGTCACCGAGGACGGGGTCACCCGGGTCCTGGTCGACCCCATCGCCTGGGACCCCTCGGGCACCACCACCATGGATGGCTGGTCACCCAGTCGCGAGGGTGACCTGGTCGCCGTCCAACTGTCGGAGGGCGGCACCGAGGAGAGCACACTGCGGGTGTTGGACGTCGCCACCGGCGAGGTCGTCGACGGCCCGATCGACCGAACCCGCTACTCCCCCGTCGCGTGGCTGCCCCGCGTCCCCGCCGGCGGCACCGACGCCACCGACGGCCCAGGTGGCAGCACCCGGTTCTACTACGTCCGGCGCCTGCCACCCGGAGACCTCCCCGACAACGAACGGCAGTACCACCGTCGCGTCCTGCTGCACACCGTCGGCACCTCGACGGACGACGACGTCCTGATCTTCGGCGCGGACCAACCGATGACCACCTACTTCGGGGCATGGACCCGCACGGACGGTCGCTGGCTGGTGCTGTCGGCATCCAACGGCACCGCCCCCCGCAGCGATGTCTGGCTCGCAGACCTGGGCGCCGACCACGCCGACGCCGACACACCGGCACTACGCGCGGTGGCGGTCGGCCTGGATGCCCAGCACGCGGTGTGGGTGGGCCGCGACGACCGGCTCTACGCCTTCACCGACCTCGACGCGCCACGCGGGCGGCTGTGCGTCGCCGACCCCGCCGAACCCGAGGTCGACCACTGGCGTGACCTGATCACCGAGGACGACGAGGCCGTCCTCGCCGACGTCGCCGTCCTGGACCGCACTCCCGGCGGCGGCGACGTCCTCGCCGTCCTGCGCACCCGTCACGGGATCACCGAGCTCGCACTGCACGACGCCATCAGCGGGGACCCGTTGCCCGACTGCCCACCGCTACCCGGCCTGGGCAGCGCCGGGGGTCTGCACACCCGGCCCGGCGGCGGCAGCGAAGCGTGGCTGACGTACACCGACGACGTCACCCCCACCCGGGTCCTGCGCCTGGATGTCGCCGCCACGACGCCGTCCGACCTGGCCACCCTGGACGTGTGGGCACTGCCCCCGGGAGAACCCCCCGCAGGACCCGCCATCAGCTCACGTCAGATCTCCTACCTCAGCGCGGACGGCACGACCGTGCGGATGGTCGTACTGGCCCGCACCGACAGCCTCGACACGACAGGCCACCCCGTCACCCCCTCCCCCACGGTGCTGTACGGGTACGGCGGCTTCGGGATCAGCCTGACGCCCGGGTACTCCTCGACCGTCCTGGCGTGGGTCCGAGCCGGCGGGGTGTGGGCGACGGCACAACTGCGCGGTGGAGGTGAGGAGGGCGAGGCGTGGCATCGCGACGGGATGCTGGGCGCCAAGCAGAACGTCTTCGACGACTTCCTCGCCGCGGCGGACACCCTGGTCAGCGGGGGGTGGACGACACCGGGCCAGCTCGCCGTCTCGGGTGGGTCCAACGGTGGGCTGCTGGTCGGGGCCGCCCTGACCCAGCGTCCCGCCGCCTTCGCCGCCGTGCTCTGCTCGGCCCCGCTGCTGGACATGGTCCGCTACGAGCTGCACGGCCTCGGTGCCACGTGGAACGAGGAGTACGGCACGGCCGCGGACCCCGACCAGTTCGCCTGGCTGCACGCCTACTCGCCGTACCACCGGGTGGTCTCCGGCACGGCCTATCCGGCGGTGCTGTTCACCGTGTTCGGCTCGGACACCCGGGTCGACCCGCTGCACGCCCGCAAGCTGTGCGCGGCACTCCAGCACGCCACGACACGCACCATCGACGAGGCGCCGATCCTCATCCGGGCCGAGGCCGAGGTAGGTCACGGCGCCCGGTCGCTGTCGCGCGGCGTCGCCCTGTCGGCGCAGGGGTTGGCCTTTCTCGCCGCGCGTACCGGCTTGACGTGGTGATGGCGTGACCACCCCACCGCTGGCCACACTCGGATTCGTCGAGTTGGCCTGCAGCCCCACCGACGACACGGCGTGCGGCTGGTTGGCCCGCCGCGTCGGCAGCGAGTCCGTCGCCGAGGCCATCGCGTTCGCCCTGGGCACGCCGTTGTTCATCGCCGCTGTCCTGGTTGCCGCCCTGGTGATCCGGTGGTTCGGCCACCGCGCGATCCGGCGCACCGTCGACCGGGTGGTGTCGGGGCGCCGCGGGTTCACCTGGTCGCGCCTGGACCTGCTGGAGCGGGTCGATCGCATGGACCCGATCGCCGCCGAACGTCGCACCCAACGCGCCCGCGCGATCGGGTCGTTGCTGACTGCCACGGTGTCGGTGGCGGTGTGGACCCTGGCGTTGTTCGTCATCCTGCCCGAGATCGGCGTCGAGATCGCCGGACTGCTGGCGGGCGCCGGAATCGTCGGACTGACCGTGGCCTTCGGCGCCCAGACGCTGATCAGCGACCTGGTGTCCGGCGTGTTCATGATCGCGGAGGACCAGTTCGGGGTCGGCGACGTCATCGACATGGGTGAGGCCAGTGGCGTCGTCGAGGCCGTCGGCCTGCGGACCACGCGGCTACGGGCGATCGACGGCACCGTCTGGCACGTCCGCAACGGCGAGGTGACCCGGGTCGGCAACATGTCCCAGGGCTGGTCGCGGGTGGTGCTCGACCTGGAGGTCGCATACACCGAGGACGTCGCCCACGTGATGAGCGTGCTCACCGACCTGGGCCGTGGCCTGTACGCCGATCCCGACTTCGCCCCGCGCATCTTGGAGGAGCCCGAGGTGTGGGGCGTCGAGGCCTTCGGGAAGGACTCGATGATCATTCGCACCATCATCAAGACCCACCCGCTGGAACAGTGGGGCGTGGCGCGCGAGATGCGCCGCCGGATCAAGGACGGATTCGACCGCGCCGACATCGACTTCCCCTACGCCCAACCCGAGGTGTGGGTACGAACCGAGGGACCGACGGCCACCGACCAGGACGCCGGAGGACACTGAGCGGGTGACAGCGCCGAACTCACTACGTGTCCTGGTCACCGGGGCGACCGGCTACATCGGCGGACGCCTGGTCCCCGAGCTGCTCGACGCCGGTCATCAGGTGCGGGTACTCAGCCGTAATCCCCACCAACTCAGCGCCACGCCGTGGCACGACCGGGTCGAGGTGTCCGCCGGCGACATCCTCGACGCCGACGCCACCGCAGCGTCCCTGGTGGACGTCGACGTCGCCTACTACCTGGTGCACAGCCTCGGCAGTGGACGACGCTTCGAGAGCACCGACCGGATCGCCGCCCTGCAGTTCGGCCGCCTCGCCCGCGACGCCGGGGTGTCGCGCATCGTCTACCTCGGCGGGCTCTACCCCGCACATCAAGAGCTCAGCCCACACCTGCGCTCACGCAAGGAGGTCGGCGAGATCCTGCTGGCGTCCGGGGTGCCGACCATCGTGCTGCGCGCCGCCGTGATCATCGGCTCGGGTTCGGCGTCGTTCGAGATGCTCCGCTACCTGTCCGAGCGCCTGCCGATCATGATCACGCCCCGGTGGGTGAGCAGCCGGATCCAACCGATCGCGGTGCGCGACGTACTGCGCTACCTCGTCACCGCGGCCGTGCTGCCCGCCGGGGTCGCGGGCGGCTACGACATCGGCGGGCCGGAGGTCCTCACCTATCGCCAGATGATGCAGCGATACACGGCCGTAGCCGGGCTGCGTGCCCGCATCATCCTGCCGATCAACGTGCTCACCCCGCAGCTGAGCTCGCGCTGGATCGGCATCGTGACCCCTATCCCCACATGGTTGGCGCAACCCCTGGTCGCCAGCCTGATCAACGAGGTCGTGGTGAACGACCACCCGGTCGCCGAGATCATGCCCGACCCACCCGAGGGCCTGTTGGGTTTCGACCGCTCCGTCGAGTTGGCGCTGGCCCGGGTGCGCGAGGCCAAGGTCCTCACCCGGTGGTCCGGCGCCACCGAGCCGGGTGCGCCCAGCGACCCGCTGCCCAGCGACCCCGACTGGGCGGGCGGTTCGCTGTACGTGGACGAGCGGTCGAGGCCGGTCCGGGCATCGCAGCAGACGTTGTGGCGAGTCATCGAACGCATCGGCGGCGAGAACGGCTGGTACTCGTGGCCGCTCGCGTGGGCGATCCGCGGCTGGTTGGACCGGGCATGGGGTGGACCCGGCCTGTCCCGGGGTCGTCGCAGCCCGCTCGACCTGGTCATCGGCGACGCGGTGGACTGGTGGCGGGTCGAGGAGATGACACCGGCGACCCTGCTGCGGCTGCGCGCCGAGATGCGGGTACCGGGCCTGGCCTGGTTGGAGTTACGAGTATCCCAAGACCCGGTGGGCCGGACGATCTTCACCCAGCGCGCGGTGTTCCATCCCCGCGGGCTGCTGGGGCACCTGTACTGGGCGGCGGTGTCGCCGTTCCACGGCGTGGTGTTCGGTGGCATGCAGCGCAACGTCGCCCTGGCCGCCCAGCGCCTGGAGGCCGACACCGTGCACGCCGAGCGCCTGGACCGGATCGAGGAGGCGCTGCTCGGGTCCTCCGCCACGAGGTAGGGCGGCCGAACCCACGACCGACCGCGGGGCCGACCGCCGGGGCCGACCCACGATCGGACGGGTGGACTACGTCGCCCGCACCCACCTGGCGGCATAGGGCGCGAGCCAGACGGTGCCGTCCTCGTCGGTGACGATGTCGGCGCCGCTCAGGTCGTCGCGGCCGGCGCGGATGTCCAGACCGATACGTGAGGCCAGGTCCTCGGTCCAGGCAGCGGGGACACCGACCACGTGCTCGGTGATGTTGTAGAGGGCAACCAGAGCCCCCTGCGGGTGGCGGCGCAGTACCGCGAAAACATGCGACGTCGGTGGATCGATGACCTCGGCCGGGGTCGCCGCATGCAGGTGCGGCAGGTTGGCACGAACCCGGGCCAAGTGGCGCAACCCGCTGAACACCTGCCCGGCGATCGTGGCCGGGTCGACCCGCTGTGCGGCGCGCTCGCCCAGCGCCGACGGCACCCAGGGCAGAACCGGCCGATGCGTCCACCGGTTGTCACCCGCATGAGCGGGCTCGTCGGCCCAGCGGGGGTCGTTGCGCAAGCCGAGTTCGTCGCCCGACCACAGCACCGGAATCCCGCCCCAGCCGAAGATGATCGCGTGAATCATGAGGATCCGGCCGACAGCCAAGGACACCTCTCGATCGCGCTCCATGCCTGGCGGCAAGTCCAGCGCGTCGTCGAGGCCGGCCAGACTGGCGCACGACCCCGAGATACGGCGATCACCCGTCGCCAGATTGTGCTGGAACACCACACCGCGGGCGAACGAATCGGGATGGGTACCGGAATAGAAATCTGACAGGAACGACCGGTGCGCCGCCCCGGACAATCCGACAGCCGCCGCGTCGGTGTCGTCGATGGCCCAACCGATATCGTCATGGCAGCGCACATACGTGATCCACCCGGTCGCCGCGGGAGAGGGCGGGAAGCGCGACAGGGCATACGTGGCGAGGCGTGAATCACGACTGGCCAGCATGGACCAGATATGCACCATGAGGCTGTTGTGATACGCCAGATCGCTGACCTTGCCGTGCCGAGAGCCTTGACCCAGATAACCGATCAGGTCCTGAGGGCCGACGATCGCCTCGGCCTTGAACAGCACCGAGGGAGCCGCGATTCGCATGGCGGCACGCAGCGCCTGAACGATGGCGTGGACCTCGGGCTGGTTCTGCCCGGTCGTTCCCATTCTCTTCCACAGGAATGCGATGGCATCCAGGCGCAGGACGTCCACCCCGATGTTGGCAAGAAAGCACATGATGTCCAGGTAGGCGCAGAACACGTCGGGGTTGGACCAGTTGACGTCCCACTGCCACTCGTTGAAGGAGGTCCACACCCAGGCGTCCAATTCGGCGTCGAACGTGAAGTTGCCCGGCGCGAAATCCGGGAAGACCTCGTTCAGCGTCAGCTCGTAGGCGTCGGGCAGTACGCGGTCGTCGAACACGTGGAAAGCCTTGCGATAACGGTCGTGTCCGCCTCGTGCGCGCCTCGCCCACTCGTGCTCGCGCGCCACGTGGTTGAGGACGAGGTCGACGCACAGGCTGATGCCCGCCCGGTGCAGATCAGCGGCCAGGTCGGCCAGGTCGGCCATGGTTCCGAGGTCGGGGCGGACCGAGCGGTAGTCGACCACCGCGTAGCCACCGTCGTTCGGCTCGGCGCGCGGCGTCAGTAACGGCATGAGGTGGAGATAGGTGACACCCAATTCGCCGAGGTAGCCGATCCTCCCCCGCAGCGCCGCCAGATTGGACCCGAACCGGTCGACGTAACCGGCGTAACCCAGCATGGTCGGCGCCTGGAACCAGTCAGGATTCACCATCCGGTCCAGGTCTCGTCGCTTGAGGTCGGCCGGGCGTCGGGCGTACGCCCGCGCGACGATCTCGGCGACGTCGGCCTCCAACTCGTCCAGTTCCTCGGCGGGATAGATCTCGCGCAGTGCGGATGCGACGTCCCCCCACCACCGACCCATCCGGGCATCGAACAGGTCGGTCTCGACCTGGCCTGTCCGGTCGAGCATGGGCGGGTCCAGGGCCGGGGGTCGCAGTCGGGAAGGTGCCGGGTCAGCCCGGATGTCGATCGTCATCGTGGTTCGCCCGTCATCATCGGTGCTCGGCCAGGTCGGCAATTTCGGAGACGTCGAACCACGCCAGGGCATGGTCGTCCAGCGCGTCCAGCGCGGCCTCGAAGGTCGCATCCGTTCCGCCCTCGTGCGCCGCGACAGCCGCAGTCACCGCGGCGACCACCCGGGGATCCTGCGGATCGTCGGCCAGCACGCTGGCGATGGCGGCCATCGGAATGCCGGCGGGGCAGTCGACCGCCGCCGGGTGGGCTGCCGCGTCCGTGTTCGGCGACGCACCGACATCCGCCGCCACGACCACTCGTCGTCGCGGCGAGCGGGGATCGGCCGACAACAGGGCCAGGCACGCATCGGCCGCTGCCACCACGGCGGCTTCGGCGAGCTCCTCCTCGATCGCGGGCCCCTCCGCCGGTTGTGCCAGCAGGGCGCGCAACCGGTCGGTGACGGCGAAGGCGAGGGTGACGGGCAGGGTGTGCGTGGCGAGCAGCGCACTCAACCCCGCCACCGTCGTGGGTGCGTACACCCGGGTGGTCATCTGGACGCCCCGATCCGCTCGGGAGCCCGCAGCGATGCCCGAGAGCTCGTCAGGCTGGTGACCAGCACGGGCAGGCGACGGCTGGAGTCCATGACGTCGGCACCGATGGCGTCGAGGTCGGCACCGTCCGGGCCGAGCACGGTCACCCTGGTGCCGACGGCGTGCAGTATCCCGGCCTCGCGCATGCACCCTCGGGTGACCGCCTGCCGCCACTGCCAGTCCACCGCCTCGCGCAGCGTCCGGGTGCGCCGCTTGGCGAAACTGACCAAGGGCGACAGCACGAACACCTCGTCGAGGTGGTCGTCGCGTAGCAGGTCGACGCTGGTCGGAGACCACACCCCGCCGTCCACGTAGCGCCTGCCACCCACCGTGACCGGCGGGAACCACCCGGGAACGGCGCACGAGGCCATCACCGCCGCACCCACCCCGAGGTCGGTCACCACATCGACACCCACGTGATGACTCCCAGGCTGGACAGAGGCGGACATAACCGGCACTTCACCCGGGCCAGTGAAGACCACCCGGGCCCCACTGTCATAGTCCACGGCCGTCAACCGCAGGTTTCGCCGAGACACCCACGGTCCACCGGCAACCGTGTCGATGAGTTCGCCCACCCGGTCCAACGAACCCCGCCCGTTCGGGACCAGCGCCGACACCAGGGTCGTCGCCGGCAACTCGCGCAGCCGCCGGACGTTGCTCGCCAGTAGTCGGGTCGAGCCGGGCGCTCCTCGCAACATCGCGGGTCCCGCTGCGACGACGTCGGTGTCGTAGTCCCACGCCACGCCCACCAGCGGCCCCGACGTGATGGTCTCGCCGAGCTGGTGGGCCAGCAGGTCTGCCACTGCCACACCCGACGCCAGCAGGCTCGAGTACAGCGCGCCCACCGACGTGCCCACGATGACGTCGGCCGATCGAGGGTCCTCACCGATCCGTTCCTGCAACGCGGTCAGCGCTCCGACCAACCACGCCCCACCCAGCAGCCCGCCACCGCCCAACACCAGGCCCCACCGTCGACTCATCCGGAGACCTCACCGAGTTCGGCGAGGGCGACCGAGATCGCGGCGCCCAGGTCGTCCAGATCGGCCATGGCATCTCGGTCGGCGGTCAGGCCGACGAACACCCGCCCGTCGTAGGAGGTCACGCCGACGGACAGGCCATGACCGTCGCTCAACGGGATGACCGGGTAGGTGGCGGTCATCGTGGCGCCGGCGGCGTAACGCGCGGCCTGTGGGCCCGGAACGTTGGACACCACGAGGTCGGCGAAGCGACGCGACAGTCGAGCGGCCGCCCGGGCGCCCATGCCGTGCAGGGTCGGTGGGGCGAACCCGGCGAGGTTCATCAGATCCGGCGCGGACACCGCACGCCCGCCCTCACGATGCGAGCTGAGCTGGTACGCGATGTGGCTGAGGCGGATCAGCGGGTTCGCCTCCCCCACCGGGAGGTCCACGATCTGATGCTCGACGAGGGTCGCGGCGCCACCCTCGCCGCCCGCCCGGGTGACCCCCACAGGGATGAGGGCCCGCAACGACCCACCGGACGCCGGTGGTTGGTGGCGTTCCTGCAGCCACTGCCGTAGGGCCCCGGTCAGCACGGCGAGAACGACGTCGTTCACCGTCGGAATGACACCGGCGGGATCGGTCCCGGGGGCCTGTGGGTTGTCGGTGATGGCCGAGGCAACGTGCCGGGCGATGTCCTGATACGGCCCGAGCGGGGTGGACACCGCCACGAACCGACGGTGCGCCGACCCGGAGGACTCCAGCGGTCCGGTCGACGCGGACGGTGCCACCGCCAGCCCCACCAACGACGACGCCACTCGTCTCGCCGTGCGCCGCAGATCACGCACTCGCCCACGGGTGATCCGGACGGCGCGCACCGGGTGGGCCACCGTGCCCAGGACGGCCGTGGCGATCAGCTCGGCGCCGCTGGGCTCGGGGACGGGGCGCCATGGAGCCAGCGGTCCGGACGAGGCGTCGTCCGAGGTGTCGAGGATGACCTGGGCGAGATCGAGGGCTTGGACCCCGTCCACCACGGCCTGATGGGTCTTGGTCACCACCGCGAATCCCATGGCGTCCCCGTCGGGGTCCAGGGCGACCCCGTCGATGACGTACAGCTCCCACAGCGGGCGGGTCCGATCCAGCGGTCGGGCACTGACTCGACCCACGAACTCGGCCAGCTCCGCCTGGCCACCCGGGCGCGGCAGGGCCGACAGCCTGACGTGATACGACAGATCGAAGCGCTCGTCGTCGACCCACACCGGATCGGCCAGCCCCCCGGGGATCCACCGCAGGCGGCGCCGATAGCGGGGTACGAAGGCGATCCGACCCTCGACATGGCGGACCACCCGGTCCAACATCGCCGGACCGGCTACGGTTCCGGGCGCCGGGGCGAACACCATCACGGTGCCGACGTGTTGTGGCAGGTCGGGCCGCTCCAGATGGAGGAATGCCGCGTCAGCGGGTGCCAAGCGGTCGGACACGGGCCCAGCGTACGGACGTTTGTCACTCGTCCCCGCGCGACAGCGCCGCAAGAACGGCGTCACGGGTGTCGGCGACCGAGGTGTGATGGACCGCCCGCATCCCCACGGCGACGGCAGCCTCGACATTGACCGTGAGATCGTCGACGAACAGGCACTCCTGCAGTCGGACGCCGAGCCGGTCAGCGGCCAGCCTGAAGATCGCGGGCTCCGGCTTTCGCGTCCCCTCACGACCGGAGATGACCACCGCGTCGAACAGCCCGTCGAAGAGTTCGCGGGGGTAGTGCTCGCCCCACGAATTGCTGAGCAGCGCCGTCGCCAGACCCTGACGGCGCACCTCGCGCACCAGATTCATCATCGACTCGTCCAGCGTCGCCAACCCCGCCAACATCCGGGCCACCAGCCCCTCGGCAGACACCACGGCGCCCCGCCGCCGGAGTGCATCGGCCAACAGGGCTTCGAACTCGGCCGTGGTGACCTGGCCCCGCTCGATAGCGTGGATCGGACTGTCCACAGGCGCCACACCGGCGAGCGGCATCCGGTCGGTGCCCAAGCCCAGCCACTCCTGGATGACGGATCCGAAGTGTTCGGGTCGCACCCCGTCCAGCTCGAGCCACGCCCGAAACGCCACGTCCATCGGCGGCGTCAGGACGCCTCCCCAATCGAAGACGACCGCCCGTATCGCCATGGGCCCCACGCTAGGCCCCCAGCCGGCGACGCCGCCGACTGCGGTCCATCGCCGTCGCCAGGGTGCGCCCGGTCACGGTGGCCGCCAGTCGCCGCAACGGCGCGCGGACAGCTGAGGCGGGAGACGCCTCGAGGAGGCTGCGACCCATGAGGAGGGCACGGTCGAGGCCGGGCCTGTCGTCGGGGACACACACCAGGTCGTCCACTCCGGCGAAGCGGGCGAGTGCCTGCTCGACCCGACGGGCCGGGGCGTCACCGACGGCCGAGGCCCGGACCCGGTTGGCGACGACGATGGCGGGTGGCCCAGCCTCCAGGGCCTGCAGTTCTTGGAGGGCGCGAACCAGTCGCTGCAGGCCGATCGGGTCCGCGGAGCCCACGGCGATCAGGGCGTCACTGCGCTCGATCGCCTGCAGCGTGAGCGCGTTGCGCCGAGGGGCGGAGACGTCGTACGTCATCTCCTCGTCGCGTTCCAGCGACGATGCCACGTCGATCACGACCACGTCCGCAGCATGGCGGGCGGCGACCAGGAGGGCCTCGAAACCGGCTGGTCGCAGCTCCGACCACCGCGCGCTCCGGGTGATGCCGGTCAGCACACGAAGCCTGGGCATCACCTCGGGAGCGAAACCGGTGAGGACCGACCGATCGAGTCGCCCGTCCAGACCGGCGCGGACGGCAGCGACGATGCCCGACGACTCGTCCAGCATCCCCAGGAACGACGCGATCGAGGCGGCGTACGTGTCGGCGTCGATCAGCAGCACGTCGACACCCTCGGCGGCGAGCTCACTCGCCAGGGTCACGGCGACCGTGGTCCGCCCCGGTGCACCGGGCGCCCCCCACACGGTGATCACCGTCGCGTTCCGATCCGATGCGTCGTCGCCGTTCGGCGCCGTGTCGTCGGACCGGCCCACGGTCGTGGCGGCTGCGTGCGTACTGCCGGTGTCGGCCGTGTCGGCCGCGGGCGCGGGCGCGGGCGCGTCATCGAAGACCTCCACCCAGGCAGACGCGTCAGGGGCCGCCGCGTCAGGGGCCGCCGCGTCGGGTGTCGCCGACGGGATCGCGCGCCGGGCCCGGCGACCGGTAGCGGCCGAGCCCGGCGAGCCGTCGGAGTAGGAGTGGTCACGGGCCGTCGGGTCGCCCGGCGGCAAGGGCGAGGGCTCCGGCTGGTCGGCGACCGCCGCCACCAGTGCAGCGGTACCGGTCCCGTCGTCGAGGATCGACCACGCGACGACTGTGTCCACGCCCAGCGAGCGCACTCGGTCACTGTTGTCCCGGTCGGGATCGACGACTCCGATCACCCGACAGCCTGCGTGGTGCAGACGAGCGATGGCGTCGGCGTCGACCCGGCCGAAGCCGCTCGACACCACGACCACGGACGCCAACCCGGCCTGGGCCGCCGCGAGCAGTTCGGCCAGGTCGGCGCACCGACGGACGACCAGGACACCCGGGTCGGCGTCGAGGGCAGTCGCGGCGGCCGTCTCGACGGCTCCGTCCAGGGCGATCAGCACGCTGACCGGTACCTCGGGGCCGCCGCCGGGGTCCACGGGCGTGTCGTTCATCGACGCGTCATCGTCGGAGTGCGCTGCCCGGTACGACGACCACGTCCACCCGGTCACCATTGGCCAGGGCGGTGAGCACCTGCGCCGTCCCACCGTCGTCCAGTAGCACCGAGACGGTGGTCGTCTCGAGTGCGGCGAGCCCGCCACCGGCTTCGGAGACGGCGCTCACCTCTGCCGAGACCAGGGCTTTGACGGGCGGCTCGAAATCGCCCTGCTCGGTCTCCGCCGCGATCCAGACATCGACGAGGGAGCCCCGGCCCAAGCCTTCGGGGGCTCCTCCGCCCAGCGGGATGGCGACCGGGCGCCGGTCGACCGTGGCGGCGTCGCCGACAGCCGACAGCGGCAACAACTCTCCGGCCGGGACCATCCGGATCGCCACCTGGTCGTCCAGGCCGCGCTCGGCGGGCACGTATCGCCGGTCGACGTCATCGATCCGGACCTGCACGACGGTCACCGCATCGTCGTCCAGCGTGTCACCGGCCATGATCGTGTCGCGGGCCGCGTAGACCCCCACGGTGTCGTCGGCGTTGGACACCACCAAGGCGCCCAGGACGACCGAGGCAAGCACCAGCACCACGCCGATTGCCAGGCGCGGGTCGCGCCAGCTGGGGCGCTTCAGGCGAAGGGCCGGACCGGACGGTGAGGCGACACGCATGGGCCGCATCCTGCCAATTCGGGCGTGCTGCGCGCACCACCGCGTCCACAGCCGGCTCGGCAGCGAACCAGTTGTCCACAACCGTGGACCAATGCCATTGAATGGCATCCAGCGGTGGATACTGGGCCCATGCCACGCTTCATGCCGCTCGCGGACGTCGCCGAGACGCTCAGCATCTCCGCGAACCAGGCCTACGCGCTCGTCCACAGCGGTGAACTGCCCGCGATTCAGGTCGGTGGACGGGGGCAGTGGCGGGTCGAGATCAGCGAGCTCGAGTCCTACATCGAGCGCAAGTACGCCGAGACTCGTCGGTTGATCGACACGAAGGTGGACGCAACAGACTGAGCAGAGCTCAACTGGACCACACGGCCACCACCGCCTCCAGCGCGATGACGTGCCCGGCAGCGGCCTCGCCGACGTCACCGGGCACCCGGGGTGTCAGGTCGATGTGATCGGCGCCCACGCGATCGATCGTGCCGCTCACCTCGCCGGCGACCGTCAGCATCCTGACCTGCTGCCGTTCGCGCGCCAACGCGCGCAGGGCGTGACGTAGCCCGAGTCGTCGCAGGACAGCGGACACCTCGGTGCGCGCTGCGCGCCGGAGCCCGCCGATCATCACCACCCCACGGACGGCCACGATGACGCGCGCCCCCGAGTCGTCGGCGATCAGGCACATGTCCGCGCCGACCTCGACGATGCGCCCCCTGATCACGGTCGCCCCGACCAGGCGGAGGGTGACGGGCGAGCCGATGTGACCGCGGAGGCGATCCGTCAGCGTCAGCGCACCGACCTCGATCCGAACCCTCTCGGCCACCTCGGCGTCCAGCGCCGCCCCCTCGGCGGCCTGCAGTTGTGCCTCTAGATCCGCGAACAGCGTGTCCCAGCGCATGGCAGCACCCTAGCGATGCCTAGTGGGGCTTGACAGAAGCAAGTGCTATCAAACAGGATCGAATAGCAACCAAAAGACCTAGGAGGGATCATGTTGCGACACATCCGAACGGTCGTCGCAGTCGCCGTTGTGACCATCACACCTGCCCTTTCGGGCGCGTGGTGTGCCCGAGCGGCGTGGCGGGTGTGGACGTTGGGCAGCAGCGCCGGATTCGCCGACCTCATCGTGGGTGTCGCCTGCGTCGCCCTCACGGCGCTGTTGGGCTACCTGACGCTGGCGGCGGCCACCGGCAGCGCGGTCGCGGTGCGTCAGTTGCGGATCAGTCCCCACGGCCGGCCCAGCACTACGCGACGACGCCCGGCCACGGCCCCCATCGCGGCAGCAATCACGACCCTCGTCCTGATGGCCGCCGGTGGCAGCACAGCGAGCGCCGCCGACGGCCCCGCCGAACGGGACCCAGCGCTGACCGTGGCGCTGAGCGCGCCCACCTCCAGCCATCTCGGCGACCGTGCCGGGTGGGCCATGGGAATTGACCGTTCCGATGAGGTCCCGGTCGAACCCGGAGTGGTCACCGGCTGGACGCCACAGGTCACGACGATGCCGGACGCCACCGCCCGCTTGGTCGTAGGGCCGTCCGTAGCCACCGACGCCGCCACGCCCGAGTCCCACTCGTCAGAGGCCACGGTCCACGTCGTGGTCCGTGGCGAATCGCTCTGGTCCATTGCGGCAGCAGCACTGGGCCCCGACGCCACAGCCGGCGAGGTGGCAGCCGAGTGGCCCAGGTGGTGGCAGGCCAACCTCGAGGTCGTCGGCCACGACCCCGATCAGTTGTTGCCGGGCCAGCACCTACGCCGCCCCTGATGCCCGGCATCACCGCGCCGAACACCGTCATCCGAGGACTACCCCGAGACGACCCGCCCACCCGTTCGAACCGGAGGACTGCCATGTCTGTTGCTGCCTCTGCCATCGTCGACCACCCCGTGCCCGCCATTCCGACCCAGCGCCGCATTCGGCTGCTGCCGGTCCCCGGCCATGACCCCGCACCCACACCCGGACCGGTTCGCGCGCCCCGAACCGCCAGCCCCCAGGCCGGTCACCAACTACGCCTGGTCGTGTCCGACCCGATCCCCGCACCGAGGGTGTGGTCGGACAGTGTCCGCACCGATGTCGGCACGTTGGGCGACGCCGGAGAGTTCGCGCGCCGGATCACCCAGGCCGTGGTCGACGTCCTCGCCGGCCACCGCCCCGCCCACCAGCTGTTGCGATGGTCACGCCCCGATGTCTTCGAGGCCTTGCGCCGTCGAGCAGCAGTCACCGTCGCCCGCCCCAACCGCCCGGGCGTCACGCCGGCCGGACGTCGCCCAGTGGTGCGATCCGTGCGGGTCTGCGACGTCGCCGCCCACGCGGTAGAGGCATCCGCCGTCGTCATCGACGGCGACCGGGCCCGCGCGATCGCCATGCGCCTGGAGGCCATCGACGGCCGGTGGCGCCTCACCGCACTCGAACTGGGCTGATGCGGCCCTGCGTGATCAATCGAGAGGTCGATCGTGAACAGGTGCTGCCGCACAAGACATCCGAACGATCGACGTCCCACAGAGGCCGGGAGTGGCTACACCCTGTGGCCATCCAGAATCTGGCCGGAAAAACCAAGAGATCGCTCCAAAGCTGAGGACACCACAAACGCGATGAGGAGAACGGCGGGAGAACCCCCTAACCAAAGGGTGGGCAGATCAAAACTGATCATGTGACCATCGATTTGAAATACTTACGTCAGATGCAGCACTTATTCCACCCGGTGCCTTCAAGTCAGGCGTCGACCGGTCGAGACCCAAGACAATGAGACTACACCTTTCTCCCAGCGTGAGCGCTCTCCCGCAATCCGGCAACGGGAAGGACCAGAAACTCCCAGCCTATCCGCGGGCCACGCTCGGAACAGACATCGGGGTCAGCGATCAGATGTCCCCGAATCCGCGGCAATTGACGGTAGGCGGTCGACTTCTCGCGGACATCCGTCGTGGCCGTGCTGGGTGAGGCGATCTCGACGACCCATTCGGCGTCAGTGTCGTACAGGAGATGCCCGATAGGGCGGCACGTGACATAGATATCGGGGTGGTACATCGCCGGACCCGGCGTCTGCAGCCTGCTGTCGTGCGTGTGCACCCGGCACCCACGGGGCAGGAACGCCGCCATCAGCCGAGCGTTGAGCAGCTGGGTCAGCAGCCCGTGGCGCAGCGATGCACCATTCATTGCGTAGACGTACCGCCCACCCACTCGTGGCGCACATCCGACAGAGCCTCGACCCGCAGGTCCTCACCGAGACTGAGCGTCGGAACCTCCTCCGATGCCGTCACCTGGCGATTCTCAGTGGATTCTTCCCGTACTCACGGACAAGCGAGGCGGGACAGACATCGAGCCTGTCAGGCCACTTCAAGCCGCTGCCGTCATTACTGGCGACGAGCCCGCTTGTCCGCGGCGCGGCGGGCCGCGCGGTTACTGCCGCCACCCGTCGGGGCGGCAGGCGCACCCGAGGGACGGCGCGGGGTGTCGTCGGCGACGGCCGGGTCCAACGTCGGGGCCGAGTACTGGAGGGCACCGACCTGCTGGTCCAGCCCAGGAGCCGAGATCTGCAACTCGGCGTCGAGGTCCGGCTCCGCAGGCGGCGACGATTGCCCCTCAGCCTCACCCGCGGCCTCAGCGTCACCGCCGGCCGAGGTGGTCGGAATCAGCGGGTCGGAGACGGCTGCGGCGGGTGCTGTCGCGGTGGCGGCCGTGTTGGTGCCGAACGGGTTGGCCAACACCGACAGGCTGGGTGCCTCGGGACGAGTGACCTGGGCCGCGAACACCAATCGAACGGACTCTTCCTTGATGGCCTCGGTCATGGCCTGGAACAGCTGATAACCCTCGCGCTGGTACTCGACCAACGGGTCACGCTGCGCCATGGCCCGCAGGCCGATGCCGTCCTGCAGGTAGTCCATCTCGTACAGGTGCTCGCGCCATTTGCGATCGAGGACACCCAGGACGACTCGTCGTTCGAGGGCACGCATCGTGGCCGCACCGAGGGTGGCCTCGCGCTCGTCGTAGCGGGCCAGAAGATCTTCACGAAGACGCTCGGTCAGCAGATCGCGCGACACCGCGCCCGCGCCGCCCGCCTCGTCCACGATGTCGTCGACGGTGAGGCCGGGCTGGTACACCTCACGCAGCTCGGTCCACACCGCGTCGAGGTCCCAGTCTTCGGGGTGGCCCTCGGCGGTGGCCGCCGAGACGATGCTGTCGATCGTGTCGCCGGCGAAGTGACGCAACTGTTCGCCCAGGTCGGCGTGCTCCAGCACTTTGCGTCGCTCGTCGTAGATAACGGTGCGCTGCATGTTGAGGACGTCGTCGTACTTGAGGACGTTCTTCCGGATCTCGAAGTTGCGGGATTCGACCTGCGTCTGGGCGCTGGCAATCGAGCGGGACACCATCCCGGACTCGATCGGGACATCGTCGGGGATGCCCGCGGCGTTGAGGAAGTTCTCGACCATCCCCGAATTGAACATCCGCATCAGGTCATCGGTGAGCGCCAGATAGAAGCGGCTTTCGCCTGGGTCGCCCTGGCGCCCCGAACGTCCGCGAAGCTGATTGTTGATACGGCGGGACTCGTGGCGTTCAGTACCCAGAACGTACAGTCCACCGGCCTCGACAACCGCCTCACGGTCCAGGGCGGTCCGCTCGGTGGTCTCGGCCAACACCGCCTGCCAGGTCTTGTCGTATTCCTCCGCGTCCTCGACCGGGTCCAGACCGCGTCGCTTCATCTCCTCGACGGCGATGAATTCGGCATTGCCGCCCAGAATGACGTCGGTTCCACGACCGGCCATGTTGGTGGCGACCGTCACCGACCCCGACAATCCGGCGCGAGCGACGATGCCGGCCTCGCGGGCGTGCTGTTTCGCGTTGAGCACCTCGTGCTTGACGCCCTCCTTGAGCAGGCGACGCGACAACAGCTCGGACTTCTCGACGCTGGTCGTGCCCACCAGGACCGGCTGACCGCTGCGGTGACGCTCGGCGATGTCCTCGACGACGGCGTCGAACTTGGCGTCCTCGGTCTTGTACACGAGGTCGGCCTGGTCCTCACGGATCATCGGCTTGTTGGTGGGGATGGGAACGACGCCGAGACCATAGATCTGACTGAACTCCGCGGCCTCGGTGGTCGCGGTTCCGGTCATGCCCGACAGCTTGCGATAGAGCCGGAAGTAGTTCTGCAGGGTGATCGTCGCCAGCGTCTGGTTCTCACGCTGGATGGTCACACCCTCTTTGGCCTCGATCGCCTGGTGCATACCGTCGGAATAGCGACGCCCTGCCAGCATGCGACCGGTGTGCTCGTCGACGATGTTGACCTCGCCCTCGACGACCACGTACTCCTTGTCGCGCCGGTACAGCTCCTTGGCTTTGACGGCGTTGTTCAGGAAGCCGATCAACGGGGTGTTCTGGGCGTCGTAGAGGTTCTCGACGCCGAGGTAATCCTCGACCAATTCGATGCCGTCTTCGAGTACCCCGACCGTCCGCTTCTTCTCGTCCACCTCGTAATGGGTGTCGGCGTGCATCCGCGAGGCGATCTTGGCGAATTCCTGATACCACTTCTGCTGCTGGTCGACCGGGCCCGAGATGATCAGCGGGGTCCGGGCCTCGTCGATCAGGATCGAGTCGACCTCGTCGACGATCGCGAACGCGTGGCCCCGCTGAACCAGATTGTCCGGGTCGGTGGCCATGTTGTCGCGGAGGTAGTCGAAGCCGAACTCGTTGTTGGTGCCGTAGGTGATGTCGCAGTTGTAGGCCTCACGGCGGTCGGACGGCTGCATCCGAGACAGGATGACGCCCGTGCTCAGGCCGAGGAAGCGATAGACGCGCCCCATCAGGTCGCTCTGGTACTCGGCCAGGTAGTCGTTGACGGTGACGACGTGAACCCCTTTACCTGCCAGCGCATTGAGGTAGGCGGGGGCCGTCGCGACCAGCGTCTTGCCCTCACCGGTCTTCATCTCGGCGATGTTGCCCAGGTGAAGTGCCGCCCCACCCATCAACTGCACGTCGAAGTGACGGAACCCCAAGGTGCGCCGCGCCCCCTCGCGAACAACGGCGAACGCCTCGGGCAGGAGGTCGTCCAACATCGCACCGTCGGCGACTCGCGCCCGGAAGCGGTCGGTCTCCTCGCGCAACTCCGCGTCGGACAGGACGGTGATGTCGTCCTCCAGCAGGTTGACCTGGTCAGCCAAGCGAACGAGTCGCTTGACGATGCGTCCCTCGCCGACCCGGAGCAGTCGATCCATTATTCCCACGACCGTCATCGTAGGCGAGGCTGCTCATCGGACTGCGTGTCCGAGCTCCGCTGCCAAGTCGCCGCGCCGGGGTGAGCCCACCTCGGTCAGGCCGAGCCACCCGCCCAGTCGCCGTAGCTCCGCCGCCAGCGCCTGGGCTGTGTCCTCGGGAGCACCCGGCTCGATCCAGGCACTCGGCACCTCCAATACCCCGCCCGCCCGGTCCGCACGCAGATCCACCCGGGCGACCAATCGGCCCCGCAGCAGGAACGGCAGGACGTAATAGCCGTACCGGCGCTGCTCGCGCGGAACGTAGATCTCCAGTCGATAGGTGAATCCGAACAACCGCTCGGTTCGCGGCCGGTGCCAGATCAGCGGGTCGAACGGACTGATCAGGGCAGTCGGCCCCGCCGTGGTGGCCCGCGCGGTGCGAATCGTCGGCACCCACGCGTCGACATGGCGCCACGCGACCTCGTTCCAACCGTCGACGTCGACCTCCACCAGGGCACCACTCGCGACGAGGGACTGAATCGCCTGCGACATGGCCGACGCCGGCAACCGGAAGTAGTCGCGTAGATCGGCCGTGGTCGCCACGCCCATCGCCCGCGCGGCATGCTCGACCAGCACGGCCACCGCATCCGCCTCGTCCGGCACGTCAGCGGTCACCACCGTGGTCGGCCACACCATCTCGGGCAGGCAGTAGCGGCGTTCGAACTGCGCCGTTCGCCCCGCACTGCTGACCCTCCCGGACCAGAACAGCCACTCGACACCACGCTTGACGTCCGTCCAGTTCCACCCCCAGTGCTCGCTGGGCCGGTGACCGTCGGGCTCGAGGACGGCCTGCAACTGGCGGGCGGTGGCGGGCCCCTGCGCCAGCAGCGACACGATCGACTCGAGCAATTCCGGGCGCGCGGTGCCCACGGCCGACATGGACCCCCACGCCTCGTCCGCCGCTCGCGACATCCGCCACTTGAGCGCGGCCACCAGCGGTGGGTGCACGAACGACGCCTCGTGGGCCCAGTACTCGACCCCGATGACCGGGCGCCGCGTCAACGCCCGGTCGAGAACGGCGACGTCATAGGGGCCGAGTCGGGAGTAGAACGGCATCAGGTGCGCCCGAGCCAGCACGTTCACCGAGTCGATCTGCACGATGCCGAGGCGGGCGGTGTCCCGGGCCAGATAGGCACGGGTCACCGCCCCGCCCGCAGAGGGGGGCACCAAGGCCGCCGTGGGGGGGGGGGTTCTCGGCCACCCCCCGGCACGGAAGGGGGCGAGCCGGACCAGGTGGACGCGGGGGTGTTAAGCC
>JANNOG010000075.1:0-73604 GCA_031398915.1 Micrococcales bacterium | reverse complement strand
CCGCCGGGGGCGGGGACCGGGCACAGCTTGGCGATCTCGACGGCGTGGTCGAGGTCGCGCGCCTCGACGACGTAGATGCCGTTGAGGGCCTCCTTGGTCTCGATGAACGGGCCGTCCGTCACCGTGCTGCCACCCTTGATCGTGGTGGCCGTCATGGGGGGCGCCAGCGCCTCCCCGCCCGCCAGGGACCCACCGAGCGCGAAGACCTGCTCGACGAACTTGCTGTGGGCGTCGACCACCGCGGGCCACGCCTCGGGCGCGATGCTCGTGTAGAAGGCCGGGTCTTCGTAGATGAGGATCGCGTACTTGGCCATGGAACTGCCTCCTGCACTGGGTCGCGGGCCGGCCTGTCCGGCTCCGTCATCAGCTACGACGAACATCGTGCCGCCGGATCGACAGCCAGGCCTGGATCTTCTTCAAGATCTTTCCGGCGCCGCCCACGCAAGGGGTGGTGCCACTGACTCAACACGACAGGTTCGGGTCCGGAGTCATGGCCACACCCAGGCCCTCGTTGTTGGCCCAGTGCTGACCACCGGGCCCGACCGGTTGGACACCCACCACGGGTAACACCGAGGTCCAGTACCCGGCGCCGAAGTACAGGGTGGCCGCATCATCCGCGATATCGATCCTGCCCGTGCCGTTGCCCAGGCCCGGGAAGCCCCCGAATGTGCCGTCGAAGGTGTACGCGAGGCTCCCCTCACCGGTCGGCGTGACGGTCAACGGTCCGACAAAGGCCGAGACCGCCGAACCGTCGAGCTGCAGCACGAACGGCTTCTCGATATCGCACACGATGCCCACAAAACGGTAGCTGCCGCCCGGCCACGAGGCGTCGACGCGATACCCGACGTTCTTCGTCGTGACTTGCTGCTTCAGTGTCCCGATACCGCGCCGCGACGTCGACGTGAACGTGGCGGTGGAGGTGACGTCCGGTTCCGGCGGCGCGGCGTAGGTGAACGTGTCGGGAGCCTCGGGGATCCGTGGCGGCGTCAGCGACTCCCGGCCCTCCAGCTGTGCGTCGACCGGAACGGGGAGTTCGTCGCCGTCGATCGCGTGCTTGACCGTCACCGCGACAGGAGTGGCCGAGGACGGCGCCACGGTCGTCGGCAGGTCGCTGGTCACCGTGACACACACCCCGTCCCGCCACCGGCTCTGCCAGCGCAGCAGGAACATGGACGCACCGATGACGTCGTCCATCACGTTCTGGGCGCCGGCGTCGAGGTCCGCCTGCGAATCACCCTCGTTGCCGGTGGCCGACTGCGTGCTCGTTGACCGTCCCGATGCATAACCGCCCGGGAGGTTGACCGCGACCTTCTCGGTCACCGTCCTGCTGTTCCCTATCCCTCGCGTCGTCACACGGTCGCCGTCGATGACGATGGTCTGCATGTAGGCGTCATTGCCCACGACGGCCGTTGCGGTCGACACGAGTGTCGTCGTATCCGTACCGGCGCGCTCACCTGTCATCGTGGTCGTCACGACCCGGCGGAACTCTCCCTGCACCACTCCCGACTCGTCAGGGCAGACGTTGCCGGTCAACGTGGTGACGATCGTCGTCGTCAGGGTGACGGATCCATCTTTCAGGCTCGCAGACGTTTCGAGGGAGCCATCTCCCACTTTGACACTGAGTGAAGTCTCGACCCCCTTCACCGTCTCACTCGCGGTCACGCTCGGCGCATTCGCGAGATTGGCTTCGGCCGATATCTCGAGGAGGAGAGCAAGGCCGAACGCCATCTTGGCCATGGACGGACGACTCGGCGGCTTCGCCGCGGCCGCCGCGGGTACGGCATACCCCGCAGCCGCGATCTCGGAGCCGGACGAACCCGCCGCAGGTGCCGCCGAACCCGCCAACTGTGACTGCAAGGACGCGACGAGTTCGGTCTCCAGCGCATCGAGGTCGTCGACCAGGGGCAGCCAGCGCTCGAACTCGGCGCTCCGAGTCGCCTCGTCGGCCAGTACGGACGCAGCGGTCGGCAGCGCGATGTCGGTGCCCGCAGCTGCCGCCACGGCCTCCTCCACCGCCCCGGCCACATCGGCGGGCGCTGCCGAGCCGTCGGATACGGCTGCGGACCCGCTCGCGCCGGTCGCCGGCGAGTCGACCGGCGACCCGTCCGCAGCACATCCGGCCAGGCTCATCGCGACAGCCGTGACCGCCGAAACGGCACCCGTCCACAGCCACCCGCGAACGCCCGCCCGAGGGCCGGCCGGGTTCCCACGCATTGCGTGAAATTAGCACCGACGTGCCCGGCCGAGGAGGTTTCGTCCTGCGACCGATCACCGTGACCGGGATGAGCCGGCATCAGCCGGTGAACGAGGCCGCGTGGTCGGCGACGAACGTCCCCCAGCTGCGCGTCGGGCGTTGCAGGATCGTCGATGCGTCCGGAGCCACGGCTGCGGCGTTACCAGTGCTGTACAGCTCGAAGAGCTCGACCAACCCGCCGACCTGCCAATCCGGCACGCCGTAACCGCGCAGCTGCTCGGCGACGGTCAGGACGGGCACGTCGATGACCGTCAGGTCCCGGCCGAGGGTCTCGCCGAGCCCTGCGACACGCTCGCGAGGAGTCATCGCTTCGGGTCCGGTGATTCTGATCCGCTGACCGGAATGCCCGGCAGGATCGGTCAGCACCGCCGCAGCGACTGCCGCGATGTCGCGGGCGTCGACGATGGACCAGGCCGCGTCCATGACCGGTCCGGCGATCGCGCCATCGGGTACCTGACCCGCCCAGACCAGGTCGTTCTGCATGAACCCGTTGGGCTGCAGAAAGGTCCAACGACCACCGACCGATGCGATGGCGGCCTCGGCTTCGGCGTGCATGCGTCCGAACCGCAGCGATGAGTCGGGGTCAGCGCCCAGTGTCGACAACTTCACCAGATGCGCTCCCGCCTCCATTGCCGCACGGGCGAAGGCCACCTCGACCGTCGCGAGGTCCGGCGATGACGCGGTGGCGAGGTAGGCGGCCTGGACTCCGTCGAACGCGGCACGCAGGGACCGGGGGTCATCGAAGGACGCGGCCAGGGCGGCCACGCCCGAACTGGCGAGTTCAGCGGCCCGTTCAGCCGAACGGGTCAGGACGCGCACGTCGGCGCCGATGGTGGCGAGTTCGGTTCGTACCGCTGACGCGGTGAGGCCTGTGCCGCCGACAACGAGGATGGTCATGAACGTCTCCAGTCTGATGGTGATGCGGACGGACCGGCACCGGAGTCGGGTGCCGACGGGTGGAGCTGGGATCGTGACGAGGAGCTCGGTGGGGTCGTAGCGGGTCAGATTTCCTGCGTGGTGGGGACACGGGTTGGGCGGTGGTCCAGCACGAGGCGTCCGGTGACCTCACCGGCGTCGATGCGGGCATGCGCCGCAATCGCCCCGTCGAAGCTCACCGGTTCGACCTGCGGGCGCAATCGCCCCGATGCCACCAGGTCGACCAGCGCGTTGAGGTCGGCGTCGTAGGAGGCCCGGTCGGTGTCGCGGGCACCACCGACCTCGTACTCCACGGCCCGAATGCCCGCCTGGCGGACCTGGTCGAGGACGGCTTGGCCCTGGGCCATGACCTGTGCGGTGTGGTCGAGGTTCTCCGGACTGCGGGCGACGAGGTGCCCGCTGGCGTCGATCAGGCCGGCGGGACCGGCAAAGCCGAACCCCACGAAGACGCCTCCCTGGTGCAACGTCGCCGCGGCGATGGCCCGAGCCGGGCCCCCGACACCGTCGAAGACCGCGTCCACCCCCTGGGGTGCGACAGCCCGGACCTGCTCGGCCAGGTCGGCGGATCGACCGTCCAGGGCTGTGGCACCCCGCTGGACCAGCACCGGGTGCTTGCTCGGCGACCCGGTCGCAATCACCCGGGCGCCCGTCAGGACGGCCAGCTCGGTCAGCAGCAGGCCCACTCCACCCGTGCCGCCGTGCACGAGGATCGTCTGACCTGGTCGCACCCCGGCCACCCGGTGCAACACCTGGTAGGCCGTGATGCCGTTCATGACCAACGGTTCGATCTGCACGGCGTCGGCAGGCCCGGCGATCCGGGTCAATTCGGCCACCGGTCGAATGACCACGTCGCTGTTACCACCCGCCCGCACGATGTCAGCGACCAGATCACCGACCCGTAGGCCGGTCGGGGTATCGCCACCGAACTCGTGGATGTCCTCGACCACGCCGACGAAGTCGTAGCCGATGGTGAACGGCGGCTCCAAGGCGCTCGTGTACGGGTTCAGGCCGCGCCGCACGATGCTGTCCGACAACGTGAGACTGCTCGCCAGGACCCGGATCCGGGCGTGGCCCGCCCCGGTGGTCGGCGCCGCGCCGGTCTGAACGACCCGCAGCGACTGAGGTTCGCCGAAGGCGAACACCTGTAGTTGCCGTGCGCCTTCTGGAGCGGAAGCTGGAGCGGAAGCTCGGGTGGAAGCTCGGGTGGATGTAGTGGGCGATGACGTCATGCCGCTACGCTTGCACCTCAACCATGATTGAGGTCAAGGTGTTCGGGAGGCGGAGTGATGACCGGAGCCACACTGCGGATCGGCGACCTTGCAGAACAGGTCGGCGTGAGCGTCTCGGCGATCCGGTTCTACGAGGGCAGGGGACTGCTCGAACCCGACGCCCGCGTGGCCGGACAACGCCGCTACACCCCTGTCGCCGTGGACCGCCTTCGCCTGATCACCACGTTCCGCAACGCCGGTCTGTCCATCAACGACATCGTCACTGCGCTCAGCCGCGACCCCGACCGCGCGGCTCAGCGCCGCGGCAGCGCTGCGCAGCGCGCTCTCGAACTGCGCGAGCAGGTCACGATCACCCTGTCGGCGCTCGTTGTCGTCGAGCACGCATCGCACTGCTACCGCGATCCCGACGACCTGAGGTGCATCGACGAGATCAACCAGCAGCGCGACCGCGCTATCAGGCGCGCTCAGCACCTGCTTGCAGAGATCACCTCGACCGACCCAACTGACCGGCAGGAGACTGCAACAGAGAGCGCTTCCACCACCGAGTGACCGCGAGCTCAGGGAGGGCTGGTTCCGCAGGTGCGGCGGGGGCACTTTTCCTCTGAGAGACAAGCCTGGCATCAGCGAGTCAGCAACCGCCCGTGCCGGTGCATCGTGCGCGAGACGGCCTGTTCCTTGACCCAGTGCAGTAGTTCGACCTCGCCCAGCGCGGTGACGGCGGCGCGGTCGACGGCCATGCCGGCACCGTGGGCGGCTGCCAGGACCTCGTCCGAGGCGGTGGTGAGGAGCCGAAGCCGGACGTCCGTCCCCGCCGGCAGCCCTCGCAACCGGGCCGCGAACTGCTCGTCCGGCACGTCGATGGCCGCAACGACCTCGACCGGAGTGCCGGTGAGCCGTGAGGCGAGGTGCAGCAGGGCCACCTCGGGTGCGTCCGGCGTCGCAACTCGGGCGAGGACCCGGTCGATCGGTCGGTGCCGCAAGATGTTGCTCTCGGCGCGCAGCCCGGACGGGTCGCGCTCGCCCGCGATGACCTCGGCGTGGGCGGCGCGGTACGACGCCTCCGCCGCCGTGTCCGCGGTGTCCGCCACTGCCGCCGTGTCCGCGGCGGTCGCCGCGGCCGCGATGGCCGGGCCCGTCCACGTCCCGTACCCGTGGAGGTGGTGCGGGCCCCCTGCCTTCCAGCCCGGCCCGACCGACGACGCCTTCCACCCACCGAACGGCTGGCGGCGGACGATCGCGCCCGTGATGGGGCGGTTGACATAGGCATTGCCCACCTGGACCCGGTCGAGCCACCGGTCGACCTCGCCGGGGTCGAGGGAGTGCAGGCCCCCCGTCAGCCCGTAGGAGGTGGCGTTCTGCAGGTCTACGGCGTGGTCCAGGTCGCGGGCCCGCATCAGGCCCAGCACCGGGCCGAAGCACTCGGTGAGGTGGAACCACGATCCATCGGCGACGTCGCGGCGCACGCCGGGCGACCAGATCTCGCCGCCGCTCGCGCTCGGACCGAGGCGACGGGGCTCGACCGTCCAGGACTCCCCCGGTTCGAGGGTCGTCAGCGCGCGGAGCAGTGGGTCAGTGGGCGCAGTAACGAGCGGGCCCATGACCGTCCGCAGGTCCGTCGCCTCGCCCACCGGCAGGCTCCGGACGGCGTCGGCGAGGCGCGAGTGGAAGGCGGGGTCGTCATAGAGGGCCGCCTCGACGATGCCGAGGCTCGCGGCCGAACATTTCTGCCCGGCATGGCCGAACGCGGACCGCACGAGGTCGGCGATCGCCTGGTCGACGTCGGCGGCCGCCGTGACGACGAGCGCGTTCTTGCCGCTGGTCTCGGCGGTCAGCGAGATGGCCGGGCGCCAGGACTGGAACAGGCGGGCGGTCGCGGCACTGCCGGTGAGGACGACGTGGTCCACCTCCGGATGGATGACGAGATGGCGCCCTGTGTCGTCGTCGGGGGTGGCGACCAGCTGGACGAGGTCGGCCGGGATACCGGCGGCGTGCGCCTGCTCGACCAGCAGGGCCGCGACGGCGCGCGCCTCCGGGGCGGGCTTGACCAGGACCGCTCCGCCCGCGGCGACGGCATTGACCAGCCCGCACGCGGGGATGGCGTATGGGAAGTTCCACGGCCCGGCGACGACGGTGACCCGGTGCGGGTGCCAGGTGCCGCCGCGCGCCTCGATCGCCTCGTGACCGCGGGTCGTGGCCGCGGCCCAGGTCGCGAAGTCGACGGCCTCGCTCACCTCGGGGTCACCCTCGCGGACGGTCTTGCCGGTGGTGTGCGCCATGACGGCGATCGTGCGGCCGCGGCCGTCCGCCATGACCCGGGCGAGGTTCGCGAGGAGGGCGCGGCGATGGCCCCAGGACTGCGCTCCCCAGGCCCGCTGCGCGGCTGCCGCGCGAGCAACGGCAGCGTCCACGGCGGACGTGCTGTCCACCACGGCGACAGCGGGGACCTGCGGATCCGCGAGGTGGTCGGCAATCCACTGCCGGTTGCCGGCAACCGTGAAGTCGGTGTCGGTGGCGTTGGCGAAGGGGCGGTCCGGATCGGGCATCGGGTCGGGTCGGGTGCGGTCCTGACGGCGGCGAGTGGCGGTGGGTACCGCGTGGCGGCGCTCGACCGAGGCCCGGAAGCGCTCGCGTTCGCGCTCCCACGCGGGTGAGCCGGGCGCCAGGTCGAACAGGTGCCGTAGGAAGTTCTCAGCTCCCGAGTTCTCGTCGAGGCGGCGGCTGAGGTAGGCGATCGAGGCGTCCCGCTGGGCGGCCGCCACGACCGGCGCATACAGCAGGAGGTCCCCGGCCCGGTCGCGCACCGCGCGGGCTTGGGCCGGCGCCATTCCCTCGAGCATCTCGATCTCGACCCGGTCGACGGCGTCGAGGTCCTCGCGGACCGCCAGGGCCCACGCGACGTCGAACAGGTTGTGGCTGGCGACCCCGACGCGGACCGCGGCCGCCTCGCCCAGCTGCAGGGCGGTGTCGAGCATGGCCTTGAACGAGGCGTCCACCTCGGCCTTGCTCGAATACGGGGCGGGGTCCCAGCCGTGACTCTCGGCCTCGACGATCTCCATCGCGAGATTCGCACCCTTGACCAGGCGGACCTTGATTCCAGCGCCGCCGGAACAGACCCGACCGTTGGCCCATCGGCACAACTGTTCGAGGACGGCGTGCGAATTCGGAATGTAGGCCTGGAGGACGATTCCCGCTGCCGTCCGGGTGAATTCCGGCTCGTCGAGGACCCGCATGAACGCCGTCGCGGACAGGTGCAGGTCCCGGTACTCCTCCATGTCGAGATTGACGAAGACGGGCGGGTCGGCCATGTCGGCAGCCCGGTACAACCGCCTCAGCCGGTCGCTGATCCGCACCAGCGAGTCCGCCTCGGCGAGGACGTCCAGGTTCGCGCAGACAGCCGAGATCTTGACCGAGACGTAGGTGACCTCGGGGCGCGCGATGCGGTCGAGGACCGTGGCGAGCCGGTGGTCGGCCTCGTCGTCGCCGAGGATCGCCTCGCCCAGCACGTTGACGTTGACCCGCACGCCGTCTCGGGCGCGTCGCCGCAGGTAGCCAGTGAAGCCCGGCTCGTCGAGCGGGAGCACGACCCCTGCCGCGTCGTGGTCGACGCGCCAGTCGACGAGTCGCCTCGCCAGGTCGGGGACGGCCGGAGCCACGGCGGCCAGTAGGCGCAACCCGATCCGGTCGACGGTGCCCAGTGAGCGCGGCAGGCCCCGCCGGGCGAGGTCGACCAAGACCCGGGCCGTGCCCGCCGCCGTGGGCGAGCGCATCGCCCGGTCAGTGAGGTCCAGCACCACATCCCGGCCGGCGTCGTCGGCGACGAGGCGGGCGAGGCGGCGGGCTGCGCGCCGCTCCGCGGCCGTGCGCTGCGCGAGGGACCTCGCGAGCAGGTCCTGGGCCAGCGCCTCGGCGCGGTCCGCGACGACGGTCCCGGTCGTTGTCATCATCGGTCCATGACACCGCCGTTCGACTCCCCCGTCTTGTATGAAGGACGGAATGCCGTTGTCGCATCGATACAAATGCCCGCGGCAGCGCTGTTCGTCACACTCACCCAACACACGGCCCAGGTGATGGCGAGCATCAAGGGCCCGGACCGCCGCTACGTGTATGTCAACGACGGTTTCCTGCGCCGGGTCGGCCGACCGCGCGAGGACGTGCTCGGCGCGACGGTCGACGACCTGTTCCCGCGCGATCTCGCACGGTCCTATGCGCAGCAGGACGACCGCCTCGTGGCGACCGGCATCGCGCTGCAGGACCATCTCGAACTCATCGTTCGGGCCGACGGCAGGCTCGGCTGGTACGTGACGTCCAAGGCCCTGGTCACCGACGCCGACGGCCGGGGGGTCGCAGTGGCGGCCCTGTCCGTCGACCTCGACACCCAGCTCACCAGTGCCGACGCCGGGCTGGCGGCGGTCGTTGCCGCGATCCGTGCCGACGTCGCCCAACCGTGGACCGTCGACCGCATGGCGCATGTGGCCGGGCTCAGCAGGTCACGGTTCCAGCGCCGCTGCACGGCGACGCTGGGCCTGCCGCCGACCAAGCTCGTTCAGCGGCTGCGAATCGAGCACGCCGTCCGGCTCGCGACGACGACGACCCTGTCGTTCGGGGACATCGCCGCCGAGTGCGGTTTCTATGACCAGGCGACCTTCACCCGCCAGTTCCGTTCGGTGCTCGGCCTCACCCCCGGCGCGTACCGATCACGTGCGCCCGCGGGGCGCGGCGGCCCTACGTGACGTCGGTCGCCAGCGTGTCGGGGACGCCGTCACCATCGCCGTCGGTGCGCTCGGCGTCGTGCAGTCGGCGGTAGAAGCGGTTACGCACGCCCAGCACGACCGTTGCCATGACCGCGGACACCAGCGAGCCGGTCAGCACACCGACCTTGACGTGCTCGTCGCGCTCGCTGCCGGCCCCGAAGGCCAGCTCGCCGATGAGCAGCGAGACGGTGAAGCCGATCCCGGCGAGGATGGCCGCCCCCAGCAGGTCCCACCAGGACAGCGACGGGTCCCGCTGGGCGCGAGTGAACCTCGTGACCAGAGCGGTGGCCCCCATGATCCCCAACGCCTTCCCGGCGACGAGGCCGACGACGACGCCCAGGGCGACACGATCCTGCAGGGAGTCGACCAGGCCGCTCAGCCCGCCCACGGTGACACCGGCGGAGAAGAAGGCGAAGACCGGCACCGCGAACCCGGCGGACAGCGGCCGCCACAGATGCTCGAAACGCTCGGCCATCCCAGGCCCGGCATCCGGTCCACCTGCTCCACGGCTGCGGATCACCGGCACGGTGAAACCCAGCAGGACACCCGCGACCGTGGCATGGATGCCCGAGGCATGCATCAGCGCCCAGGCCACCATCGCCAGCGGGACGAGGAGCCACCACGAGCGGATCCCTCGCTGGACGGCGACCCCGAAGGCGGCGATGACGAGCAGCGACAGCAGCAGCGGCACGACCTCGAGATCGCTGGTGTAGAAGAACGCGATGATCGTGATCGCCAGGAGGTCGTCCACGACCGCCAGCGTGAGCACGAACGTCCGCAGGGCGGGGGGCAGATGGCTGCCGATGACCGCCAGGACCGCGACCGCGAAGGCGATGTCCGTCGCCGTCGGGATCGCCCACCCTCGCAGCGCCCCCCCGTCTGGGGAGGAGAGGTTCACCAGGACGTAGAGGGTGGCTGGGACGGCCATCCCTGCGATGGCGGCGGCCACCGGCACGACAGCCCGACGCGGGTCGCGCAGGCTGCCGGCGACGAACTCTCGCTTGAGCTCCAGCCCGGCAACGAAGAAGAAGATGGCGAGCAGTCCGTCGGCGGCCCACTGCCCCAGGGTCAGGTCGAGTTGCAGGGCAGCTGGGCCGATCTGGGTGTCCCGCAGGCCGGCATAGGCCGACGACCACGGCGAGTTCGCCCACACCAGCGCGATGACGGCGGCCGCCAGCAGCAGCGCCCCACCCACCGTCTCCGTGCGCAGCACGTCGGAGATGCGTTGCGTCTGCGGCCGGGAGCCCCGGCCGAACAGCCGTGTCGGGGGGGTGGGCACGGGTGGCGGGCTGGTCACGGCGGGACTCCTCGGGGTCGACGAAGGGGACCGCCGACCAGACTTCCCGGCACGCCGTTGCCAATGATAAGCGAGGTGGCTGAGGCCCGCCCGAAGCCACTGACCGCCCCGAAGTCGACCGTGACCTGTCCTGCGGAGGCGTGGCCGACATCTCGACGCAGGGCAGCGACATGCGCGGCCGCGCCGAGCAGTGCCTTGCTCGGCACGCATCCCGTCCACAGGCACTCTCCGCCTGTCCGTGCCCGCTCGACGAGCAGGACGCGGGCGCCGAGCTCAGCGGCCGTGTGCGCAGCGACGAGACCTGCGCTGCCGCCGCCCACGACGACGAGGTCCCACACGAGGCGATCGGACCGGTGAGGCACCTGCTTAGTCTGGCGACCATGACACCGCCCGCGATTCGCGGGTATCGGCTGGTGGTGGGTCTGTGGCGGATGAGTCGACCCGAACAGGTTCTCCTCATCCTCGTCGTCTTCGCCGTCGGTGCCGCTGCTGGGGCGGTACGAGTGGGCAGTGTGGACCTTCGAGCCGTGGTCTGGGCAGCGGCAGCTCTCGTTCCCACTGCGCTCAGCGTCCACTTCGTCAACGAGTACGCGGACGCAGAAACCGACGCCATGACGACGCGGACCGCATTCTCGGGCGGCAGCGGCGCGCTCACCGATCTGGGACTGACCCGCACGGTGCCTGGGGTCGCGGCGGTTGTCATGGCTGCGGCAGCCCTTGCGGTGCTGGCCGCGGGGGCCGCGGGGGCCGCGGGGGCAGGAGCGATCAACGGGCTCGTCGCCGTGCTCCTGGTGGTCGGTCTCGTGGGCGGCTGGTCGTACTCGGTCGGTCCATGGCCGCTGTCTCGACACGGTACGGGCGAGGTCGCCAACGCGCTGCTGGGTGGCCTGCTGCTCCCCGTGTTCGGCGTGGCCGCCGCCACCGGCACCGTGACCATCCGCGACGTGCTGATCTTCGTGCCCTTCGCGCTGCTCGTCTTCGTCAACCTGCTCGAGACCCAGTGGGCCGACCGGGACGCGGATCGGATCACCGGCAAACTCACCCTCGCCGTCCGGCTTCGGCCACCCATGGCGCGAGGTGTCGCGCTCGCGGTGACCGCCGTCGCGTACGGCGTGATCGCGGCACTGGCCGTGCTGGGCCTCGGATCCGGTGACGAAGGGGGCTCGGTGCCATGGGCGTGGGCTGTGGCAGCGCTCCCGGCGTTGCCGCTGTCGGTGTGGGCTGCGGTGTCACTGGCCCGCCGGCCGCCATTACCGGCGGTCCTCGCTATAGTGACGCTCCTCATCGGGCAGGGCGGGGTCTGGGTCGTGCTGGCCGCGAGCAGGTGAGCGGCGCGCCACCAGGACGAGCACGAGGGCGACCGCGCACAGCGCCACGAACACGGTGAGCAGCACTCCGAAGCCGAGCGACCCGAGGCCTTCGGAGAGGCGGCGTTGCACCTCCAGCACCGTGGTGACGATCGGGTCCTCAGCGGGTGCCCCGGCCAGGACGCGGGTCTCCCACCAGCCGTAATAGGCCACGTAGGCGCCCGCGACCATCAGGAGCACGCCACCGACGCGGGAGATGACCGGCGCGGCGCGGCGCAGCCGCCTGACCAGCGCGCCTTGTGCGAGCGCGACGGCGATGGCCGCGATGCCGACGGTGACGCCCATCCCCACCGCGTAGGCGGCGAACAGTCCGAGCCCCGAGACGACGGACCCGGCGCGGAACGAGGTCACGACGATCGCCAGGAAGGGTCCGATGGTGCAGCTGAGCGAGGCGATCGCGTAGGCGAACCCGAATACCGCCATCGACCAGGGATTCCTGCTGATCGCCCGGCCGCCGGGGCGCGGCAATTGCATGCCGGGTAGTTCACGACCGGTCGCCAGCCAAGCCCCCAGCAGCACCAGGAGGGCACCGATGGCGATGGTCACCCATGGGAGGCGACCCTGGATCTCGCCGGCGACCGGGACCACTGCCAATCCGAATATCAGGAAGACACCCGAGAAACCGGCCGTCATGGCGGCTGTGGCCACGAGTGCGCGGCCGACGGCGGCGACGCGTCCGGGCGTCTCGCCGACGACCAGCAGGGACAGGTAGGCGGGGAGCAGGGCGAAGCCGCACGGATTGACGGCGGCAACCATTCCGGCTGCGAGGGCCAGTCCGAACGGGGCATCGAGCATCGGCGGGGTTCGATCAGGCCAGCGCGTCCGACACGGCCTGGTCGAGATCGTCCTCGCTGAGGACGCCCTGCGCCACGACGACACCGTCGGCATCCAGGACGACGTAGGTGCTCTGGGACGTGATACCGAACCGCTGCCACACGACGCCGGCCTCGTCGGAGAGGTGGACGAAGTTGTCGACCCCACGATCCTCGACGAACGTGCGCATGGCGTCGGCCTGATCCAGTCCCACGACCCCGACCACGTTCACCTTGCCCGCGTAGGTGTCGGCGACCTCGCTGATGTGGTCCGCCTGACCGGCGCAGGTGGGACACCAGGGAGCCCAGAACCACAACAGCGCGGGCTCCCCGGCCAGGGTGGCGCCCTCGAACGTCGCACCGTCGAGGGTGGTCGCGGTGAAGTCGAGGTCGACCCCGGCCGCAGCGTCCGGCGACTCCTCGGTCACCGACTCGTCCGTCATCGACTCCTCGGTTGAGGTCGATGTGACCGCTGCCTGCGATGACGCCGAGCCGGACGTCCCCCCGCATGCGGAGACGATCAGGAGCGTGGCGATGGTGACGGCGAGACCGCCGATCATGGAGCCGGCCCGATTCACTGGTACTCCCCTTCGATGGATGGCTGACACTGAGGTCACAGTGTCAGCATCTCGGAAGGGTGTTCAGGTTCGGCCGGGTCCGTTCACCATCTCGAAAGAATCAGGCAGGACGGTCTGCCCGCGATAGCCTCACCGACCGATTCCTGGCCAACAGCCATACCGCCGGGGTTGCGTCACGGCAGGCGGGTCCTAGGAGACGGTGAGGACTGCGCGCCCGCCTGGTGAAGTCTGCAGGCGTCACCAGTCGAGCGGACGCCGATCGGCAAACAGGCCGCCGGTTGGGCCGTTGTCCGGCAGGGTGGCTAACCAGATCGCGGTGTCCGCGCCTTCCGTGGGCGTCCGGATAGTCTCGCCGTAGGCGAGACGTGTAGCCACGCGTCCCGGTGACGCCGCGTTAACGAGGATGCCGGCTCCCGCCAGTTCGGCGGCCAGCACCCGGGTCAAGGCGTTGAGCGCGGCTTTGGACACCCGGTAAGACACATTCGTGTCAGCCATCGTCGCCAACGATCCGAGATGGCTGGTGATGTCGACTATGCGTCCATAGCCGTTGCGCGTCATCTCCGGGACGGCAGCGCTCACGCAACGCCACGCTCCGAGCAGATTGGTTTCCAGGCAGGCTCGGACCTTCTCGAAGTCTGGACCGGCCGCTGCCTGCCCACCGTCAATCGCGATCCCCGCGTTGTTGACGAGGACGTCCAACCGCCCCAGTTGCTTCGCTGTGTCACGCATGGCACGGACCACACTCGCCGGATCGGTGACGTCCAAAGCATGGGCCGAGGCTGCCAAACCGGCAGACGTCAACTCGCCGGCCACGTCGTCGGCCGCCGACTCGTTCCTGGCCGCGATGACGACATGAAGGCCACTACGTGCGAGCCCTTCCGCAATCGCTCGCCCCAGCCCCCGGTTGGCTCCTGTGACGACAGCGACACGCGAGGGCCGCACCCCCCGCAATGAGACCCCACTCATCGGATCACGTACCCAGTGGGCGCGAGTCCCTCGAGCCGCTCATCGACCACCACCACGTCAGCGACCTTCGCGGGTATTTGTCGCCTCACTTCGAGGATTCTATTCACGTTCCGCTGCGAGTACGCGGTCTGCGTAAGGCTGGTTGCTTCGATGAGCAAGCGCACGGCCTCATCTGCCTCGCCCAGTGCTGGCGGGTTGGCCTTCACTGCGAGACGCGTTCCGCCCCCGGCGGCCAGATAATCTCCACCGGAATGCCCAGGTCGCGAGCGTTGCCAACAACCGCCGCCGTGCCTCCTTGATCCACGGAGGACTTTCCGTCCCACACGGCCATTAGGCGGTCGATACGTTCGAGCAGGGCATTGTTGGCGGCCTCATACGCCTGCCGTGAGCTGTCGTCAAAGGGCATCACCACGACATTGCGTGCGAGTGACACGAGGTTGTCAAAGAGAGGGCGATCCTCTGGTTTCACCTTCGTCACCCGATAGCTTGATGCTGGAAGAATGACCTCGAGTTCTCCACCAGCCTCTAGGACCTGAGCCGCGAAGATCGAATCGGCTCCTCTGGCGAGGCAACTGACGCCGACAATGCCGTCAGGCGCCAGCGGCACCAGGACCTGACTGATATGGCGGGCGACCAGAGCGGTCGTCGCATCGCTGAGGTTCATATGCCCCGTGATCCCGATCCGAATCCGACTGTCCCCGGGCGCCCGGGTGATGACGTCACGCACGCGTCAGGCCCTCCACGCGGTCACGGAGACCACTGAGTCCGGCGGCTTGCACCGGCGCCTGGATGCTGGCCTGAAACTCGGTCAACAGGTTCTTGACCCTGTCGGACGGCGTCCGCTCAACTGCGTCCAAGGCCTGGCCACCCACACGCACAGCTTCGTCGGCGTGACCACCGATAACTAAGGCTTCAGCCAAGCCCAGCTGATCCAGAGCGAGGCTACGCAACCGATCCGGTCGTCGAGTCCGGATGGCCTGCGTGATCGAGTCGCATGCCTCGTCGGCAAAGCTCGGGTCCACTCGAGCCATCTCCAACAGCCGTCCACCGATGGTTCCGTGCATCTCTGCCTGGTCGAAGTACGCAATCCATGATGGTTCGCTACACCTGTCGACCTTGTTCAATTCCTCGAAGCCCGCGTCGATACAACGGCGGAACTGATCAATGTCGCCGAGCGAGGAATGCGCCCACGCCTCACGGACACACAGCATCGATAGCAATGCCGGGCTGCTATGCGAACGAGTATGGTTAAGGGCCATTTGGACCAGGTCCAGAGCCTCGCTGGCCTTTCCGGCATAGAGGAGCTGGCGAGCCATGGCCGCGAGGATATTGGCAGCAAAGTCCGAATCATCGCCAAGCCGAGCAAAACGGTAAGCAAGTGCGTAGTACTGCCATGCGGATCCCTGGAGCCCGATGTCCCACGACATCATGGCCGCCGTTTCCGACAACCCAGCGAGCACGACGAAGAGTCGCCCCCTGATGTCGAGAGAGACGCGACCGGTGACGAGATCGGCTACCTCATGAAGCTGACCGATCACCGCCTTGCGTCGGAGCCCACCTCCAATCGTGTCGTCCCACGACCGAAACACCTCAGCTGCTGTCTCAAGCTGGTCGATCTCCGCGGCGCCCACGCCGGCTCTAGAAGGCGATCGGGACTGATCGTCAAGATTGGTGAACGGCAGGTTCGGCCCCCCGACAGCGGCTCCGATCGTGACGGACGCAGTCATGCGGGTCAGCTCGCGGCGTGTGAGGACGAGGTCTGCCACAGTCAGGTTGCTCGCCATCTCCACAGCCTCGGTCAGCGCCCAAACACCCTGCGGCGATCCGCCGGGAGCCGCAGCCATCACCTGTCGAAGAACGTCATCAGGCAGAGTCGCCACGCCGGACAGAATTGGTGGGACCCCTCCACTTGCCCTGGCCACTCCAAGCATGGTGGGTAACGGACCAACACCGGCCACGTGGGCGGCCAGCCGACTCTTGGCAGCCGGTTCGGCTTGGGCGAGTGCGGTGTCCAGCGCACGCTGCAACTCCGCCCGCGGTTGAATAGTGGAGCCGCGAGCCTCCCAGTTGTCTACGGCCCTTGTGCTCACACCCAAGCGGTCTGCGAACTCCGCGATGGTCATCCGCAAGGCCCGACGAAGCAGCCTCGTCTCATGGCCTGTCCACTGCGTAACCATGGCGACCGAGGACCTCCCACCTGAGGTGTACAGGCCACAGGGTAGCCGTTGACGTGCCTTGATCACCCTGACCGTCGGGAGCGTAGGCGGCACCCGCAAGCCGCCAGCGCGCCATTGCCGGCACGCTGAAGGGTCGCCAACCTGCATGTCATCGAGGGCAAGGCTCACCGGTGAGCCTCATGCGCACGCACTTCGGATGGACTTCGTGCCAACTACGTAGTCCTCCCGAGGCGACGGCGAAACAGTAGAAGCACGGCGCCGGGACGGGCGACCAATCACCTCGTCCCGGCGCTCATCACCGACTCGCCCTCCGCGCCACGGAGTTATGTGGCGTCCCGACCACCATCGAGGTGCCAGCGCCATGGATAGACCTGACGTGTCAGTGCCGTCGTGATCCGGCCCGTTGTCTTCGGCTACGCGCAGATGGTTCTTACCCGGGCTGGGTTCATCCGGCCTGACGCATCGACCCGCAAGACGCTGGACGACTTCGCCGAGGGTGAGGGATTCGCCCTCGCACGGGTCTTCGTCGATGCCGCCGACATGCCAAGGCTTATCGCCCTGGAATCGCTCATCGAGGCGGCGTCCTTCACGGTGATCGTCGCCGTCATCGTGCCGGACTGGATCCACCTGGGCCGCGACCCGGAAACCCAACGCCCACCCAGCGACGGATCGCCGAAGGCGCTGACGTCCCCGTGCTATCCGCCGCCTTCACGACCGCGCCCGACCAGTCGGCCAGCACCTGACGCCCGAGCTGTCTGCTCGTCACGGACCCCACCAGGATGCAGCGACCCCCGGCACAGTCCTCCTCAGGCCCGTCGGCACCACACCCGCCGACGGCCAGACTCGGCCCATGACGCTGGAGGCCAGGCTGTGGCGCGCCGAGGGGCGAAGCCTGAGGCAACTCACGCCGAGCGGTATCACGCTGGAGTCACAGCTCGCGGACAAACTGCGAAAGCAGTTCACCGTGGACACCGTCCTTGAAGTCCTCAACCGGTGAGGTCCCGAAGCCGTCACCCAGTGAGGAGGGAGCCGTCATGATGGACAACCAGTCCCCCGCGGAGGAGTACCGCGAGATCGCCGGGCGCTTCACCGAGCTGGTCAAGGGCGTGCCAGACGACCAGACGTGGGCGCGTCCGTCTCCCGTTGCGGGGTGGACGGCACGCGACGTCGTCCGCCACCTCGTCGAGTGGTTCCCCGGCTTTATCGCCGGCGGCGCGGGTGTCACGCTGCCCAAGGGCCCGAACGTCGATGACGACCCGGTCGCAGCGTGGCTGACGATGAGCGATGGCGTTCAGGCCATTCTCGATGACCCGGCCTCCCAAGCGACGGTGCTGGCAGACCGACACATCGGCGAAACACCGCTGCCCGAGGCGATCTCGCAGTTCTTCACCGGAGACGTGTTCCTCCACACCTGGGACCTGGCCCGTGCGACCGGCCAGGACGAGACCCTCGATCCGCAACGCTGCGCGATGATGCTCGACGGGTTACAGCCATACGACGAGGTGCTGCGCTCCAGCGGCCACTACGGACCCAAGGTAGAAGTGCCTGACGACGCCGACCCGCAAACGAAGCTGATCGCCCTTATCGGTCGCGATCCGCACTGAGTCGCAGTTCGCGCATCCGCGGAGCAGTCGGGATTCCAGCGGATTGCCTCGGACGTGAGGGTCCGACGATCGAACTGACCTCGAATTACGTCGAATGAACCTGGGCCAGATCGCAGAACCGGCGGCTGCGGGACCCGCCCACAGCCGCCGGTGCATATCTCACCAGTCTGTCACTAGCCGATGGCGAGTTTCACTTCGTATTCCCAGAATACGCCAGGGCATGGCCCGCCGACGGACAGCCTGCTGTAACCGGTGGTGTTGACGTTCGTCGGGTCGAAATCCCGGGAGTAACCCGGAACGGACGACGTTACCCGGACCTTGACATTCTGGATCGTGGTGTTGCAGCCCCACGTGGTGGTGTTGACCAAGCTGGCCTTGGCGTCCGCCGCGACCGGGTAGGTGAAGACCTGCTGACTTAGGCTGCCGACACCGCCGAAGTTGCGGGTGATCTGCGTGACAGTCAACGTCTTGTCCTTGCAGGTACGCACCACATTTTGAATGAAGGTGTCGTACTTCCCGGTCAGATTGTTCCAGTCGTGTTGGGCGTACGTGTTTCCGGACGCATCCCTTTTGACGAACGTCCAGCGAGCGTGTATCTGATCTCTGCCAGGCACCGGTGCGGACTCCAGATAGCTGTAACCGGACTGCCTGCACCAGAAAGCGTCAGGGTTCAGTGCTCCTGCGGTCTGCAGCGCCGTCGAGGGCTCGGGAGTCTTGACAATTTTCACTTGCCCCAATCCTCTCGCACCTTCGGTGAATCCCTGGCATCCCAGGGTCGACACACTCAAAATCTGAGAGTACCCATCCGCGGACCCTGTCGTGTCTATCTGGTAGATAATTCCCAGATTACCGCAAGCCTGGTTCTCGGCTTGTATTTCATTAGCTATTGATTGCAACTGTAACCCGCGTTGAGCGCACGCGCCAGATGCAAGGAAACCCACGATCGCAATGACTCCTGGGATGCGCCAGGCCGCGGCGCCAGTCCTCTCGCCGAGCATCGGCGTAAGCGACGCCGCCGTTGCGCCCGCGCTGGTGAAGATGCCGCAACTAGCGAACTGGTTGGCGGCATCGCGTATTCGGGTGGCACGCGCGTTTGCATCACAGGTACTCGACCAGATCTGATACCTCATCGATGACCTCGGAGCGGTTGGAAGGTTTTCGACCCGGTTGGCACCAGTTCCGCATCCGTCATCTGCGGAAGCCGGGTTGACGGCGGCAAAGGCGGTCGCTGAGACCACCACACAAAGGGCGACGGCGGCGGTTCGAAACGAATTGATTTTGGGAAGGGTGAAGCGCTGATTCCACATGACATCTCCTCGTGGCACTGCTGGACGTCGTTGTCAGGTAATGGTGCAGAAGTGCAGCGGCGCCACTGCCCTGTCAATGTAAGGGCTTACATCGTGGGCGGGCAATACAACTTTCGTATGTATGGTCGCCCGCCCACGCCAGGAATGTCCTGGTCCGTCGTCACCACTCTGGCCCGGCATACGTGAGGCGCCGACGCCTCCGACGTGCCTTTTCCACCGCCGTCACGGTCTGCGGTGGGTCTCGGCGATGTGCCTGCCGTGAGGCGAGGGAGGGCAACCGTCAACTTTGGGATGATGCCTGCCTTCGACGAGGCGCGAGACACTCATCACGTGACAGAACGGCGACACCCTCGGTGACCAGCGAGACAAGCCGGCGCATGGCGAGCTGGTGGCAGGGGCGCGGTGCATGGGGTCAGGACTTGCTCGGGTACCTCGCCCTGGCCCTGCTGAGTGCATTGTCCAAGATGGCGGCCGACTGGCAGGGCGTGTCCAACGGGCCCGGCATGCTCCAGCTCATGGCCGTGATCGTCGGACCACTACCCCTACTGCTTCGGCGCCACCACCCGGCCAGCGCCCTGATGGCGGCCACCGCAGCCACCATCGGGGCCTCAGCTGTCGGCCTGGACACCAGTATCGAGATAACAACACTGGTCATCGTCCTCGTGTCGACCATCGCAGCCGAGGGCTGGCTCCGACCCGTACCGGTGTTTATCGTGGTTTCGGTAGCCGTCAATGCCGCATTGATGATCGAGAGCACCCAGGCGGATCGACCCGTTGACCTGGGTACCTCGTTATTCGCCACGATCGGGACCGCCCTGGCGATCAAACTGGGGGTGCACTTGCGACGGTATCGAGACACTCTCGCTCAACTGAGCATCCGGAACCACGAGTTGGATCGCCTCCGGGTGGCCGAGGCACAGACGGCAGTAGCCAGCGAGCGGGTCCGCATCGCCCGCGAGATGCACGACGTCGTGGCACACCACGTGTCCGCCATCCTGGTTCGGTCCCGTGCGGCTGAACACGTCATGGCGCGACACCCGGACGAAGCCGCCAAGGCCCTCTCCTACGCTGCGTCAGCAGCCAGCGAAACCCTGACCGCACTCGGGCGGCTGGTAGGCGTTCTCCGAGACCCGGAAACAACCACGACCACGGGAGTCAACGACCACTCCGAGTGTGTACCCGTGGAGCCACCACAACCGACCCTGGACGATGTCTCCGGTCTTGTCGAGCGCGCGAATCACTCCGGTCAACGGGTTCACTGGGTCGTCAGAGGAACTCCGATACGTGTGACGGCCGGCGTCGCCCTGACGGTTTTCCGAGTCATCCAGGAGTGCCTGACCAACGCGCTTCGACACGCCCCCGACGCCGACGTGGAACTCGTCATGGATTGGACCACCCACGGACAGTTGCATCTCGTCGTCAGGAACCCGACGGGTCACCAGCAGCCCCCGTCCGGAGTCGGCCACGGCCTCGCCGGGATGCGAGAACGGGTGACGCTGTGCGGCGGCACCCTGCGCGTGTCACCCCACGGCGGCGAGTGGGTGGTCCGCGCCGCAATTCCGGTGCCGAGTCCGATCGACTGTCACGACACGGGTGCGAACAAGTGATCCAGGTGCTCATCGCCGACGATCAGGCCGTCGTGCGCGCCGGTTTCCGGATGATCCTCGAGCAGGAACCGGATATCGCCGTGGTGGCCGAGGCTCGCAACGGGTGCGAGGCCGTCACGTACACCCGACAGCTGCGACCCGACGTCGTCATCATGGATATCCGGATGCCCGAGATGGACGGTCTTGAGGCAACCCGGCAGGTAGCGGGCCCGTCGGTCGCCGACCCGGTTCGCGTTCTCGTCGTCACCACCTTCGACCTCGACGAGTACGTCTTCGGTGCGTTGGCGGTCGGGGCTGCGGGCTTCGTGGTGAAGGACATCACGGCGTCTCAGCTGATCGACGCCGTCCGCGCGGTCGCGTCGGGCGATGCCGTCGTCTCGCCACGCGCAACGAGACGCCTCCTGGAGGAGTTCGCCACCGGCCGCCCCTCGTCGCCCGGCAGCCCGCCGGTAGCCAACCTCACGACTCGCGAGTACGACACCTTTCTCGCGGTTGCCCGAGGATTGTCGAATGCCCAGATCGCGCGCGAGCAGCATCTCAGTGAAGCCACGGTCAAGACCTACGTCAGCCGAATACTGGCAAAGCTCGGCCTCCGCAGCCGTGTCCAAGCGGTCGTCCTCGCCTATGAGACCGGCATCGTGGAACCCAGACGGAAACCCGCCCTGCCGATGTCGGCCGGGTCTGATTGATCGCCCGGCGGCATACGACACCAATAGACAGTCCATAGGTGCTTCTCGGACCCTTCTCACACGCCTTAGCCGTTGCCACGGCAAAGACTCTCCGCATATGATTCGATATTGCTTCTCTGGAGTCGCTCGGGAGGGTCTCGTGGAGTCCTCTACTGTCACGACCGACAGTGTCGAAGTGGCACGCTCCGAGGTTGCCCGGGTGTTTTGTCCTCACCGGTTGACCCCCCAGTCGGGGGTCCGTGACGTCCGGTTACGACTGACGGCCCGAAAGGTGGGCGGGGTCGCAGTGGTGGACCTGGATTACGGTCGTGCCGTTCGTATCGAACCCGGTCCCCTCGGGTCCTTCTTTCTGGTGCAGATGCCCGTCCAGGGCAGCGCCGCGGTGCGCCACGGCGCGGCGACGGTCACCTCGACAGCGGCGACCGCATCGGTGCTCTCGCCCTACGAGCCGTCCGACATGCAGTGGGGCGCGCACACCCCGCACCGGATCTTCTACGCGGCCCGGGCCAGTGTGCAGCGCGAACTCGAGAAGCTGCTGGGCGAGTCCGTGGACCGGCCCGTCCGGTTCGACGCCTCGATGTCCATGAGGACACCCGCCGCCAGATCGTGGGCGCGTGGCGTCGACTTCCTCGCCGACGAACTGGCCGAGGGCGGTGACGCCTGCCTGGTCGACCACCCGCACGTCGCGCGACGGTTCGAGGAAGCCCTGATCGGCAAGCTGCTGCTGACCCACCGCCATACGTACTCCGACCGGATGGCCGTACCGGCGGCGCATTCGAACCCCAGCCGGCTGGTGCGCCGGGCGTGCGCACTCATGCGCGACCACCACGACGAACGGCTGACGGTCGGCGACGTCGCCGAGGCTCTGGGCGTCAGCATCCGCACCCTGCAGGAGTGCTTTCGGCGCGAACTCGACACCACGATCACGACCTACCTGCGCAGCTGTCGCCTGGACGCAGTGCATGCGGCGCTGGCGGCAGGAGGAGCGGAGACGTCGGTGACAGCGGTGGCGCTCGAACACGGCTTCGCGCACATGGGTCGCTTCGCCGGCGAGTACCGCGCCCGGTTCGGCGAGTCCCCCTCGGCCACGCTCCGGCGCTGACCACCGAACACCGGCCACGCCCGTGCGTGATGCGGACGGATCTCGCGCGCCACGGATAGCGCCGACTGCGGGTGTTCCCTAGGTTCCGGCGAAACGATGGGAACCGTGAGGAGTCGGATGATGCTGCAGGACACCAGCGCGATCGTCACAGGCGGCGCGACACTGCTGGGGCGCGGCGTCGTCCGAGCGCTACGCGACGCCGGCAGCGCCGTCACGATCGTCGACATCGATGCCGAGCGTGGCGTCGAGGCGGCGGCCGAACTCGGCGACGGAGTGACCTTCGTGGCGGCCGACATCACCGATGACAGCGCCGTCGCGGCCGCCGTCGCCGGCGTGGTCGCGGCGCACGGCGGCGTGGACATCCTGGTCAACCTGGCGTGCAGCTACAACGACGACGGATTCGCCTCCACCCGGGACCAATGGCTCGCCACCCTCGACGTCAACCTGGTCAGCGCCGTCGTGATGACCCAGGCGGTCCACCCGCACATGGTCGCGCGCGGCGGCGGAGCGATCGTGAACGTCGCATCGATCTCGTCGAAGGTGGCACAGACCGGGCGGTGGGTCTACCCGGTCAGCAAGGCCGCGATCGTCCAGCTCACCCGGAACATGGCCATGGATCTCGCCGGCGACGGCATCCGGGTCAACTCGGTGAGCCCCGGCTGGACCTGGTCGGCGATCATGGACAGCCTCACCGGCGGCGACCGCGCCAGGACCGACCGGGTCGCGGCCCCGTTCCACCTGATCAGGCGCGTCCTGGACCCGGCCGAGGTAGCAGCGGTCGTCACCTTCCTGTGTTCGGACGCGGCATCCGGAGTGGTCGGCGCCGACTGGGCCGTCGACGGCGGGTACTCGGCGATGGGGCCCGAGGGCGCGGTGCCGGCGATCCCCCAGTTGATGGAGCCGTCAGCGGTGACGGCACCGTGAGCATCACGCCGGCGGGCGCGTGATCGTCACCTGAGGCGGACGCCCCGCCACCTGAGGCTGACGATCCGTCACCTGAGGCGGACGCCCCGACACGGGAACCCCGGGCAGCGGCGGCGCTCCGACGGGCCAGGCCAGCTCACGCCCACCGGTGATCCCGCCGGGGCGGAACAGCAGCATGAGGACCAGGATCATGCCGAGCACGATCGGCCGGGTGCCCTGCGGGATGGACACGACATAGGCGCCGAGCGTGATGCCCCCCTGCAGGTTGACCAGCAGGATGTCCAGGGCACTGAAGACGATCGCGCCCACCACGGCGCCGCTCAACGACAGGGTGCCGCCCAGCACGAGCATGGCGAGAGTGACGAAGGTCAGCTCGACGTTCAACTGACTGGCCTGGACGACGCGATTGGTCAGCGCGAACAGCCCGCCCGCGACCCCCGCGACGATCCCGCTGAGCGCGAACGCCAGGATCCGGTGCACGGTGACGTTGATCCCGACGGCGGGGGCAGCCGGACCGTCCTCGCGGGTCGCCCGCAGCAGGCGGGCCGAGCGGCTGCGCTGGTACAGCCACACCGCGACGATCGCCGCGAGGGCAACGAACAACGTCGTCTGCAGGCCGAGAACGTCCGGCACGCCGACCATGGACTGGCCCGAGCGGGGGCCGATCCGTGACCAGAACGTGAGGATCTCGTTCACGACACCGAGCAGGGCAAACGTCGCAATGCCGGCCTGCAGACCGTTCAACCGCATGAGGAACGGCGCGACCAGGGCGGCGACGATCCCGCCCACGAGCCCGCCGGCCAGGACGGCGAGCCGCCAGTCGGCGTTGAGGTCGACCAGGAACGGGAACAGGTCCTGGAGCAGGCTCTCCTTGAGCGCCGGCTCGATGGTCAGCAGTCCGGTCGTCCAGGCCCCAACGGCGACGAACGCGACATGGCCGAAGCTGAGCACGCCCGACGTTCCGGTGAACATGAACAGTGCGACCACGATGACGAGGTTGACCAGGGCGTACTGCGCCTGCAGCTGCATCGACGAGCCGAGCAGGCTGGCGACGAGAGTGACTGCCCAGACCAGCAACAGCAGGCCCACCAGGGACCAGGCCGGCGCCAACCGGGCGCGCAGGAAACCGATCATGTCCGCTCCGTGGTCGCTCGGGTGACGAAGAGGCCCGACGGGCGCAGCAGCAGTACGAGGATCACAGCGGCGAAGACGTAGCTGTCCCGGAACGCCACCACCGACTGGGGCAACCAGGACGAGAGCATGGACGAGGCGAAGCCGACCAGGAAGCCACCCGCGAGCGCGCCCGACAGCCGGTCGATGCCGCCGATCACCGCCCCGACCAGAGCAAGGATCGTGATGCTCACGCCGAATGTCGGGTTGACCGCGCCGGTCTGGGCCATCAGCACGAAGGCCACCGCGGCCGCCAGCACCGCACTCAGCACGAAGCTCACACCGATGACGCGCCCGGCCCGGACGCCCACGATCCGGGCGGTCGTGAAGTCGGCGGCAGCGGCCTGGACCTGCAGGCCCATCGTCGTGCGGGTGAGGAACAGCCGCAGCCCCACCAGCAGGACCACGGCGACGACCACGGCGGTCACCGAGAGCAGCTGGATCCGCAGGCCGCCGATCTCGACCGAACGAGCCAGCGCCGGGGCCACCGGGGCGGTCCTCACGTTGTTGCCGAAGGCCAGTTCGTAGACCCGCTGCAACAGGAAGCTCAACCCGAAACTGGCGATGAGCAGCGTCGCGGGACCGGCGGTGCGCAGCCGCGAGAACGTGGTGATCTCCATGAGCAACGCGAGCAGCACCGCGGACACGATCGACAGGGGTACGGCGACGAACCACCCGAGGTGCCACGTGAAGGCGAGGGTGTAGGCCGAGGCGGTGATCAGCTCGCCGTGGGCGAAGTTGGCCAGGCGGACGACACCGAACACCAGACCGATGCCGAGCGCGGCGAGACCCAGGACGGCGCCGCCGGACAGCGCGTCGATCAGGGACTGGATCAGTTGGGTCATGAGCCGAAGTACGCCCGGGTCAGAAGGTCCGCGTCGTGGGCGTCCTGGCGACCCAGGCGCAGCGTGAGCAGCCCCTCGTGCAGGACGTGGGTGCGATCGCAGAACTCGACGGTGAACTCGGCCCGCTGTTCGACGACGAGGACCGCGGTACCGCGACGGCAGATCTCGCGTAGCGCATCGAAGACGATGTCGACCGCCGCCGGCGACAGGCCCAGACTGGGCTCGTCCAGCAGCAGGACCCGTGGGCGCGACATCAGGGCGCGAGCGATCGCGAGCTGCTGCTGCTGCCCACCCGAGAGCAGACCCGCCTGACGATCCGCGAACTCGTCGAGGATCGGGAAAAGGGCACGCACCCACGCCAGGTCCTCGTCGTAGCCCGCGCGTTCGCGCCGCCCCACACCACCCAGACGCAGGTTGTCCCGTACCGACAGGCCACCGAAGATCTGCCGGCCCTCGGGGACCAGGGCGACGCCGTGGCGGACGATCCGCTCGGGCGCCTGGCCGAGGATCGCCCGGCCGTCGACGGACACCTCGCCCGACGCGCGCACGACGCCCATCACGGCGAGCATCGTCGAGGTCTTGCCCGCGCCGTTGGGCCCGATCAACCCGACGGCCTCACCCGCACCGACATCCAGGTCGACGCCGCGGACGGCCGGCACCCCGCGGTAGGACACCCGGAGATCGCGCACCCGCAGGCCGGCGCCGGGGTCAGGACTACCGCTCGCCGTCGACACGACCGCTCCGTCCCAGGTAGGCCTCGGCGAGCGCGTCACTGGTGCGCAGCTCGTCCGGGGTGCCCTCGAGGAAGTTGCGGCCACCGACGAGGACCACGATCCGGTCGCAGACCGACAGGATCAGCCGCACGTTGTGGTCGATGAGGACCACACCCAGTCCCTCGTCACGCAGGCCACGGACGCTGTCCGCGAACTCGCCCATCTCGCCCTCGTTGAGGCCTGCGGCGGGTTCGTCCATCAGGACGTAGCGGGGCGACGTGGCGAGTGCGCGTGCCACGCCGACCCGCCGCTCGACGCCGTGCGGCAACGCCCCGGCGGCCTGCGCGGCGCTGTCGGTGAGGTCGAGTCGTTCGAGCAGATCGCCGGCGCGAGCCACGGCCTCGCGGCGGTGGGCTCCCGTTCCGAGCGCGGCCACCTCGATGTTCTCGCGGACGCTGAGCCCGGCGAACAGCCGGCCGTGCTGGAAGGTGCGAGCCAGGCCCAGCCGGGCCCGGACGTGGGGTCGGGTGCGGGTGACATCGCGACCGTCCAGGCTCACGGTCCCGCTATCGGGCCGGTCGTAGCCAGTGATGATGTTGACGAGCGTGGACTTGCCTGCGCCGTTCGGGCCGATCAGACCGACGATCTCGCCGGGCGCGACCGAGAGGTCGACACCCTGCAGGGCGGCGACCCCACGGAAGGACCGGGAGACCCCGACCGCACGAAGGTACGCGTGCGGCCGGGGTGGCGTGGGTGGAGACGTCACGGGGTCACTCCGGGTTCGTGACCTTCTCCGGAGTGCGCTGCTCGACGAAGGCCAGCGCGCCGTCCTTGACGACGAGGACCCGCATCGGTCGCTCGACGTTGATGTGGAGGTCGGGCGAGAAGCTGGACGGGCCGGCCAGGGTCGGCACCTCCGTGAAGGACTCCATCGCCTCGGCCAGCTTGTCGCCGTCCCACGACCCGGCCTCCTCGTAGGCGGCCAGGATCAGCTGGATCGTCGTCGGGCCGGTGACGAAGCCACCGACGTCGGGCGGAGTGCCGTATTCGTCGGCGTAGGCGACCGCGGCCTCGTTGACGGCCGGGTCGGGGTCGTCGCCGTTCTTGGCTGCATAGGTGACGACGTAGTAGTCGGACAGACCCGGGATCGCGCCGACCCAGAAGTCACCGTCCATGCCGAAGCCCGAGATGATCGGTGCCGTGACGCCGCCGTCGCGGATCTCCTTGGCGACCGCGCCGCCACCGGGGTTGTAGCCGCAGTTCACGACGACGTCGGGGGCCGTGCCGGCCGCGATCTGCGAGACGGACTCGCGCACCGAGTCGCCCTGCGTGTAGTCGTAGGTAGCGGCGACCGTGCCGCCGAGCTCGGTGAAGCGTGTCTCGAAGATCGCGCACTGGTTCTGGGTGTACTTGATGCTGTTGTCGCGCAGCAGGACGGCCGTCTCCCAGCCCTGCTCGGCGGCGAACTCGGCCATGATGGTCGACTCGCCCGGCGTGCCGGAACCTGCCGAGAAGCCGATGTCGAGGCCGCCGGCGGGGCCGTAGATCGGGTCCCCGACGCAGGGCGCGATGTTGAGCACGTTCGCGGCCTCGGCGGCGAGGGACGCGGGCGAGGACACGTCGTAGTCGCACGTGACGATGAGGACCTTGGCGCCGGCGTCGATCAGCTCCTGGGCGGCGGGGGCGTAGCGCTCGAAGTTCGTCTCGGTGTCGATGAACTCGATCTGGATCGGGCTGCCGTCGACGCCGCCGGCCGCGTTGACCCGCTCGACCTCCTGGAGCAGGGCGTTGCGAGCGGGGGTGTCGATCGGTCCCATGAAGCCACTGGCGGCCTGGACGATGCCGAAGATGATCGGCTCGCCGGTCGCGGCGCCCTCGCTCGCGCCGTCCTCGACCGAGGCTGAGGCGGCGGTGTCGGTGGCTTCGGCGGACGCGGCGTCGGTGGTGGGGTCTTCGCTGTCGGATTCGGACACACAGCCCGCGACGACGAGAGCGGTCGTCAGGGCGACGATCGCGGGGAGCAGGGTTCGGCGCATTGGTTTTCCCTCTTCGATCGGCAGTGGGTCGTCGTCGTGCGGATCAACGGAACCGACGGCGTGATCCAGATCTTGACATTTGATCAGACATACGACCAGACCCCAGCGGGCGCCGTTACGAAGACGTAACAGGAGGGAGCAGATCCTCCGCCGACGGCACCGGCAGCGGGGTGTCGTCCGACTCGTCACGCATCGCACGTGCGGACAGCTCGACCGAGCTGCGCAGATGGGCGACGAGCGTCCGTACGGCGCCGTCGACGTCACCCGACTCGACGGCGGCCAGCAGCGCCGCATGCTCCTCGCTGCGCTTGCGCACCTGCTCGGGGTGGCGCATTGCCTCGACCCGGTACCGCTCGGAGTTGCGCCAGGCCGGCAGGATGCTGCGAGTCAACCAGGGTCTACGGGCCGCCTCGTACAGCACGAAGTGGAACCGCTCGTGGGCGTTGCGCAGGCCGACGTGATCCTCCCGCCCGAGGGCGGTCACCCGCTCGTCCAGCGCCGCCCGGGCCAGCGCGGCGTCCTCGGATGTGAAGCGCAACGCGGCCTCGCGGACGGCGAGCGCCTCGAGGTGGATCCGGGTGAAGTAGGTCTCTTCGAGGTCGGACAGGCTGACCGGGCGCACCGTGGCGCCCTTGTGGGGCACGATCTCGACCAGATCCAACGCGGCCAGCTGCCGGATGGCCTCGCGCACGGGCATCATGCTCATCCCCAGCTGGTCGGCCACCTCCTGTAGCCGCAACGGCGCACCGGGCGCGATCCGGCCGTCGATGATCGCCTCGAACAGCGCCTCCGCCGCAATGTCCGCGGCGGTGTCGCGCGGCGCGGCCTTCAGCACGTCGCCCATGCGTACCTCCACATCACGCGCCGTGGGGGGCTCCCGGGCCCGACCCCGCAGCTGCGAGGGCCACCGACTCGATCCGGTTGCGCAATTCCCCGAGACCGCTCACCCGGGTGAGGATCTCGTCACCGGGCCGCAGGAACAACTTGGGGTCGCGCGCGTTGCCCACCCCGCTCGGCGTTCCGGTGAGCAACAGGTCCCCGGCGCGCACGGTCATCCCCAGGCTCAGTTCGGCGACGAGCGTCTCGAACCCGAATGCCATCTGCGCGGTCCGGGCGTGTTGGACGACCTCGCCGTTGAGCACGCACTCGATGACGAGGTCGGTGAGGTCGGGGATCTCGTCGAGCGTCGTGATCCACGGGCCGATCGGCATCGTCGCGTCGATGCTCTTGCCCTTGAGCCACTGGCCGCCGTGGCGGCGCTGCACGTCGCGCAGCGAGACGTCGTTGGCGATGCAGAGGCCGAGCACGTGGTCCAGCGCCGACCCCGTCGGGATCGACCGGCCGTCACGCCCGAACACGAGAGCGACCTCGGCCTCGTAGTCCCACTGCAGCGACAGGTCCGCGTCGTAGGCGATGGCGGCGTGGGGGCCCACGATCGTGTCCGGGCCCTTGGTGAAGAACGTCGGGTGCAGCGGCGCCGCGACCGGATCCTGTCCCTCACGCTTGCCGGCCGACTCCTCGAAGTGGTCCCAGTAGTTCCACCCGGTGCACAGGACGTCGCGGTTCAGCCGGCGAAGCGGCGGCAGGAGTGACACCGAATCGATGGCTCGAACGTCCGCGGCGCCCGCCGAGTCCGCCAGCGCGTGGACGGCGTCGGCGCCGCGGCGCACCACGTCGTCCAGCGTGCCGAGGGTTGCCGGGAGGACGGCGACGGTTGCCGTGTCGACGTCGACGAGGCCGATGCGGGAGGAGCCGTCGACGGCGACGGAGGCGAGTCTCATCGCCGGTCAGGACCCGCCGTCGGGTACGACGGCGATGGCGTTGATCTCGATCAGGTAATCCTTGTTCACGAACTTCGAGACCTCGACCATCGTCGACGCCGGCGCGATGCCGGTGAAGTACTGCCGCCGGACCGCGTGGATGGCCTGGAAGTCCTCCATGTTGCGGACGTACACGTCGACCCGGGCGATGTCGGCGAGGGTGCCGCCGGCCTCCTCGACCGCAGCTCTGAGGTTCTGGATGACCTGGTGGGTCTGCGCGCTGATGTCGCCGACCCCGGTCACCCCACCATCGGAGTTGCGTGCCGTCATCCCCGAGATGAACACCAGGCGCCCGCGTGCCTCGACGGTCGTGGCGTGGGAGAAGTGGCCGTTCGGCTCGGCCAGGGCGGTGGATGTCACCTGTCGCACGGTCATGAGGGCTCCGGAGGTCAGCGGGCGTCGGCCGGATCGGTGTACCAATCCGGCTGGGTCGGGTAATGAGGTCCGTCGTAGATCTCGACCAGGACCGACTCCTCGTCGGCATGGGTCGGGCCGTGAAGGCTGCCCCGGGGGTTCCAGTAGAAGCTGCCGGCCGTCAGGACGATGCCGGTAGGGACGTAACGGTAGCGACCCGAGAGACAGAACATGAACTGGTTGGAGGCGTGCGAGTGCCGCATCGGGATGCCCGCCCCCGGCTGGAAGCGGAGCAGTGAGATCGACGCGCCGGTGGTCTCGTCGCGCCACAGCGCCTTGTGCGACAGCCCGGCCAGCGTCTTGGCCACCCAGTCGAGGTCCGCGGTCTGGACCAGGATCTCGCGGAACCGGAAGAGCGGGTGCGAACTGCCGTCTGCCGCGGTCGCCTCACCCGCCGCCGCCTCCCGCGAGAGGTCCGGTGCCGCGCCGCCGTAGTGGCCCGGGTCGCCGAGGTTGAGTGCCCACTCGCGCGGGTCGACGCCGTCGGGGGCCGGCCGTGCGGGTACGAGGTCGAACGTGTCCGACGCCTCGCCGTCGCCGCTCATCGCCCGCCCGCCGGGGCCTGCAGCAGCTCGACGAGGCGGCTGCGGTACTCGGTGGTGCCTTCGTTGGTCAGCATGTGGACCTCACCGGCCGGGCGGAACACCACGCCGCCGACGGGCTCGTGCACATGCCGCGGTTCGCCGCCCAGGGCGTTGTCGATGCGGTTGTCCGCCGGCTGCAGCGCCACGACGAGATAGTCGTTCTCGTGGTGGTGCCAGGACACGGTCTCACCCGGGGCGAGGACGATCTCCCAGACGCGGACGCGCTCGTTCTCGAAGACGACCGTCTGCCCGACGGTGCCGAGGGTCAGGTCGGTGCCGTCGGGTCGGGTGAAGGTGGCGGCGGGCATGCTGCTCCTCGTCAGTCGGTACCGGTGAGGCGGCGGTAGAGCGGCGTGATCTCGTCGTCGAGGGCGGCGGGATCGAACCGGCGGATGGTCGCGATGTGGGCATCGGGACGGAGCAGGACGACGGTGCCGTCCTCGACGCCGAGGCGCTTCTGCACCCGGCTGCCCGGGTCGAACAGGCCGTGGGGCCGCAGCCCCGAGTCGTGGGGCGCGTCCCAGCGGCTCACCACGAAATGGCTCAGGCCCGCCACGTCGTCGGCAGGGATGGCGGGTCGCCGCCGGGCGTCGCAGAACCACAGGGCGACGAACCGGCCGTCGACCAGGTCGTGGAGGTGGATCCGGGCGTGGGCCCCGAACACCGGCAGGTCGGGGCAGCGGTCGCCGGTTCGGACCGCCACCGGGGTGTCGCCCGACTTGACCATCGACCAGTCGCCGGTGCCGTCGACGTCCAGGCTGACGCCCAGCAGGCTGCGGGTGATGGCGACGCCCCACTCGCCGCCGCTCATCGCGTCGAGGGTGCCGCGACGCCGCTCCATGTTGGCGCGGGCCGCCTCGGCCATCTCGCCCGAGCCCTTGATCGCCACCGGCGCCTGCTCCTGCTCGTATCCGTCCAGCAACGACTCGGTGGCCCACCCCCGGTACACGAAGGCCAGGCGCCAGGGCAGGTTGCTCGCGTCCAGGACACCGGAGTTGAGGCCGAGCGCCCACATCGGGGTGATCAGGTGCGCCGCGTCGCCCATCAGGAAGGCCCGGCCCGCCCGCCACGACTCGGCCACGCGGTGGTGGACGGTGTAGATGTTGGACCCGAGGATCTCCATCGTGTCGACCTCACCGATGAACCGCAGCGCGCGCTCGGCCAGCTCCTCCTTGCTCGGCTCGGGCCGCCCCGCCTTCAACGGGAAGAGGAAGCGCCAGCAGTGCGGCTGGCGGACCAGGATCATCCATTCCTCGGGGTCCCCGAAGTACGCGAGGTAGGGGTAGTCGCGGGGGTTGTCCAGGTCGAGGTCGAGCTTGAGGTCGACGAGCATGTACCGCTCCTCGAGCGTCATCCCCTCGACCGTGATGCCGAGCTGCTCGCGCACCTGCGAGCGCCCGCCGTCACAGGCCAGCAGGTACCGGCCCTCGATCGTCCGCTCGCCGTCGGGGGTGTCGACGCGCACCCGTACCCGGTCCGCCAACTCCTCGAACGAGGTGAACCGGTGTCGCATGTGCAGGACGTCGGGGGCCTTGCGGTCCAGCGCCTCGCGCAGGACGGGCTCCAGGTGGTGCTGCGGGATGTTCACCACCAGCGGATAGCGGGTGTCGTCGACCAGCAGTTCGGTGTGGACGCCCTGGGTGGAGACGTTGGTGGCGCGGTCGATCTCGCCGATCTCGTCCAGTCGTAGCGACGCGGCCAGGACGTCGTCGATCACCTCGTACCGGTGGGCGACCTCCAGAGTGCGGGTGAGGATCGTTCCGGCCTTGGTGTCCAGCGACAACACGGCGTCCTCTTCGAGGACGACGACGGGCACGCCGTAGTGGTGCAGGCCGAGGGCGGTCATCAGCCCGATCGGCCCACCCCCCACGACGATGACGGGCAGGTCGTCCACGGTCACGACAGCTCCTCGGGGCCAGGTGAGAGGGAAAATGCACGGTCGCGGGTCAGCAACGACCCGGTCATGGTCGCCGCGTCCGACAGCAGGTACATCAGCGGGCCCACCACGTCCTCGGGGGTACCGACACCGACGCCGCGTGACCAGATCTCCTGCTGGGCGCCGGGTGGATTCGCGGCCCGGAACTGCGGGGTGTCGACCACGCCGGGGAGGACCACGTTGGCGCGCACCCGGTCGGCGACGACCTCGGCGGCCAGCGACTTGACGAACGCCACCAGCGCGGCCTTGCTCGCCGCGTAGGCGGCCGCGCCGGGGTGGCCGTTGACGCCGAGGCCCGAGCCGAACACGACGATGCTCCCTCGCCGGGCGGCGCGCATCGTGGGCAGTACCGCCTGGCACGCCCAGACGACACCGTCGAGATTGACCGCGAGGGTGTGCCGCCAGGTCTCGGCAGGGGTGTCGGCCACCGCGACCCGGGGCTGCACGGCGGCCCCGGCGAGCAGGGCGTCGACCCGGCCGTGGCGCTCGACCACACCGTGGACGGCGGCGGTGACGGCGTCGCGGTCGGCGACGTCGCAGTGGACGTGCTCCAGCCGCTCGGCCGCCGCGAGGTCGGTGTCGACGCCGACGTCGAGCACGACGGCCCTCCCGCCCGCCCCGACGAAGGCGGCGACCAGCGCGGCGCCGATGCCCGACGCGCCCCCGGTGACGACGAGGACCTCGCCTGTCGCGTCGAAGGTGACCTTCACGCGAACCTCGCCCGGGCCGCGGCAGCGAGGCGCCCCCGACGGGCGGCGGTCAGCAGCCGCTGGGCGACGATGTGGCCACTGGTGCCGCCCAGACCGGGACCCGGGTGCGTCGAGGCCCCGATGTGCCACAGCCCCGGCACGGGTGTCCGGTGATCGGCCCCGGGCAGCGGGCGCCACAGGAAGTTCTGGTCGAGCTCGGCGGAACCGGCGTACGGGTCTCCACCCAGAGCGTTCGGGTTGTGCGCCCGGATGTCGTCGGGGGTGAGGACGTCCACGGCGAGGATCCGTTCGCGCAGGCCAGGGGCGTGGCGTTCGATGCGGGCCAACACCCGCTCGACGTAGCGGTCGCGCACGTCGGCGGTCCACGCACCTGCCGCGTCGATGCCGCCCCGCTCGCTGCTGCCGCCGGCGTCGCCCAGCGGCACCGCCGGCACCTCCTGCAGTTGGAGCCACAGCGCCGCGGCGCCGTCGGGCACCCGCGAGGGGTCTAGGACGTGCTGCTGGCCGACGACGACGGTCGGGCGGTCGGGGAGCAGGCCCGCCTCGGCCTGCGCGCAGGCGATGCCCGTACTGGCCGACCCGTCGCTGAGGTGGAGCAGCGGGACATCGGCCAACGCGGCGTCCTGCCACGGAACCGGTCCCGACAGGGCGACGTGGACCTGCATCGCCGCGCGGCCCGGGCGATAGCGGCTCGACCCTCGCCGGACGGTGACGGGGACGTCGACGTCGCGCAGCAGGTCCAGGTACAGGGCCTGGGGGGTCACGGACGCGATCACGGCGCGAGCGGCGCCGTACTGCTCGTTGCCTGCGCGGACCGCGACGGCGCGGCCACCCCGGACCACCACCGAGTGCACGTGCGCGCCCGTGACGATGTCGACCCCGTGGTCGGTGAGCAACGACCGGAAGGCGTCGAGGAAGCGGACCGAGCCCCCGACCGGGATCGGCAGCCCGAAACCGTGCATGGTCGCGGCCAGGACGGGCACGAACAACCCGCCCGAGGCGCTGTCCGGTGACAGCCCGGCGTGCAGCAGCCACGGCACCCACAGGTGGTCGACCTCGCGGCCGCGGAACTCGCGCCGGCAGTACCCCCGGCCACTGGATGCCAGGTCGCGGCCCCAGTCCAGGGTCCGGGCACGCTGGCGGCGGGCGAAGCGCCACAGCGGGCGCGCGACTGCCCGGGTGTGCAGGGACATCCCCAGCATGTCGCCGATCAGGTCGGCCTGGCCGATGAACCGGTCCAGCGCTGCGGCGTAGGCGAGGCGGTCGTCGGGGTCGGCGAACCCGGCCGCCGTGACGGCTGGGTCCCGGTGGGCCAGGGTCACCGTGCCGTCGTCGGCGACACTGCCCGTCACGACCCCGTCGGTGTTGGCGTACGACAGGCCCCGGGCGCCCAGGTGCTCGCCGAGCGCGGCGTGTGCCGGGCCCGAGACGAACAGCGGGTGCCACGACGAGAAGGTCTCGTGCTGGTAGCCGGGGAGGGTGCGCTCCTCGGTCGCGATGAAGCCACCGATCGCGGGGTTGCGGTCGAGCAGTCGGACCGACCAGCCCGCCATCGCCAGTTCGGCCGCGGCGACCATGCCGTTGATGCCCGCGCCCACGACGACCGCGTCGGTCGTCGGCGCTGCGCTGCTCACACGGCACCGCCGGGCGGCTCGTCCAGGCCGCGCTCGCGCAGCGCCTTGGTGGTGCCGTCGTCGAGGGCGACCAGGGCGGAGGCGGCAGCGGCGCGCTCGGCCTCCATCTGGCCCGGCAGCACGACCCGCGACACGCCCGGGGCGAGCCGACTGGCGCGCACCTCGGCCACGAGGGTCGCCACCCGCTCGCGGAAGCCGGCGGGGTCACCGAAGGCGGCCGGGTCGATGGCGAGGAACAGGTGGGCGCAGTCGTTCGGGACGGCCGTGTCGGCGTACAGGCCCTTGACCGCCGAGCCGCTGGACCCCCCGGACAGGGCTCCGGTGAGGACGTCGAGCACCAGCGCGAGACCGTAACCCTTGGGACCTGCGGCGGGGAGCAGCAGCCCGGCGATGGCTGCCGTGGGATCGGTGGTCGGGCGCCCGTCGGCATCGGTCGCCCAGGTCGCGGGGATCTCGCGGCCCGCCTGCGCCGCGAGCCTGATCTTGCCGAGGGCGGCCTCGGACAGGGCCATGTCCAGCACGAACGCGGCCTGCCCCGGATCCCCGGGGATGGCGACCGCGAGCGGGTTGTTGCCCACGACGGCGTCGGCACCGCCGGGTGCGGGCATCAGCGGGCGGGTGTTCGAGGCCGCGATGCCGACCAGGCCCGCCGAGGCGGCCTGCTCGGCCCAGCGGTAGGCGCCCCCGAAGTGGAAGGCACGACGGACGGTCACGGCGCCGATCCCGAACGTGGCGGCCCGGGTCACGGCCTCCGCCATGGCGATCCGGGCGCTCACCTGGCCGAGGCCGTTGCGGGCGTCCATGGTGAGGACTGCGAGCCCGTCGTGGACGACCTCGGGGCGGGCGACGGGGTCGACCGAACCGTCCCGGATGCGGTCGAGGTACATCGGCAGCAGCAGGACGCCGTGTGAGGGGACGCCCCGCCGGTCGGACTCGACCAGGGCGGCGGCGACCTCGAGGGCGTCGTCGTCGGGTACACCGGCGCGTCGCAACAGACCTGCTGACGCATCGGTCAGCCAGGCGACCGAGACCATCGGGTTGCCCATCACGACCACCTCCATCTCCGCCATGTCCATGGGGACCAGCACGTCCACCACCAGTACCACCAGAGCCGTCAGCTCAGGTTTGATCAAACATAGTTGATGAGAGCCAGCAGATCAACGACGGCCGCCGTCCCTACGGCCCGGTTCCGGGTCACGGCGGCGCTCATCCGGCGGTCGAACTCCGCACATGGCGCCGCCTCAGGCCCCGAGCAGGGCGAGAGGGTTGCGTCGGGAGATCACGTCGACGGCAGCCGGACCTCGATGACGCACCCGCCCGACCGGATCCCGGGTGCCCATCGGGAACGGCCAGTCGCTGCCCAACAACAGGTGGTCCTCGCCGAACACCGTCGCCGCGACGTCGACCATCGCGGGGTCCGTCAGACAGTCGGTCCACAGCCGCGCCAGTGAGGCGGCGACGTCCACGGGCGGATCCGGCAGGCCGGGACGCGAGGTCGCCACACCGTGGTGCCATCGTCCGGCCAGAGCGGGCACGACACCGCCCCCGTGCACCAGGACGATTCGCACGCGGGGGTGACGGTCGAGCACCCCACCGAAGACGAGAGCCGACACGGCGACGGCGGTCTCGACGGGGTTTCCGGTGAGGTTGTGCCCGTAGTGGGCGGCCAGCCTGGCGTCCGGTGATTGACTCGGGTGCAGCACCAGCAGGGCACCCGCCCGATCCAGGGCCGCCCATACCCCGGCCAGCTCAGGGTCGTCCAGGGCGGGCGATCCCCCACCCGCCGCCGCCGAGAAGCCCGCCGTCCGCCCGGCTGCGACCTCGGCCGCGACCACCTCCGCTGCCAGTGCCGGGTGCTCCCAGGGCAGGTAGGCGAGCGCCCGCAGGCGCTCCGGCTCGTCTGCGCAGGCAGCCACGATGCCGTCGTTGGCCGCCGTCACCCAGGCGCCGGCGGCATGGGCGGCCAGCCCCTGCCGGTAGAACGGCGGCGGCGCCGCCACCAGGGCGAGGTCGATGCCGGCCGAGTCGAGGTAGGCCAGCAGGTGGTCGGGGCGGTACAGGTCGGGCGGGCCGACGGCATGCGCGTCGACGACCAGGCGCCCGTCGCGGGACTCGACACCTGCCGCTGCCGGATCGTCGAGCACCGGTGCCAGGTGGACGTGGACATCGACGGCCGCTGCGCCGGTCACGACCCGACCCTCAGGCGACCGAGGCGGCGGCGGCCAGGACGTCACCGATGGCGCGTGACGCCAGTTCGGACCAGACCCGCTGGCCGACGGATGCGGCGCCGCCGCGCACGACGACATCGGCCGTCCAGCGAACCGTGGTCCCCGAGTCCGCCGGCGCGAACTCCAGGGCGATATCGGCGTCCACCGCCTGGTGGCCCCGCACCCCGACGACTCGCAATGCCGCAGCGTCGGGTGCGGCCGACAGCGTCGTGATCGTCGTCCGCAACGGGATCCGGCCCAGGCTGGTGACCGGGGAGAAGATGCAGTCGAGCGTGTCGGCGCCGCTGACCGAGACCGACGACAACCCGCCGACGCCCTCGAGCCGCCCGGCGTCGGACAGCAGTCCGGTCAGCGCCTGCGGCGTGGCAGCCGCCGTGAACTCGCCGCTGAGGTTCATCGCAGGACCCTCACCCTCTCGGCGCCCTGGCCGTTGACCAGGTCGAGGACACGCTCGGGCGGGTTGTGGCTGTCCAGCACCATCCCCGCGTCGGCACCCAGGGCGTCCTGGATCGCGGCGCACACCGTGTGCTGCGGAGCACCGCCGCCCTCGCCCATGCCCTTCGCGCCGATCGGCGTGAACGGCGACGGCGAGACCACGCTGCCGTAGCGCAGCGTGGGCAGGTCGTAGGCCGTGGGCGCGTGGTAGTCGTAGAAGTTGCCACCGAGCAACTGCCCCTCCGGCGAATAGCCGAAGTTCTCGAACAGGGCTGCCCCGATCCCGTGGACCGTCGCCCCCTGCACCTGACCCTCGATGATCATCGGATTGATGGGGGTGCCGCAGTCGTCGACCATCGCATAGGCCAGCAGGGTCGTCTCGCCGGTCTCGTCGTCGATCTCGACGACACAGGCGTGGACCTGCGTGGCGTAGGTCAGGGTGAGGTTGCCGTACTTCTTGTCGACGTCGGGCAGGGCCAGCGGCGCTCGGTAGACCGCGCGCCCGACCAGGTTCACCTCGTCGGCGACGTCGTCCGGCAGCGCGCCGGGGGCGAAGAACACGGTGCCCGCGATGGCGGCGAAGGGCAGCGCCCGCTCGTGGTCCGAGGCGACCTTGACGAACCCTCCTTCGAGCACGAGATCGTCCTTGGGCGCCTGGAGCATCGCGGCCCCCACGGTCTTGATCTCGTCGACGAGCTTCTTCGTCGCGTTGATGAGGGCTCCGATGCCGGTCACGGCGAACTGGCTGGCGTAGCTGCCCGAGAATCCGGTCTGGGCCGACAGCGACGAGTCGCCGCCACGGTGGACGAAGACCTCACCCGGCGTGATGCCCAGCATGTCGGCGATGACCTGCGCCGACGTCGTCTCGTGACCCTGCCCGAAGGCGACCCCGCCGGTGACGGCGTAGATGCTGCCGTCCTGGCCCATCCGGACCAGACCGCCCTCGGTGTTGCCGGCGAACGGTAGGTAGGCGTTGATGATGCGGGCCTGACCGAAGTTGTTGGTTCCCGAGTCCAGCGTCGAACCGATCCCGATACCGATCCGCCTACCGGTGCCGCGGCGTTCGGCCTGCAGGGCGCGCATCTTGTCGTAGTCGATGAGGTCGAGGACCTTGTTCAGGCTCTGGGGCAGGTCGCCGGAGTCGTACACGCAGCCGTTGACCGTCGTGTACGGGTACTGGTCCGGCTGGATGTAGTTCGTGAGGCGGAACTCGACCGGATCGAACCCGAGCTTGTGGGCGGCGATGTCCATCATCCGCTCGACCACCCACAGGTGCTGCATCCGCGAGTACCCGCGGACCGGGTGGACCGGACCCTTGTTCGTGTAGACGGTGGTGTAGTCGACCTTGAGGTGCTTGATCTGATAGCAGGCGTTCGCCACCTGACTCCAGATGACGCCGCCGAGCGGCTCGTAGCGGCTGTAGGCACCGATGTCGTCCAGGCAGCGGTACTCCAGGCCCAGGACCGTACCGTCGTTCTGGATCGCCATCCGCACGTCGAGGAAGGTCCGCTCGTTCGCGTGCCCACCCATCCAGTGATGCTCGGTCCGGGTCTCGACCCAGCGCATCGGGCGGCGGTACTTGCGGGCCAGCAGGGCGACGGCGGTGGCCGGCACGTACATGCCGATCTTGACGCCGAACGAGCCGCCGAAGTCCTTGGACACGACGTGGATCCGCTCGGCGCTGTGGCCCAGCGCCGCGCCGATCATGAAGATCGTGAACTGCGGCATCGCGCAGCCGCCGATGAACTTGAACACGTCCATCCCGGCGTCGTACTCGCAGGTGATGACCGAGTTCTCCAGCGGCGTCGCCGAGAACCGGTGGAAGTGCAGCTCGTCGACCTCGATGACATGGTCGGCGTGCTCCAGGGCGAACCCGATGTCCCCGCAGTCCCACGCGCCGTGCCAGCCGACATTGCCGCCGACGGCCTCGTGCAGGACCGGAGCGCCGTCGGCCACCGCGGCCTTCGCGTCGACCAGCACGTCGAGCTGTTCGTACTCGATGACGACTGCCGCCGCCGCGTCGCGTGCCGCCTCACGGGAGGCGCCGGCGACGGCGACCACGGGTTCGCCCGCATAGCGGACCTTGCCCCCGCTGGCGAGGCAGCGATCGTCCTCGTTGCTCCACGGCTCGGGCTGGAGCTCGACGAACGGATTGGTCAGGGTCGCGGCCTCGTCCGGCAGCAGGCACCCGACATAGCCGGGGATCTCGTCGCAACCGGTCACGTCGATGGACGTGATTCGGGCGTGCGCATACGGAGAGCGGACGAAGTGGACGTAGGCGAGGCCGTGGATCGGAGTGTCGTCGCCGAACTCGCCGTTGGCCTTGAGCAGCCGGTCGTCCTCGATCCGCGGCACGGACTGCCCGGTCCAGGACGTGGTCGCCGTCGAGGTGTCGCTGGTCGTCTGTGTCATGTCAGTGGCTCCCCTCGGTGTCGACGTCGGAGCGGGTGTCGGCGACGGTGCCGTCGGCGTCGATCCGGGCGCCGCGCCCGTGCGGCTGGACCACCGCGGCGCCGCCGGCGGCCATGACCGCCCGGACGATGTTCTCGTAGCCGGTGCACCGGCAGATGTTGCCCTTGAGCGCGCGGCGGACCGGCTGTTCCTCGACCGGCTCGCCCGAGGCCAGGAAGTCGGCCGCCGTCATGAGCATGCCCGACGTGCAGTATCCGCACTGCAGGGCGTGGAAGTCCTTGAAGGACTGCTGGAGGGGGTTGAGCCCGCCGTCCTCCTCGGTGAGGTCGGCGGCGGTCCGGATGTCCGCCCCGTCGGCCTGGACTGCGAGGACCATGCAGGACTTCACGATCCGGCCGTCCAGCTGGACCGTGCAGGCGCCACAGTTGCCCGAGTCGCAGCCCACCTTGGGCCCGCGCCGTCCGGAGTCGCGCAGCCAATGGACCAGCAGGCGTCGGGCGGGCACCTGGCCCTCGATCTGCCGGCCGTCGACGCGTGCGGTGACGGCGACCACGTCCGGGCCGGTCATCGCCGCGCGTACCCGGGCGCGCACGTCGTTGCCCGCCGTGCCCTGGCTCGCCGTGCCGTCACCCGTGTCCCGATTCGCCATGTCCGGGCTCACCGTGTCCGTCATGCGTCCGCTCCTTCCAGGATGTCGTCCACCACGTCGTCGACCGCCCGCTTGACCTGCACCGTCGCGAGGTGACGGCGATACTCGGCGGAACCGTGGATGTCGCCCATGAACTCGGCGTCCTCACCGGCCACCGCCTCAGCCGCCAGCGAGGACAGGTCCGCCGTCACGGCGCGCCCGACGAGTGCCGCCTCGACCGCCGGCAGCGCCAGCGGCGCCCCGAACACGCACCCCAGTCGCACGCGGGCCCCCACGACAACCGCGTCGGCACCGCTGCCGTCGACATCGAGGCGTACCACCGCACGTGCGATCGCCCACGAGTCGGCGCCGACCAGGACAGCCCGCTCGGCCATGTGCGTGCCGGTCCGGGGGCGCGGGACCCGGATACCGGTCACGACGCTGCGCGAGAGTGCCGCCTCGGTGATCAGCGTGCCCAGGAAGAAGTCGTCCGAGTGCACGGTCCGCGAGCCGCCGACGCCCAGCAGGTCGAACGAGGCGTCCAGCGCGGCGAGCAGGGGCGGGAAGTTGCTGGACGGGTCGTTCAGGCAGCAGTTGCCGGCGATCGTCCCGCGGTTGCGCACCTGGCGGTCGACGAGCCTGCCGGAGGTCGCCGCCAGCCAGGGCACCGTCGCCTGGAGTTCGGGGTCGGCGGCCAGCTCCGCATATGTCGCGGCGGCCCCGATCCAGACCTCGGCGTCTGTCACGCGCACACCGCGTAACTCGTCGAGTCCCGACACGTCCACCAGCAGGGACGGGCTCACCAGGTCGAGCTTGAGGGCGTTGATGAGGGTCTGGCCGCCACCGAGGACAGCCGCGCCGGGCTCGTCGTCGAGGGCGAGGGCCGCCTCCGCGGCGGACGCGGGCCGGAAGTAGCGGAACGGTGGGGGGATCATGTGGCCTCCTGCAGGACGTCAGGACCAGAGGCGACTGGCAGCACCCGTCGAGGCGACGTCATGACATCGCTCGGGTCGGGGTGCGGGTTAGCCTGTGGCGAATCTGATCAAATGTCAATAGTGCTTGTTCGCGTGCTTCCCCGCCGGCTCCCCTGTGGTCGCGCAGGATCCGTCGGGCCGCCAACTCACCGCTGATCGCGTTGACCCCGGCCCCCGGCCATGTGCCCGCCCCGGCCAGGTAGAGGCGCGGGATCCCGCTGCGGTAACGGGCCCCGTCCAGGCCCGGGGCGCAGCAGGAACTGGTCCAGTTGGTGGCTGCCTGCCACCGAGTCTCCGCCGACCAGATTGGGGTTGGCGGCCGCCAGATCGGCGGGCGTCATCACCGCCGACGCGACCACCCGGGCGGAGGTGCCCGGCGCATGGCGTTCGATCTTGGCCACGATCCGGTCGCGGAGCACCGGACCGGCCTCGTCCCACGACAGGTCACTGAGATCGCGGGACCCGGTCGCCCCCGCGTCGCCGAGGATTCGGCCCGGATACATCCGCGCCTGGACCCAGACGACGTGGCGGCCCTCGGGTGCCCGGGTCGGATCGACCGTCGACGTCTGGCCGACCACCAGCAGCGGTTCGTCCGGGACCACGCCGGCGAGTGCCTGCTGGTAGGTGCGGGCCATATCGTCCAGGTAGGGACCCAGGTGGACGTAGCTGTAGTCGGCCAACCGAGCGTCGGCCCACGGCAGGGGCCCGTCCAGCACCAGGTGGACCATCGCCGTCCCGGGCCCGAACCGGTAGCGCCCCGCAGTGTCACGGACCCCCGGTGGCACGACTTCCGGGGCCAGCAGGTCCCGGACCAGGACGGGCAGCACCACCGTGCTGAGAACCCCGACCCGGGCACCGATCCGGCTCCCGTCGGCCAGCAGGACACCGGTCGCGCCCGACGCGGTCACGTCGACCCGCTCCACCGGTGCCCCGAGCCGCAGCGTGCCGCCTCGGTCGACCAGCAGGTCCGCCATCGCCTGCGGTAGGCGCCCGGCACCGCCGCGAACCAGCGCCATGCCGTTGCGCTGGTCGAGGAAGCACTCGAGCAGCGGGAAGGTCGCCCCACCCGCCACGTCGGGCGCGTAGTCCAGGTGCATCCCCCAGGCCGCCAGCAGCGAGGCGGCCTCGGGGGACGAGAAGTAGCGCTGCGCCAGACCCCGGGTCGTCGACAGCAGGATCTGGAGCAGTTCGGCGCTGCCGGCCATCCCCCGCCGCCGGTACACCGGCCAGGCTCCGGCCAGCCCGGCCGGAGTGCCGATCGGGTTGCCGTACAACGGGAAGTAGGCCGCCGTGAAGTCGTCGAACAGCGCCTCCAGCTGCCGCCAGCCATCGAGGTCGCGGGGATCGTGATCAGCCCACATGGCCTCGGTGGCGGCCCGGTCCCGGTCGACCCGCACGCTCGTGCCGTCCGGAAAGGCCGAGGCGTACGGCTGATCCGAGGCCACGAACTCCAAGCCCTTGGCCGCGAGGTCCGCGGCGTGGGCGCCGAAGAACGGCGAGCCCAGGAACAGGTTCATGTTGCTGGCCCACAGGTCGTGAGTGGCGCCGGTACCGGTGGCGTCACCGCTGGCGATGGCACCTCCGGGCCGGTCGGCGCGCTCCACGACCACCACGTCGAGGCCCGCCTCGGCGAGAGTGACGGCCGCGACCAACCCCTGGTGCCCGGCCCCGATGACGACGACATCCGCGTTCATGAAGGCGATGAACCCACACCCGCGCTCACCGGATCAAGCCCCCCTCGCGGTATCGGCTCGTCAGCACGGCGCCGTCATCGTGGCGCGGCGACGGACAGGGCGCGCTCCGCCGTCCCCTTCGTCCGCTCGATCATCGTGGGTGTGACCTTGCGGTATGCCCGCGGGTCGACCGGCATCAGCCACTGCCCCGCTCGTGTCGCCGCCGGGAGGTTCAGCCCCAACTCGTCCAGTACCTCGTCGATGTTGTGCATCGAGAACGGGATGATGTTGGTCCCCCGGGCGTGCTGGCCCTGGGTCCGCTCGGTCATCCACTCCAAGCGTGTGCTCACGTGCTCGGCCATCTCGGCCTTCGGCGGCAACGACAGGCCACCACGCAGGTGCGCGGCGATCCACACGGCCGCCATCTCGGCGCTGAGCGGGCTGAAGAACGACGAGTTGTAGCCGGCGAACGTCAGGCGTGGAACGTCGAGCGGCAGGATCTGCCGGTACAGCCGGAAGTTGCCCTTGTCGTCCTCGAGTCGCGCGTGCAGCTTCGGGTCGAGGAACGGAACCTGCTGGTGGAATCCAGTGCCGCAGACGACGAGGTCGGCCGGCAGCGTCGCGCCGCCGCTGAGCCGGGCAACGGTTCGGCCGTCCGCGTCGACGGACAGTTCGTCGACGACCTGGTCGCGGTGGACGGTGATCGTGCCGTTCTCGACCCGCTCGTAGAAGCCGTCCGTGGCGAGGCTCACGGTGCTGCGGGCGATGTCCTCGAACGTGCCGTGCGGGACGAGTTGAAGCTCACGGAGCTTGAGTTGCTTGGTCGCGACCGACTGGACGCTGCCGAGCATGTTCTTGCGCACCGGGTTTCCCGGGCCGTGCAGGAACCGCTCGAACCCCTTCGGTGAGATGTATCGGAAGAGTGCCTCGCCGAGCCGGGTGAGCATGAGGTATTTGTAGTTCAGGACGTTGCCGACCTTCTTCGGCATCTTCCACAGCAATTCGCGAGCGACCAGGTCGGTCGAGGCCGCCACGTCACTCACCGGGATCGACACGTCGCATGACGACTTCCCGTATCCCACGATGAGAACGTGCTTACCGCGGGCGTCCTCGGGATCGTGCAATTCGTTCGCCGCCATCACCCTGCCGCCCGCCGCGGTAAAGGAGTCCAGGCCACGGAATGGTGGGATCAGAGGTGTGGAGTAGATGCCGTTGGCGACCACCAGGTGATCGAATCGAGCCTTCTCCGCCTCGCCTCCCACGCGCCGCGAGGTGACCTCCCAGGCAGACTCGCCGTCCACCAGATCGGCGCTGACCACCTCGGTCTCCAGGTGGACGTGTCGCATCAGCTCGAACTTGTCGGCATAGGTCTCGAGGTAGGCCTGGACCTGCTGCCCGCTCGGCCACTCGGGATAGTCGCGGGGCATCGGAAGGTCGGACAGGTGATACGTGCCCTTGTTGTTCTGAGTGGTCAGTCCCGGATAACGACGGGTGCGGCTCCATACCCCGCCGACGTCGGGAGCCTTTTCGAAGACGGTGACGTCGAATCCGCTCTGCAGCAGAACCTTGGCAGTGGCGAGACCGGCGAATCCGGCCCCGACGATGGCTATCCTCATGACGGCTCCTCCGGCGAGGTATCCAGGGTGCGCGAACGGCTGAATGCCGCTCAGTTGCCGGAACGCTAGGTTTGGCAGTCAGGGGTGGCTATCCGTTGGGCGCAGCAGCGATCCGTTTCGCGCGACCGACCCGCTGAGCGAGCGGCACCGTGAACGTCGGCGGCCCGAGTGCCGAAGGGGTTCAGCCGGCGTTGCGGGCAGCGGCGTCGAGGACGTGGCGCACCCAGTCCGACCGCGACGTACCCGAGGCGGCGGCAGCCCGTCGGACGGCGCCGGTCTGCTCGGCGTACGTGCGCACCGCTTCGGGTTGGCCGGTGTCGCCCCACCAGGATCCGAGGGTCTCACCGGAAGCTGTCTGTGGCAGGCTCGCCCGGGGTGTGATTCCAGATAGAGGTAAATCCCATATCGCGCCGTATTCGGTCACCGATTCAGCGCTTCAGCCCGGCGCCGGGCCCGCAGGACGACGTCGTTGGCGTGATGTGCGGCGGTCGCAGCGCCTGGCGGGCGCGGGCGCGTGTCGCGGGCCTCGATGTGCCACTCCGGGGAGTCGGCGATGGCCGCGACGACGTCGTCGACCCGAACGAAGGCGTCAGGGTCGAACGGTCGGCTGTGCTGCTCGGCGTCGGTCACAGCCCGCATGGGCTCGAGATCGTGGCCGACGACGAGCAGCGTTCCCCCGGGGGCGACGGCGTCGAGGAGGTTGGCGACTGCCCGGCCGTCGGGTGTGCGTGGGATCGACGCGTACTGCGCCGAGACCAGGTCGAATCCTCCGGTGGCGAAGGGTCGGTAGGCGTTGGCGTCGGCCTGCAGGCTCGTGATCGCCAGGTTCTTCTCGCCGGCCAGCCGGGCGATGCCCACGACTGCCCGCTCGGAGATGTCCGAGGCCGTCACCAGCCAGCCCTGCTCGGCGAGCCAGACCGCGTCGCCGCCCTCGCCGGCACCGACATCCAGCGCCCGCCCCGGGGCCAGACCCGTGATCTCGTGGACGAGGGTGCCGTTCGGGTTGCCGCTCCACATCCGGTCCCCGCTGTAGCGGCGTTCCCAGTCGGCCTGGTTGGCCGACGGCCGGGCCGCCGCCGCAACGTCCTCGCGGGCCAGGCTGACGCTGATCATGGCGCCGATCCGGGAGCCGTCGGCTGCGGCCTGCAGAACCTGCTGGCTGGGGTCGGTGACGTTGCCTGCGGCATACAGCCCGGGGACCGTCGTCTGCCCGGTCGGGTCGATCTGGACGACCTCCCCCAGCCCGGTCGAATGCTCGACCGGTGTGATTCCGAGCGATGCGAGCACATCAGCGCGGGGGCGGAATCGGCCTCCCACCACGACGGCGTCGGCAACGATCCGATCACCTCCCACCAGCTCGACCGACGTGACGCGCCCCTCGTCGTCGGTCTCTATGCGTTGCACGCGTGCCTGGACGACGTCGACCCCGGCCGCGACCAGCGCGTGGACCTCCGGAAGGTCCTTGCTGACGTCACCGTGCAGAACCACGATGAGGTGGGCAGTCAGCTGGCGGAACAGCGAGGCCGAGTGCAGGCCCATGGGATGGGTGACGATCTGGACGACGCGCAGGTCGCGGACCTCGTAACCGTGGCAGAACGGGCAGTGGATGACGTCGCGGCCCCAGTGCTCGGTCAGCCCGTCGATCTCGGGCAGCAGGTCGACCAGCCCGGTCGCGGCAAGCACCCGACGGGCCACGATGGAGTGACCACCGGTGAGTGCGACCCGGAAGCTCCCCTCGGGAGTACGTGTCACATCGGTCGCCGAGGCAGCCAGTACTTCTCCGCCGTAGCTCCGGACCTCCTCGCGGGCGATCCTGGCGAGTTCGGCAGGTGGTAGGCCTTCGTGGCCGAGGTAGCTGTGCATATGGGCGGCCGGCGCATTTCGCGGGTGGCCGGCGTCGACGACGATGACCGACCGGCGCTGGCGACCCAGCTGCAGGGCTGCGGCCAGACCGGCGGCCGACCCACCGATCACCGCGACGTCGCAATGCCGCTCGAAGTGTCCGGCGGCGTGTCCCTCGGAGTGGTCGGCGGAGTGGCCCTCACCGGTGTGCGTCTCGTGTTCGCTCATGGGAACCGACGCTACGATTCGGATTCACCGTTACGCAAGGCGTCTTGCAGAATTCGCAAGACCGTCAGTGAGGACTCCACCATGACCGCAGAGAACGACGTGGAACGACTGGTGCGCACGCGGCTGCGCAGCCTGCGCACCACTCTGGGGTTGTCCCTCGATCAGGTTGCGGCCCGGACGAGCCTCAGCCCCGCCACCATCAGCCGGATCGAGACCGGCAACCGCACCATCAGCCTGGACGTGCTCGTCCTACTGGCCCGCGCCCTTCAGGTCGACCTCGACGCACTCCTCGCCATGGACAGCAACGACGACGTGATCATCCGTCCGATGCCGAGCAGTTCCGCCGAGCGCACCACCTGGCTGCTGAGCCGGCCGACCGGCACCACCACGGCGATCAAGATGCGCCTGGAGCCGACCCAGCGGCCGCCGTCCCAGCGGGTTCACCCGGGCCACGACTGGTTCGTCGTCATCCAGGGCCGAATCCTGCTGCTGCTCGGCGACCGACAGATGGTGGTCGAAACCGGCGAGGCCGGCGAGTTCGCCACCATGACGCCTCATGCCTGGACCGCCCTGGACGGCCCGGCCGAGCTCATCGTGATCTTCGACCGGGACGGCCAACGCGCCCACGTCCACCGCGAAGTCGACTAACTCACCGGCATCCTCGGGCGGGACGGAGCAAGCACACCGCAGAGCAGGGCCGCACCCGCCAGAACTCCCGCACCCACCCAGAACGCCGCCGAGAGCCCCACCGCGAACGCCGATCTGGCGGCCTGCGCCAGCGCCTCGCCCTCGGCTCCGAGACCCGCCGAGATGGCCACCGCCGCAGCTGCACCTTCGAGGGCGGACCCTGCGAGCCCCGGCGGCAGCTGGGCGATCGATCCGGCGACATCGTCTCGATAAGCGCTGATCAACACACTGGACAGCACCGCGATGCCGAGCACGCCACCCACCTCACGGGTGATGTCGTTGACCGCGCTCGCCACCGACCGGCGGTCCTCGGGCAGGCCGTCGATGATGAGGACGGTGCCGGGGGTGATCGCCAGGCCGAAGCCGAGACCGAAGATCAGCAGGCCCACCGCGGGCAACCACCAGCGGACCAGGGAATCACCAGGCTCGCCCGACCCGAGGGAGTAGGCGAGCACGGCGAACCCCCCGGCCATGGCCAGCAGGCCCGCAGTCCCCGGAAGCCGGGCGCCGGCCTTCTCGAGCAGCCCCGGGGCCAGCGCGGTCCCGGCACCGACACCCAGTGGGATGACCAGCAGCACCGCCGCGGCCTGCAACGGGGTGAACTCGCGGACTATCTGCAGGTACTGGGGAGCGAGCACGAACAGCCCCAACGACGCGAAGAACTGCAGGCTCACCAGCAGGGACCCGGCGGCCAGGCCCCGGTTGCGGAACAACCTGACGTCCAGTGACGGCGTCTTGGCACGCAGTTCGTGACCGATGAATCCGGCGAGAGCCAGGCCGCCCACCGCCAGCGAGGCGATGGTCACCAGGTCTGTCCACCCCCGCTGCGGGGCCTCGATCACCCCGTAGACCAGGCCGCCGAGCGCGAGGACCGCGAGGGCCGCCCCCAGGGGGTCCAACGACAGCGACGGGTTGCGGTTCTGGGCGACCAGTACGGCCACCGCCGGGATGAGGACGAGGCCGCCGACACCGAAGGCGATCTGCACGCTTCCCCATCCGAACACCTCCAGCAGACCGCCGGCGACGAGGGTGCCCAGAACGGCTCCTCCCGCGCTGACCCCGGACCAGACGGCGACGGCGAACCCGCGGCGCTCTTCGGGGTAGGCGTCGACCAGGGCCGACAACGTCACCGGAAAGATCGCAGCGGCTCCGACACCGGCCAGGGCGCGCAAGCCGATGAGCCACGCACTGTCAGGTGAGTAGGCCGACGCCACACCAGCGACGCCGAAGATGACGACACCGACCAACAGGGTGGTCCGGCGGCCGAACCGGTCGGCTGCGATCCCCGCCGGCAGCAGCAATGCGGCGAAGGTGAGGGCGTACGCGTCGATGATCCAGGTGAGTTCGGCCTGGTCGGCGGCCAGGTCGGCAGCGATGTCGGGCAGGGCGATGGCCAGGGCCGAGTTCCCGGCAATCACCAGGGCGAGCGCGGCGCACAGCACGACGAGAAGCCATCGCAGCGACCGTTCGTCGACCCGGTCGCTGCCGTCGGGGTTGTCCCTCGTTGCGAAGCTGGTCACAGGAGACTCCTTTCGGTATCGGAGTGACTCCGATATAGAGCCACTAAGGGCGTACTATGCCTCCGTGACCGAGCGAACGCAATCCCAGCGCGTCGAGGAGATCGAACGCGCCAGGGTCGCGGCTCCCGAGCTGTCATGGGCCCTGCGCGAGGTCAACCGGCTCAACGCCGAGATCGACGGGGTGCTGGCGCGCCTGCTCGACCTTCGCCACCTCGACCACGCCGCACTGGGTCACGTGATGAATGCCGTCGAACCCCTGGGTCCTGCCGAGCTCAGCGGCCGGCTCGGCATCTCGACCGGCTCGGCCACAGAACTGGTGGACCGCCTGGAGCGGGCGGGCCACGTCTCGCGCCACCGAGACGTCCACGATCGGCGGCGGGTGGCACTGCAGGCGACTCCTGCCGCAGTCGAGCGCGTCCTGGGCGAACTCGCCCCCCTGTTCACCATGCTCGACGCCCTCGCCGAGGAGTTCACCCCCGAGCAGCAGGAGGTCATCATCCGGTACCTGAGGGCAGCCGCGAGCAGGATGCAGGCCTTCGTGTCCCACCCTGACGTCGACGGCTAGCATTCGCGGATGACGGCGCCTCTTCACGCCCCCGGCTGAGCACATCGGATCATCACGATCGTCATTGGGGCTACCCCGACGACGCGAAGGTGGTGGCACCACGACTGACGCCACCGAACCCATGATCAACGATCAGTCGCATGACGACGCGATCCCTCACCCCACGCTTGACGACTGGTCTGGTGCGTACGGGAGGTGCTGTCGTCCTCGCCGCGGCCGTGTTGGCCGTTCCCGCTCCCGCGCAGGCAGCCCCGCCGCCCGGCCCCCTGCTCGTCTGCCAGCAGGGCGTCTGCCTGCTCAACGCCTCGGGCGTGGACAGTGACGGCGACGGCTGGAGCGACGCCGACGAGCAGGCAGCCGGGACGGACCCGAACGACTCGACCAGCCACCCACAGATCCTCCAGATCCTCGACGGCTTCCTCGACCACGGAATCCGGCCCGAGGGATTCGCGCTTCGAGAGGTGATCGTGCTCCCCTCGACGGCGCCCGACGGCAGCTCTCTGACCAGCGACCTCTTCGCCTTCGGACCCCAACGAGCCGGGGCGCTGGGCCGCCTCGGGCTGACCCATCCCCTGCTCTCGGGCCTGTCGTCGGACAACGGTGTTCGCGCGGTGATCGACACCGCGGGCACCGGCTCGACAGGGGGTCCACCCGTCATGGTCGGCGGGATGGACATCAGCCTGATCTCGTCGATCTTCAGGGTTCACGAGGAACCGAGGAAGCCCGTGACCACCCATCACGCGGACGGAAGCGTGTCCACCTTTGCCCCGGGGAAGGGCAGCGACTTCGGCTTCGCTGTCGTCGCTGCCGACACGACCGGGCCCAACGGCGAGACGATCACGTCACACAGCTCCTTGTCGCAGGTCTCCGGGCCACACGGCGCCGTCTTCTCGATCGAGACCACGAGGCACGTCACGGCGACTGACGGGACGTCCGTCACCACGACCCATACGGCTCACACCTACAAGGACTCCTCGGGCAAGGTCACAGAAACGACGGCCTCTGTCTTCACCACCCAGGTGAACCCGGACGGGTCCAAGGTCGACACATTCGCGTTGACTGTCACGAACAGGACCGGCGAGACCACGACGACCGTGACGACGACCACGACGAACACCGACGGTGAGGTCACCGGCTCCACGACGACCTGCACCGGAGTCAACTGCCCCACCCGCGAGAGCGGCGAGATCGACTCCACCCCCGTGTTCGTCGCCGGATCGACGATCACGGCGACCCCCGAACTGACCCGTCGGCTCGAGGTCCTGGCCGGCAGGTACACCAATCAGGGCGACACCCCGGTCGAGATCGGGCCGGACGACGAGCCGGAACCGCCGCAGTACTCGCCCCTCAACCCGGGCGTCATCTATGTCGATCCGTCGAACGACGCCGTCTGGTGGAGCCCCCAGCCGTCGGTACCCGACCCCGACGAGGTCGGCGGCAACGTCACCGTCGTACGCGGCCACGTTCCACCCGAGTTGCACTGCCTACCGACCCAGCAGCTCCCCTGCCCGTCCTGACCGGCGACGCTTCGGCCGTGGGCCGGGTCGCCCGCGGCCCGGCCCGTCGTTGCCGGGCGACCGGCCCGCAGCTAGCGGGTGACGTCGCTGATGGCCCGGTCCAGGATGTCCAGACCGAGGTCGATCTCGGCGTCGGACACGGTGAGCGGCGGGGCGATCCGGAAGACACCGCCCAGAGCCGGTAGCTGGACGATGTTCATCGACAGGCCCAGGTCGAAACACCGACTGCTCACCGCTGCCCCGAGTTGTGGCGCGGGCTTCTTGGACTCGCGGTCGGCGACGATCTCGACTCCGACCAGCAGGCCCCGACCCCGGACATCCCCGATGCACTCGTGCTGGTGCTGCATCTGGACCAGGCCGGCGCGCAACCGATCGCCCGCGACGACGGCGCGCTCGGCCAGGCGCTCGCGCACCACGACGTCGAGCACGGCCAACCCGACCGCTGCCGGCAGCGGGTCGTTGACGTGGGTCGTGTAGAAGAGGTAGCCCAGTTCGTGGGCGCGCTGCTCGATCTCCGACGTGGTGAGGACCGCCGCCAGTGGCAGCCCCGCGCCCAGCGTCTTCGACAGCGTCAGCAGGTCCGGCGTCGCGTCGTCGCGCTCGTGAGCGAACATCGCGCCGGTGCGACCGATCCCGGTCTGGGCCTCGTCCAATACGAGCAGCATGCCGCGCTCGCGGCACTTCTCCCGCAGCGCGAGCAGGTACCCGTCGGGCAGGTCGATGATTCCGCCGGACGACAGGATGGGCTCGGCGATGAAGGCTGCCAGGGCTCCGGCGCTCTGCCGATCCACCAGGTCGAACCCGTCGTCCAGCTCGGTCCGCCAATCGAGGGCACCGTCCGGCGTCGTGAATCTCGGCCGGTAGGCGTTGGGAGCGGGGATCGCCATCGACCCGACGGCCGGTGGGCCGTAACCACGCCGGCCGGCCGAGTACGTCGCGGCCGCCGCGGCCCCGGTCATGCCGTGCCAGGACTGGCTGAACCCGACGACCTCCCACCCCCCGGTGACCAGGCGCGCCATGCGCAGCGCCGCCTCGTTGGATTCGGCGCCGGTCGTCACGAGCAGCACCTTGTCGAGGCCGGGGGCCAGTGAGCCGAGGACCTCGGCGAGGTCGATGACCGGCCGGGAGAGCATGCCCGAGAACAGGTGGTCCAGGCGACCGATCGTCGACGACACGACCTCGACGATCGCTGGGTGGCTGTGCCCGAGGATGGCGCTCATCTGGCCGCTGGTGAAGTCGAGGATCGCCCGTCCGTTTCGGTCGTACACGAACGAGCCCAGCGCCCGTTCCGCGACGAACGGCAGGAAGTCGCCGTGACCGGCGAACCTGACCAGGTGTGCCGCCGCGCGCACGAGGTCGGCGGTGTCGGTGGCGTCGACCTGGTCGGCGGATGTCGTGTCGGCCATGGGCCAACGGTAGGCCGTCCCACTGACATTCCCGCCGACGAGGGTGGACGGCCGGATTTCGGCGGTGGAAACAGTTGGCAACGTACAACCGTTTAGTTGTATGTTGGCCCCGTGACCGAGCACGCCGAGGACCGCGCGGACGCCATGTTCCACGCCCTCGCCGACCGGACGCGGCGCGACATCATGCGTCGCGTCCTGGCCGGAGAGCACTCGGTCTCGGCGCTCGCCGCGAAGTACGACATGAGCTTCGCGGCAGTGCAGAAGCACGTGGCGGTGCTCGAGCGGGCAGGCCTGCTCACCAAGCGCCGAACCGGTCGCGAGCAGCTGACCAGCGGCGACGTCAACGCCGTGCGGTCGGTCGCCGCCATGCTCGGCGAGCTCGAACAGGTGTGGCGAGGTCGCATCGCACGCATCGACGAGCTCCTCGCAGCCCCCGCCACGCCACCCGTCGCACCACCCGTCGCACACCCCGACGCACCACCCATCCACCAGGAGGACTGACCCATGCCCGTCACCGACGTCCAGCACGACCTCGACACCCGCACGCTGACCATCACCGCCGACTTCGCCGCCCCGGTGGACCGGGTCTGGCAGGTGTACGCCGACCCGCGCCAGCTGGAGAAGGTGTGGGGGCCACCCAGCCACCCGGCGACGGTGATCGACCACGACCTCAGCCCAGGCGGGCGGGTCACGTACTTCATGACCGGACCGGAGGGCGAGAAGTACGCCGGGTACTGGAACGTCACGGCGGTCGACGCGCCCACCAGCTTCTCGTTCGAAGACGGGTTCGCCGACCTGGACTTCAACCCGAACCCGGATCTGCCGGTCTCGATCAACGTCTACAGCTTCACGGCACACGAGGCGGGTACCCGGGCCGTCTTCACGGGTACCTACGACACGGCCGAGGCATTGCAGCAGGTGCTGGACATGGGCATGGTCGAAGGTGCCAGCTCGGCCATCGCCCAGATCGACGACCTGCTCGCGGCCTGAGGTCTGCGCGGCGGATGCGCGGTGTCTCTCGCACCCGCCGCGCTCGGTGTCCGTCAGCGAGTCGCCGGCTGAACCCCCGGCGGTCGGGCGCCAGTGACGCCGACCTCGACGCGGTCCAGCCGCGCCACGCCGATCCTCGCGTCCGCCATGCCGTAGAAGACGTAGCGGACGCCGTCCACCTCTTCGATCGCGGTCGGGAACACGACGTTCGACACCACACCCGAGCTCTCGTGCTCGGTACCGGGTGCCAGCAATGGCTCCTCGGTTCGGGCCAGGACCTGCGATGGGTCGTCCGGATCGAGCAGCATGGCGCCCGCGCAGTAACGGACCCGTTGGGTGGTCGGGTCGAAGCCATGCCCGGTGTCCCCGGTGACGCCGTGATGCAGCAGCAGCCACCCCTCCTCGACGCGGACCGGCGGCGGACCGGCACCGATCTTCACCGCCTCGTAGTCGTGGCGGGGAAGCGCGACCAGGCGATGCTGGGTGAGATCCACCAGCCGGGACACCTCTGCCTGCACCGCCACGGCATCGACATAGGAGATCCAGATCGAGGGGCGCGGGTCGTCGACACCGGCAGGTAGGTGTGTGGTCTCGCCCGCCCTGATCCAGCCGATGTCCCACATCGGGCGATGCAGCATGGCGTACGCCGGCCGGCCGTCAGGGCCGGGCACCGGCTCGGGAAAGAAGACCGCGTCCTTGTTCGGGTACAGGTTCAGGTCGGCGTCCAGGTCCGGCTGGTAGCCGAAGTGGATCGGGCCCAGCCGTCGCCAGAAGTGGAGGTCGCGCGACACCGCGATGGCGAGCCGGGGCCCGAGCGGGCCGAAGGCGACATAGGTCATGACGTGCATGTCCAGCGACTGGACCCACGTCACGCGTGGGTCCTCCACGCCCGCGTTGGCTGCCCCGCGCTCCCAACCGGCATCGGGTGCCAGCACGACACCGTGACGCTGCACCCCGGTGGGGACGCCGTCGGTCAGCTCGACCTCGGCGAGGCCGACCCTCGAGACGTTGCCCGCGGCGACGATCCGGGGCAAGAGGTAGAGCGTGCCGTCCCGCCCGCGCCCCGACGCCGGATTGAGGACCCCGCCGATCTCCAGTTCGTTGTCGGGATCGGGGGACATGACCACGCCGAGGCGCGTCAATGTGTATCCGACGCCGCCGAGCGTGACGGGTCGCGCCTCGTCCTCGGTCATGTGAATCGTCGGCATGGTCAACCTTTCACGCCTGAGCCGATGTCGGTATTGAGGAAGTAGCGCTGGAAGGCGACGAAGAGGGCGATCGCCGGGGCAGCGAGAACGCAGGCGCCGGCGAGCACCGCCCCGTAGGGATTGGAGGCACGGGCCGCCACGTTCGAGATGTACCCGGCCAGCGACACGGCGAGCGGTTGCATGTCAGCCTCCTTGGTGACGAGGAAGGGCCACAGGAACTCGTTCCAGGGACCGATGAACGTGAGCAGGACGACGGTCAGCAATGCGGGTCGCACCAATGGCAACGCGATATGGCGCAGGATGCCGAGTTCGCCGGCCCCGTCGATTCGCGCGGCCGAGAAGAGGTCGTCGGGCAATTGCAGGAAGAACTGGCGGAAGACGAAGACCGCCGTGGTGTTGATCGCAAAGGGAAGGATCATGCCGAGGTAGTTGTCAGCCAGCCCGTAGCTGCGGACGATCATCACGTAGAGCGGGATGAGCAATAGCTGGAACGGGATGACCTGGACCAGCAGCACCGTCGCGAACAGCGTGCCACGGCCCCGGAAACGCAGCCGGGCCAGGGCGTATCCCGCAAGGACGCCGAACACGATGGTGCACAGGATCACGCCACCGGTGAAGATCCCGGAATTGATGAGGGACCGGGGCAGGTCCACCGAGGCGTTGATCTGCGAGTAGTTGTCGAGAGTGAAAGGACTCGTCGGTACGACCGCCGACGGCGACGTGTCCGGCTCGGCCTGGAGCGACCCGATCAGCATGTAGTAGAAGGGGAAGAGAAAGACGAGCGCGCCGAGTGCGAGCAGCGTCGTGGTGAGGAACGGCGGACGGTGGCGTCGTGTGGCGTTGCGGGGTTTCCGGGGTGGGTTCTCGGTCTGGGACGTCGCAGCGACCATCGTCAATTCGACCTATCCGTGAGGGCACGTGATATCAATGCCACGACGAGGACGCCGAGGACGAGCAGTACACCGATGGCGGATGCCACATCGGGATTCCCCTGCTCGATGCCCTTCTGATACATGAGCAGGACCGGAGAGGCCGAAGCCCCGTTCGGCCCGCCGCCGCCGGTCAGCAGATAGGGCTCAGTGAACAGGTTGGCGCCGGTGATGAGCGCCAGGATCGCGACCAGGGTGGTGGCCGGCCGCACCGCGGGAACGGTGACCGACAGGAATGATCGGAATTTTCCTGCGCCATCCATCGACGCGGCCTCGTACAGCTCTTTGGGCACGTTCTGCAGGGCCGCGAGATACAGCAGGACGAAGAGGCCGAGCTGCTTCCACACCACGAACACGGCGACCGAGGGCATCGCCAGCGTCTCGTTGACCAGCCACGACGGATCAGGGGCGAGCGGCCCGAGCAGGGCGTTGACGATCCCGCCCGAGTTGAACATGAACAGCCAGACGCCCACCACCGCGACGCTGGCGGTCACGTACGGCACGTAGTAGCCCACCCGCAGCAGCGCCTTGAACCGCGTGATCCGGTTCAGCCCGGCTGCCACCACCAGGGCCAGCACGACGGTGAGCGGCACATTGATGATCAGGAAGATCCCGATGTTGAGGAACGAGCGGCGTACCGCCGGGTCGGACAGGACCGCGACGTAGTTGTCCAGGCCGACGAAGGGGCGCTCGACCGCGACGCCGGGGGCGGTGAAGAAGTAGTCGTGGAAGCTGATCCAGACCGCGAGCCCGAGCGGATAGGCGAACACCGCCGCCAGGAAGACGACGTACGGGCCCACCAGCGCCAGTCCCAGTGGCTGCTCCCCCAGGACTCGATGGAGGAGGCGCCGCCGGTTGTGGCCGGTGGGTGCGGAGCGGGCGGGGACGGACGAGCGGCGCTCGGCCTGGATGGTCACGGCCCAGGCCTCAGGACTGGGAGGCGAGCGTGTCTATCGCGGTCGCGGCATCCTCGAGAGAGGTGCCCGGGTCGTCCTCGCCGAAGATCACGGACTTGGAGTAGGAGTCGCGGAACGTCTGCCAGATCTCGATCGAGTTGGCCACGTTGGGCACCTCGGTGGTGCGCCCCGCCAGGTCGGCGAAGGTGCTGTAGTCCGGGTTGGCCTCGAAGTACTCGGCGTACGTCGTCTGCAGGTCGGTGCGCAGCGGCATCTGACCCGTCGCGGTGAGAAGCTCGCCGTCCTGGGCCTCACTGGTGGCGAACTTGAGGACCTCCCATGCGGTACCGCGGTTCTGGCACGCGCTGAACATGGCGACGTTCTTGGCGTCCGAGAACGTGTGGATCTCCTCGATCGGCATACCGTCCGGCGTGGGCACCGGGACCGCACCCCAGTTGGTGTCGGCGTATACCGGAATGGCCCACGGCCCCACGATGGCCATCGCGGCCTTGGCGTCGGCGAACGAGTCGCCGTTGTACTCCTCCTGCGGCGCCAGCTTCTCCTCGTACATGGTGCGCCAGAATTCGACGACCGCCTGCCCCTCGGCACTGGCGAATGTCGACTTCTGATCCTCCACCAGTTGCCTGCCACCGGTGGCTGCCGCGTACAGCGGGTAGAAGTCGAACCACGACTGGAAGAACTCACTCGTCGGCGCCGGATAGATGGCGGCTTCGACGGCGCCGCTGGACACGAGAGTGCGGCTGGTGTCGAGGAATTCGTCGTAGGTGGCGAGCGGTGGATTCTCGGCGTCGAGACCTGCCTCGGTGAAAAGGTCCTTGTTGTAGAAGATCATCACGGGGTTCGACTTCCACGGAAGCTGGTAGTACCTGTCGTCCTCCGACCGATACTGCTCGGCCACGTCACCCGAACGTGCCGTGATGTAGTCGGCACCGCCGGCCAACTCGTCGAGTGCGACCAGGCCGCCCTGCTTCTGGAACTGCGGGACCGCAGCAGGCGAGACGTTGAAAATCAGACACGGGGCATTTCCTGCGGTGATGGCGGCCCCGATGACCTCCTCCGAGCTCTTGCCGGCGGGGATCTCCTGGGCTGTGACCAGCTGGTCAGGATGCTCGGCGTTCCATGCCTCGACCATCGCGGTGCCCCAGGCGACCTCTTCCTGGTTGTTGGACAGCCAGACGGTGATGGGCCCGGTCGCGGTGGCGTCGGCCGCGGAATCGCCACCACCGCCACATGCCGCGAGAACGAATAACGGTACGGATAATGCCGCGATTGAGAGGATCGGACGCATGGAATTCAGCTTTCTGCAACGACAGGGGAAGGGTTATCCGATCGCTGCCGCCTCAACGCTGTGGGCTACGTCCGATCCGTGACTGCGGACCGCATTTTCCATAGTGACCCCGTTGCGCCCCATCGGCCACTCGACAACGGGTCGCGGGTGGGCGAGCCGTTGTCGAGCAGCCGTGAGCGCTCGTCGGCGGTGTTTCCAGCCGCGCCGCGTTATGGCCGGCGCGTTCTGGGCGGGAGTCATCCGGTCCCGTGCAGGTAGAGGTGGTTGCCCTCGGAATCGAGCACCAGGGCGAAGTAGCCGAACTCACCACGCGGGGTCTTCGGCTCGATCACCTGCCCACCCGCGGCCTCCACCCGGGTGATGGCGTTGTCCAGATCCTCACCGACGGTGAAGTACGGCAGGGGCCCGGCGGTACCGGGCACGAACCCGTCGGTCGCGTTGAGCGAGACGGTCGGGTTGCCCTCGATGATCGTGATCCGTCGGCTGCCGTCGTCGAGGACCTCGGTCTGGTCATGACCGAAGACCTGGCGATAGAAGCTGGCGGCGCGGGACAGGTCGAGGGCAGGGATCTCGATCCAGATGCTGTGCATGGTCACCACTGTCCGGCGGACGGCGCAGCCGATCCAGGCCGTGCCGATCATGGCCCGGGCTGTCCTAGCCCTCGCAGGGCCACGCTGCGACCCGGTGACCGGGGGATCATCAGGTGTGGACATCGACGCCGGGACCCTGGGCGAGTTCCTTCGCAGCCGACGCGCCCGCGTCACGCCCGCCGACGTCGGTCTGCCCCGCTCGGTGCGGCGGCGGACGCCCGGACTGCGCCGCGAAGAGGTCGCGACGCTGGCCGGGGTGAGCGTGGATTACTACACGCGGCTGGAACAGGGGCGCGACCGCCACCCCTCCGCCGCCGTACTGGACGCGCTGTCGCTCGCCCTCCGGCTGACCGAGGACGAGCGCAGTCATCTGTCACTACTCGCGGGGCAGCCCGCGGCCAGGACCGCACCGGTCGCCGCCCGCCAGGTCCGCCCCTCGGTGCATGCCCTCCTCGAAACCCTGCTACCGCTGCCGGCGTATGTCCTCAGCCAGGCCGCTGACATCCTCGCCTGGAACGTCGCCGTGCCCCGCGTGCTCTTCGAGCCCGCCGCCGTACCGACGGACGAGCGGAACCTGGTTCGCATGACCATCGTCGATCCCCAGATGCGCCGGTTGTGGGTGGACTGGGACGACGTCGCCCGCGAAGGGGTCGCGCAGTTGCGCGATGCTGCTGTCCGATACCCGCACGACACCCGGTTGCGGGCCATGGTCGGCGAGCTGCTGGTCACCAGTCCCGAGTTCAGCCGGTGGTGGCAGGAGCACGATGTTGCGATCGCCTGCGGACGACAGAAACGGGTCAACCACCCCGAATGCGGTTCTCTCCGGCTTTATCACGAGTCCTTGCATCTGGTGGCTGACGGCCAGATCGTGGTCTTCTACCTTCCCGCGGACGACGCGTCGACCCAGGCGGTGCGCCGGCTGACCGAGTCCGCAGGCAACCGCGCGCCGGCATTACGGCTGGTGCCCGGAATCTGATCCCGTCCTTCGGCGGGCCCCGACGACCCGCTCCCGTTACCGTTGAACCGACGGAGGGGGCAGTCCTCGGGCATCGATTCGAACGGTCCTCGTCTGGGTGGCCCTGCTGTCGCCGGGATCGTCGTGGCGGTCACGATGGTCGCTGTGGGCACGCTCGCCTTCTGGACCGTCGTGATCGCGGTCGTCTTGAGCACCTGGGCTCCGCCTGGCGGCGTCCGGGCGGTGGTCGCCAGCCCGCCAGGTGTGCGCGCGCCGGCCTCGGCGACCTCGACCTCGGCGACCTCGACCTCGACCTCGGCGACCGGCACGTGGCTGCTCGTCAACGTGGTCGACGGCGACACCGTGAATGTGACGCGCGACGGCTCGGCGGAGAAGATCCGGCTGCTCGGCATCGACGCGCCCGAGATCGGACAGTGCGGTCACGAGGAGGCGACCGCACGGCTCGAAGCGATCCTGGCGGATGGCGTCTCGGTCACCTTCGACGACGGCCAGGACCAGGACCGTTACGGACGCCTCCTGGCGTTCCTGTCGGGCGCCGACGGAGCGGACGCCGGGTTGACCCTGATCGAGGCCGGACTGACCATCGCGCGCTACGACTCCCGCGACGGCTACCGCCGCCACGCCCGGCAGGACGAGTACATCGCCGCCGACGCGGCCTCACCGAACTATTCGTGCTCGACGACACCGGCTCCGACGAGCACGCGGGGGTCGTCGACCGGTGATTCGCCCACCACGACGAGTGCCCCACCCCCCGTGCCGAGTGCGCCACCTCCCGTGCCGGGCACGCCACCTCCCGTGCCGAGTGCGCCACCCCCCGTGCCACCCGGGAACTGCGATCCGTCGTACCCGACGGTGTGCATCCCGTCGTCCCCGCCGGACCTGGACTGCGCCGACATCCCGTACCGGCGCTTCGTCGTCCTGGCGCCCGATCCGCACCGCTTCGACGGCGGGGGTGACGGCATCGGCTGCGAGGGCGCCTGAGTCGACGGGCCGATGCCCGGGCCGAGCTCTCAGGAAGGGCTTCTGACGTTCTCAGGTTGACCTCACATGTCGCCCACACGGTGATCAGGTGACGATGTCGCAGACCCACTCCCCCGCTCAGGACGCGCACGACCCGCCCGGGCGACAGCCCGAGGGCGCGCCCGTCCACCTCACCCCCACCGACGCCCACACCCACACCCACACCCACACCGACGCCGACGGATTCGCCATCCGCACCGTTGGCCTGACCAAGGTCTTCGGTCGGCACAGAGCCGTCGACGCGCTCGACCTCGCCGTCCCGGCGGGGGTCATCTGCGGCTTCGTCGGACCCAACGGGGCCGGGAAGACCACGACCATCCGGATGCTGTTGGGACTGATACGCCCCACCTCCGGCAGTGGGCACGTCTTGGGCCACTCGCTCACCGATCCGTCGCGATACCTCCCCGCGGTCGGCGCCATGATCGAGGGACCCACGTTCTACGCCGGGCTGAGCGGGCGCGACAACCTCCGAGTCCTCGCCCGCACCGGCCGCTTGGCCACCGACCGGATCCCGGTGGCGCTGGAGCGGGTCGGCCTGGCCGAGCGCGGCGACGACCCCTTCCGCTCGTACTCCCTCGGGATGAAACAGCGCCTCGGCATCGCCGCCGCGCTACTTCCCGATCCCCGGTTGCTGGTCCTCGACGAGCCCACCAACGGCCTGGACCCCGCGGGCATCGTCGCCGTCCGCGACCTGCTGCGGTCCTTCCGCGAGGAGGGCATGACCGTCCTGGTGTCGAGTCACCTGCTGTCCGAGGTCGAGCAGGTCGCCGACCACGTCATCCTGATCAGGCGAGGCGCGTCGGTGTTCTCCGGCATGATCGGCGATCTGGTCGCCACGCACGCGCCGTGCCTGGTCATCGACACCGTCGACGGCTCAGGCTACGACGTCGTGATGGCGATCGCCGCGGGTCTGGGGCTGCCCAGCCGAGGTGCCGTCGGTGCCGACGGGCCCGGGACCACCGGATTGCGGATCGAGCTGCCGCCGGACACGCTCGACCCGACCTCGAGGGCTGTCGCTGCGGCGCTCAACGCCCGGGCCGGCGCTGCCGGTGTCGTGCTGTCGCGGCTGGAGATCTCCCGCCCGACCTTGGAGGCGGCCTTCTTCGAATTGACCGGCGACGCGAGTGGAGACGTCCGATGATCGGCATGTTCCAGGGCCTGTGGACCAGACTGAGCAAGCGCAACCTGCTGCTGTGGACGTACGGCGCGCTGGCCGCGGCGGCTGCCCTCATCACAACCATCGTCGTCGCCGGGGCGAGTGAACCCGATTCGGGGGCGACCGGACCGGCGGGCCCGCCCGGCGCGACGCTGACCCCGGATCAGTTGATCGCCTTCGACGGGCAACTGCTCGGCCTGTCCAACGCCGTGACCCTGCTCGGCATCGTCGCGGTGGTCGTCGGTGCCGGTCAGATGGCCAGCGAGTATTCCAGCGGCACGCTGCGCAACCTGCTGATCCGGCAACCTCAGCGATGGCGGCTACTGGCAGGATGGTGGGCCGCGCTGGCAACCTTCATGGTCGGCGCGGTCCTCGTCGCCGCCACCCTCGCCGGTCTGGTCGCCCAGGTGGCGGCCACCGGACGGGGCTTCGACACAGGTGCGTGGTACTCGGCCGACGGCCTGGTCGCATCGATCCGGACGGTCGGGCTGGTCGCCGCGGCGATCATCGGATACGCCACGATCGGGATGATCCTCGGCGTGGTGCTCCGAGCACCGATACCCGCCATCGCCATCGGGGTCGGGTGGCTGCTGGCCCTCGAACTGGCCCTGGCCCAGTTCGTGGACGGGCTCGACCAGTGGTTGCCCGGTCAGCTGCTGGGCGCCGTGGCCGGCGGCGGCACGGACGGTCTGGCGCTGGACCGGTCGGCCGTTATCGTGGCGGCCTACCTGGTGGTGGGACTGGTCGGGGCCGCCGCGCTGTTCTCCCGCCGAGACGTCACCGCCTGAGCAATCATCGACTCATGGACGTCCTCGTCGTCGACGACGACCCCGCCGTGCGGGCCAGCCTGGAACGCAGTCTTGCGTTCGAGGGGTACGTGGTTCGCACCGCGGGCGACGGCGTCGAGGCACTCGATGCCATCGCCGCATCCCGACCGGACGCGGTGGTGCTCGACCTGCAGATGCCGCGACTGGACGGCCTGGAGGTCTGTCGGCGTCTGCGGGCCGATGGCAACGACCTCCCGATCCTCATGTTGACTGCCCGGGACATGACCCGGGACCGGGTCACCGGGTTGGATGCGGGGGCCGACGACTACCTGCCCAAGCCGTTCGCCCTGGAGGAGTTGCTGGCGCGCCTGAGGTCGGTGCTGCGGCGGGGCGGGCGGTCAGCGGGCGCCGGCACCACGGCTGACGAGGACCCGGTGTTGCGTTTCGCCGACGTCGAGCTCAACCCGCTCACTCGCGAGGTCCGCCGTGGCGAGCGGCAGATCGTCCTGACCAAGACCGAACACGAACTGCTCGAACTGTTCATGTCACACCCGCGACAGGTCCTCAGCCGAGCGCAGATCCTCCGCGAGGTCTGGGGGTTCGACTTCGACCCGGCCTCGAACACCCTGGAGGTCTACGTGGGCTACGTGCGGCGCAAACTGGAGGAGGCGGGCGAGGCGAGACTGCTCCACACCGTGCGCGGTGTCGGGTACGCGATGCGGGCCTCGTGAGTGTGTCGAGTGCGGGGACCTCACCGACCAGTGGCCGGCGGCGGCTCAGCCTGCGCGGGCGGCTCGCCCTGCTGTGCGCGGCGGCGGTTGCCATTGCGATCGCCACGGTCAGCGTCGTGACCTGGGTGGTCACGTCACAGGCGCTGAACAGCCAGGTCGACGCCTCGCTCGAACTGCCCACCGCGGCCGGCGACCCGCCCCGCAGTGACCTCGGCCTGCCCCTGGAGCTCCAGGCACTGGACGTCGCCCAGTTCTGTCGGACCGCGACGAACGCCACGGACGTCCGCCCGATCGCCGGCGGATGGCAGATCGTGTCGGCTGACGGAACCACCTGCGCCAGATCCGACTTCGGCACGGTGACACCGACTCAGGTCGACTATGCCGCAGCGGAGGGCACGTCCGGTGGCGGGATACGTGACGACCGGACGTCCGACGGCACCCCCGTCCGGGTACGGACCTTCGCCGTCGCGCCCGGCTACGCGCTGCTCATCCTGCGTGATGTCGGCGACATCCAGGCGACGCTGCGCCAGCTCGCTGTCGTGCTGTTGGTCGTGACGGCGCTGGGCTCTCTCGCCGCATTGCTGACCGGCTGGTGGGTCGCGCGGCAGAGCCTGCGTCCGCTGGACGACTTGACCGCGACGGCCGAGCACATCGCCGCCACCCAGGACCTCGACGTCGGCATCCCCGCCACCGGCACCGATGAGATCGCTCGGCTCGCGATGGCGTTCAACCAGATGACCTCGGCGCTGTCCGCCTCTCGGGTGCGCCAGCAGCAGCTCATCGCCGACGCCAGCCACGAGCTGCGCACGCCGCTGACCAGCCTGCGCACCAACTTCGAGCTGCTGGCCCGAGCCGCCGACACCGGGCGCGTGATCCCACCCGAGCACCACCGGGAGTTGTTGGCGAGCGTCGTCGCCCAGATCGAGGAACTGTCCGACCTGGTCAGCGAACTGACCGTGCTGGCCCATGACGAGCCGGCGACGGAGGCCGCGACGCTCGACCTGGTCGCCGTGGTGCAGCGCGCCGTCACCCGGGCCGTGCGCCGGGGCGACCACGACATCGTCACCTCGTTGCAGCCGTGGTCGCTGGTCGGCGACGCTGTCGGGCTGGAGCGTGCGGTGCTCAACCTGCTGGACAACGCGCTCAAGTTCTCACCTCGCGGCTCGACGATCACCGTCACCCTGCGAGACGGCGTGCTCGACGTGGACGACACCGGGCCTGGCATCCCAGCAGACGATCGGGAGCGCGTCTTCGAGCGGTTCTGGCGCGCCGCGGACGCCCGCTCGCTACCGGGCAGTGGACTGGGGCTGGCGATCGTCGCGGACGCCGCTTCGCGCCACGGGGGTTCGGCTCAGGTGCTCACCTCGCCGCAGGGCGGGGCACGGGTCCGCATCAGCCTGCCGGGCGCCTCGCCCCCAGAACCGTCAGTGGCTGGTCCCGGCGGCCCCGGCCTGGAGGGATCGCAGACCCGACGCGAAGCTGTCGGCATTCACGTCGCCGATGATCAGTCGCTCCAGAATGAAGCCGGGTAGACAGGCGAACAGGACCTGAGCCACGTGTTCGGCGTCGGTGTCGGCAGGCATCCGACCGCTGTCCCGCCATCGGGTCACGATGTGGGCCAGGTGGCCCCGGATCTCGGTGTACAGCGCCGAGGCGAGTGCACGCAGCTCCTCGTCGCGTAGCGCTTCGGCCCATGTCGAGACCGCGACCCGGGTGAGGTCGCCGCCACTGTCGTCGGCAAAGCTGGTCACAGCCTCGAGCAGCGAGCGGATCGCGTGATCGGGCGACACGGGCTCGGGTGCGGCCTCCAGGTCACGCAACACGTCCAGCGCGTTGGTCAACACCGATCCCGCCCCGGCCCGTACCAGGGAGGTCTTGCTGGGGAAGTACCGATAGACCGCCCCCGCCGACATCTCCGACTCGCGCACGACATCGCTCATCGTCGTCGCGTGAAAGCCCTCGCGGGCGAAACAACGCATCGCCGCCCGCAGAATCTGTGCGGACCTCAGGTCGAGATGTTCCTGACTGCGACGTGGCATGCGGTCCACCATACAAAAACGGCCAACCGCTCTTGACGTAACGCCCCAGCCGAGTCACGATGCCAACATGACGAACGGACAACCGCTTTTAAAAGAGCCCGAGGCCCTCCCGTCTCCGTGGTCCCGCGTGACGCTGACCGCTGTCCTCGCCGTGCTGATCACCTCGGTCCTGCTCGTGGCATTCGCCTGGCCCGCCGTGAACGTCGCACCTCGCGACGTCCCCCTCGCAGTCGCCGGACCTGCCGCAGGGGTCGCACAGATCGAGGAAGCCCTGGAGCGGTCCCAACCCGGGGCTTTCGATGTGGTCGCCCTCCCTGACCGTGACGCGGCAATCTCGTCGATCAGGGACCGCGAGACCTATGGCGCGGTGATCGTCGACGCGCAGGGTCCGCCCGCCGTCCTCACCGCGTCCGCAGCCAGTCCTCTCGTGGCGCAACTGCTGGGTCAAGCGGCGCAGGCACTGTCGGCTCGACAGGGTGACGGGTCGACGGCAGGCGTGGTGGTCGAGGACGTCGCCCCCCTCCCTACGGGCGATCCGCGAGGCACCGGGCTGGGGGCAGGAATCCTGCCGCTTGCCCTGGGCGGCTTGATCACAGGGATCGTCACGGCGCTCGGCGTGAGGGGCGCAGGTCGGCGCCTGGCAACCGCAACCCTGGCATCCGTGCTGGTGGCGCCCGCCGTCGTCGGCATCCTTCATGGCTGGCTCGAGGCGCTGGCGGGCGACATCCGGGCGGAAATGGGCGCGGTGGCGCTGGGTTTCGCAGCGATCTCGCTACTGGTCGTCGGATTGACTGCGGTGGCGGGTGTCCGGGGCGTTCCGATGGCCGCGCTCATCGTCGTCCTGCTCGGCAACCCGCTGTCGGGTGCCACCAGCGCTCCCGAATTGTTGCCGTCCGGCTGGGGAGCACTGGGACAGCTGCTCCCTCCGGGGGCGATGGTCTCGCTGTTGCGCGGCATCTCGGGGTTCGGTGGTGCGGGCACTTCGGGGCCGATCGTCGTCCTCGCCTCGTGGGCGGTGATCGGCCTGCTCCTCGTTGCCCTGGGCATCGCTGTGGCTGGGCGACGTCGCACGGCTGACGCGCACTGACTCGCCGGCGCCCCGGATGTCACCGGGTGCCGGGAACCCGAATCACGTCGCCCTCGACGACTCCGTCCAACACCTCGACCAGACCGCCGACGATCAACCCGTAGGTCACCGGGACCGTGCCACGGCCGACGACCCGGACGGCTGGTTCGCCGGCATCCTCGACGATCGCCGAGATCGGAATCGTCAGTACCTGGGTCGCGATCTCGACGACGGCGGTGACCTCGACCGCCGACCCGGTGACCAGGCCATCGGATCCGCCCGGAGCCTCGACCACGACCTCGACGGTGCCGCCGGCGACACCCTCGCCGGCGACGGCGACATCCGTGCCGACCGAGGTGACGCTGCCCGACCGGGGCGTGCCGTCGGGCCACTGGATCGTCACGGCGGCCCCCTGGGTCCACGGTGCCGTCTGGTCGGCGGCGACGTCGAGAACGATCTCGCGCTGACCGCTGCCCAGATCGAGGACAGCCGACCCGGGCCCGACCCTGTCTCCGGGCGCCACGTCGACCCGCGTGACGGTGGCCCCAGCAGGCACCGTGACCAGGTCACCGATGGAGACGGTGGCGTCGGGGTCTGATCGACCGAGGTCGCTCTCCCACGATTCGATCGCCTCAGCCGTGGCCGAGTCGAAGGTCTGGTCCACCGTGATGTCGTCGCCGTAACCGAGATCGACGAGTGCCTGTTCGACGACCGCGATGTCCGGGCCGGCCTCGCTGTCGGTGTCGAGATCACGCCAGAACACGTAATCGGACACCACAGCGACGACCGGTTGGCCGTCTGCCGAATACAGCACGACCCCGGTGCCGACCGGGGTTCCGACTGCCGCCACCGAGGTCACCGTCTCGGTGGGTGTGATGCCTGGACCAGCACCGCCGCTCTCACCGTTCGCGCCGTTCGCGCCGACCGCGGGCTGCTGACCGCCGACCGGCGGGCTGGCCACCGATTGCCCGCCCGGTTGCCGTCCACCGCCGGGTGCCACGGAGGGTGGGGACAAGGGAGCCCCGGTCGGTGACCCACCCGGGGATCCGGCGGTCGGATTCACGGAGACGGGGGGAGCCGTCGGACCCCCTGTGGCGGTCGGGGTGGGGGTCGATCCGCCGGGTCCTGCCCCGGTACTGGGGCTCGGTGCCGAACTGGTCGAGGTCGGCGGGATGCCCGATGGGGCGCTCGACGCAGTGCTCGACGGGCGGGTCGACGCAGTGCTCGACGGGGTGGGGTGGGCCGTCGATTCGGCCGGGGCCGATGGCTCGACGGTGGCCGACGGTTCGTCCTGTTCGATCGTGCCACCGGTCGCGTCGGTGGCGGCCAGGGCGCCGTCGACGAGGGCCGACGGACCGGCGGCGACGTCCCCGACCGAGCTGTCCACCGTGGTCGTGTACCCGCGGCGCACGGTGACCCCCGCACCGATCCGGACGATTCCCTCGATGGTGACCGTGTCGACCAGGTCACGGCGGGTGACGCCAGCCGTGACCACCGTGCCCTCAGAGGCGGACTCGGCGGTGGACACACTGCTTGCCTGCGGCGCACCGGTGGCGTACGAGGCGGCGACTACCAGCGCGACCGCCGTGACGAAGGCCAGAGGCAGCCCACCGAAGGCAATCGTGGTGGTGATCAACTGTGTGGTTAGACGCATGTCAGACCGTCCTCAAGGCTTCGGTGGGGGACAGACGGGCGGCACGACGGGCCGGGTAGACCCCGGCGATCGCGCCGATGACGAGGGCAGCACCGAGGCCGCCGCCGACGGCCAGCAGGGGAACGTGGACCTCCCAGCCGCGGATCAGGCTGTAGGCGGCTGTCACGCCTGCTCCGAGGGCGACGCCGGCCGCGCCACCGATCGCTGACAGCATCAGCGCCTCTGTGACGAACTGCAGGCTGACGTGGCCCCGGGTCGCCCCCAGTGCCCGCCGCAGGCCGATCTCAGAGCGCCGTTCCAGTACCGAGATGACCATGACGTTGGCGATGCCCACTCCGCCGACCAGCAGCGCCACGGCACCCAGCCCCAGGAACAGGCCGGTGAACGCGTCCGATGCGGCCGCCCTCGCCTCGATGGCATCCGAGGGTCGGGACACCTCGACCTGATCGGGGTTGTCCGGGTCGGTCGTGGCAGCCGCCACGTCCCGAACCGACTCGACATGCACCGGGTCGGCGCGCAGGTAGACCGTCTCGGGAGCTTCGTCGGCACCCAGCGCCGATCGCGCGATGCCCTCGCCCACCAGGGCCGAGCGGTCGATGTCGGCGGCCAGTTCGAACGGCGCCAGGATGCCGATGACCGTGAACCACTGATCGCCCAACCACACCCGAGTGCCCTCGGCGACGGAGGTGATCCCCAGGCGTTCGGCGGTGACGGACCCCAGAACCGTCACCGGTAGGTCGCTGCGGACCTCGTCCAGCCACTCGCCGTCAGCCAGTTCGCCCTTGAGGGTGTCGAGCAACTGGACGTCGGCCGCCTTGACCGACAGCCCCTGCGTCTGGTCCGGCGAGATGAAATCGGTCCGGAACACGTTGGCGTCGACCGAGGTCGTCGCCGACGCGTTCTCGACCGGCGTGACCCGCCCCAGCATGGCCACCGCGGTGACCGGCAGTTGGCTGTCACCACCGCCGATCCCCTGGCCGGCCTGCACCGTCAGCAGGTTGGTACCGAGCCGGTCGAGCGACGCGAGCAGGTCTTGGCGCGAACTCTCGGAGATGCCCAGCACCGCCACCATTGCCGCGATGCCGATGGCGATGCCCAGGGCCGACAGCGCAGCGCGCAGCCGCCGGCTGAGCAGCCCCACCGCACCGACCCGGAGCAGGTCGGCCGGGTGGAGCGAACTGCGCGACGCGCCTCGTCGGGATCGACCCGGATCGGGTGTCACGGTGGGGTCCGTCGCGGTCGTGGTGCTCATGCCGTCACCAGCGCCCGGTCCGAGTCGGACTCGATCATCCCGTCGCGTACCGCCACCTGCCGGGGCAGGCTGCGCGCGATGTCCAGGTCGTGGGTGATGACGACGATGGTCGAGCCCTGCTCGTGGAGCCGGTGGAGGAGTTCGACGATCGCCGCACCCGAGGCGGAGTCGAGGTTGCCGGTGGGCTCGTCGGCGAGGACCACCGTCGGGTTGCCGACCAGGGCTCTGGCGATGGCGACCCGCTGCCGCTCGCCGCCGCTCATCGTCTCGGGGTTGCTGTCCATCCGATGCGACAGCCCGACCGCGCTCAACGCCTCCTCGGCAGCCCGCCGCCTGGCGCCGCGGGCCATGCCCGAATACAGCAGGCCGTCGGCGACGTTGTCCCGGGCCGATTTGCCCGAGAGCAGGAAGAACTGCTGGAAGACGAAGCCGATCTCCTGAGCCCGCAGACCCGACAGCGCGGCGTCGGACAGCTGCGACGCATCCTGCCCGGCGATCCCGACATAGCCCGACGTCGGCCGGTCGAGAGTGCCGATGATGTTCAGCAGCGTGGACTTGCCGGAGCCCGAAGGCCCGACGATCGCGACCAGTTCGCCGCGCCGGACCACCAGATCGAGGCCGTGCAGCACCTTGGTCGGTGGTTCTGTCGGGTACTCCTTGGTGACCGCGCGCAGTTCGAGGACTACGTCCGCGCCGTGCTGAGACGAGACGTGGGGCGAGACATGGGACGAGGTCATGTCGCCACCACGACTTCCGTGCCCTCGTCCAGCCCCGTGACGGCAACCAGGTCGTCGGCGTAGCTGCCCGGCTCGACGGCGACGAGGCGGGTGCCACCCGCGCCGGTGTCCACGACGACCTCGACCGCGTAGCCGCCCTCGGCCAGCGCCAACAGCGCGGCCACCGGGATGACCAGCACCCCGGAGTCGCGGGACCGTTCGATGGTGACGTCGACGGAGCCGCTGGTGCAGCAGGCGGCGGCATCCGTCGCGTCCAGCGTCACCACGACCCGGACCGTGTCGGGTGCCGCAGGGTCCGTCGCGTTCGATTCCGGTGTGGTGGCGACGTCCGCGACCACCCCGCTCGTCGAGCTGCCGTCCGGCAGGTCGAGGGCGACCGCAGTGCCAACGGCGATGTCGCCGGCCCGGTCGACCGATACGTCCAGGTCGATCTGCTTGACCGTCGAGGTCCCCTCGATCACGGCGTCGCCGGTTGTCACCTGAGCCCCGACCGGAGCCTGCACCGCCGCCACCTGGATGGGACCGGTGGCGAACAGGACGTCCCCCAGCTCGACGGTGGCATCGGGATCGGCCCGTTCCAGACTCTCCTCCCAGGCTTCGACGGCGTCTCCGGTCGCCGCGTCGAAGTCACCGTCGACCGTGACGTCGGCGCCGAAGCCGAAGTCGACCAGCGCCTGCTCTAGCTGGGTGATGTCGCCCCCGTCAGAGGAGTCCTCGGACAGTTCGCGGTAGGCGGGGGTAGACCCGGACAACAGGATGGTGGGCTCGTTGTCGACGGCATAGGCGACCGACCCGACAGTGACCTGGCCACCCCGCTCAGCGACGGCAGTGACAACCCCGTCGGTATGAGCCGAGACCTCTCGGGACTCACCGAACGAGAGGCTGCCGGTGAGGGTCTCGGTCCGGACGAGATCCTGCCGGGTCGCGACAGCGGTGTCGGTCCGGGTGTCTGCATCGGCCTCGGCAGTCGTGGTCCGGCTGGTGGCCGGGTCATCGGCCGGGGTCGACGACACGGACGTGGCGCCCCCCAGACCCACGGCGATCCCAGCGAGGGCGAGTGTCGTCGTCGCCACGCTGACCCCGATGGTCAACGCCCGGCGTCGTCGTGACCTGCCGGCCATCAGCCGTTACCCCCGAGGCCCGGAACGTCCACGCCGGCAAAGGCCGACGACTGGCACTCGTCGAGGTCGGCGGCGACCGTCGGGTCGTCGAGGTCGAGGTCGCCCAGCGGGTTGCCGGCACCGGGAGCACCGCCGCCGAGGTCGATGTCGGCGACGTCGTATCCCCTGTCACGCATGCACTGGGTGAATGCGACCAGCGCGTCCTGGAACTGCGGCGAGTTGAACTGGTCGAGCTGCGACGTGAGGCCCGCCGGCGCGTCGCCGCACACCTCGGTGGCAGCGTCCAGCGCGGCCTGATCCGGAGCGGCCCCACCGCCGCCACCACCACCGCCGCCGCCGCCGCCACCGAGGACGACGTTGCCTTCGGCGTCGACCTCCGGATCGGGCACGTCGAGGCCCTGGTCACGTAGGCACTGCGCGTAGTCCAGCAACTCCTGCTCGGTGTCCGAGCTGGCAGCCGCCGAGGCCGAAGACCCGGCCGCCGGGGTCGCCTCGACCATCGACACCACCCCCTCGACGTCATCACCGGAGTCGCTGCACGCGACCAGGGTCGTGGCAGCCATCAGCACGCCGGTCACAGCCACGCTGAGCCGGAGCCGGACGCGGGCAGACCTGAGCGTTCTCACCTGTGTTGTGGTCATGGTCGGACACTCGGCACCCAACATGAGGACCGACCTGGAGGGGAATGAGAGCAGCATGAGAATGCGCCGCCGGGGACGGTCGCGCGGCACTGCTGCTCGCGGAGGCGGCGGAGTTGTCCTCACACACCGACCACACGGTTACGGTGGCGCGCGACGCCTCGTGAACGGACTCGATGCGGCGCCGGTATCCCCCGGTGCGGCCCCGCCCACGACGGCGGCGGGGAGCTGACCCGGAGGAGAACCCCACATGTCACGTCCTGCTTTCCGACGCATCGCCCTCACTGCTGCTGTGGCGTTGGCCACCGTGGTGATCGCGGCCCAGCCGAGCGCCGCCTCGGCCCACGACGACTACGACGAGCCCTCGGTCGTGCTTCGGTCCACGCTCGTCGGCAGCACTCCTGCACCGGCGGGACCGACGCTCTTCGGTAGGACTCCGGGCACCGCGCCGTGGGTACTGGACAAGGGTCGGGTCCGCGTCGACACCGCCGGCAACTTCGACCTGCGGGTGCGGGGTCTGGTGATCCCCACCCCGCCCGCCAACGGCACCAACCCCGTGCCGACGCTGTCGGCGAGCCTGGTCTGCAACGGTGCAGTGGTGGCCACCACGGCGACGGTCCCCTTCGACACGGCGGGTAACGCACGGATCAACACCACGGTGGCCGTCCCGTCCCCGTGCCTCGCACCGGCGGTCCTGGTCCACCCCAATGCCGTCACGTCGGTGTACATCGCCGCCAGCGGCAGCTGAACCGGACCGATCAGGTAGGGCGAACAGTCATGGGCGGGCGGCGCGTGGCACCGTCGGAGTCCGGTGACGCAGTCTCCGCCGACCAACGGCCGAGCATCGACACCGACATCGACCTGCGCGACGATCGAGGCATCCGAGCGGCATGGAACCTGCATGCGGACGAGTTGTTCGGGCTCGCCTACCGCGCCCTGGGCGACCGTGGGTCGGCCGACGACGCGGTCCAGGAGACCTTCGTGCGGGCGTGGCGGGCAGCCGCGTCGTACGACCGGTCCCGCCCGCTACGCCCATGGCTGTTCGCCATCCTCCGCAACGTCGTGATCGACGAGGCACGAGCCAGGCGCCGACGTCCTGTCCCCGACTCCGGCCACGACGACGAACCGACTCTGGCCGACCCCTTCACCGCCCATGGCTCCGGGCGCGAGCGCCTGGACCAGTTGTTGGACGGGTGGCTGTTGCACGAGGCACTGCGTCGCGTCCGAGAAGATCATCGCCTCGTCCTCGTCGAGACCTACTATCGAGATCGCTCCTACGCAGCCATCGCCCGCGACCTGGGCATACCCGAGAGCACCGCGCGCACCCGCGCC
>JANNOG010000074.1:0-6531 GCA_031398915.1 Micrococcales bacterium | reverse complement strand
CGCAGCCGCCGGCCTGGGCTGTGTTCCGACAGGTCAAGGGCCTGCCGATGCCTTGATCGAATTAACCACCAGGGTCACCGCTGACACCAAAACTGTCGGTGCCCGCCCGTACTGTTCTATTCGGGGGCCCCACACCACCGGGGGACCTCGACTTGATGTCGGGCTACGACCGCTTCGGGTCGAAGGTCGTCGATACTGGGGCGATGCGGGTGATCGCACGTGATGGCGTCCACGAGATCGAGATCCAACGATCGCGATTCCTGTGCAGTGTCCGCCGAGTCGGTGACGAGGCCGAGGCGGCGGCCTTCATCGCGGGTGTGCGCAAGGAGCGCTGGTCCGCCAACCACAACTGCTCCGCGTTCCGCGTGGACGGAACGCAGCGTTCCAGCGATGACGGCGAACCCGCGGGCACGGCGGGAGTGCCGATGCTGGAGGTCCTCATCCGCCGCGACCTGACCGACACGGTCGCCGTGGTCACCCGGTACTTCGGCGGCGTCAAACTCGGCGCAGGCGGCTTGGTGCGCGCCTACGGCCGAGCGGTGTCGGAAGCGGTGGACGCGATCGGCACCCTAGGACGGGCCAGGTTCGCCACGTTCGCGATCACGGTCGACCACGCCGACGCGGGCAGGCTGGAGAACGCCCTGCACGCTGCGGGCCACCGAGTCGCAGGCGTCGCCTACGACCGGCGCGCGACGATCACCGTCCACGTCCCCGAAGCGGACACGACGACGTTCCACGACTGGCTGGCATCCCAGACGGCGGGCGCAGCCACCGCCGAACCCGGCCCGCCGATCGACCTGGACGTCTAGCCGGTGTCCCGCAAGCAGTTGGTGCTGGTTCGCGGTGAGTTGCCGAATCGGGCACGGATGGTGCCACGAAGCCGAAGCCCTCGCAGTCGCCGGCGCAGGACTCGGCCGGTCCCGCGCCGAACTGAGCACGAAGACCTACCTCGTACCCGCCGATGCGGATCGTCCTCCTTCCTGATCAGGTGGAGCCGACCAGCGACTGTTGCCGCCGCCCGACGGCGCCCGTGTTCGTCAGCCCACGAGGACCATGCCGAACTCACCACCACCGCGATCGTGCTCTGCCTCCGCTGACCCGCAGGACGGATCCAGCCCACTTCCGTCGCTCACGAGAGTTCGAGACATCGCCTGGGCATCAGTGCCCACAGCACGCTGCCGACCACCGCGCCGCAGGCCACACGCCACCGCCACCTCGCCGCCACCTCGCGGCCACGTCAGCACTGGCATCGCTCTCACCGACCACCACCAAGGCATCGCACGAGGCGGTACTCCCGCTCCGACGGGCTGCTACTGGGCTGCGGCCAGGCGTTCAATGGCCTCCTCCATGTCATCCTCGGTCGGGGCGTCGTCCTGGGACAGGGACTGGCGCCAGTGACCGGTGAAGTCGATCGAGGACTTCGGCAGGCCACGATCGTCGATCAGGTGACGACGGAGCACGCGGACCGCCCCGGCTTCGCCCGCCAACCAGGCGAAGGGAGCCCCTGGAGGTAGCGTGGCGGCTGCGAGGGCATCCGCCAGCAGAGCACCCGAGGGTGCCGTGCTGTTGTCGCGGTCCAGCCAGTGCACGGTGGCATTGCCCGGCAGGGCTTGGTGTTCAGCCTCGTTCACCACCTCGATGTAGACCATCGCCGATGTGCCGCTGGAGACCCCTTCGAGGATCGACGAGATCGCGGGCAGGGCGGTGGCGTCGCCTGCCAGCAGGAGCCAGTCGGTTTGGGCGATGGAAGTGTCGAGAGAGATGGGTCTGGCGAACGTGACGGATGGGCCGAACATGCTGAGGACCGCGCCCGGTTGTGCGGTTTCAGCCCAACGAGTGGCGGGACCCGCGTGGTCGTGGAGGACGAAGTCGATGTCGACCGTGGCGCTTTCCGGGTGGTGGGCGCGGATCGTGTAGCTGCGCATCCACGGTCTTTCCGGTTCGGGAATGGCGCTGTACGCCTGGTACCAGCTCATGAAGTCGGTGTCCGGCGAGGGCAGAACGGGGCGCGACTGGCCGGATCTGGGGATGTAGAGCTTGACCTGCTGGTCGAGTTCCACCGACGCGTAGTCGGCCAGGTCGTTGCCACCGAAGGTGATCCGCGCCATGTTCGGGGTGATTCGTCGGGTGGCGACGACTTCGATCTGGCGGATCGGTTGCTGGTGCACGGAATTCCTCTTCGAGTCAGGCTCCGACGTAGGTGCGGAGGTGGCGAGCGGTCAAAGAGTCACCGAACTCCACCAATTCGGTGGGGGTGCCGGTGAAGACGACCTGCCCGCCGTCTTGGCCCGCGCCGGGGCCGAGGTCGATGATCCAGTCGGCGTGGGCCATGACGGCCTGGTGGTGTTCGATGCAGATGACGGTGTTGCCGTCGTCCACCAAGCGGTCCAGGAGGGCCAGGAGTTGGTCGACGTCAGCCAGGTGCAGGCCGGTGGTCGGCTCGTCCAGCACGTAGACCGTCGCCTTCTCGGCCATCTGGATGGCGAGTTTGACGCGTTGACGTTCACCACCGGACAGTGTCGTGAGCGGTTGGCCGAGCCCCAGGTAGCCGAGGCCCACGTCCGACAGGCGGTCGAGGATGGCTCTGGCCTGGCCGGAGGTGAAGAAGTCGCGGGCTTCGGTGACGGGCATGGCCAAAACCTCACTGATGTTCTTGCCGCGCAACGTGTACGTGAGGACCTCGGGAGTGAAGCGCTTGCCCTCGCACTGTTCGCAGACCGAGGCGACGCCCGCCATCATCGCCAGGTCGGTGTAGACGAGACCGATGCCCTTGCAGTTGGGGCAGGCACCCTCGGAGTTCGCGCTGAACAGTGCGGCTTTCACACCGTTGGCCTTGGCGAAGGCGGTCCGGATCGGGTCGAGCAGGCCGGTGTAGGTTGCCGGGTTGCTGCGGCGGGAACCGCGGATCGGTGACTGGTCCACGACGGCCACACCGTCGCGTCGCGGCAGGGAGCCGTGGATCAGCGAGCTCTTACCGGAGCCCGCGACACCGGTGATCACGGTCAGGACGCCGAGCGGGATGTCGACGTCGACGTTCTTCAGGTTGTGCGTGGAGGCATCCCTGATCTCCAGGTAGCCGTGGGCTTCCCGCGCCTTCTCCCGAAATTGGGCCCGGTGGTCCAGGTGTCTACCGGTCAGCGTGTCGGACGCGCGCAGCGATGCCACGTCGCCCGCGAAGCAGATCCGACCGCCGGACGGACCGGCCCCTGGGCCGAGATCCACGACGTGGTCCGCGATGTCGATGACCTCAGGCTTGTGCTCCACGACGAGCACGGTGTTCCCCTTGTCGCGCAAGAGGATCAGCAGGTTGTTCATCCGCTGGATGTCGTGCGGGTGCAGGCCGACTGTCGGCTCGTCGAAGACGTACGTGACGTCGGTGAGGCTGGACCCCAGGTGCCGCACCATCTTCACCCGCTGGGCCTCGCCGCCGGACAGGGTCGCCGACTCGCGGTCCAGGCTCAGGTAGCCGAGGCCGATCTCGACCAGCGAGTCCAAGGTGCCGCGCAGAGTCGTCAGCAACGGCCCCACGGACGGGTCATCGATCTTCTTGACGAACTCGGCCAGGTCGCTGATCTGCATGGACGCGCACTCGGCGATGTTACGGCCGCCGATCCTCGACGACAGCGCGGCCGGGTTGAGCCTCGTGCCCTCGCAGGCGGTGCAGCGCGCGAAGGTGACGGCCCGGTCGACGAACGCCCGGATGTGCGGCTGTATCGACTCCCGGTCCTTCAAGAGGTACAGCCGCTGCACTTTCACCACGAGGCCTTCATAGGTGACGTTCGTCGTGCCGATCTTCACCTTGGTGGACGCCTTGTGCAGGAAGGCATTCCACTCGTCTGAGGTGAAGTCCTTCAGCTTGGTGTCGGGGTCGAAGAAGCCGGACTGGATGTAGGTCTGCACGTACCAGGCATCCGTGGTGAAGCCGGGAACGGTGACCGCGCCCTCGTTGAGCGACAGCTCGCGGTTCACGAGTTGGTCGACGTCGATCGCCGACACCCGCCCGAGCCCTTCGCACACCAGGCACATGCCCTCGGGGTTGTTGAAGCCGAACGACGACGACGTGCCGACGTGCGGTTCACCGAGGCGGCTGAAGACAATCCGCAGCATCGTCTGGGCATCGGTCGCCGTACCGACCGTAGAACGGGAGTTCGCCCCCATCCGCTCCTGATCGACGATGATCGCCGCGCTCAGGTTTCGCAACGCGTCCACGTCCGGTCTGCCCTGGCTGGGCATGAACGACTGGACGAACGCCGTATACGTCTCGTTGATCAGGCGCTTCGACTCGGCGGCGATCGTGCCGAAGACGAGCGAGGACTTGCCCGACCCGGACACACCGGTGAACACCGTCAGACGGCGTTTGGGGATGTCGAGCGAGATGTCTGCCAGGTTGTTCTCCCTGGCGCCACGGACCTCGATCACGTCGTGGCTGTCCGCGGCGGACCGCTGCCCGGCGGTCATCGGGCACTCCTGAGCGTCATGGCGGCGTACATGTGACCAAGGATGTCCCTTGACCTGCCGCGATGCCCGATTACACCTATCAGGTGACGCTCCATCCACTCCCCCACGGGTCTCTTTATGCTGTAAGGTGATCGCAACGTTACTTTATGGCGTAAGGAGATGCAAATGGTCGTCTACGCCGGGCAGGGCGATCCACGCCGGTCCATGGACCTGATGTGGGGCAACAGGGTCTCGAACCTGCGGCCGGGGCCCAAGCCGGGATTGAGCGTCGACGTGATCATCGACGCGGCGATCGGCGTGGCGGACGTCGAAGGCATGACAGGGCTGTCGATGCGCGCGGTGGGCGAACGGCTCGGGCGGACGGCTATGGCTCTGTACACGTACGTCCCCACGAAGGGAGACCTGGTCGACCTGATGTACGACCGGGTCCTGGGCGAGTTGCCCACGCACTACGAGCCGAGACTCGGGTGGCGAGGATCCGTCACGTCGTGGGCCGAGGACCACCTGGAGTTCCACCTGAGACATCCGTGGACGCTGCAGGTGTCCCAGGCGAGACCCGTGCTGGGGCCCAACGAGTTCGCGACGCTCGACACGGCGTCGGGGATTCTGCACGAGACGGGCCTGAGACCGCCGGTGCTGCGGGGGATTTTGGGCGTGGTGCTGCACTTCGTTCGCGGAGCGGCGCGGACGGAGTCGGAGGCGCGATCGGCGGAGGAGGAGACGGGGGTGTCCGACGAGGACTGGTGGCACTCGCGGTCACCGCTGCTGGTGGAGGTGGCGCCGGACTTCGCGGCCCGGTTCCCGATGGCGGTTCGGATGGAGCAGGACAAGCCCGCGCCACCCGAGGATCCGGAGAAGCCTTACCTGGAGTCGGCGATGGCCGAGTCCTTCGCGATGGGATTGGGGGTGATCCTGGACGGGATCGAGGCGACGATAGAGAAGGCCAGGGTTGGATGAGCGAGCTTCCGGGGCGGCCAGGCCTGCGCAGGCTCCAGGACGGGGTCGGGGTTGTGCTGGGTGAGCGATCTTCGAGCAACCGGGGCGGCCCTGGACTGCCGGGCAGGGACTGGTTGATCTGGGCTGAGCCCAGCAAACCAGCCTGGTCAGGCCGGGGCCGGTGCTCCGCGTCGTCAATTCGACGACCGCGGTCCGCCATCACGAACAAGGCCTACTCACGCACATCGCCTCGGAAGGCTGCGCGGCGCAGCATGAACACGTTCGCCTGCCTCCGACGTCGCGTGGCGCACCGTGGTCAAGTCCTGCTTGGACCGACTCAAGCAGCGTCACAGCCGGACCACTCGCTGTGCCTCGTGAGAAGGAATCGGGTAATCATGACGTGATCATCGGGCTCGGAGAGGACTTGCGGTGGCGGTTGGCAGGCGTGTGGCGGTGTTCGGGTTGGGCGGCACGATCGCCATGGGTGCGTCTCGTGGCGGTGGGGTGGTGCCCGCGTTGACGCCCGAGCAACTGTTGGCGACGGTGCCGGGGCTGGGTGATGTCGGAGTCTTGTTGGAAGCGGTGGACTTTCGGCAGGTGCCAGGGGCTTCGGTGACGTTCGAGGACGTCGCGGCGCTGTTCGAAGCGATTCGTGGTGTGGATGTCGACGGTGTCGTGGTGACGCAGGGGACGGACACGATCGAGGAGGCGTCGTACCTGCTGGACCTCGCCTACGACGGGGACATGCCGGTCGTGGTGACCGGGGCGATGCGCAATCCGACGTTGGCCGGGGCGGATGGGCCGGCGAACCTGTTGGCGGGCATTCAGGTGGCGGCCAGTCCGGAGGCGCGGGGGCAGGGGTAGTCGACTGTTGCTCAATGGGGGAGCGATAGGTGTAAGGGTGAATTTGAGGGAGTGGGCACTGGGGCAGGGGGTGCATCCGAAGACGGCGTACCGCTGGTTTCGGGAAGGCGTTCTGCCGGTGCCCGCTCGTCGTGTGGGGCGTCTGATCCTGGTGGACGCCGACCCGAAGCCGGCCGTGGTGGGCGAGGTGGCGGCGTACTGCAGGGTTTCCTCCGCCGACCAGGAGGGTGACCTTGAGCGGCAGGTCGGGCGAGTTGTGGCCGGGGCGACGGG
>JANNOG010000070.1:0-31484 GCA_031398915.1 Micrococcales bacterium | reverse complement strand
AATCCCACATCGGGGTTGCGGCGGTTGTCCGTCAATTGATAACTCGGTGACGCGAATTCTCGTGTTCTCTGGCGCCTGTGAATCAATGGTGTACCCACCCGCTTCAAGGGTGTCAGCCCAGGATTCGCAGGTGGCAATGGTGTAGGGGGTGTCTTGAGGGTAGATCCAGGCGAGGGTGGGGCAACCACTGAGGCTGCACTGCCCACCGCCGAACTCTTCATCCGCTGGTAGGAGGTCGTCGGGGAACCCGAGGTCGGAGGTCACTTGGTCCAACATGGGTCGCTGGCTACCCAACTGGTCGGGGGGCGGGCCGGTCTCCGCCGCCACGCAACCGGTGAGCAGGAGCAAACCCGAAATGAGGACGAGCGAGGCTGCGCGCTCACTCCATTCCCAGGCGCGGCCTGGGCGCGTCGGGGTCGTCATGGAGACTGCGTCGTCGTGACGGCCGATGGGCGGCATGGCGGGGGGGCCACTGGCGCGGGCCCGGTCCGAGACCGATACGGCTGGCCCGCCAGGAACAGTGCAGCGTCGGCTTCGGTCGCGGGGGTCGGGACGGCACAGCCGCTGATGGTGGTGGTGTTGCCCGTGCTGTCCGCTACGACGAGGGCCGGTTGGTCTGCGGTTGCAGGGTCACGGTCGTGGTCGAAGACGGTGACCTCGGCAAGGGCACTCATCAACGCGGTGGTGCCCGACGACGTGACCACCGTGAGTGGCGCCGAGGCCGCGACCGTGTAGGTGACGACGGCCTCTGTGGCGTTGCCGGCATTGTCGTCAGCGAAGACCTCGACGGAGTAGGTGCCGACGCGGGTCGTGTCGACGGCCTGGCCGTCTAGCCGGTTTCCCTCGCGGGTCCGTAACTCCGGGTCCGTGCAGGTGAAAACCGTATCGACCAGTTGCCCAACGACGTACGTCGTTCCGTTCACGGGGGACTCGACGGTGACGGTCGGCGCGGTCACATCACACGTGGGAATGCTGGCGACTCGGCGCAGCTGAACGCGCCCCGGACCTCGACAAGGGAACCGGGTGTAGCCGCAGCGCATGCGTCAGCAGGGGCTCCCACGACGGCGTACGAGGCAAGATCATAATCAGGAAGCGTCGAGACATCTGCTGCGGTGATCGTGACTCCTACCGTGGACTGACGTGTCTGGTCGACCAACGACTGGTCAACCGATCCTGCCGCTGCTGCGCCCGTCGTCACTGGTGCCGGGTTGGCTCCGAGCGTAGTTACACCGTCACTGTTGGTCCATACCCGGCGCTACGGCATCGCACCGAACGGAGCGCGACGGAGTCACCGGACCGCCGATCCGTTGTCACACGTGCGGCCTACAGTGACGGCGTGGCTGAACGGCTGGTTGTCCGTGGCGCCCGGGAGCACAACCTCCGTGATGTGGACCTGGACCTGCCGCGCGACGCCCTCATCGTGTTCACGGGCTTGTCCGGTTCGGGCAAGTCCTCCCTTGCCTTCGACACGATCTTCGCGGAAGGTCAGCGTCGATACGTCGAATCCCTGTCGTCGTACGCGCGACAGTTCCTCGGCCAGATGGACAAACCCGACGTCGACTTCATCGAGGGGCTGTCGCCTGCCGTCAGCATCGACCAGAAGTCGACGTCGCGAAACCCTCGCTCGACGGTGGGCACCATCACCGAGATCCACGACTACCTGCGGCTGCTGTTCGCCCGTGCCGGCCGGCCCCACTGCGTGACCTGCGGTGAGGCCATCGTGCGCCAGACCCCGCAACAGATCGTCGACCAGTTGCTGGCGTTGCCTGACGGGACCCGGTTCCAGATTCTGGCCCCGGTCGTGCGTGGTCGAAAGGGCGAGTACCTCGAACTGTTCCGCGAACTCCAGTCGACGGGCTTCTCGCGCGCCCGGGTCGACGGCGAGGCCGTGTCGCTGGCCGAACCCCCCACCCTCGACAAGAAGCGCAAGCACGACATCGACGTCGTCGTCGACCGGCTGGTCGCCAAGAACGCCGGTACCGGTGACGCCGAGACCGAGGAGGCGGCGGCCGAGCGCCGGTTCGCGGCCAAGCGCCGACTCACCGACTCGGTCGAGACCGCCCTGCGCCTGGCCGAGGGGATGTGTGTCGCCGAGTACGTGGACGTCCCCGTCGGCAGCGTCGATCCGCTACTCGGGCCACGCGAGCGCCGGTTCACCGAGCGGATGTCGTGCCCCAACGGTCATCCCGTCGCACTGGAGGAGATCGAGCCCCGGACGTTCTCGTTCAACGGCCCCTACGGTGCGTGTCCGGCGTGCAGCGGCCTCGGCACCAAACTCGAAGTCGACCCCGACCTCGTCATCCCGGACGAGGACGCCAGCCTGGCCGAAGGGGCGATCGCACCCTGGTCCTCCGGGACCACCAGCGTCGAGTACTTCCAACGCCTGCTGTCGTCACTGGGCGAAGCGCTGGAGTTCAGCATGGACACACCGTGGCGTGCACTGCCCGAGCGAGCCAGGAACGCCGTGCTTCATGGTCTGGACCACCAGATCGGGGTGACCTACAAGACGCGATACGGCCGTGAGCGCGGGTATCAGGCCACGTTCGAGGGTGTCCTGCCGTTCATCCACCGGCGTCACGGCGAGACCGAGTCCGAATGGAGCCGCGAGCGCTACGGCGCCTACATGCGGGAGATCCCCTGCGGCACCTGCGGCGGCGCCCGACTGCGTCCCGAGGTGCTCGCCGTCACCATCTCGGGGGCGAACATCGCGGGTATCTCGGCGATGACGATCCGCGAGGCCGCCACGTTCCTCAGCACACTGGAACTGTCCGAGCGCGAACGGGCCATTGCCGAGCGGGTCCTGCGCGAGATCGAACTGCGCCTCGGATTCCTGCTCGACGTCGGCCTCGACTACCTGTCGCTGGAACGAGGGGCGGCCACCCTGTCCGGTGGGGAGGCACAGCGAATCAGACTCGCCACCCAGATCGGCTCGGGACTGGTCGGCGTGTTGTACGTCCTGGACGAACCCAGCATCGGTCTCCACCAGCGGGACAACCGCCGCCTCATCGACACCCTGATTCGGCTCCGCGACCTGGGAAACACGCTGATCGTGGTCGAACACGACGAGGACACCATCAAGGCCAGCGACTGGGTGGTCGACATCGGCCCCGGAGCCGGCGAGCACGGCGGTCACGTGGTCCACTCCGGGCCGCTGTCGGACCTCCTGATCCACCCGGACTCGCTCACCGGCGCCTACCTGTCCGGCCGGCGGCGGATCGACGTCCCCGCCCAGCGGCGGCGGATCGACGCCGACCGCCTGCTGACCGTCGTCGGAGCTCGCGAGCACAACCTGCGAGGCGTCGACGTGACGTTCCCGCTCGGCTGCCTGGTCGCCGTCACCGGCGTCTCGGGCTCGGGCAAGTCCACCCTCGTAAATGACGTCCTGTACACGACTCTGGCCAACAAGCTGAACGGCGCCCGCCAGGTGCCCGGACGTCACAAGCGGGTGACCGGGCTCGAACACCTCGACAAGGTGATCCACGTGGATCAGGGTCCGATCGGGCGCACACCGCGCAGCAATCCGGCGACCTACACCGGAGTCTTCGATCACGTCCGGAAGTTGTTCGCGACGGCGCCCGAGTCCAAAGTGCGCGGGTACCAGCCAGGTCGGTTCTCGTTCAACGTCAAGGGAGGGCGATGCGAGAACTGCCAGGGCGACGGCACCCTCAAGATCGAGATGAACTTCCTGCCTGACGTCTATGTGCCGTGTGAGGTGTGCGGTGGCGCCCGGTACAACCGCGAGACGCTGGAGGTCCATTTCAAGGGCAAGACGATCGCCGAGGTCCTCGACATGCCGATCGAGGAGGCAGCGGAGTTCTTCGCCGCCGTGCCCGCCATCGCGCGGTACATGAACACCCTGGTCGAGGTCGGCCTCGGCTACGTCCGACTGGGGCAGCCCGCGACGACGCTGTCCGGCGGCGAGGCGCAACGCGTCAAGTTGGCCGCCGAACTGCAACGCCGATCCACCGGTCGCACGGTGTACGTCCTCGACGAACCGACGTCCGGCCTGCATTTCGAGGACATCCGGCGATTGCTCGACGTGCTGCAGGGCCTCGTCGACAAGGGCAACACCGTCATCGTCATCGAACACAACCTCGACGTCATCAAGTGTGCCGACTGGGTCATCGACATGGGACCCGAAGGCGGGTCGGGGGGTGGGGGAGTCGTGGCGACCGGCACACCCGAACAGGTCGCGAAGGTCCAGGCCAGTCATACCGGTCGGTACCTTGCCGACCTGGTGGGCACGACCCGGCGAGCCTCGGGTCGATCCCCCCGTTCCGCTGCCGGATCGTCATCGAACTCACAGCCGGTATCCAGGCGCGCCGTTCAGCGGGCTGCCACCCTGAAGACATGACGGACCTCGACTTCTGCCTGTCCCGCCGTGACGTGTTCCGAGTCCTCAGCGCGGTAGGGGTGACGACTATCGGTGCGGGTGTGTTGGTGGCGTGCGGTTCCGGTGACGCCTCGGGTACCACCGACGCGGACTCGGCTGCCAGCCCGGACGCCGCAGCCAGCCCGGACGCCGCGGCGCCGGGCGAGGATTCCGCCGGAGTGGCCCTTGCCGACGTGCCGGTCGGCGAAGCCCGAGTGGTGGACGTCAACGGTGAGCGAGTGGTCGTGGCCCGGACTGCCGAGGCCGAGGTCGTCGCCTACTCGGCGGCCTGTACCCATGCCGGGACACCGGTCGAAGCAACCGGTGGACTGCAGCTGCTGTGCCCCAATCACGGCAGCGAGTTCGACGCCGCCACAGGCGAAGCTCTCAAGGGCCCGGCCACCGCGCCCCTCACCTCGATCGCAGCCTCGATCGACGGCGATCGGATCGTCTTCGCCTGAGTACCGCACCTGAGGGGTGACCCCCGACGCAGTGTCGGTACCCGGCCGTAGGCTCCACGGGTGGCTGATCCGTCGTCCTACCGGCCGCGCACCAGCGACATCCCGGAAGCCCCGGGGGTGTACCGCTTCTCCGACCCTGCGGGCCGGGTCGTGTACGTCGGCAAGGCCAAGAGCCTGCGGCAACGGCTGACGTCCTACTTCGCCGACCTCTCCCAGTTGCACCCGCGGACCCAGCAGATGGTGCTGACCGCATCGTCGGTGCAATGGACCGTGGTAGCGACCGAGGTCGAGGCGCTGCAACTCGAATACACCTGGATCAAGCAGTACGACCCACGATTCAACGTCCGGTACCGCGACGACAAGTCCTACCCGTGGCTCGCGGTCACCCTGGACGACGAGTACCCGCGGGTACAGGTGATGCGCGGGGCGAAACGAAAGGGAACCCGCTACTTCGGGCCGTACTCGCACGCCTGGGCGATCCGCGAAACGGTCGACCAACTGCTCCGGGTGTTTCCGGTGCGGACGTGCAGCGCGGGCGTGTTCAAGCGGGCCGCCCAGGTGGGCCGGCCGTGCCTGCTGGGCTACATCGACAAGTGCTCGGCCCCGTGTGTCGGCCGGATCGACGCCCACGACCATCGCGAGCTGGCCTTGGACTTCTGCGACTTCCTCGCCGGCGACACCCAACGATTCGTCCGCGATCTCGAACGGCGGATGCAGGCCGCTGCGACCGATCTGGAGTTCGAACGAGCCGCGCGACTGCGTGACGACATCGGTGCCCTGCGCCGGGCACTGGAGCGCAATGCGGTCGTCCTGGCCGACGACACCGATGCGGACGTGTTCGGCCTGGTCGAGGACGATCTGGAGGCGGCCGTCGCCGTCTTCCACGTCCGTGGCGGGCGGATTCGGGGACAGCGCGGGTGGATCGTCGAGAAGGTCGACGACCTGGGTCGGGCGGAACTGGTCGAGCAGCTCCTGCTGCAGATCTACGGTGAGGGCAGCGACGGAGCGACGGCCGGTCCCACTCCTGGCGACGCCACGACGGACACTTCGACCTCGGCCGTGCCCCGCGAGGTTCTCGTGCCCGAGATGCCTGCCCGGGCCGGCGACATGACGGAGTGGTTGTGCCGGATACGGGGCTCCAAGGTCGACGTCCGGGTACCACAGAGAGGCGACAAGAAGTCCCTGGCCGACACCGTGACGGCCAATGCCGCGCAGGCCCTCGCCATGCACAAGACCAAGCGGGCGGGGGATCTGACGACACGGAGCCTCGCCCTTCAGGAACTCCAAGAGGCGTTGGACCTGCCCGAGGCGCCGTTGCGGATCGAGTGCTACGACGTGGCGCACCTGCAGGGCAGCGATGTCGTCGCGTCCATGGTGGTGTTCGAGGACGGGTTGGCTCGCAAGTCCGAGTACCGCCGTTTCGCCGTGCGCGGTGACCTCGGCCCCGACGACGCGTCATCGCTGCGCGAGGTCCTCACCCGCCGGCTCCGTCGACACGTCAGCGAACGGTCCGAGGTACCGCTGGCGGTGACGACGACCGGAGAGGTGGGGGGGCAGGTCGAGGACGACGACGTGGATGCGCCGCAACGTCGCCGCTTCGCCTACCCGCCGCAGCTCATCGTCGTGGACGGCGGCGCCCCCCAGGTAGCGGCGGCGGTCGCCGCCCTGTCCGATGTCGGCGTGGGCGATATCGCGGTCTGCGGCCTGGCCAAACGGCTCGAAGAGGTGTGGCTGCCGGGCGAGGACGCGCCGGTGGTCCTGCCGCGAGCCAGTCAGGGGCTGTACCTGCTGCAGCGGGTCAGGGACGAGGCTCACCGCTTCGCCAACACCTACCACCGCTCGGCCCGGGCCAAGCGGGCGCTGGCCAGTGAGCTGGACGGCATTCCCGGCTTGGGTCCGGCCCGCCGTGCCGCACTGCTCGCCGCGTTCGGGTCGGTTCGGACACTGGCCACCGCCACGACGGACGAGATACAGGGGGTGACCGGGATCGGTCCTCGATTGGCCGCCGAGATCACCTCCCGGCTCGGCGGGGGTGGTGCGACGATGGCTCCTGATGAACGCGCCAAGCACCCCGCCGACTGACACCAGCGATAGCGTGGCACTCCGCCGACCCCGATTGGCCCTGGTCACCGGCATGTCGGGGGCCGGTAGGTCCACGGCATCCCACGTGCTGGAGGACGAGGGCTGGTTCGTGGTCGACAACCTGCCGCCGCAGATGCTGGGCCCCTTGGCCGACCTGGCGCTGCGCGACTCAGCGGCGTTACCCCGCTTGGCGGCGGTCGTCGACGTCCGCGGCCGCTCGTTCTTCGTCGCCCTCACGGACGCCCTGACCGACGTCCGCAGCAAGGGTCTGGACCTTGTCGTCATGTTCTTGGAGGCCGACGACGCGACCCTGGTCCGCCGGTTCGAATCGGTGCGCCGCCCGCACCCGCTGCAACCCCCGGGCACGGTGCTGCAGGCGATCCAGCAGGAGCGTGAACTCCTGCACGGCCTGCGGAACGCGGCCGACATCCTGATCGACTCCAGCGAGATGAACGTCCACCAACTGTCCGCGAAGGTCCGCGCGGCGCTGGGTGGGGACGAGTCGGACAACGATCTTCATCTCACGGTGGTGAGCTTCGGTTTCAAACACGGCATCCCGTTGGACGCGGAGAACGTCGCCGACGTGAGATTCCTGCCCAACCCGCACTGGATCCCGCATCTGCGGGGCAAGAACGGACTGGACGCCGAGGTGGCCGACTACGTGTTCGCCGCGTCCGGCGCGACGCAATTCGTCGACGCCTACACCGAGTACCTCAAGGTCGTCACCCGTGGTTACCGGGCCGACGGCAAGCGCTTCGCCGTGGCGGCCGTCGGCTGTACCGGCGGCAAACATCGATCCGTCGCGATGGCGCAGGAACTGGCTCGTCGGCTGACAGGTGACGGCGTGCGAGCGTTGGCTGCCCACCGCGACCTCGGGAAGGAGTGAGCCCGCTGCCTGGCGATCACGGCGGCGTCGAGCACCTCCTCCGGCATCGGCACCCGCCGTCCGGGCCACGGGTCGTGGCTCTCGGCGGCGGGCACGGCCTGGCGGCGTCGCTCAGTGCGCTGCGCCTGGTGACCGATGCCGTGACCGCCGTGGTCACGGTGGCGGACAACGGCGGATCGTCGGGGCGACTGCGCAGCGAGTTGGGCGTCCTGCCGCCCGGAGACCTGCGGATGGCCCTGGCGGCGCTCTGCGAAGACTCCCGCTGGGGTCGGCTCTGGCGCGATGTCCTACAGCACAGGTTCGTCAGTGACGGCCCGCTGGACGGACACGCGGTCGGCAACCTGCTGATCGTCGCCCTGTGGCAACTGCTCGACGACCCGGTGACGGGGTTGGACGTGGTCGGCGAATTGCTGGGTGCCCGCGGCCGGGTGTTACCGATGGCCAGCGTCCCCCTGGACATCGCCGCCGAGGTGTCCGGAATCGCGGCCGAGCATCACGCCGACTCGCGCACCGATGCACCGGGACGTCTGGCGTTGACGACGGTCGTGGGGCAGGTGGGTGTGGCCACGACCCCCGGAGACGTCCGATCGGTCCGACTCGTGCCCGAGCACCCGCCTGCCAACCCGGCCGCCGTCGCCGCCGTCATGGCCGCAGACTGGGTCATCCTGGGGCCCGGATCATGGTTCACCTCGGTGCTGCCCCACGTTCTGGTGCCGGAGCTGGCCGACGCCCTCGCCGAGACCCCGGCCCGACGCTGCGTGACTCTCAATCTGGCCCCTCACACCGGCGAGACGTCAGGCTCGTCGGCTGCACAACTGCTGCGGGTCTTCGCGGAGTACGCGCCTGCGATGCGGCTGGACGCGGTGGTGGCCGACCCGTCCGCGGTCACCGACACCGACGCGCTGATCCGGGTCGCGGGTGACTTGGGCGCACAGGTGTGGCTTCGTCAGGTGTCGGTCGGGGACGGGTCTGCCAGACACGAGCCGTTGCGATTGGCCGCGGCGTATGGTGACGTGTTCTCTGGCGCCCTTGCCGACGTCACCGATCCCGGTCCCGTCGGTGCTGGGTCGGGCTGAACCCGGGCCTCGGGTGGTGCGCGTGCGATGTAACAGGAATCGGACAGGTGCGAGCGGAATGATCACATGGCGTTGACTGCGGCTGTCAAAGACGAATTGAGCCGGTTGCCCGTCGCCAAGACGTGTGACCGCAAGGCTGAGGTGGCGGCCATGCTCCGCTTCGCCAACGCGTTGCATCTGGTGGCGGGCAGGGTCGTCATCGAGGCGGAGCTGGACACGGCGCAGGCTGCACGACGACTGCGTCACGAGATCGGCGACGTCTACGGTCACCCGTCGGAGCTGCTCGTCCTCCAGCCCAGCGGGCTACGCCGGGCCACCCGCTACGTCGTTCGGGTGGCGAAGGAGGGCGAGGCGCTCGCCCGCCAGACCGGCCTCCTCGACGCTCGTAGCCGACCGGTCCGGGGGATGCCGCCACAGGTGGTCAGCGGTGCGACGTGCGACGCCGAGGCCGCGTGGCGAGGGGCGTTCCTGGCCCACGGGTCACTCACCGAACCGGGCCGCTCGTCGTCCCTGGAGGTCACGGCGCCCGGTCCGGAGGCGGCACTGGCGCTGGTCGGTGCGGCACGTCGACTCGGGATACAGGCCAAGGCCCGTGAGGTCCGCGGCGTCGACCGCGTGGTGGTGCGCGACGCCGACGCCATCGGACAGTTGTTGACCCGGCTGGGGGCCCACGATGCCGTGCTGGTGTGGGAGGAGCGGCGAATGCGCCGCGAAGTTCGCGCCACCGCGAATCGGCTCGCCAATTTCGACGACGCCAACCTGCGGCGATCGGCGCGGGCGGCGGTGGCCGCGGGTGCCCGAGTCGAACGTGCGTTGGAGATCCTCGGCGACGACATCCCCGATCACCTGCGTACCGCGGGAGAGCTGCGAATGGCTCACCGCCAGGCCAGCCTCGAAGAACTCGGACAGCTGGCCGACCCGCCCATGACCAAGGATGCGATCGCCGGGCGGATCCGTCGGCTGTTGGCTCTCGCGGATCGACGGGCCGACGACCTCGGCATGCCCGGGACCGAGACCAACGTGACCGCCGACATGCTCGAGGTCTGACCCGGCGCTGACGGGTAGGGTCGTGCCCGCGGTCGGCCCAGGAGTCGACCCGCGTTCCGGCCCGTCGACGCGGGCCGTCGTCAGAGGAGGAACGACGTGACCGTTCGCGTGGGTATCAATGGGTTCGGCCGAATCGGCCGTAACTTCTTCCGCGCCGTGCAGGCATCCGGTGCGGACATCGAGATCGTGGGGGTCAACGACCTCACCGACAACGCATCACTGGCGCACCTGCTCAAGTACGACTCGATCCTGGGGCGCCTCGCCGGAGACGTCTCGTTCACCGACACCGACATCGCGGTCGACGGGAAGGCGTTCCGCGCCCTGGCCGAACGCGACCCGTCGAACCTGCCGTGGGGTGACCTCGGCGCCGACGTCGTGATCGAGTCGACCGGCATCTTCACCGACGCCGACAAGGCCAAGGCCCACGTGGCCGGCGGTGCGAAGAAGGTCATCATCTCGGCTCCGGCCAAGAACGAGGACCTGACGATCGTCATGGGGGTCAACGACTCGCTGTACGACCCGGCGGCCCACACGATCATCTCCAACGCGTCGTGCACCACCAACTGCATCGCCCCGCTGGCCAAGGTCATCAACGACGCCTTCGGCATCCAGCGCGGGCTGATGACCACCGTGCACGCGTACACCCAGGACCAGAACCTGCAGGACGGACCGCACAAGGATCTGCGACGTGCCCGTGCCGCCGCGCTCAACATCGTGCCGACCTCGACAGGCGCGGCCAAGGCGTTGGGACTGGTGCTGCCCGAGCTGAAGGGCAAGCTGGACGGGTATGCCCTGCGGGTACCGATCCCCACCGGCTCCGCCGTCGACCTGACGGTCACCCTGAGCCGTGAGGTGTCGGTGGACGAGGTGAAGGCCGCCTACCGCAGCGCCGCCGCCGGACCGCTCGGTCGCTACCTGACGTACACCGAGGACGAGATCGTGTCCAGTGACATCGTCACGGATCCCGCCTCGTGCATCTTCGACGCGAACCTGACGAAGGTGATCGGCGACCAGGTCAAGGTCGTGGGCTGGTACGACAACGAGTGGGGTTACTCGAACCGCCTGGTCGACGTCGTGGGCCTGGTCGGCGCCACGCTGTGATGCGGACGATCGCCGAACTGGGCCATGCCCTCGGCGGCTTCTCCGGTCGCCGAGTCCTGGTCCGTAGCGACCTCAACGTTCCGTTGGATCGATCGGGTCCCACCGTCACCATCACCGACGACGGTCGGATCCGAGCCTCGGCACCGACGATCCAGCGCCTCGCCGGGGCCGGCGCGATCGTCGTGGTGTGCGCCCACCTCGGCAGACCCAAGGGCGTCCCGGACCCGGCGTTCTCCCTCGCACCGGTCGCCGAGCGCCTCGCCGAGCTGATCGACGCTCCCGTGACGTTCGTCCCCGACGCGGTCGGCCCCCAGGCGGTCGCCGCCGTCGCGGCCGCCGTGCCGGGGCAGGTGCTGCTGCTGGAGAACCTGCGGTTCCACCCGGGCGAGGCCAGCAAGGACGCCACCGCGCGGGCGGCGTTCGCGGACCAGCTGGCCGGCCTCGCCGACGCCTACGTCTCCGACGGATTCGGCGTCGTCCACCGCGAGCAGGCCAGCGTCACGGACGTGGCGTCCCGCCTGCCCCATGCGGTCGGTGACCTGGTGCTGGCCGAGGTCCAGGTGTTGCGCCGGCTCACCGAGGACGTGGCTCGGCCCTACGCCGTCGTCCTGGGCGGTGCGAAGGTGTCCGACAAGTTGGGTGTCATCGACAATCTGATGAACACGGCCGATCGGATCCTGATCGGGGGTGGCATGGTGTTCACCTTCCTTGCCGCGCAGGGCTACGAGGTCGGAACCAGCTTGCTCGAGTCCGATCAGATCGACGCGGTGCGCCGCTACGTCAGCCTGGCCGAGGAGCGAGGTGTCGAGTTGGTCCTGCCGATCGACATCGTCGCGGCGACCGCGTTCGCCGCCGATGCCGGTCACGACGTGGTGTCGGCGGACGCGATTCCCGCCGATCGGATCGGTCTGGACATCGGCCCGGCGGCGGCGGCGCAGTTCGCGGACCGGTTGGCAGACTGCCGGACGGTGTTCTGGAACGGCCCCATGGGCGTGTTCGAGATGGAGGCGTTCAGTCACGGGACGCGGGCGATCGCCCAGGCGCTGGTCGGTCTCCCACCGGGGGCGCTGTCCGTCGTGGGCGGCGGTGACACTGCGGCGGCGGTGCGCGCCCTCGGCTTCGCCGACTCAGCCTTCGGGCACGTCTCGACAGGTGGTGGCGCCAGTCTCGAATACCTCGAGGGCACGACCCTGCCGGGTCTCGCGGCACTGGACGAGCCCTCACTCGACGCAAAGGTCGGGGCCTGATCATGGCGACTCGCCGCAAACCCTTGATGGCCGGCAACTGGAAGCTCAACAACGACCATCTCGAAGCCACACATCTCACCCAGAAACTGGCCTGGCTACTGCGTGACGCGGGCCACGATTTCGGTGCCGTCGAGGCAGTCGTCCTCGTGCCGTTCACGTCCCTGCGCTCGGTTCAGACCCTGGTACAGGCAGATCGCCTCGACCTTCGATACGGCGCGCAGGACCTGTCGGTGCACGATTCGGGCGCATACACGGGCGAGGTCTCCGGTGGCATGCTCGCCGCACTCGGGTGCTCCTACGTCACCGTCGGCCACAGCGAGCGACGTCAGTACCACGGCGAGAGCGACGCACTGGTGGCCGCCAAGGCGGCCGCGGCATTGCGACACGGCATCACCCCCATCGTGTGTGTCGGTGAGTCCCTCGATCACCGTGACGCGGGTACCCACGTCCGGACGACCATCGACCAGCTCGCCGGTTCGCTGGCGGGGCTCAGCCCGCAGCAGGTCAGTGACGTGGTGATCGCGTACGAGCCGGTGTGGGCGATCGGGACCGGCCGAACCTGCTCGCCTGACGACGCCCAGGAGGTGACAGCGGCGATCAGGGCATGGGTGACGGACACTCATGGCAGTGAAGCCGCCGCAGCCGTCCGGGTGTTGTACGGCGGATCGGTGAAGCCGGCCAATGTGGCCACGTTGATGACCATGAGTGACATCGACGGTGCTCTGGTGGGTGGGGCGAGTCTGGTCGCCGAAGACTTCGCTGGCATCGTCCGCTTCCGCGAACATCCCGCCTAGGCCCTGACGTCACGTAGGCTGCTCTCGCCGCACCAGTCCCGACCGGGGCCTCGTGGCCGATCCTGACCGACCCTGCTAACCGACCGGAGTTAGATCCACGTGGAATCCGTTCTCACCATCGTCCTTCAGGTGTTGCTCGCCGTGACCAGCATCCTGTTGATCCTGCTGATCCTGCTGCATCGGGGTCGTGGGGGTGGCGTATCGGACATGTTCGGTGGCGGGGTGACGTCCAATCTGGGCGGATCGAGCATCGCCGAACGCAACCTGGATCGACTCACCGTGTCCTTGGGTCTGTTGTGGTTCGTCGTCGTGGTGTTGCTCAACCTGTTGCAACGGTTCTTCTGAACCGACCACTGAACACCGACAGCTCGAGAGGACGACGTCATGGCTGGTGGCAACGCCATCCGCGGTAGCCGCGTGGGTGCCGGACCGATGGGTGAAGCCGAGCGCGGCGAGTCTGCGCCCCGCTACTCCGTCACGTACTGGTGCTCCAACGGCCACACGGTTCGACCGTCGTTCGCCGAGGACGGGGGCAGCGAGCCCCCGCAGACGTGGGACTGCCCCCGGTGCGGTTTTCCGGCCGGTCTGGACCAGGACAACCCGCCGGCCCCCCCGAAGGTGGAGCCGTACAAGACCCACCTGGCGTACGTGAAAGAGCGGCGTAGCGACGCGGACGGGGCGGCGATCCTCGAAGAGGCACTCGAGAAGCTGCGGTCGCGCCGCATCATCGTCTGAGTCGGACGGTACGCGGCGTCAGTAGGTCGACAGACCTGCTGGCAACCCTGCTGCCGCCGCATCGTCCACCAACCACAGGGTCCGGTGTCGACCCGTCGCCCCTGCTGCCGGGATCTGGACGTGCCCGGCCCCACCTACGGCGAGTGCGACGGCCGGGGCCTTTGCGGCCCCGGACACGATCAGCCACACCTCTTTGGCGCACCGGATCGATCGGAAGGTCAGGCTCACCCGCTCCGGTGGCGGCTTCGGTGAGCCGCGCACCCCGATCACCGCCAAGTCGTCGACATACACCCCCGGATGTTCGGGAAACAGCGACGCGACATGGCCGTCGTCGCCCACACCCAACATCAACACGTCGAAATCGGGAACGTCGCCGACTCCGGCGTATTCGGCCAGCGTTATGGCGTAGCGGCGGGCGGCAGCCTCCGGGTCGGGCACCTGATCCGGACCGGGAATCGAGTGCACCTGGCTCGCCGGGATGTCCACCCGGTCCAGCAGCGCCTCCCGGGCCTGTGTCTCGTTGCGATCAGGGTGACCGCCGGGCAGGAAGCGTTCGTCGCCCCACCAGACATGCACCCGGGGCCAGTCCACCCGCTCGGCCATGTCGGCGAGCGCCGCCAGCGTGGCCGTGCCCGAACCACCACCGGTGAGGACCACATGTGCCTCACCCCCGGCCGCGATGGTCGCGGTCAGCGAGGTGACCAGACGGGCCGCCGCACCGGCGGTCAACGCCGCCAGGTCTCGATGAGCCACGACGACCAGGGGAGCCGTCACGAGTGGGAGTGCGCGACGATCACGTCGCCGTAGACGTCGTCCGGATCGAGGCGGCGGAGTTCTTCGGCGAGACACGTCGATATCGAGCGTCGCGGCAGCGACAGCACATGGTCCGGCTCACCGGCTTGGAGGAGGGTCGCGGTCTGGCCGTCGGGGCGCGCCAGCTCGATCGGTCCACTCCCACGCTGCAGCACCACGGACTGGATACCCGCCTCACCGGTCATCACCCGTTCGACGGGGACTTTGAGGCTCCACTGCAGCCAGGTCGCCATCAGGGACGTGCTGGGGCTACGGGCGGCGCCGCGCACAGTCGCCGCCACCACCGCCTCGATGGGCGGCAGCTCCACGGCGGCGGCCAGGAGAGCCCGCCACCTGGTGAGGCGGGTCCACGCGAAATCGGTGTCTCCGGCCCGGTAGCCGGCAGCACGGCGATCCAGCGCCGCGACGGGGTCGTCCTCGGTGGCAGCGTCCGTGATCCGGCGCTGCGACAGCCGACCGATGGCGTCGTCGGCCGGGACGTCCGGCGCATGCCGGGGCCACCACGTGACGATCGGCGCGTCCGGCAGCAGCAGCGGCACCACGACCGATGCACCCTCGCCGGTCAATTGCCCCGTCACGCGCAGCACCACGACCTCGCCGGCCCCGGCGTCACCGCCGACCCGGATCTGGGCGTCGAGGGTGGTCGGCGCTGCGGCATCGGCCACGATGATGACCAGGACACGGCAGGGGTGCTCGCGGCTGGCGGCCACCGCGGCGCCGATCGCCTCCTCGGCGCACTCCGGGTCGGTGACGACGATCAGCGTGAGGACCCGCCCCAGTGCCACGGCACCACCGGTGGAGCGCAGATCGACGAGCCGACGGTTGATCGCGCTGGTCGTCGTACTGGGTAGGTCGATGATCATGGGTGGGTCACGGCAGTCGCCACGTCCGTCCGTCTCGGGCCATCATGTCGGCGGCACACTGTGGGCCCCAGGTTCCGGACGCGTACTGCTGTGGTTGGCCCTGAGCAGCCCAGTGCGCGGTGATCGGGTCGAGGATGCGCCAGGACAACTCGACCTCGGCGTGGCGGGGGAAAAGCGGCGGATCACCCAGCAGCACGTCGAGGATGAGGCGCTCGTACGCCTCGGGGCTGGACTCGGTGAACGAGTGGCCGTACCCGAAGTCCATGGTGACGTCCCGGACCTCCATCGCCGTACCGGGCACCTTCGAGCCGAATCGCAACGTGACCCCCTCGTCGGGTTGGACCCGAATCACGATCGCGTTCTGACCCAGTTCGCCACCAGCCGTCCGCTCGAATGGCAGGTGAGGCGCACGCTTGAACACGACGGCGATTTCGGTCACCCGTCGGCCCAGTCGCTTGCCCGCACGCAGGTAGAACGGCACTCCCGACCAACGCCGAGTGTCCACCTCCAGCTTGATGGCGGCGAACGTCTCGGTACCGGACATCGGGTCGATGCCGTCCTCGTCGAGGAAGCTCTTGACCTCGGCACCTCCCTGCCAGCCGGCCGCGTACTGGCCGCGGGCGGTGGTCTGTGAGAGGTCCGCGGGTAGCCGGACCGCGGACAGCACCTTCTCCTTCTCGGCGCGCAGGTCGTCGGCCTCGAACGAGACCGGCTCCTCCATCGCGGTGAGCGCGAACAGTTGGAGCAGATGGTTCTGAATCACGTCGCGGGCGGCGCCGATGCCGTCGTAGTAGCCGGCGCGACCACCGATTCCGATGTCCTCTGCCATGGTGATCTGGACGTGGTCGACGTAGTTGCTGTTCCAGATCGGTTCGAACAGCTGATTGGCGAACCGCAACGCCAGCAGGTTCTGAACGGTCTCCTTGCCGAGATAGTGGTCGATCCGGAACACGGCGTCCGCCGGGAACACCCCCTCGACGACGTCGTTCAGTTCGCGAGCACTGGCCAGGTCGTGCCCGAACGGCTTCTCGATGACGACCCGCCGCCAGGTGTCTCGACGCTGCTCGCTCAGTCCGGACCGGTCGAGCTGCTTGCACACGACGGGAAACGAGTCAGGCGGAATCGACAGATAGAAGGCCCGGTTGCCGCGCGTGCCACGCTCGGCATCCAGGGTCTCGACGGCCTCCCGTAGCCGGTCGAACGCGTCGTCGTCGTCGAACGCGCCCTGGACGAATCGGACCCCTGCCGACAGCTGGGCCCAGACGGCCTCCTCGAACGGAGTACGCGAGTACTCCTTGACGGCGTCGTGGACGACCTTGTTGAAGTCCTGGTCGTCCCAGTCCCGTCGGGCGAATCCGACCAGGGCGAACCCGGGCGGCAGCAGGCCCCGGTGCATCAGGTCGTAGACCGCGGGCATCAACTTCTTGCGCGCCAGGTCTCCGGTCACGCCGAAGATCACCAGGCTGCCCGGTCCGGCGATCCGGGACAGGCGACGGTCTCGTCGATCCCGCAGCAGGTTGACCGGTGGGTCGAGCGCGCTCACGAGGTGGGGTCCGTCGGATCGGGCACGCCGAGGGCGTTCGAGACGACCCGCAGCCCGGCGGCGTCCGACACGGTCAGGGTCAGGACCGGACGATCGTGATCGGCCAACACCGCCGCATCGCCCGCGGCCTGCGCGGCGATCAGCCGGCCGAACGTGAACGGCCGGTCCGGGATCGCCAGGTCGTGGTCGTCGGCGGTGGACGACACCAGCTGGAGGAACACCCCCACCGGGGGACCGCCCTTGTGGAACTGGCCGGTCGAGTGCAGGAACCGCGGGCCCCAGCCGAACGTCACCGGTCGACCGAGTCGTCGCGCCAAGCTGTCGCGGACCGCGGCCAGCCCGGGATGCGTCGTTCGGTCGACGTAGGCCATCACGGCGAGGTAGCCGTCGGCCGGGACGCCGGCGAGCAGGGCCGCCACCGCAGCCTCCAGGTCCGGCGTCACATCGTCCAGTAGCCCCGCAGACGCCGTGACCGCCACGCCGTCGTCGACGAAACGCGGCGGGATCGGGTCTGGGGTGGCATCCAGCAGGCCACGAGCGGCGATCTTGGCGCTCTCGACGTCGGGCTGGTCGAACGGGTTGATCCCGAGCAGGCGACCGGCGATCGCGGTGGCGTACTCCCACATCAGCAGTTGCGCCCCCAGTGACCCGTTCACCTCGATGCCGACAGCCTGGGCGCCCACATCCGGCCCGATCACCGACACCGGCCGGTCGGGTTCGCCGGTGACGGTTGCGACGAGGACGTCCGAGTGAACGGTGGTCAACTCGGGTGCGCCGGGAGCGACGGCCACCGGAAGGACGCCGCGCCCCTGCTTGCCCGTCGACTCGGCGATCAGCTGTTCCGCCCAGTCACCGAAGCCCGGTAGGCCATCGGCTCCGCCGGGCGCGACCAGCACGACCTTGTCACGGAACCGATCCGCGCCGGGCGAGCATGCCAGGGCCGCCCCCAGGACGAGGCCGGGGTTCGTCGGGTCGTCTGCTGCCAGGACGGGTGCTGCAGCCGCAGCTTGATCCAAGAGAGCGCCGACGTCGGCACCGGCCAACCCGGAGGGGACCAGCCCGAAGGCTGTCAACGCGCTGTAGCGACCGCCGACGTTCGGATCGGCGAGGAAGACCGCCCGATATCCACCCTCACGAGCCGTACGTTCGAGGGCCGATCCGGGATCGGTGACTACGACCAGTCGGGTGGGCGCATCGATGCCTGCCGCGGTGAATGCCGCCACGAAGACCCGGCGCTGGCTGTCGGTCTCGACCGTCGATCCAGACTTGCTCGACACCACCACCACCGTGCGCTCGAGGTCGACCAGCGCCGAACGGACCTGCTCGGGGTTGGTCGAGTCGAGGACGACCAGGTCGACCCCGGCGGCAGCGCAGATCACCTCGGGAGCCAGTGACGACCCACCCATCCCGCAGAGCACGACGCGATCGACGCCCTCGCTGAGCAACGTGGCCCGCAACGCGCGGACCTCGCTCACGATGGGGCGAGACGTGATGTGCAGCGTCGGCCAGCCCAATCGAACGGCTGCCTCGGCGGCGGCTTCCGGCCCCCACAGTTCGGCGTCTGCCGCGGCGATCCGACTGGCCACCCGATCGGTGACCAGCGTCGCGACGGTCTCGGCCAGAGCCGCGTTCACCTCGGGGGACGTTGTCGTCATGCCGGCGTCCGACCGGAGCGTGAGTTCTCCAACTCGGTGGAGACGGTGGCGATCAACTCTGCCCAGCTGGCGGCGAACTTCTCGACCCCCTCGCGCTCGAGGGTCTCGATCACCTCGTCGTAACCGATACCGAGCGCGCCGATCTGGTCCAGCACGGCGGCAGCCTCGGTGTACGTGTCGCGAACCGCGTCGCCACCCAGTTCGGCGTGGTCGATGACGGCCGACAGGGTGCCGGCGGGCATGGTGTTGACGGTGTCGGGTGCGACCAGGTCGACGACGTACTTGGTGTCCGGATACGCCGGGTCCTTGACCCCCGTAGAAGCCCAGAGTGGGCGCTGCGGCTGTCCGCCTGCCGCCTCGAGGTCGTCCCAGCGCGGCGTGGCCAGGGTTTCCTCGTACACCTGATAAGCGAGCCGGGCATTGGCGACCGCCGCCTGTCCGCGAAGCGCCCGTGCCTCGTCGGTGGCGATGGCGTCCAGGCGTTTGTCGATGTGGGTGTCCACCCGGCTGACGAAGAACGACGCCACGCTGTGCAGACGCGACAGGTCGTGGCCGTTGGCTCGGGCCAGTTCGAGACCCTGCAACCAGGCCTCGACCACTGCCCGGTAGCGCCCCAGCCCGAAGATGAGGGTGACGTTGACATTGATGCCCTCGCCCAGAACCCGCGTGATGGCGGGCAACCCCTCGATCGTCGCCGGGATCTTGATCATGAGATTCGGCCGGTCGACCGTGTTCCACAACTGCAACGCCAACGCCACGGTCGCGTCGGTGTCGCGAGCCAAGCGGGGGTCGACCTCCAGGCTGACCATGCCGTCACGACCGCTGGTGGCATGGACCTGGGCGAACGCGTCGCAGGCCTCGCGCACATCGGTGGTCGTCACGGCGACGACCGCCGCCTCGACGTCGACACCCGCGGCGCCCAGCTCGACCATCTGTTCGTCGTAGGCGTTTCCCTTGCCGAGGGCGTTGGCGAAAATGGTCGGGTTGCTGGTCAGGCCCACCACGCCCCGGTCGATGAGACGGGTCAGGTCACCCGAGCGGACGAGGTCGCGGGACAGGTCGTCCAGCCACACGCTGACGCCGTACCGGGACAGTTCAGCGAGCGGCGCGGCAGTCTCCGGGCTATCACTCGGTGACGTCATGGGTTCCTCCAGAGGGTGGGGACGGACTGGGTCAGGAGCGGACGGCGGCGATGGACGCGCGGGCAGCAGCCGCGATGTCACCGTCGGTGAGACCGAACTGGCGAAGGAGCTCTTGGTAGTCAGCGCTGGCCCCGAAGTGATCGATACCGACACATCGGCCGGCGTCACCCACCCAGCGGTGCCAGCCGTGGGTGGCGCCCGCCTCGACACTGACTCGCGCCCGGACAGTGGGCGGGAGGACTGCGTCGCGGTAGCCGGCATCCTCGGCCTCGAACCACTCCACGCACGGCATGGACACCACGCGAGCGCCCACCCCCTCGGCGGCCAGCAGGGCACGGGCGGACATGGCCGCCTGCACCTCGGACCCCGTCGCGATGAGAATGACGTCGGGTAGTGCCCCGCCGGTCAGCCCGTCGGCCTCGGCCAGGACGTATCCCCCCCTCGCCGTGCCGTCCGCGGCGCCGAGCCCGTCGGCCACCCGGTCGTAGACCGGCAGATTCTGACGGCTCAGGCACAACCCGGCGGGGGTACCCCGTTCGAGGATGGAGCGCCAGGCGACTGCGGTCTCGTTGGCGTCACCGGGACGGACGACCGCCAGGCCCGGCATCGCCCGCAACGACGACAGGTGCTCGATCGGCTGGTGGGTCGGGCCGTCCTCACCCAGCCCGATCGAGTCGTGCGTCCAGACATAGGTGACCGGGAGTTGCATCAGGGCTGCCAGCCGGACCGCGGGGCGCATGTAGTCGCTGAACACCAGGAAGGTGCCGCCGTACGGCCGGGTGCCACCGTGGACCGCGATGCCGTTGAGGATCGATCCCATGGCGTGCTCGCGAATCCCGAAGTGCAGGGTCCGCCCATGCTCGGAACCGGGGAACATGGCGGTCGCGCGGCGGGCCGGGATGAAGCTGGGCTCGCCCTTCATGGTCGTGTTGTTGCTGCCCGCCAAGTCCGCGGATCCGCCCCACAGCTCGGGTAACACGGGGGCCAGTGCGTTGAGCACCGTCCCCGACGCCGCGCGTGTCGCGACGGCCTTGCCGGGTGGGAAGGTCGGCAGAGCCTCGGTCCATCCCTTGGGCAGTTCGTGCGCGCTCAACCGGTCGAACAAGTCACCGCGTTCACCCGATCCGGCCCGCCAGCGGTCCATGTCGACGTTCCACGCGGAGCGCAGTTCGGCGCCTCGGACGACGACTGCCCGCGCGTGGTCGAGCACGGCGGGATCAACGGCGAAGCTGGCGTCTGGGTCCAAGCCCAGCAGTTCCTTCGTCGCCCGGACCTCCGCGTCACCCAGCGCGGAGCCGTGGGCCTTGCCGGTGTTGCGCAACGTCGGTGCCGGCCAGGCGATGATCGTGCGAAGAACGACGATGGAGGGCCTGGTGGTCTCGTCGCGGGCGGCAGTCAGCGCCGCATGCAGCTCGGCAAGATCTTCGGTGTACGCGGCGTCGTCGGATCCACGACCACCCCGACGCCAGTCCACCGTCTGGACATGCCAGCCGTAGGAGCGGTACCGGGCTGCGGTGTCCTCGCTCAGTGCGATGTCGGTGTCGTCCTCGATCGAGATCTGGTTCTGGTCGTAGACCACGACGAGGTTGCCCAGTTCCTGGTGACCGGCGAACGAGCTCGCCTCCGACGTGACGCCCTCTTCGATGTCGCCGTCCGAGGCGAGTACCCAGATGGTGTGGTCGAACGGGGACGTGCCGGGCGCTGCGTCGGGGTCGAACAGGCCACGCTCACGCCGCGCCGCGGCGGCCATGCCGACCGCCGTCGCGAGTCCCTGACCGAGCGGCCCTGTCGTCGTCTCGACGCCTGCGGTGTGGCGGAACTCGGGGTGTCCCGGCGTCTTCGAGCCCCACCGGCGCAACGCCTTGAGGTCGTCGATCGTCAGTCCGTACCCATTGAGGTACAGCTGCACGTACAACGTGAGGCTGGAGTGACCGACGCTGAGGACGAAGCGGTCGCGCCCGCTCCAGTGCGGGTCACTGGGGTCGTGGCGCATGACCCGCTGGTACAGCAGGTAGGCGACCGGAGCAAGGCTCATCGCCGTGCCGGGATGGCCGTTGCCGGCCGCCTCGACCGCGTCCATCGCCAAGGCCCGACAGGTGTCGACGGCTGCTCGGTCGAGGTCGCTCCACTCGAACGAGGTCGTGATGGGTGACGGGGTTTCGAGGCTCACGCGGGGCTCCTCCGGGACGGGGCTGAGGGTGGGGCTGCGCCGGTCGAGCCGACACCGGACTCGGTGCCATCAAGCCTAGTCACGTTTCCTGAGCCTAGGGGCGAGTGAGCACCCGGCGCGCGCCGTACCGTGGCGGCGGCGCGAGAGCCCTGGCGAGTCAGAGCAGAGCGTCGACGCCCACCGCGACGAACAGCAGCGTGAGGTAGCTGATCGACACGTGGAACAGCCTCATCGCATGCGGTGGCGACGCGGCGATCAACCGTCGCGCGAACCCCACTGCAGTGACCGCGAAGACCGCACCGGCGAGAAGGGCGGTCGCCGAGTAGACCCATCCCATGCCGGCCACCGGGACGAGGATCGCGCTGCAACTCAGCAACGCCACGGTGTGACCGAGCACCTGGTGGGCCACCTGGCGCCCGGTGGCGACCACGGGCAGCATCGGCACCCCCGCAGCCGCGTAATCGTCGCGGTAGCGCAAGGACAACGGCCAGTAGTGCGGCGGCGTCCAGAAGAAGACGACGAGGAACAGGACCACCGGGGTCCAGGTCAGGGTGCCGGTGACGGCAGCCCATCCGATCAACACGGGCATGCATCCGGCCGCGCCACCCCACACGATGTTCTGGGGGGTCCGGCGCTTGAGGATGATCGTGTAACCGACGACGTACATCAGGATGGCCGCCGCCGCGAGGACGGCAGCCAGCGCCGTCGTGGCCACCAGCAGCGTCCCGATCGAGACCACGGCCATGACCAGGCCGAAGACGAGCGCCGCGGTCGGACTGACGACGCCGCGCACGATCGGCCGGTGATGCGTGCGTGACATCAGCGCATCGATGTCCCGGTCGAAATACTGGTTGAGCGCGTTGGCGCTACCGGCTGCCAGCGACCCGCCGACCAGGGTGGCGACGACGATGTCCAGCGGTGGGATGCCCCGCTCGGCCAGCAGCATCGTCGGTAGCGTCGTGACCAGCAACAGCTCGATGATGCGGGGTTTGGTGAGGGCGACGTACGCGCGCACCACACGCAGTCGCGGGCGACCTCTCGACGGGTGGGTCGCGGCCGCGCCGTCCGCGCGGATCGTGGTCGTCATGGGGCAACCGGACCGCGGGATCGAGTGGAGGCAAGCAGCACCGTGAGGGCGCAGACGAACAAGGCCGCGCCCAGCATGTGGATGCCGACCAACAACCGCGGCACTCCGGTGAAGTACTGGACATAGCCGAGCGCACCCTGGGCCAGCGTGATCACCAGGACCAGCCTGGCAGCGCGCAGGGCACCACGATTGCTGCTCGCGACACCGCTGGCGGCCAGGGCGACGAGGTATCCGATCAGCAGTCCACAGAACGCGACGACAGCCTCGGCATGGAGGGTCGACACGGTTCGGATGTCGACCGCGAAGCGAACCGCCTCGTCGGCATCACCCGCATGAGGACCAGCGCCGGTCACCACCGTGCCCAGAATCACCGCCACGGCGCCCATGCCGGCCAACCCGTAGGCCAGTCCTCGCAATGGGGCGGAGAGTCGTCGACCGACCGGCCCGTCGACCTCGCCCAGGCGGTACAGCAGCATCGTGGACGCCGCGATGAGCAGCATCGAGAGCAGGAAGTGGGCCGCCACTGTGGCCGGGTGCAACCGGGTCAGGACGGTGATCCCACCGAGGACGGCCTGGGCGATCGTGCCCAGCAGGGGCAGCGCGGCGGCCAGCGCCAGCCGCCGCCGGTATCGGAGGGCGAGCACCAGCAGAGCGAGCGCGGCAATGCCGACGACGAAGGTGAGGAGTCGGTTCCCGAACTCGATGATCTTGGCGGTGCCCTCCTCCTGTTCGGCGGTGGGGACCAGCGATCCCGGAGCGCACTCCGGCCAGGTAGGGCAGCCGAGGCCTGATCCGGTGAGCCGGACGATCCCCCCGGTCACGACAATGGCGATCTGAACCACCAGGTTGAGGACGGCGACCCGCCGTAACCAACGCGCCCCACGGTCATCGGCCGTGACGTGTTCCGGAAGGCGCCCCACCGGTGCTGCTCCGTCGGGGCGGGAATCCTGAGCCGGGTTGGCTCCCGACATCGAGCCCACGATCGCCGTCACGCTCTCCACAATAGGAACCGACCTGTGGATCAGGTGACGAGGGTCCCGCGGAGCAGGCTGACGCCGGAGTGCCGGGGATCCCCGTCGAGTGGTTCATCCGAGATGTCGACGACGTCGTACACCGACAGGTCGATACCGTCCGGTAGGGCCAGGTCGTCGGTTTCAGCGCCGGCAAGAGCGCCGAGCGCGACCATCCGGCCGGTGTCCACGTCGATCAGCCACACCTCGGGGAAGCCGGCGACCGGCGGCAGGTCGCCAACCACCAGTTGCAGGGTGGACCCCTCGGCGCCGGGTACGACCGCGGCCTTGCCGCCTCCGATGACGCCCTCCACCGGGGTCAGCTCGGCTGCGTAGGCCGGGACCACCGCCGTGTCCGGACGAGGCCACAGCACGAAGGCGGTGACAGCCAACCCGGCCGTGACCATCACACCGGTGATCCCGGTGATCAGCGAACGGGTGCGCCGAGCGCGCCGATTCGGGCGTCCGGGCGTTCCTGGACCGCCCGCAGCCCCTGGCCTACCCGTAGCCCCTGGTCTACCCGTAGCCCCCGGACCGCCCGGAGCCCCTGGCCTACCCGCAGCCCCCGACGGAGCAGCGGCAACGGGGCTGCGACGGCGCAGCGAACGGGGCAGCGGGCGAACCGGGGTGGACGCAGCACTGACATGGCCGGGTGCGACGGATTCGGCCGACGCGGACAGGGCGACGGCATCGAGCGTCGGGGGCAGGTCCAACTCTGCTGCGATCGCAGCCCACACCATCGGCGACACGTCGGCGGACGAGCCACCATCCAGGTCGAGGGTTGCGGCTCCACCCGCCGTGACGTTGGGAGTCGTCGCCTCGCCACGAGCCACGACGACGGTACGAGCCAGGCTTGACACGTCAGCACGGCACGACGAGCATGCGTCGACGTGGCCCTGCTCCATCGGAGTCAGCGCCGGTTCACCGAGGGCGTGCAACGCGAGGGCACTCGGATCAGGGTGCATCGGCTGCCGCCTCCAGTCTGTCTCGTAGTCGGCTGAGGGTGCGCCTGATATGACTCTTGACCGTGCCGAGCGGAACATCCAAGGTCGCCGCGATCTGAGTGTGCGTGAGGTCGTGGAAGAAGGCGAGCTCTGTGATCCTTCTGGCGGGCTGGTCGATGTCGGCGAGGGCGTCCAGGATCGTCAGACGATCGACGGTGTGCTGGTCGGCCGCTGGCGTCCCGTACGTGGCCGCGTCACCCGCGATCGACGCCGCGGCGGCGATCCGACGCGCGATCCGCGCCCGATCCGCCCACGCGTCGGCGACGGCGTGCCGGGTGATCCCCACCAGCCAACCGGGCAGAGTTCCCCGGCTGGGGTCGAACTGGACTCGCGAGCGCCAGGCGGTGACGAAGACGTGTTGGGTGACGTCGTCGGCGTCGTGGTGACTACCCAGCGAGCGCGTGGCCATGGCATGAACCAGGGGCGCCCATCGGCGGTAGGCGATCGCGAGGGCGACGTCGTCCCCGACAGCGAACCGATCGCCCACCTCGGCATCCGTGAGGTCGGCCACGTTCGGGCCCCGGACGTCGCTGACCTCGCGCGACTCAGCCGCGGGCCACACCACGTGACTGGCGGCAGCCACAGGAAGCCGATTGCGACGTGCCCGCATCGCGTGATGCGCGGATCGGCCCGGCTGCCCGGCCTGGCTGCCTGAGGGCATTGCTACCACCCGAACGAGCTTAGGCGCCACGGATTCTCTGCGAAACCGGTCATCCCGGTCGCATTTCTGCAGCTGCGCTCGCGCCGAGAACGCTGTCGCCATCAGACACACTCACGCCACGGGCAGGGCAGTGACCACGAGATTGTCACTGTAGCTCCGTAGCTCAGGTTGAAACTCGCCACCGCAGGTGATGAGCACGAGAAGCGGACGACCGTCGCGAGCGAAGATCTCCTCGACCGGCAACGCTGCCTTGACCACCGTCTCCTTGCCGGCGACCTCGAACAGATGACTGACACCCTCGGCGTCGACCACCGTGATCTGGTCCCCGATATTCACCTCGCGCAGCCGAAACAGTGCACCCGGCCCTTCGGCGGCAGTGTCGACATGTCCCGCGATCACCGTGTTGCCCGCACCATCGGCCGGCGCTGGGCCGAACTGGTACCACCCGACCCGTGACGGGGACGCCGGAATCGTCATGGACCCGTCAGATTCGACCCCGACGGGGTCGACCTGCGCGTCGACACCCACCGAGTCGACTGTGATCGAGACCGGTGGGGCCGCGGGCCTGGCTGCTTCGGCGACAGCCTCCGGGTCACCCGCTCGGGTGACGATCGTCGAGGTGGAGAGCGTGGGATCGGCGGCGCTGGACGGCGCCGCAGGGCTGCTGGGCACGGACGTCGAGGCCGACGAAGATGCGGTGGCCTGCTCTCGCAGGGTGGCCAATCCGACACCGGCGGAGGTGTCAGGTCGGGCAAGTGACCACGCGACGACGCTGAGCATGGCGACTGCGACGCCGACGACGCCCAGAGTGCTCCACATGATGGCCCTACGGCGTGCGGTCACGACATCCTCCTCGGTAGTGGGATCACTCGCGCGTGGTGGTCGGCGGCCCGGGATGCGCTGGGCTCCCGGGCCGCCAACAGTGCCGGACTGACCAGGGTCAGTTCTGGCGAGCGGTGCGACGCAGGCGCACGCCGGCGACGGCGGCGACCATCAGGCCACCGACGGCCAGCAGGCCGACGGTGAGGGGCAGCTGGTCGTCGACCAGGCCGGCGTTACCGGAGGGGACCCCCGCCGGAGTGGAGTGCAGCCCCGAGATCGTCTGCACGGCGAGAGCCAGGGTGTCGTCCTCGGCCGACCCGTACGCGTAGACGATCGTGTTGGTGCCCTCGGCGAGGGCGAGGTCGGCCGGGCCGATGGCCACGGTCGAGGTACCGGCCAGAACGACGTCGGCCTCGACGGTGCCGGTGGCCAGGTCGGTCTTGGCCTCGTTCGGGTTGGTCAACGCCGGGAAGGCGACTGCTCCGCCGGCGCGGATGTCGACGGCGGGGGCAGCTGCCGTGTGACGGACAGTCAGTCGCGCCTGGCCTGCGGCAACCCGGGTCACGTCGTTGACGAAGGGGGTCAGTACCGGGTCACCGGAAGCGGTCAGGTGAGCGACGACGCTGACGTTGGCTCCCGCGGGAACCGTGACGTCGTTGGCCTCGATGGCGGGCGTGCCATCGGGGCCCTCACCAGCGGCGAACACGGCGAGGTCGTAGGACCCGGCAGGCAGGGACACGGGGTCGGTGACCGTTCCGGGCTCGAAGTCGGCGAGCAGTTCCTCACCGTTGGCGTAGACGTCGACGGTGAGACCGGGGACGCCGTGAACGACCGTGACGCTGGCGTTCGAGCCGGAGGCGGCGGCCGGAGCGGCTACCGCCAGCGGGAGTGCCACCAGGGCGGTGGCGGCGATGAGTGCGAAACGCATCTGTGGTCCTTTCGAGGACGAGCTGAGCCACCCCGGAGGTGAGGGTGGGGTCAGCTGTGAGTGGTGACACTCGCTCTACGGCCGCTCGGGCCCGCTTGGATGCAGTCGCGCACTCACTAATCGCACGAAGGTGGGCGTGGACTCCTAGTCCCAGCGCAACCAGCGCGCGGCGCAGACTCCGGCGGCGACCGCCCACGCGGCCAGTCCGGCGATCGACGTCACCTCGACGACACCGTTCACGGTCGCCTGGCGCATCGCCTCACCCAGTAGCGACGGCGGCAACACCGCCACCACGGCACCACCGGGGAGTCGGTCGGGCGGAAGGACGAGTCCACCCACGGTGATCATGGCGAGCCACACCAGGTTGGCGACGGCCAGCACCGCCTCCGCCCGCAGCGTTCCGCCCAGCCACAGCCCGAACGCCGCGAAGGTCAGCCCACCGGTCGCGCCGACGATCCCCATACTCGCCACCTGACTCGGCCCCACTTCGATACCGAGACCGACTGCCACCGCGACGATCAGGCCGACCTGCACGACGATCAGGCCCAGTACGGCAACGAGGCGACCCATGACGATCCCACCGCGGCCGAGTGGCGAGGCGACCAGCACCCGCAGCAGGCCGGCCCGGCGGTCGAAGGCCAAGGCGATGGATTGACCGGTGAACGCCGACGACACCACCGCCACCGACAGCGCGGCCGCCAGGCCGCCCTCGGCCTGCGGTAGCGGCGAGAGGTCCGGTAACCCGCTGCGAACCACGGCCACCAGGAGGACCACCGGGATGATCAGGGTCACCAGCAACTGTTCCGGGTTGCCCGCCATCGTGCGGGCGTCCCACCAGGCGGCCGCCAGTACCCGTCGCCACGGGGGACTGGCAAGTCGGCTGCGAACCCGCTCCTCGGCGCTCACGTACCGCTCGTTGCCGACAGTGGCGCCGCCGACGCCGCGACACCGCCACTCGCGTGATCGGCGACCAGACCGACGAGGACGTCCTCGAGGTCACGGGGTCCGACGCTCAATCGGCCCGATCCGGCGTTGGCTGCCTGCCAGGTGGACACGGTGGCGAGGACGGACGCGTCCACCCGCTCGCCGACGACCTCGTACCGACCCGGGGCCGCCTCGCGAATGGCCAGGCGCGACGGTAGTGCGGCCGAGAGCCCGGCCATGTCGCGCGCGGGGGCAGCGTCGAAGCGCACCACGTCCGCAGCGCCGGCCAGATCACCGGGCGTCTCGTCGGCCAGCACCCGCCCGGCCTCCAGCACGACCACCCGGTCGCTGGCCCGGGCCACGTCGGTCAGTGTGTGCGACGTCCACACCACGGCAGCACCCCGCGACCTCGCATCGGCCAGCAGGTCGAGAACACTGCGTCGACCGGCCGTGTCCAGCGCCGACGTGGGCTCGTCGAGAACGAGTACGTCGGGGCGGCCGATCAGGGCGCAGGCGACGGTGACGCGTTGTCGTTCCCCGGTGCTCAACCGTCGGATCCGCCGGCGGAGCAGACCACCGAGGTTCAACGCGTCGACGAGGTCGTCCACCCTCTCCGGCGCCCGGTGCATGGCCGCCAGGTGGGTCATCAGCCGGCGCACACTGGCCGCCGGTGGAAGACCGGTGTCGGCGAAGCCCACACCGACCCTGGCCCGATGGTCCGGACTGCTGCGCCACGGGTCGACCCCCAGCACCCGCACGGTCCCCGAGTCGGGGCTGCGGAATCCGGTGAGCACGTCGAGCAGCGTGGTCTTGCCGGCCCCGTTACGACCGCACACCGCGACGATCTGGCCCGCCCCGACGCTGAGTTCGACCTCCGCGAGAGCCTGCCGGTGGTTGTCGGTCCGGCCCGAATACGCCAGCGACACGCCTCGCAGCCGCACCGCGCACGCCTCGTCGGCAGGCAACTGCGTCGCATCGCTGGATGGGGTCACCCCCTGATGGTAGGAACCCCCACCGCAGAGTCCGTCAGGGATTTAGGTCATACTGCGGTTGTGGAAATCGATCCGTCGGCGAACGTCGGCCTGGGAGCTCGTGATCGGGTGTTCCAGGTCGTCCTCGCCGGTGGACCGATCTCTGCGGCCGACATCGCCAGGCAATTGGGCGTGACACCGGCCGCAGTCCGTCGCCACCTCGACTCGATGGTGGAGGCGGGCGTGCTGACCGACGCGCGGCCCGCCACCCTCACGCCGCGTCGCGGCCGTGGCAGACCCGCTCGTGCCTATGTCGTCACGGGGGCGGGCCAACGGGCTGCGGCGTCCAGCTACGAGGACGTCGCACTCTCGGCGGTCGACCACCTCGAGCGCACGTACGGTGCGGCCGCGGTCACCCGATTCATCGAGGATCGCGCCGAGACCATGGCCACCAGCTGGCGGGAGCGGGTCGACGCCGCCGGCCACGAACCGCTCGATCGGGTTCGCGCCCTGGCGGCCGCCCTGGACGGTGACGGGTATGCCGCCGGCGTCCGGGTGGTCGAGCGATCGTCCACCACCGGACCCGTCGTCACCGGAGCCCAGCTCTGCCAGGGCCACTGCCCGGTCAGCTCGCTCGCGACCCGACATCCCGACCTGTGCGAAGCCGAAACCCGGGCGTTCTCCCGCGTTCTCGGACTTCGCGTCCAACGCCTGGCGACCATCGCCCACGGCGACCACGTGTGCACGACGTTCATCCCGCACCCCCCACGAGGAGAGCACTCATGACGACCACCCCAGACCTCACCCCCGGTGTCGGCACGTCGTCGGCGGACCTCGACGAGGTCGGCCGCTACCGCTTCGGCTGGTCCGATTCCGACGCGGCCGGCCAGAACGCTCGCCGGGGCATCAACGAGGACGTCGTCCGTGACATCTCGGCGCGCAAGAACGAGCCCGAGTGGATGCTCGACCTCCGCCTCAAGGGACTGCGGCTGTTCGGCCGCAAGCCGATGCCCACCTGGGGGTCCGACCTCGGTGGTATCGACTTCGACAACATCAAGTACTTCGTCAAGTCCACCGAGAAGCAGGCCGCCTCGTGGGACGACCTGCCCGAGGACATCCGTAGCACCTACGACAGGTTGGGCATCCCCGAGGCCGAGAAGCAGCGGTTGATCGGTGGCGTCGCGGCGCAGTACGAATCCGAGGTCGTCTACCACCAGATCCGCGAGGACCTGGAGGAGAAGGGCGTGCTGTTCCTGGACACCGACTCCGCGCTGCGCGAGCACGAGGACGTGTTCCGCGAGTACTTCGCATCCGTGATCCCGGTTGGTGACAACAAGTTCGCCGCGCTGAACACCGCCGTATGGTCCGGCGGGTCGTTCGTGTACGTGCCGCCGGGCGTCCAGGTCGAGATCCCGTTGCAGGCGTACTTCCGCATCAACACCGAGAACATGGGTCAGTTCGAGCGGACGCTGATCATCGCCGACGAGGGTTCCTACGTGCACTACGTCGAGGGCTGCACCGCTCCGATCTACCAGTCCGACTCCTTGCACTCCGCCGTCGTGGAGATCATCGTCAAGAAGGACGCCCGGGTTCGGTACACCACCATCCAGAACTGGTCGACGAACGTCTACAACCTCGTCACCAAGCGGGCCGTGGCTCGCGAGGGCGCGACGATGGAGTGGATCGACGGCAACATCGGTTCCAAGGTGACCATGAAATACCCGGCGGTGTTCCTGATGGGCGAGCGGGCACGTGGCGAGACGCTGTCCATCGCCATGGCCGGTGAGGGTCAGCACCAGGACGCCGGCGCCAAGATGGTCCACGCCGCGCCGTACACGTCCAGCTCGATCGTGTCGAAGTCCATCGCCCGCGGCGGTGGTCGGACGTCCTACCGCGGCCTCATCCAGGTACTGGAGGGGGCCCACCACAGCGCGTCCACCGTGCGATGTGACGCGCTGCTCGTCGACACGATCAGCCGTTCCGACACGCACCGCCTCCGTGCCGGACTGTCGGGTGAGCTCGGGGGCCACGGTCATCCGACGGCGCCTTCCATCTGTAGTTCGATCAGCTTGTTGAGTTCGAGGGCGTAC
>JANNOG010000031.1:0-23176 GCA_031398915.1 Micrococcales bacterium | reverse complement strand
CGTAACGGACGGTGAACGCCTCGGTGGTCTCCCCGAAGGACCACCCAGCCTCGAAAGCACGCAGGTTGGCGGCCAGGATGTGCGCGCGACGACCGAACTTCGATTCGAGGTAGCGCCGGGTCCCCTCGGTCGGGCGGGAGTACAGCCATGACAACAGGCCGAGCGCGAACATGTTCTTGGACCGCTCGGCGTCCTTACGGCCCAGGCCCAGATCGCTCAGCGCCTCGACGGTCAACGACGTGAGCGGAACGGGGTGAACCTGGAACGAATCCAACGAGCCGTCGGTCACCGGATCCGCCTCGTAGCCCACCTTGGTCAGGTTCCGGCCGGTGAACGCGTCGGTGTCGACGATGATCGTCGCACCCCGGCGCAGGTCACTCAGGTTGGCCTTGAGCGCGGCGGGGTTCATCGCGACCAGCACGTCAGGGGCGTCACCAGGGGTCAGGACCTCGTGATCGGCGAAGTGCACCTGGAAGCTGGAGACCCCGGGCAACGTTCCGGCCGGTGCGCGGATCTCGGCGGGGAAGTTGGGCAGGGTGGCGATGTCGTTGCCCAGTGCGGCGGTTTCGGCCGTGAATCGGTCACCCGTCAGTTGCATACCGTCACCCGAGTCGCCGGCGAACCTGATGATGACGTGATCGAGAGCCTGGCTGACGGGAGGAGCGGGTGCGGGCACTGGCCGATTCTAGGTGTGATCACTGTCAGGCCGGGTAAGGGTGGGTCCCCTGAGCGGCACGGACCAGACGCCTAGCGTTGGGGCATGACGCACCAGCAGCCGGTCGTTCACGACGTCGGTGACGACCTTCGGGTCCACTCACTCGAACTGGCGTGCTGTTCGGTCGAGGTCACGCAGGCGCTGGACCGGCTGGGGCATCCGCCCGCTCCAACCCCGCTCACGCGGACTCACGTGTTGTTGGTGTCCGGCACCGTGACGCTCACGTCGGCACCCGATGTCCGCGCCGCCTGGGCGCAGCTGCCCGAACCGCGTTTCGCCGTCGCGTTCGGCGCCTGCACGATCACCGGCGGACCGTACTGGGACTCCTACGCGGTGCTGCCGGGTCTGGACGGCGTCGTACCGGCCGCCGTGCACGTGCCGGGGTGCCCGCCTCGTCCCGAAGCGGTCGACGAGGCGCTGGCAATGGTCCGCGCCCAGAAGTCGGCGGTCCCGCCGTATTGTCGGCCGAGTGGCCGCTGACCAGCTCAACCCCGGTGCGACCGCGGCAGAGGTGGCCATCGCCGTGGCCGGTGGGTTGGGTGTGACGCCGGGTGCCGTACAGGACCGACTGCAAACCGTCACGCTCACCGTCGACGTCCACCAGTGGGTCCAAGCCTGTGACGCGGTGGCCGCGCACGGCTTCCTGGTCATGGACTGGCTCAGCGCCGTCGACCAGCCACCCGACCTCCGTGTCGTCGCCATGTTCGTCCGCCATCCGGATCGCGCCCGGGGTGTCGCCCTCGCCCGCATCCTGGTCCGCACCACGGTCGGTGACGATCCGCTGGCCAGCCTCACGTCACGCTGGCCGTCGGCGGCGTGGCACGAACGCGAGACCGCCGAGATGTTCGGCATCCGGTTCGAGGGGTTCGTCGAGCAGACGCCGGACGGGGTCAGCACGTCGCCTCGGCCGCTGTTGACGGCGGGATGGCCGGCCCCACCGGTGCAGCCACCACTGCGCAAGACCGCCGTGCTGCCCGCCCGGGCGGCGAGACCCTGGCCCGGACTCCGCGAACCTGCCGAGCCACCGGCCCTGCCAGGTGACGGTCACCGGCGACGCACGACCGGGCGCCGACCGCTGCCCCCCGGGGTACCGACGTGACCACTCCGCACGGCGTCATCGGCCTGGTTGCCGAGAACTGCACGGTATGCATGATCTGCGTCGAAGAGTGCCCGGTGTGGTGCATCGACATCGGCTCGCACGTCGAGGTGGAGGCCGTCGAATCGCGGCGCCCGGTCCGTCGCACCGTGCTGGATTCTTTCGACCTGGATTACGGGTTGTGTATGTACTGCGGGATCTGCGTCGAGGCATGCCCATTCGACGCCCTCCACTGGGCCGAGACCATGACCCCACCGGAAGCCGCACCCGCCCGGCTCATTCACGGTGGCGACAGATTGTCGGAATGGCGCTGACAATCCGCCTGCCTTCTCGACTGCACCTCGGCCGACCACGCGGAACCTGGTCGCACCGCGCAGCGTTCACGTGACGCGTGATGCCGATGAGGATCGACGAGGTGACATGACATGCAGCGGCACAATCACTACAACGGGTTGAAGACGACGTTGCTGTTCAGCGCCATCTTCGCCGTGTTGGTCATCGCCGCCGCAGCCATTGGCCGCGGTAGCACGGTGTGGATCGTGGGGGCTCTGCTGCTCGGCCTCGCCATCACCGGATACGGGTACTGGAACTCCGACAAGATCGCGATCAAGGCGATGCGTGCGCACCCGGTGACCGAATCCCAGCAGCCGCAGATGTATCGCATCGTGCGCGAACTGTCCGCCGCCGCGGGTGAGCCGATGCCCAGGCTCTACATATCGCCGACCATGGCGCCGAATGCCTTCGCCACCGGGCGCAACCCGACGAATGCCGCGGTGTGCTGCACCGAGGGGATCTTGCGGGTGTTGGACGAACGCGAACTGCGCGGGGTACTCGGCCACGAGCTGATGCACGTGTACAACCGCGACATCCTCATCTCGTCCGTCGCCGCGGCCGTCGCCGGCGCCATCACCGCGTTGGCCTCGATCGCTCAATTCACCGCGTTCTTCGGCGGCGGCAGCGGCGAGAACCGACCGAATCCGATCGTCCTGCTCGCCACCGCGCTGGTGGCCCCGCTGGCGGCAACGGTGATCCAGCTGGCCATCAGCCGCACTCGCGAGTTCGACGCCGACGAGGATGGCGCTCGGCTGACCGGCGATCCGCTGGCGTTGGCGTCGGCGCTGCGCAAGATCGAGGCCGGCGCACGCCAGCTGCCGCTACCGCCCGAGCGGCAACTGGCCAATTCGGCGCATCTGTTCATCGCCAACCCCTTCCGGGGCGGCGCGATGTCGTCGCTGTTCGCCACCCACCCGCCGATGTCCCAGCGGGTCGCCCGATTGCAGGCGATGGCTGGTCGCTGAGAGTCCGCTGCCGTGGTCACAGCACGATGGCATCATCGCCGGGTGGCAAGCCCTCGAAGCCGTCGCCCCGGCACATCGCGATCGCCACGACCACGTACGTCCAGCCGGGGAGGCCGGGGGAGCCGGGCGGCCACGGTGTTCGCCGTCGCGCTGGCGGTGGTGCTGCTGGGTGGAGCCGCGGTGCAGTGGGCGCTCGACAGTGCTCGCGACGAGGCCATCGACAACACTCTCGACAACGTCCCCGGCCTTCAGGCCGACCCCACTGTGGCGCCCGCGACCTCGGTCGCCCCACCTGCTGACGCCCAGCCGGTGGAGGTCGTCGACGTCATCGACGGTGACACGATCGCCGTGGCCGGTGACGCGGGTCCGGTCCTGACCGAGGCAGGCCGCACCACCGTCCGACTACTGGAGATCGACACTCCTGAGGTCGATGGCCCCAACACGACAGAGGGGTGCTTCGGTCCCGAGGCCAGCGCGTACACGACCCAGGTGATACCGGTGGGTTCGACGGTCCTGTTGGCGCGCGACGAAGAACTGACCGACCGATTCGGTCGCACCCTGGCCTACGTCTGGACCGAGGACGGCACCTTCGTCAACGAATCCATTCTTCGCAACGGGTTCGGCTACGCGACGCTGGTGGCGCCCAACGACCAACACATCTCGGTGATGATCGCGGCCGAAGACAGCGCTCGTAGCGACCGGCGTGGCCTGTGGGGGCTGTGCTGACCAGCTCCCGGCAGTTGACGTGCGCCGACTACGCCTGAACGCCACACAGGGCGCCCGACCGAAGTCGGACGCCCTGTGATCCCTCTCCCAGGGGAACCTGCATCCCCCCTACAACGCGACCGGAGTCGCGATGTCAGCTGTTATCAGCTGGCGGCGGGCGGGGTGAGAACGGTGTCGATCAGGTAGACCGTCGCGTTGGCGGTGGTGACGCCACCACAGACGACGGCCGACGTGCCGTTGACGGTCAGGTTGTCCGGGGTACCGGCGACCTCGACAGTGCCACCCTGAACGGTGGTCTGCGTGGTGTCGGCGATCTCGTCGGGGGAGATCTGGCCGGGGACGACGTGGTAGGTGAGGATCGTCGTCAGCAGGGTGGCGTCCGTCTTCAGGGTCTCGATCGTGGCCGCGTCGACCTTGGCGAACGCGTCGTCGGTCGGGGCGAAGACGGTGAACTCGGCGCCGTTGAGGGTGTCAACCAGGTTGACGTCCGGGTTCAGCCCACCTGAGACCGCAGCGGTCAGGGTGGTGAGGATCGGGTTGTTGCTGGCGGCGACGGCCACCGGGTCCTGGGTCATGCCCTCGACCGAACCGGCACCATCGGGAACAGCCTCGACGTAAGCGGCGCAGCCGGCGCCGACGGGACCGGCCATGGCCATGTCCTCGGACATCGACTCTTCAGTCATCTCCTCGGACATCTCTTCGGTCATGGACTCTTCAGTCGTGGACTCCTCGACGCTGGGGGCCGCCGAAGCGCCTGCGTCGGTGGTGTCGTCAGAGCTGCCGCAAGCGGCGAGAACGAGCCCAGCGACGGCGATCGCGGGCAGGAACATGAGTCGGCGGTTCATGCCGATCTCCTTCCGTGTCGGGTGGTGCTGGGTACCGGTCAGGTTGACCGGCACGTCGTGATCTGCGCGCTCCGTGGGATCACGCAGTGCGCATGTGACGCTACTTGCAGTGAGTGTCATCGTCAGACAACACTCACGACGACGGAGTGCCAACCAGTGGTTCCGTCGGGCTTGATGGACGCACGGTCGGACGTCTGTTGCGTGCCGTCACCGTCCGTCGCTCGGACTTCGAGTCGATGTTGGCCAGGCGTGGCAGCCCACACCCAGGTCCATTGCTGCCAGGTTGTCGTCCCAGGAACCGGGGCCAATGTGGCCGTAGTCCATTCCCCTTCGTCGGCCCGAACTTCGACTGTCGAAATTCCTCGACCGGGTGCCCACGCTACCCCGGCGACAGCGGCATCGCCCGCCGGAACCTCGGCAAATGGCTGTGGGACGTCAATTCGTGATGCAACCTTTATCGGAGCTTCGGCGGAGTACCCGCGCGGAGTCCAGAAGGCCTCGTCATCGGCGAATCGTGTGACTTTGAGATCTGTGACCCACTTGGTCGCCGACACATATCCATACAACCCGGCGATGACCATTCGGGCAGGGAAGCCATGCTCCAGTGGAAGTGGCTCGCCATTCATTCCGATGGCTATCAGGGCATCGTCACTGTCCAGCGCGACATTCAGCGGAGTCGATACCGTGAAGCCATCGGTGGACGTCGACAGCAGCATGTCGGCGTCGTCGGCGACCCCGGCATCTCGCAGCAGGTCGCCCAGGGACGTACCCAACCACACGGCGTTGCCGGCCAGTCGGCCACCCACCTCGTTGGACACGCACACCAGGGTGATCTCGCGTTCGACGAAGCGTCGTGACACGAGGTCGTTCCAGTCCAGGGTGAGCTCGCGGTCCACCAGACCGTGGATTCGCAGCGACCAGTCCTCGGCAGGCACCTGCGGCACGCTGAGGGCGGTGTCGATGCGGTAGAAGTCGGCGTTCGACGTCCGGAACGGCGTGGTCGGACTGACGCCCGCGCCCTCCAGCTCGGGGCCGATGGCTGCCTCCGGTCTGGGCAGTCGGACCCCCGCCCGCGAGGCCACGGCATCGCGAAGTCGTGAGTTGAGTGCTCGCCCACCTGCGGCGACACCGGCGGCTGCGACGGCGACCGCTCCGGTCACAGCCAGGAAGGCGCGACGCGAGGCTCCACGAGTCGACTCGGACTTGGCACTCGCGTCCGCTGTGACGTTCTCGCGTCGGCCGGCACGAGACCGTGCCATTCGGGCCAGCAGGACCAGAGTCGGAATCGCAACGACGGCCCCGACGATGGTGGGGATGACGTCCAGGGTCTGGGCGCCCGGAGCGAGCAGGGCGCCGGCCACACCGAGTACGGCGATCACACCGGCTATCGCGGCGCCGATGTACGGCCGGGTGAGGGCGACCACGCCGGCGGCTGCAGCACCCAGCGCGACCAGAACGACCGTGACCATGAGGAGGACCAACTTGTCGTTGGTGCCGAACCACTCGATGGCTCGGGAGGTGACGGCGGGTGGGCTGAACCGCACCACCGCGTTGCCCACGGCGATCAGGGGGGTCGGTCGGCCGGTCAGGGCACCGACGAATTCGGCGACCGCAAGCAGCAGGCCCGCAGACACGAGACCGGCGGCTGCGCCGGAGGCTCGGGCCGCGAGGGGCTGTCGGTTAGCAGTCATGCAACCTCTTCGGAACGAGGTGTCCAATTGGATTGCGATAACCCTCGGTGCGCTGTGTGACGAGTGCCACGCGCCGTCTGACGAAGTCGCCGGAATTCGCTGGCGTGCGACAGGTCGTGGCAGGTCAGAGCGGGGATCATGGGCCTTGTGTCGACGCTCTGGTCCTCACTCTTTAGGGCTATTGACGGCTCATGCGATGGCCGAGACCGAATCGAGACAACGCCGAGACCATGTCGTTACTTAATCCCGGGAAGGACGGTATGGAATCGTGACCCGATTCCCAGTTCCCTCTCAGTCGGCTACCCCCAAACAAGCCAGTCCAATCCGGTGTGCTGTGGGCGTCGAACAGTGGGTGCGTCGGGCAGTCGCGTCCGGCGGGCGTCCTCCCGCGGCCCGGGATGTGTCGTCGAATCACTACACGGATGGTGTGACGGAGGTGGACGGTTGAGGATGTCTCTCGTGGGAGTCGATGACAGAGCCGGTCCACATCCCGATGACGCCGCACCTCGTACCAACCAGGCGGACGAATTGTCTGCTTTAGTGGTCCGTGTCGCGCGTGGGGATGATGCCGCCTTCGCAGCCTTGTACGACGCGATGGCACCCTTGATCCTCGGTGTCTGTCGACGCGTGCTCCGCGACTTCGCCGAGTCCGAAGAGGTAGCCCAAGAGGCGCTGTTGGAGATCTGGCGTACGGCTCCCCGCTACGACCCGTCCCGGGGGAGCGTTCGCTCGTGGTGCGCCACGATCGCCCACGCCCGAGCCGTCGACCGGGTCCGTTCGGCCGAACGGCGTCGCGCTCGCGAGGACGCGGTCGCCACACCCGAACCCAACCCCGGGGACGTGGTCGCCGAAGAGGCGTTGGGCCGGCTGGAGGCCGAACGGGTGAGGCGTGCCATGGCTGCCCTGGCACCACGTCAACGCGAGTCACTCGAGCTCGCATACTTCCGCGGTCACACCCACTCCGAGGTGGCCGAGCTGCTGGGCATCCCGCTCGGCACCGTCAAGACCCGCATCCGCGACGGCCTCGGCCGATTGCGACACCTCATCGGCAATCCCATCGACCACGACGACCCGACCGGCAACGCCCCAGGCCCCCGCGCACTAACGGATCAACGAGATGAGGAGGAGGGACGATATGCGACCAGACGCTCACGCACTACTCGCCGCGTACGCAACTGACGCCGTCGACGCCGACGAGCGTCGGGATGTCGATGCCCACCTCGCCGTGTGCGAGACCTGCACCACGGACCTGGTAGACCTGCGCGAAACCCTCGCCGGCTTGGCAGAGCTTGCGGCAGAACCGCCGCCGCCGCAGATGCGCGCCGTCGTTCTCGCAGCCGCTGCCGCCACCCCCCAACAACGCCCGATCGGGGTGCGCGAGAACAGCCGGGTGGTCCGCCGCCCGCTGGCTGCGCTCGCCGGATCGTCGCGGGTGATGTTCACCCTCGCTGCCAGCTTCGCCGCCCTGACCGTCCTGGGGGCCGCCAGCACCGGCGTGCTCTGGCAGCGGCTCGGGGACGTGAACCAGGATCGCGTCGGAACGGCCGCGGTTCTCGCCGCTGCGGACGGAAGCGTCTTGCGGGCTCCGGTGGATCTGCCGGCAGACCTCGACGGCTCATTGGATGCCGGTGACCTGGTCGTCGTCGCGAGCCCGTCGACGAACTCGGCCGTGTTGGTCACCTCCGGGCTGCCTGACGCGCCTGATGGGCGCGAGTGGCAGGCGTGGTACGTCAACGACGGTGGCGCACGCTCGGCCGGATTGTTCGACACCAGCGGCGGGGTGGTCTTGCTAGAAGGACAGCTGGCCGGGGCCGCTGCCGTCGCGGTCACACTGGAACCGACCGGTGGGTCGCCGATGCCGTCGACCGATCCGGTAGCCGTGGTGGGCCTCTCCGCCTGAGCCCTCCCGCGGCCCGCCTGAGCCCTCCCGCGGCCCGCGACATCGAGGACGTGGCGGCCTCGTCGCGCCGGGGTCGCGAGGGTGCCGCTAGACCGCGACGTGATGCGTGCGTACGTTTGTTGCGTGTCCAGCCGATTGGTGGCTCACGAGGAGGTGAGGCGTGGACCCGCGTTCCAACGCTGACCCACAACGGTCGGACCAGGCGGGAATGCGCCGAGCCAACCTCAGTCTGGTGTTGCGTCACCTGCAGAGTCGCGGGCCGCGGTCGCGGGCGGCGGTCGCTGCCGAGGTCGGACTGAACAAGGCCACCGTCTCCAGCCTCGTCTCCGACCTGGTGGACCGGGGCCTCATCACCGAAGGACAGGTCGATCGCACCGGCACCGTCGGTCGCCCCGGTCAGCTGCTGCACGTTGCCCGCGGCCGGGTAGCCGGGATCGGGGCCGCGCTCAATGCGGCCTACCTGGACGTCGTGGCCCGCGACCTCTCGGGACACACCATCACCCAACGCCGACGCGCCGACCACATCGCCGGAGCCGGTCCGCGCCGCGCGCTCGCCCTGTTGGCCGACGAGGTGGGCGCCGTCCTGGACCAGGTCGAGGTCGAGGGGTTCGCGGTGGCCGGTGTGACCGTCGCGGTGCCGGGCCTGATCGACGTCCGGCGGGGTCGGGTGGCGATCGCCCCCAACATGGAATGGCGCGACCTGCCGCTGGTGGACGTCCTGCACGCCGCCCTCGATCGCCCCGACCTGGTGATCGGCGTGGACAACGACGCCAACCTGGGTGCCATCGCCGAGCAGGCCTGCGGCACGGCAGCCGGGGTCCACGACCTCGTCTACATTTCGGGAGAGACGGGTGTCGGTGCGGGGATCATCATCGAATCTTCGCTGCTCCGGGGCTCGATCGGGTTCAGTGGCGAGGTGGGGCACATGCCGCTGGGCGCACCGGCCCGGGTCTGCGCCTGCGGTCGTCGAGGGTGCTGGGAGACGTCGGTGGGCCTGGGCGCCCTGCTGCGACAGGCCGCCCACGGCCCTGATGACGACCTGCTCGACTCGACCATCGACGTGGACGCGCGATTGACCATGTTGGACACCCGCGCCCGATTCGGGGACCCACAGACCCTCGCCGCTCTCGACGTCGTCGGTGACAGCCTGGCACTCGGGGCCAGCGTCCTGGTCAACCTGGTCAACCCCGGCGCCCTGGTGCTCGGTGGGGTCTTCGGTGTCCTCGGCCGCTACTTCACCCCGCGGGTGAATGCCGGCTTGACCGAACACGTCATCGCACCGCTGCTGGGCGGCTGTGCCGTGCACGCGTCCACCCTGGGTTTCACCGCGCCCAGCATCGGCGGCGCACTCGTGGCACTGAGCCGGGTGGTCGACGACCCGACCCTGGTCGACGACCGACGGACCACCCTTCGACTCAGTCCGACCGGTTGAGCCGCGCAACGCCAGCAATCCCGCCAGACCCATCCGCCAGCCTCACCAGAGCCACCCGACCCACGATCCGAGGAGCCGTCGATGTCGACCTCAACTGACACCTTCACGCCCACCCCCGCCGACCGGTTCACATTCGGTATGTGGACGGTCAACTGGGGCGGGCGCGACCCGTTCGGTGACCCCACACGAGCAGCGATGGACCCGGTCCACATCGTCGAGCAGCTCGCCGGACTGGGGGCCGCCGGCATCACGTTCCACGATGACGACCTGGTGCCCTTCGGTGCCGACGACGCCGACCGCGACGCCGTCATCGCCCGCTTCCGGGCAGCGCTGGACGCGACCGGGGTGGGCGTCCCGATGGTGACGACCAACCTGTTCACCCACCCGGTGTTCAAGGACGGTGGGTTCACGTCCAACGACCGCGCCGTTCGTCGCTATGCGCTGGCCAAGACCGCCCGTCAGATCGACCTGGGGGTGTCCCTGGGGGCGAAGACGATCGTCATGTGGGGTGGGCGCGAGGGCGCCGAGTCCATGGCCGCCAAGGACGTCCGGGCCGCGCTGGACAGGTACAAGGAGGCCGTCGACCTGCTGGGTGCCTACACCGTCGAGCAGGGCTACGACGTCCGCTTCGCGATCGAGCCCAAGCCCAACGAGCCGCGCGGCGACATCCTGCTCCCGACCGTCGGACATGCGCTGGCCTTCATCAACTCGTTGGAGCGTCCGGATCTGGTCGGGCTCAACCCCGAGGTCGGCCACGAGCAGATGGCGGGGATGAACTTCCCGATGGGCGTCGCCCAGGCCCTCTGGCATGACAAGTTGTTCCACATCGACCTCAACGGTCAGAACGGGCTCAAGTACGACCAGGACCTCAGGTTCGGCGCAGGGCACGTCAAGGAGGCGTTCTTCCTGGTCGACCTGCTGGAGAGCCCCGGTCGCGACGGCGGGCCCGCTTATACCGGGCCTCGGCACTTCGACTTCAAGCCACCGCGGACCGAGGACGAGGCCGGAGTGTGGGCCTCTGCAGCTGCCTGCATGCGCAACTACCTTATCCTCGCCGAGCGGGCGCGGGCCTACCGCAGCGATCCGGAGGTTCAGGCGGCCCTTGCGGCGGCGCGCGTTCCCGAACTGGCCGTGCCCACCCTGGCGCCGGGTGAGTCACTGGCTGACGTCCGGGCAGAGCACGTCGACATCGAGGCGCTCGCGGTTCGCGGAATGGCGTTCGAGGTGCTCGACCAGCTGGCGACCGAGCACCTGCTCGGCGTTCGCTGAGCGGCCGGGTCAGTCAGGGTGCCGCTGGTAGCCGGGGTCGATTCCTCCACTCAGTCGTGCAAGGTCGTCATCCGCGACGCGGCGACGGGTGCGATGGTCCGTCAGGGCCGGGCCGTGCATCCGGACGGGACGGAGGTCGACCCCGAGAGTTGGTGGACGGCGCTACAGACCGCTGTCGCCGATGCCGGAGGTCTGGGCGACGTCGAAGCCATCTCGGTCGGGGCGCAGCAGCACGGCATGGTGGTGCTGGACGACTCGGCCCGCGTCGTACGCCCGGCGCTGCTGTGGAACGACACCCGATCCGCCGGCGCCGCCCGCGATCTCGTCGCCGAGTTGGGTGGGCCCACTCAGTGGGCCGCTGCCATCGGAGTGGTGCCCGTGGCGTCGTTCACCGTGACCAAGCTCCGCTGGCTGGCCGAGCACGAACCCGACCAGGCCGAGCGGGTGCGGGCGGTGATGCTGCCCCACGACTGGTTGACCTGGCGACTGCGGACCGAGGCCTTCGGGGGCGATGACGCGTCCACCGCCACCACCGACCGGGGCGATGCGTCCGGCACGGGGTATTACTCGGGGGCGACGGGTGAGTACCGCAGGGACCTGCTGGCGCTCGCCTTCGGCCGAGATCTGGCGTTGCCTCGGGTCGCCGGCCCCGCCGAGGTGGTCGGCCACACCGCCAACGGCGCGGCGCTGGGGCCGGGTACGGGAGACAACATGGCGGCCGCACTGGGAGTCGGCGCCGGTGTCGGGGACGTCGTCATCTCCATCGGCACGTCGGGTGTGGTGTCGGTGGTGTCGTCGCGACCGTTCGCCGACCCCAGCGGGACGGTGGCCGGGTTCGCCGACGCGACCGGGGCCTTCCTACCGCTGGTGTGCACCCTCAACGCCGCACGGGTGCTCGACGCGACCGCCCGGATGCTGGGCGTCGATCACGATCAGCTGTCCCGTTTGGCGTTGAGTGCGCCGTCCGGCGCCGAAGGCCTGGTGATGGTGCCGTACCTGGATGGTGAGCGGACGCCTGACCTGCCCGGCGCGAGCGGTGCCGTGCACGGCCTCACGCATCGAAACACCACGCCCGCCCACATCGCCCGGGCCGCCGTCGAGGGGCTGCTGTGCGGGTTGGCCGATGGTCTGGACGCCATCCGTGCCGACGGTGTCGAGGTGAAGCGGGTGGTGCTGGTCGGGGGCGGAGCGCGGTCGTCGGCCGTCCAACTCATCGCCCCGATCGTCCTCGGGGTGCCTGTCGACGTGCCCGAACCGGGGGAGTACGTGGCCGACGGTGCCGCTCGGCAGGCCGCGTGGGCGTTGAGCGGCGAGCCCGTCCCGCCGCGCTGGGCACCCGGTGGTGGCGCAGCGTCGGTGGTGCGCCGCGAGGCTGCCGTCGACGAGTCGGTGCGCAGGCGCTACGGCGACGTTGCCTCGATGGTGGCCGCCCGGCAGTAGTTGTCCACAGTGACAGCCTCCGCGCGGCGACGGCCGGCTTCGGGGCGGCACAGTGACGGCATGCGATATGCCGTCGACCCGGTCGAGCTGTCCCGCCTCGCCATGCGATGGGAGCAGGTCGGCGACTCCGTTGCTGCCGCCGTCCGTCAACTGCCCGAGGCGACGACGCTGTACGAACCGGGGCGGTCGGGCGTGCTGGACGGTCCGGTGTCGGCATTGATCGACGCGCTGCACAGCTGCCTGGTCGATGCAGCCACCGCTGCCGGCGATGCCGGCGCCGCACTGGACGCCGCCGCCGCGCGGTACTCGGCCGCCGACGTCCTGCGGGTCGGGCCCGCTGTCGAACCATGCCTGCCCGCCAGGGCAGACGACCTCGTCGGTCCCGCGGTGGGAGCACCGACGTGGCCTGCCGGGTCAGCCGGGTGAGACGGTCAGCGGGTGAGACGGTCAGCCGGGTGAGACCCTCAGCCGGGTGAGACGGTCAGCGGGTCAGCCGCCTGCGCTACGTCCAGCGCAGCGTCATGGAACGACCCAGGCGGGGATGTCCACGCCGTAGGAGGTCGTCGAGGCCCACCGGGGTGTGACCTCGGCTGTGCGGCCGGGCGGCCCGACGACGTGAACGTCCGCGACGGGACCGGCAAGCGTGACGAGCCACGGGGTTGGGTCGGGCCGACGTTCCGGGCCGGTGAAGGTCGTCGGTGCGCCCGTGGAATACAGCCAGTCCGCAGTCTGGGCCAACGACACTCGACTGCTCCCGGCCATTCCCAGCGACGTGGCATCGGCGAGCGAAAGGAGGGCAGCGGCTGCGGCGAGGTAGCCGGTGGCGTGGTCGAGGACCTGAGCCGGGAGCGCGCCCGGCTGATGGGAGTCCCCCTCGGCGTGCGCAATGCCGGTGGGGCACTGGACCAGCGAGTCGAAGCCGCGTCGCGATGCCCAGGGCCCATCCGTCCCCCACGCGCTGAGCGTGACCACCGTCAGGTGTGGGTGTCTGCTCGCGAGGTCCTCGATCGCCAGACCGTGACGGGCCAGAGCCCCCGGGCGATAGCCCTGGACCAGCACGTCAGCGGTCGCAAGCAGCTCCTCCATGCGGTTGCGGCCGACCGGCCCACCGATGTCGAGCAGGGCGCTGCGCTTGCCCGGCAGGGTGTCCACGGTCTGCGCAGGAATCTCGGGTAGGCGCGGGCTGTCCAGCCGCAGCACCTGGGCGCCCCAGGCCGCCAGCGTCCGGGTTGCCACCGGGCCTGCGATGACGCGGGTCAGGTCGAGCACGCGCAACCCGGTTGCGACTCGGCCCGGCGCGAGGACGTCGCGCCCGCGTTCGTTGGGCCTGCGGTTCAGTAGGGCCAGTCGGCTCAGGGCCTTGCCCTGTGGGTGTTCCAGCCATTGCGACCTGGTGCGAACGGCGAACCCCAGCCCTCCGGCCGCCGCGAGGTCATCCTCCAGTTCGCTTCCGGGACGCTCGCGTACGGCTGCGGCCACCTCCATGGCGTCCGGGTCGGTGGTGGGGTCCAGTCCCAACACGCCCAGGGCACGTTCACGGTGCCAGGGGTAGTTCGTGTGCAGGCGCACCCAGCCGTCCGCGCTCTCGTAGAACCGCGACAGTGGCGCGAACAGGTTCTGGGACGGGCCGGCACCGGCGTCGGCGTGGCGCTCGCTGCGGGACGCGAGCGCCACATGCTCGTGGTCGATCGTCACAACACCGACCGGCCGACCTGTGCGAGCCGCATCCAGGACCGCTGCCGCCAGAGTCGAGCAGCACACCGCCGCGACCATCGCCGGAAATGCGGGGAACGCAGACGGCAGCAACCCGTCGGGGTTGCCGGTCAGCCGGACGTGGTCGACCAGGTCGGGTCGCCCACCCAGCGCTGTCCACGCCGACCTCAGCGGCTCGGCCGCATGGCCCGCTGGTGCCGTCGCCTCGGCCGGCGGCACTGGTTCAGCGGTAGTTGACGAACTGCAGGGCCACGTCGAGGTCTTGACCCTTGAGCAGCGCGATGACGGCCTGGAGATCGTCGCGGGACTTGCCGGTCACCCGCAGCTCGTCACCTTGGATCTGGGCCTTGACGCCCTTGGGCCCCTCGTCGCGGATGATCTTGGAGACTTTCTTGGCGTTCTCCTGGGTCAGGCCCTCCTTGACCTCGGCGTCCAGGCGGTACTCCTTGCCTGAGGCGCGAGGTTCGCCCGTCTCCAGCGACTTCAGCGAGATGCCTCGCTTGATTAGCTTGGTCTGCAGGACGTCGAGGACGGCGGTGACACGCTCCTCGCTGTTGGCGGTCATGACGATGGTCGTGTCGCCCGACCAGGCGAGGGTGGCGCCGACACCCTTGAAGTCGTAGCGCTGCTCGACCTCTTTGATCGCCTGGTTGAGGGCGTTGTCGACCTCCTGACGATCGACTTTGCTGACGACGTCGAACGATGCATCTGCCACGTGTGCGCCTCCTTGTGTGCGGGGATGGCCACCCCCGCGCGCTTGCTATCCTGACACCCGCCTACACGCCTCACAGCGGTCGGCACGCACCAGGCAGGTTGCCCGAGCGGCCAAAGGGAGCGGTCTGTAAAACCGCCGGCTCAGCCTACGTTGGTTCGAATCCATCACCTGCCACCACCAGCACCACGGCCTGTAGCCGCAGGTCAGGGCCCCATTCCGGACCTCGGGTGGGGCCCTTCGGCTGTCCGGGTGCCGAGCCGCCGGGCCGCCAAGATCCGGCGTTTGGCAGGGCGATCGGGAATGAGCGGCGTTTCATTCCTCACAGCCCAGCCAAAAGCGCCCCCGCCCAGACGAGCCGTCGCCGGATGCTCGTCCACGCGCCTGGCTCATTTTCCGAGAATGTCCAAGCCGCCTCCTGCTTCCACGAATGCTGACGCCATTGCAGCGAGGGCTGTGACGACCACGTGGCGGTTGTCGTCGCTCAGCCCGGAGACCGCGCCATATACCTCGATCCCCAGCGGTCGATAGATCCGCGCGAATGCCGCGAACGTGGCCGGCTGCAGAGCGATGCGGACGCTGCGCCGGTCGTCGGGGTCGGGCGTGCGCTCGACGTATCCGGCGTTCTCCAGCCGGTCGATCAGCGTGGTGACCGTGGCGCGCGAGAGCCCCAGCCCGTCCGCCAGCGTGGCCGCACTCAACGGCCCATGTTCGAGAAGGTTGAGCGCCCGCAGGTCGCTGCGCCCGACGCCGAGCGAACGGCAGGCCGCCTCGTCGAAGGCGTCCATTGCCCGGGCCAGGCGCCGACACGCGAGGAGCAGCGGGTCGTCGGGGTGGGGGGCGCCTGCCGGCTCATCCCTCACCATGGTTCGATGCTCTCACTATTCGTCAGTCGAATCACCTTGGAGGGCACATGAAGTGGACCGAGAGCATCGTCATCGACCGGCCGGCCGCGCAGGTGCTCGCCGCCATCGCCGACGAGCACGAGGTCATGAAGTGGTCGGCGTGGCCGCAAGCGACGGGATACACGTGCGCTGTCGATGGTGACGGGACCTCTCTCGGCTCGCAGATCGTCTTCACCGACCGTAAGGGAACGCAACAGGGCCGACAGACCTTGTCGCGGGTCACGGCCGACACCGTCGAGTACCGGCTGCGCAACCGGGGGCCGGGTGGTCGGGAGATGACCCCCGAGATCGACTTCCGGGTCGAGGACCTCGACGGCGCCGCGACGCGGGTGCTGCTGGACTTTCGTGCCACCGCCCCGCTGCCGCCCGGGCTGCGCCAGCTGGCCGAATCGGTCATCGGCCGTCAGGTCAGGGCGTTGCACGTCAAGGATCTCCAGCAGCTCAAGGAGCACGTCGAGAAGGCGCCGTGAATCCCCATTCGGCCCCGGTCCCGGACAGTGCGTGGGTGGCCGACGCGGCAGCCCGCGAGCGCGGTCGGGTGGAGATATTCAATTCCACCCGCCCGGGTGGGTTGGACGGCTGGACGATGGATCTCGGGCAGTACACGTTGATGCGCGAACACATCATGGAGATGGTCACCCAGGCGGGCGCGGCCGGTGTCCTGCTGCGTGACGTAGTGGATGCCGCCCAACTGCGTTACGGCCGACACGAGGCCTTTCCGGGTGGGCGGCTGCGCAACTACTGCACCTATACGAAGGTGGATCTCGAAGCACGCGGCTTGATCCAACGCGATATGCGGTCCAGCCCACAACGATTGCGGCTGGTCCAGGCATAGTCCTGCCGCGACACCGTCGCCGCGCACCTGGCACAGCCGCGGGCTACCGTCACCAATCGTGTCCGACGCATCCCTGGCCGAGGCCGAAGCTGTCTATCGCAGCGAGCTACCCGGCACCGCGCCGGTCGAGTTCGACATCGGCCCGTTGGACCGGGTCGGGTTGCCGGCGTGGTCGCTGTACTGGTCGGACCCCGCCCACCCCGATGAGGCCGCCGGCGGCATCGGGTACGGCCTGCACCGCGCCAACGCCGTCGTGGGTGCCCTCGGCGAGGCCCTGGAGCGGGTTCTCGGGATCCGACGGCTCCGGGCGAGCGCACTACTGGACGGCACGGAGTCGCAACTGCTCCGCACATTCGGCCGGGACAACGTCGTCGATCCGCGCACGCTGGGCCTGCCGGCGGGCACGGCATACGACGTCGACCGCCCACTGCGGTGGTCGCCCACCCGTCGCGTGGGCGACGACGCGCAGGTGTGGGTGCCGGCCGAGTTCGTCGCCAGCGCCCCCGGCGACCTGCCGGGCGCCCCGCCGGCGGCCGGCTGGCTGATCCACCCGGTGACCAACGGCCTCGGCGCCGGTCTGACCTGGCAACAGGCAGTCGCCCACGCCGTGGGCGAGATTCTGCAGCGCGACGGCAACGGCCTGGCGTTCCGCGCTCTCGATCGCGGCCTGGTCCTGGATCTCACGGGTTGCGAGGATCCGACGACCATCGAGGCGCTCGGTCGCCTCGCAGCCGCCGGTGTCACGACCACGGTCAAGCTGGCATCGACCGACGACGGGGTGGTCAACGTGTTCGCGGTGGGCTCGGCCGCGGACGACGGCCTGATCATCGCCACCGCATGCGGCGAGGCGGCCCACCCGGACCGCGACGTCGCGATCCGCAAAGCAGTGCTGGAATTTGCGGCCGCGAGGTCCCGCAAGGCGTTCATGCACGGCCCGCTGGCCGAGATCGAAGCCATTGCCGGGCCCCACTACCTGCCCGCGATACTCGCCCACGTGGACGTCGACGGCGACGAGCAGCGGGTCCTCGACGCCATGCTGGCATGGACGCGGATGCCCGAGGAGCAGTGGCGACCGCTGCTCGACTCGACGGTGTTCGCCCGGCACGCCACGGTCGCCTACGAGGACCTGCCTCGCCCCGTCACGGCGCCGCAGCCGCCCTTGGAACGCGTCACCGCGCCCCTGATGGATCGGGGTTTCGAGGTGCTGGTGGCCGATTTCCCCGGTGAACACGGTGCCCACTCGGTCAAGGTGATCGTGCCCGGGATGGAGGTCGAGACCGTCGCCTACGCGCGGATCGGTGAACGCAATGCCCGCCGCCTGCTCGATGCAGGTCGTGACGACCTCGTTCGGGTGGGAACCCAGCCGCCGGGCTGGTCGCAGGTGTGTCTGACGGAGGCGGCTCACGAGCGTCTCGGCGGCCCCGCCTGGCTGGACACCCGACGGCTCACGACGATCGTCGAGGGGCTGCTACCGCTCTATCGCGAGCCGGGGCGCCACGTCCTTCAGCTCGCTCTGGCTCAGGGGCGCTGACCCCGGTATCCAGCTCGTCTGGGGCGGACCCGACGACCGCCGCCGGGTGGCCACGAGGGGGTGGGTGTCGGGTACGCTTCTGACGCCCCGCCCCGATAGCTCAGGCGGTAGAGCGTCTCCATGGTAAGGAGAAGGTCTAGGGTTCGAATCCCTATCGGGGCTCTGGCGGACACGCACGACGCTTGCGGCGAGTGTGACCGCCGTGGCGGTGTAGCTCAGTTGGTAGAGCAAGCGGCTCATAATCGCTGTGTCGCCGGTTCAAGTCCGGCCATCGCTACTCGCCTCACCACCCGAGCGCCGCGCCCGGGTTCCGTCCAGACAGGAGTAACCGTGGCCGCCAAGAGCGCCGACATCCGCCCCAAGATCACCATGGCGTGCACCGAGTGCAAGGAACGCAACTACATCACGAAGAAGAACCGGCGCAACGACCCCGACCGCCTCGAGCTCGCCAAGCACTGCCCGCGGTGCAAGCGCCACACCCCGCACCGCGAGACCCGCTGAGCGGCGTCGACCCTGCGCTCGTCGGACGGCAGTACCTGCCCGGCGAGCCTTTCGTCGTGGGCCGTGAGCACGTTCGAGCCTTCGCGTCCGCTGTCGGGGCCGACGATGGCTGGCACCACGACGTGGCGGTGGCTCGGGCGGCGGGTTTCCCCGACGTGGTCGCCCCCCCGACCTTCGCGGTCGTCGTCGCCCAACGCAGCGATGCCCGCCTGATCGAGGACCCGGCGGCGGGTATCGACTTTTCGCGGGTCGTGCACGGCGAGCAGTCCTTCGTTCACCACCGCCCGATCGTTGCGGGCGACGAACTGATCGTCACGTTGCACGTCGACGGGATTCGAACGATGGCCGGCAACGACATGGTGACTACGCGCAACGAGATCACGACAGCATCCGGGGATCCGGTGTGTACGGCCGTGTCGATGCTGGTCGTGAGGCGCGCCGAGTGACTACCGGCAGCCGGCGGCGCAGGATCGACGACGTTGCCGTGGGTGACTCGATCGGCGAGATCCGCGTCCGCGTGGATCGCGCTCGGCTGATCGCCTATGCCGCTGCCTCGGGGGATCACAACCCCATCCACTACAACGACCGCTTCGCCCAGGGTGTGGGCCTGCCGGGAGTCATCGCACACGGCATGTGGACGATGGGCGCCGCGTCGACCCTGCTGACCGAGTGGGCCGGGGCAGCAGCGGCCGTGCTCGCCTACTCGTGCCGATTCACCCGCCCGGTCCCCGTGCCCGACCCGGGACACGCCGAGATCGTCGTCACCGGCACGGTAACGGCGATCGACGTCACAGCCCGGACTGCCGCCGTCGGCCTCGACGTTCGCCTGGCCGGGGCCGCCGTCCTCGGCAAGGCCAGAGCCACAGTCGCCCTCGCCTGATCGGACCTATCCTCGACCCGGCTGCAGCGCTCACCGACTACTGACAGTCTCACGGCGGATCGAGGGAGTACATGAGCGTCACCGATAACCGCCCGCCTGTCACCGTCCGCCGGGCCCGAGTCGCCGTCTACGCGGTGTTCACCATCAACGGCTTCCTGTTCGCCTCGTGGCTGGCGCGGCTCCCCGCGATCCGCGACGACCTGGACCTGAGCCCGCAGCGGCTCGGAATCGTCCTGCTGGCGGCCTCGGCGGGCGCCATCACCGCACTGCCCGCGGCTGGTCCGCTGGTGTCTCGGCTCGGTTCGGCGACGACCATCCGGGTGATGGGCACGCTGGGATGCATCGCCGTCCTGGGTCCGGCATTCGCCCCCAATCCGTGGCTACTGGCCCTGGGCTTGTTCGCCACCGGCTTGGCCATCGGGTCGTGGGACGTCGCCATGAACGTCGAGGCAGGCGAGGTCGAGCGTCGAGTCGGCTACTCGATCATGCCCAGCTTTCACGGCGCGTTCAGTCTGGGGACAGTCGCCGCCGCCGGTCTGGCCGCCTTCCTCGCCTGGGCCGAGGTTGCGCGCGGCCCGCACCTGCTGGCGGTCGCCCTGCTGACGATCGTCGTGTTGTGGTTGGCCACGACCGCCTTCATCCCCACCGAGGGCGAACACGCCGCCGTCCCCAGCGATCGCGGATTCGGTGTGGCACAAGCGTGGCGCGAACCCCGCACCCTGGCCATCGGACTGCTGGTCATGGCCTTCGCTCTGGTCGAGGGGATCGCCAACGACTGGCTGGCGATTGCCGTGATCGACAGCCGCAACGCCGAGAACTGGGTGGGCACGGCTGCTTTCGCCGTGTTCGTGTCGGCCATGACGGTGGGACGCTTCGCAGGATCGTGGTTCCTGGACCGGTACGGGCGGGCCCGGGTCCTCATCGCCACCGGCGGTTTCGCGGTGGCGGGCGTCCTCGCGGTGGTAGCTCTGCCTGGACTCGTCGGCGTCGCGGTCGGGGCCGTCCTGTGGGGTCTGGGCGGCAGTCTGGGCTTCCCGGTGGGAATGAGCGCCGCCGGGGACGACCCGGCGCGAGCCTCGATGAGGGTCTCGGTCGTGGCCAGCATCGGGTATACGGCGTTCCTGGCCGGTCCGCCGCTGGTCGGCTTCGTCGCCGAGAACACCGCGACCGTCACCGGTCTGCTGGTGGCTGCCGGTGCCGGGGTATTGGGTGCGATCATCGCGCCCGCGCTTCGCCAGCCGGCACCGCAGGACCAGCCGGTACCGCAGGACCAGCCGCCCGTCGACGAGCAGGCGTGATGCTCGCTGCCCTCACCACCCTCCGCGTTGGTGGCCCGGCCCAGCACCTGGTCACCGCGACGACCGAGACCGAACTGGTCGATGCCGTGCGGACAGCTGACGATGCCGGCTCCCCGGTCCTGCTGGTGGCTGGTGGGTCGAACGTGGTCATCGGTGACGACGGGTGGCCCGGCACGGTCGTCCACGTGCGGACCATGGGCGTGACTGCTGACGACGAGGCGCTGGCCTGTGCCGGCTCCGTCCTCACCGTCGCAGCCGGACATCCATGGGACGACCTGGTCGACACCGCCGTCCGGCGTGGCCTGGCGGGGATCGAGGCGTTGTCGGGCATCCCCGGATCGACCGGTGCCACACCGGTTCAGAACGTGGGCGCCTACGGCCAGGAGGTCGCCCAGACGATCATGGCTGTTCGGACCTATGACCGGGTCGATCGTCGCGTCCACACGTTCGCAGTCGGTGAGTGCGGGTTCGGGTATCGCGATTCGATGTTCAAGCGGGCGATCGACACGGGGCCCAACGAGGGTGACCGCTACGTCGTCCTGACCGTCACGTTCCAGCTTCCGCTGGCTGATCTGTCGACCCCGATCGCCTACGCCGAGCTGGCCCGCCATCTGGGAGTCGACCTCGGTAGCCGGGTCCCGCTCGCCGAGGTCCGCTCGGCGGTGCTGGCCTTACGCCGCGCCAAGGGGATGGTCCTGGACGTGGCGGATCACGACACCTGGAGCGTCGGGTCGTTCTTCACCAACCCCGTGCTGGACGTCGACACCGCCGAACGCCTCCCGGTGAGCACCCCCCGCTGGTCCACCGCTGACGGCCGGGTGAAGGTTTCTGCGGCCTGGCTGATCGATCACGCGGGCATCGGAAAGGGCTACGGCCTGCCAGGTCCGGCCGCGGTGTCCACCAAGCACACGCTGGCGCTGACCAACCGCGGCGGCGCGACGGCCGCCGACGTCGTCGCGCTCGCCCGCGAGGTCATCGCCGCGGTCCGGGCGAGGTTCGGGGTTACCCTCGAACCTGAGGCCCGCTTGGTGGGCATCAACCTGTAGGTGCCTCGTCATGCGGCGATCGGCAGGGTCGTGGTCCAGCTGGGGTGCTCAGCGAGGTGGGGTCAGGACTTCGCAGGGCAATGACGCTCGCGCCAGACGCAGGTCTGTGGTGACCAGTGGGCAGCCCAAACGCTCGGCCAGGGCGACATACAGACCGTCGACGACCCGCAGGCGATCGCGCAGGTGGAATGCGCGGCGCACCAGGTCGGGGGTGACGGGTAGGAGATGTTGCGGCAGCGACAGGGCGGCGTCGAGGGCGGCGGAGCACATCACCTCGTCGATCTCGCCGCCGCGCAGGATCCTCGCCAAGGCCGACAGCACCTCGGCGGGCTGATGGCCCGGAGCGCTGACCTCATCGGCAGCTACGTGCTCCACCACCCATGGGGCTGACGGCTGGTCCAGAACCGCGTCCACAAGAGCGGAGGCGTCGAGGACGATCACCGACCGAACTCGTCCCGAGCGGCGTCGAGGGCGGCTGCCGTGTCGATCACCGGAATCGTCCGGTCACCTCGTGCCGACATTCGTGCGACCCACGCGCGACGGTCCGACAACGCCAACTCGGCCTCTACAGCGCCACGCAGCAGCGACGACAACGCCAGATCATGAGCTTTGGCTGCTGCGTACAAGTCATCGGAAAGGTAGACGCTCAACTTAGGCATACCTACAGGGTACCCCCAAGGAGAAGAACCTCAGCCGTCTCCCTTGGGCAGCCACCGGAAGGTCAGCCGGGCCAGGACCAGACCGATGACCAGCCAGACGCCCAACACGATGGCCGTCTGCGGCGTCTGCCACGAATCCTGGGCCTCGAATGCCGACGGCACGTCGGGCAGGAACACCGACCGCATTCCTTGGGCGATCCACTTGAGGGGGAAGATCGAGGCCAGGTCCTGCATCCAGGACGGCAATTGGGTCCAGGTGAAGTACACCCCGGAGATGAACGACAACAGAATGACCGGCAGCGTCACCATGACGGTGGCCGAGCGCGTATTGGGTGGAATCGACGAGTACGCGATACCCAATGCCGTTCCACTGGCCGAGCCCAGCAGCACCAGCCAGCCGAACCGTAGCCAGCTGTCCGCGTTGTCCGGCATAGGCACGTTGTACAGCAGGGCCGCCACGGTCAGCAGCAACGCCAGCTGAATGACCGTGGTGATGACCACCTGGGCGATCTTGCCCAGAAAATACGCCGAGGGCGGCATCGGGGTCCCGCGCAACCGCTTGAGAGTGCCGTTGTCACGTTCGATCGCGATCTCGATGGCCAACGCCTGGAAACTGGACAGGAAAACACCCACCGCGATGATCCCGGGCAGGAACAGCTGTGAGAACTCGATCGTCGCGCCCGC